>DATJPG010000001.1:0-67141 GCA_035506515.1 Acidobacteriota bacterium
AAAAATCTCAACAAAATCAGCCTTTTGCGCCTTACCTCTTGGCTTTAAGCTCTGTGTGCCGCCGAGGGCGGCTAATGCTGCATACCTTTTGCTTCCATGGCATCCTGCGAGCCTCGAAGAGGCGATAAAGAATAGGCCCGACCGTCAGGTCGGGATAGGCATTTTGTTTTATATGAGCGCCGAAGGGCGCGGCACTTCGCAAGTGTCGCACCTTTGGTGCTCATCTCTATTTCATTCGCTAATCCCGACCTGACGGTCGGGCCTATTCTATACCGGTCCTTCGGACCTCAACACCTCCCGTTCCGCGTCGACATCTTATATTCGAAACCGGGAACCGGAAACGCATAAATGACTAAAGCGGCAGCAAGCCGCCGCACTTCGAAGATCCTGAGAGCCTCGAAGAGGCGATAGAGAATAGGCCCGACCGTCAGGTCGGGATAGGCATTTTGTTTTAAATGAGCGCCGAAGGTGCGACACCTTTTGTATCGCGCCTTCGGCGCTCGTTTTATTTTATCCTTCTATCCCGACCCGACGGTCGGGCCTACTCTTTACCGGTCCTTCGGACCTCAACACCTCCAGTTCCACATTCCTATAATAAAAAATATGCGGCATTAGGCATCTCGCCGGCTTCCTTTATTTGCGCCGATCATCTACTATTTTTCGGATGGCGCGAATGTGCTCCGGAGTTGTGCCGCAGCAACCTCCGACGATCTGCACTCCGAGGTCGAGCATCTCGGAGGCCTTGGCGGCCACGAAATCCGGGGTTTCCGGATAGACGAGCCCCGCTTCGGCCTTGACCGGCAGGCCGGCGTTGCTTTGAATCGCCACCGGAGCGTGCGCATGCCGCCGGAATTCCCTCGCAATCTCGACCATCTGGGCGGCTCCCTCGCCGCAATTGGACCCGATGATATTCGCTCCGGCGCCTTCAAGTGCTCCCACAGCATCTTCAACCGAGCATCCCATCAATGTGAAATAACCCTGCGGCGTGCGCCCGAAGGTTACGGTGGCCATGATCGGGATTTTGGAATCAAGCGACCGCGCGGCCTTGATCGCAAGGACGGCTTCGTTCAAGTCCATGACGGTCTCGATGCAAACGATGTCTATCCCCGCGGCCAGGAGAGCACGTACCTGGCGGCGCAGGCTGGCAGAGATCTCGTCAGGTTCCGCGTTGCCGAGCGGTTTGAGCATTTTTGCGGACGGGCCCACGTCCCCCGAGACGTAAGCCTTGTCGCCTACAGCCCTGCGCACAGCCTCGACGGCGGCGCGATTAATCGCCTCCGTATCCTGATCAAGCGAGAATTGCTGCAGCCGCAGAGGGGAAGCGCCGAAGGTGTTGGTGGTGACGATTTCCGCGCCTGCGTCGAGGTACTGAGATGCGATTTCCTCGAGGACTTCGGGTCTTGAAAGATTGTATGACTCCGGCGGCTCGCCGATCTTCAATCCCCGCTGCATGAGCATCGTGCCGAGAGCGCCGTCCCCGACGATGACTTCGCCCCGCTTCAACCGCCCCAAAAGGTCTTCCATAGTGGATTCCTATCAATCAGGTCACTGCGTTTGCAATGCTGAAAAGTCAGAATGCATTTATTTAGTATCCTGAATTCTGACTCCTTGCCTTCCTACTCATCACTTTCCAGCAGCCGAAGCCGCTGGACGCACTTGTGTTCCTTGCAGACCTTACAGAAAGAGAAATCCGGCTTGAACCGGTGAATCTCAATCTCCCCGGCAACCAGCACCCCGGAAATCGATTTGATCGGGTACATGGCCCAGCTCGATGTGAGCTTCATGCCGATTTCCTCGGGATGCAGCATTTGAAACACCTGGTCCTGGCCCGAAAGATGCCAACCGCAGTGCCCCGGGCAATAGTACTGTGCCTTGAGTTTCTTGCTATTGTGCAGCTCTTGAGGCAGCAGCGCCAGAAATCTCTTGCACATCAGCCGGCCGAGCCGCTCCGCGCCTGCGGAATTGACCGCATCGAGCATGAAACCCAGCGCGGGGCCTCCCTTGGCGAACAGCTCGCCGCTCTTGGTAATCAGCGCTTCTCCCATCGTCGCCGCGAAAACCGCCAGTGCGTCGGCACGCGCGACAACGCCCGGCACGGGGCACTCCGGGGAATTTCGGTCATTGCCGTTATAGATGGCGCTAAAAGCA
This sequence comes from Acidobacteriota bacterium, assembly GCA_035506515.1. Lineage (GTDB taxonomy): Bacteria > Acidobacteriota > UBA6911 > UBA6911 > UBA6911 > UBA6911. Next base: position 2,149 of record DATJPG010000001.1, read on the forward strand.
GAAACGGGAATTTCCTCCAGCATGCCGACAGGCTGGGCAAGCTGCTTGAAAATTTCGAGTGCCGAGTTCATCAGGTCGATGATCCGCGCCGGTATGTTCTGTCGACCGGCCATGCCCTGCGCCTCGAGCACCTCGCCAACCGTCGGTGTCACTTCTTCAACAATGAATTCGATCCGTCTTTTCATCCACGCACTCAATCCTTGTTCCCTATAGATTCTATTGAAAGCACGGCTGCACGCAAACCCTTTTTAGGCGGCAGTAAGCCGACTGCTGTTTTTCTTGACGAAATCGCATCTTGCTGCGAGAGTAAATAATTTCGGTGACAGGCTCCTAAACCTCGAAATGGCCGTCTGATGAAACTCGGTTCCGCCTGTGCGCAATTTCGAGGTTTAGGAGCCTGTCACCGAAATTAATGGGGGATTGAATGGCAGTGACACCGCTGGAGCGAGTGCGAAATGTCGGCATCATCGCCCACATTGATGCTGGGAAGACGACTGCCACAGAGCGCTTTCTTTTCTATTCCGGGCGCACGCACAAGATCGGCGAGGTGCATGACGGGCAGGCCGTCATGGATTTCCGGGATGACGAGCGGGAAAGAGGCATTACTATTTCCGCGGCGGCGACTACCTTCGCCTGGAACAGCCACCAGATCAACCTGATCGACACGCCGGGGCATGTGGATTTCACGGCCGAGGTGGAGCGCAGCCTGAGGGTGCTCGACGGAGCTGTCGTCATTTTTTCGGGAGTGGAGGGCGTCGAGCCGCAAAGTGAGACCGTGTGGCATCAGGCGGATCGCTACCAGATCCCGCGCCTGGCATTCATCAATAAACTGGACCGCGCCGGAAGCGATCATCAGCGCGTCCTCAAGCAGATTGAAACGCGTCTCCGGGCGCAAGCCGCGCTGGTCAATCTCCCGCACGGCGCCGAAAACGGATTGGACGGGATCGTCGATGTTATCGAGCGCCGGCTGACGCTCTTCGATCCTTCAACGCGCGGCCGCGATATTGAAACTCTCGAAGTTCCGCAGGAGATGACCGAGGCCGTAGAGGCCGCCCGCAGCCGTCTAGTGGAATGCGCTGCCAATAGCGTGGAGTGGCTGGCGGATCTATATTTGTCGGGAGATCCGGTCAGCGCCAAGGATCTCCGGCGGGCGATCCGCGAAGCGACGTTGAGCGGCAACCTGATCCCTGTTCTGTGCGGCGCCGCGCTGCGCGACCTGGGCGTTCAGCCGGTCCTGGACGCGATTTGCTATTATTTGCCTTCGCCGCTGGATCGTCCGGCTGCGCAGGGAATGGATTTGGAGACCGGAAAACCGATTCTCCGTCCTTTGACCCTGGACGCGCCGTTTTCGGCACTTGTCTTCAAGGTCGTTGCCACGTCCAGCACCGACTATCTCTGGCTGCGCGTTTATTCGGGTTCCCTCTCGACGGAGGAGCGCTGCTATCATCCGCGGACGAAAACGCGTCTTCGCCTCCGCCGCATTTTGCGCCTGCACGCCGATCGAACGGAGCCTGTCGAACAAGCACGCTGCGGCGATATCGTGGCCGTCCACGGCTTGAAGGATATCCGGACGGGGGATACTCTGTGCGATCCGGAGCACCCGATCACGTTCGAGCCGATTCATTTCCCCCAGACAGTTGTCTCCATGGCGGTTGAAACGCAGACCTCCGCGGACCGTGATCGCCTGTATGAGGTCGTCACCCGCCTGCTGCGCGAGGATCCGACGCTCGTTGTCGGCACCGATGAAGATACCGGACAGATGATTTTGTCGGGGATGGGAGAACTGCACCTCGAAGTCACGCGCAACCGCATGCTGCGGGAATTTAACGTGTCGGCCTTTTTCGGACGGCCCAGGGTTTCCTATCGCGAAACCGTGACCGCGCGCGGAGTCGGCAAAGGCGAATTCGAAAAACGCATCAGCGATGTTTTGGTCAGCGGCAAGGCGGCCGTCGAAATTCTCCCGCGACCCAGAACGCCGGGCGATCGCAGCCTCGCTCCGGTCGAAGTGGACGTTTCGCGCATATCGAAGTTGCTGACGTCCTCGCTCGAACGCGAGGCTCAGGAGATCCTCCTCCGGGGATGTAATTCCGGCGGCACGCACGGGTACCCGATCGTGGATGTCAAAGTGAACGTTTTGGATTTCCGCCACAACGATCCGCCCGACGTTTCCGTTCCGCTGCTGGGAACGATGACGCTGGCATTGCGTGAGGCGATCGCGCAGGCGCAGACGATCGTGCTCGAACCTGTCATGAGCCTGGAGGTCCGCGTGCCTGAGGAATTCCTGGGTGCCATCATGAAAGACCTGGGCTCCAGGAGGGCCGAGATTCACGACACGGAAATGCTCGACGGTGTGGCGCTGGTCCGTGGCCTGGTGCCCCTGGCCGAGATGTTCGGATATTCGACGCAGATGCGCTCCCTGACGCAGGGACGCGGCAGCTTCTCCATGGAACCCTTCGATTATCAGCCCGCAAAGTCCTGGGTTTGACGAAATTCAGGAGACAGAAGACAGAAGACAGATAGGTGTTATAGGCTGCATTTATAATAGTTGTTAAGCAGCTTTGGGAGGTTCTTCATCTGAAAAACGCATCGACTCCTATTCTGTCTCCTGTCTTCTGCCTCCTGCTTTTTCCCTACTTTAGCAGCCGGAACAAATTGCTGTAATCGTCTGTGAACAGAAGATCGGGAGCGTCTGCGATGGGCCAGGGCGTTGCGGCGACTTTTACCTGCGGCTGGTTGAGAAACTTCTGATTCGACGTGATCAGGATCCAGCGTGTGGGATCGGTTTCCTGCATCGTACTGCCCGGATCGTCAACGAGGATAGCCTTCATGCCGCGGTCTCTGTCCAAATATGCGAGACTGCGGATGACCGGATTGAGATTGAAATAGCGGCTGCTGATGTGCAGTGCCAGGATTCCGTCCTTTTTGAGATGGTACCAGTAATTTAGATAGCACTCGCGCGTGAGAAGGTGCACGGGAACGGCGTCACTGCTGAAAGCATCCACGGCGAACACATCGAAATTTCCAGGCTGCTGATGGTTTTTCTCGCGCTCCATGGATATGCGGGCATCCCCGAGAACGACTTCCACTTGCGCGGCTGCGTCTTGCCGATAGGTGAAGTATTTGTCGCAGAAGCGGAGGACGTCGGGATTGATTTCGTAGAAGCGGATGTAATCTCCTTCTTCGCCGTAGGCTGCCAGTGTTCCCGTACCGAGCCCGATGACGCCGATGCGCAGGTGGCGCAGACTGGGGTCGAGGCGGCGGGGGTGATCACAGATCGCGATTCCCGCGCCGCTGCTGGGACCAAAATACGATGTCGGCCAGTAGTGTTTGTCCGCCGCCGTGAACTGGTATCCGTGTTCGATGCGTCCGTGCATCAGGACGACGCGGTGCTTTTCAGGGTTCGCTGCATCCTCATCCAGAATTTTGAGAGTCCCGAAAAAATTGCGCTTCACGGCCACGGCATCCTTCAGGTTGTCCCGAATTTGAAAACCCAGGGCCGCGACCAGGATCAGGAATAACAGAGACAGCAGAGACCACACACCGATCGGGCGTCCGCCATAGAGAGGACCCAGTCGGTCGCGGAACAGCACGATCAGAAAGACCAACGCGGTTCCGGCGAGTCCCAGGTGGAACTCCCAATACCCCCTGAACACGTGGGGCGCGATGAGCGTGACGAAGACTCCGCCCAGCGCGCCTCCGGCGGAAATCATCAGGTAAAAAGACGTCAGGTGGCGCGGTGCGGGTTTCAACCGCACCAACTCACCGTTGCATACCATGCAGCAGACAAAAAGCGTAAACGCATAGGAGAGAATCTGGACCTGCAGTCCGATATAAATTCCCTGGGTGAGAATCCAGCACGTCTGGCCAAGCGCCAGAATGAGTGCAATGCCGAATCCGGCCCGCGAATACCAACGCTCGCTGTGAAAGCATAGAATATAGGATAGAAGATAAAGTCCCATGGGAAGCAGCCACAGCAGCGGGACGACGGCGACATCCAGGCAGAGCTGATTTGTCGTAGCCATCAGCATCGTCGAGCTCAGCGCGGCCAGGCAAAGCCACATCCCGCGATCCGCCCAACCGGGAGCGGAGTCAGGAATGCTTGTCGTTTCCCGCGCGGCGCACTCGGCTTGGGGATGAGCCGCGGATCGGATGTTCCATTGCTTCAGCGCGCACGCGCAGCAGAGGAAGGCAAAAACGATATACAGGATCGACCAGATCTTTGTTTGAAGCCCCAGACCCAGAGTCGGCTCGATGACGATCGGGTAGCCTACAATCGCGATGAGCGAACCGAGATTCGAGAGCGTGTATAAACGATAGGGAGAAAGATCCGGACGGGTCCGGCTATACCAGGATTGCATCAGGGGGGAAATGGCGGACAGAAGGAAATAGCAAGCGCCCACGCTGGCCGCAAGGAGCCTCAGGATGTACCACGTCGGGGCGGAAATGTTTTCGGGCAGCCAGGTCTTTGCGGGCGTGATGGGCAGGAAGGCGATCGTGGCAACGAGCAGTGCCAGGATCGCGGCCGCCTGGCGTCGAGGAGCAAACTTTCCGGCAAGCAGATGGGAGAATCCATAGCCGGCCGTCAGCAGCACCTGGAAGAACAGCAGGCACGTGTTCCAGACTCCGGGACTGCCGCCGAACCAGGGCAAAATGTACTTGGCCAGAATCGGCTGCACCAGAAACAGCAGGAACGCGCTCAGAAATACGGTCAAGGCATACATGATCATATGTGCAGGCAGAGAGTAATCCGGGTGTCGGCGAAAGGCAATTGGAAATCCGCGCCGCGATTCCCGGGAGCGCCGCCGTCCCCGGCGAATGCCGCATGGGTTTCGTTTTTGTGATGTGCCCATGCATTTTGGGCTTGTGTCCGCTGAAACGGATGCCATATAAGGCGTACCTACCAGTATGCGGAGTTGAAAAGCGAACGCGCAGAGAAACTGAGGTGCCGGTTCATGATCAAGTCCATCAAGGGAGTCGTGAGAGGCTCGGAAAAGGATTTCATTCTGTTTTTGATTTCCGGGATCTTCCTGGGAGTCGCCCAGAGTGTGGACGGCTCGACTCTGACGAATTATCTTAAAGAACATTTTGGAATGCTGATCATCCACCGGTCGGCGCTGGAATTTCCGCGCGAGATTCCGGGCCTGCTCGTGGTTCTGACCATTGGCAGCCTTTCGTTCCTCGGCGGGGATGCGCGCATTTCGGTGGCGGCCAATCTGCTGGCGGCCCTCGGGATGTTCTGTCTCGGAATTATTCCGCCTCACTACGCCCTGGTTATCCTGGTCATGTTCATCTACAGCATGGGACAGCATATTTTCATGCCTCTGAGCGGGAGCATCGGCATGAGCTTTGCGGAGTATGACGGCATGGGCAAGATCCTCGGGCGGCTCAGCTCCATTGGCAATATCGCCGTCGTCGTCAGCTCCGCGGCTCTCTGGGCTTTGTACCGGTTTGTGCACATCAGCTTTTTCACGGCGTTTTCGATCGGCGCTGTCGCATTTCTCCTCTCCGCAATCCTGATGAGTTTTATCCGGCCGACTCAGACGGTCCGCGTCAAGAAACGGTTCGTTTACCGGAAAGAATATCGTTTGTACTACTGGCTCTGCATGCTTTATGGAGCGAGAAAACAAATTTTCATCACGTTTGGTCCCTGGGTGCTGGTCGAAGTGTTTAAGCAGCCGGTCGCAACGATGACGCTGCTTTTCCTGATCGTCGCAGTCATCGGGATATTTGTGAAGCCGTGGGTCGGTCACATGATCGACAAGGTGGGGGAGCGAATCGTCCTGAGCACGGAAGCATTTTTGTTTTTCCTCACGTGTCTGGGATACGCCTTTGCCGAAAACCTCTTTCGTCCTTCTATAGCCCTCGCTTTCATCTATGTGTGTTATGTCACGGACATTACTCTGGATTCCGTCTATATGGCGCGAGTCACCTATATGAAGAAAATCGCATTGAAGCCCGAAGACGTTTCCCCAAGCCTTTCGCTCGGAACCAGCGTCGATCACATGGTCACGATTTTCCTTCCCATTCTTGGAGGGCTGGCGTGGTATAAGGGCGGACCGGGCGGTTATAAGTATGTGTTTTTGGGCGGCGCGGTTGTGGCATTTCTCAACTTTGTATCTTCGCGTAAAATCGATATAAAGCAGGCGGCAGCAGTCAGTCGTTAGCCGGCAGTAGCTTTCCCCTTGCGGCGTCCCTGTTAGGGTGCGTTTCGCCAAAAAGCTATACAAGAATTTATACGTTTGTATAAAATAGGCGCGTTTCCTGAAAATTCATGTTATTCACAGGCGCGGGAGGTGTCATGCAGGCGGATCGCGTTTACAAAGGCTTGTCGATTTTTCTCGTCGCAATTCTATGTATCATCGCCGGACAAATGGATCGCCCGGCGCATTCCCAATCGGCGTTGCGTGTCGCCCAGATCCCCGGCATCGATGTCGGGCCGTGCAATCCGGGGGCGGAAGAGAAGCCCTGGCTCAATCCGAAACAGCCGCCGGGATGCCGCGCGCTGGAAGCGATCGCAAGCATGTCACTCGAGGAAAAGCTGGCCGAACTGGGCGGCATTACAGGCCGCAGCGCGAACAAGCGTCTCGAATTGACCTCGGGAGGAGGATCCGATGGGCCCAACGGTGTCGCCACCATGGGAACCAGCCCATCCGCGCGCGGGCGGAACGTGACGGCCTTTGCCAATGCGGTGACGCTTGCCGCAACTTGGAATCGCGACCTGGCCGCTCAATTCGGTAAGGCCATGGGCGAGGAATTCGTAGGCAAAGGGTCCGACTCCGTGCTGGGTCCCACGATCAACATCATGCGCACCTGGCGCTGGGGGCGCAACGGGGAAACATTCAGCGAAGACCCATATCTGACGGCCGAGCTTGCCGTGGCAGAAATCAAGGCGCTAAACGAACAGAAGGTCCTGACGGTCCTCAAGCATTACGCAGGCAATAACCAGGAGAATACGCGGTGCGGCATCCTTCCGGACAATGCCGGCATCGATGCCAGGATCGCCGAAAAGGCGCTGCACGAGATTTTTCTGCCCGGATTCAAAGCCTCAGTCCAGCGAGGGGGCACCGGCGGCATCATGTGTTCGTACAATCAGGTAAACGGCCGATTTTCCTGCAATCATTCCGAACTGCTGGGCTATTTGCGCGAATGGGGATTCGACGGATTCATCGCACCGGATGCGGCTTTTGCGCAGCGCGATCCGCTCGCTGCGGCTCTCGCGGGGGTGACACGCGTCGGCGGCAGGGAAGTCGGCACGTATGTCAAAGAGGGAAAGCTCAAGGAGAGCGATCTGGACCGGATGCTCTACTATAACCTGACGCCCTATTTCAGGATCGGCATTTTCGATTCGCCTTCCAAGGGAAAGCCGGATGCAGACGTTTCCACACCGGAGCATCAGGCTCTGACGCGGAAAGTGGCAGAGGAAGGGGCGGTGCTGTTGAAAAATCGATTGGCTGTGCTGCCGATCGACGCGGCAAAAGTCAAATCCATCGCCGTGATCGGGGATGACGCCGGTTCCAACGTCACCATCGGACTCAACGGCAGCGCCCACGTATTTGCGACCAAAGTCAGTATTCCCCTGGATGCGATTCGGACGCGTGCGGGCAACGGGATCAAGGTGACCTACGCGGCAGGGACAGCGGGTATCGGCCCGCTCCAGGCAATTCCGGCGAGCGCATTGAAGCCGTCGTCGGGCGAGGGCCAGGGACTGACGGCCAGCTACTTCAGCTCCTCCAACTCCACCGGTCTTCCGGTTGTTGCACGCCTGGAACCGGGGGTGCAGAATGTCGGCAATCCGCCCAACGAGTATTACACTGCGCTCGGCCTGCCTGCGTCGTCCGTGCGCGGCGCCACGGTCGGTGGAGCGCCACCGCCAGGCGCGCCTGCAGCAGGCACTGCTCCCAAACCAGCCCCGGCCGGAGGAACCGGCGCTCCTCCGGCCGGCGGCGGCATGCCGCAACGCATTGCCTGGTCCGCCCGCTGGACGGGAAGCCTGACTCCGCCCGGCACTGGAGATTATGTATTTTCGGTGACCGGATCCGGAACGGCTCAGCTGTATGTCGATCACAGACCGGTCACGACCATGATGCGGGCCGACTTCGGACAGACAGTGCAGGGTACCATTTATCTGAAGGCCGGCCGCGCGGTTCCCATTGAGCTGAAATACTCTAACGCCTCGGCGATCATGGGGCCGGGGCTGGCACTTGGCTGGCAGCCGCCCGATCCCGACGTGCTGGCCAAGGCTGTGGCGGCGGCAAAACAGTCGGATGTTGCCGTAGTTTTCGCGGCCGAGCAGTTGGGCGAAGGCCAGGACAAAGTTACGCTCGGCTTGCCCGGCGATCAGGACAAACTGATTTCGGCGATCGCACAGGCCAATCCGCGGACCGTCGTTGTCCTCCACAATTCCAATCCGGTCGCGATGCCGTGGCTTGACAAAGTGGCGGCGGTGATCGATGCGTTCTACCCGGGACAGGAGGCCGGCAGTTCGATCACACGCCTGCTGTTCGGCGATGTCAATCCTTCCGGTAAACTCGCGATGACTTTCCCCGCCAACGAACACCAGGGCGCGGGCGCTTCCTTCCTCGATTATCCTGGCGACGGAATGACGGCGAATTATTCGGAAGGCGTTCTGGTTGGCTACCGGTTTTACGACGCCAAAAACCAGGAGCCGCTTTTCCCGTTCGGCTACGGCCTTTCCTACACGACGTTTCGCTATGACGATCTGCAGGTGAGGCGCACGGGGGATGCGCAGGCTACGGTGGCCGCGCGCGTTACAAACACGGGGACCCGCGAAGGAGCCGAAGTGGTTCAGCTGTACCTTGGCAGCCCGGCCGCCGCGGAAGAACCGCCGAAGCAGTTGAAGGGTTTTGAAAAAATCGTGCTGAAACCCGGGGAAAGCAAAGTCGTAACGATGAAGCTCATCCGGGACAGTTTCAGCGCCTGGGATACGGAAAGCCACGACTGGAAAATATATCCCGGCACATATTCGATCATGGTTGGAAGCTCCTCGCGCGATATCCGCCTGAGAAGCTCATTCGTTATCGGGACGAGACTTTAAAATGTCGGAGTGCAGCTTTCAAAACAATTTATGATTCAACCGCTTATTTTCACACATCAGGCGGCTCTGGAGGGCCGTCCTCACAAAGAGGGAGCATCGCTATGAAGTCAAACAGACGTGAGTTTTTCGAAACGATAGGCGCAGGTGCGGCCGGCGTGGCTGTCGGCGCAGGCATCCTTTCTTCGGCTTCCTGCGGATCGCAAGGGCAAAAGGAGGAGGATGCGCAGATCCTGTTCATTGGCGACAATATTGCTGAAGCGGATACGCTATATGGAAAGGTCCGGGGCTATCGTTTGAGAGGCATTTACTACTTTCTTGGCATGCCCTACGGCGCCGATACGTCGGGCGCGAACCGATTCATGCCTCCGCAGAAGCCCAAACCATGGATGGACGTGTATCCGGCGATCTGGTGGGGAAACACCGCTCCGCAAAACATGGACAACCGGTATGCCAACAAATATGCGTCGTTTCGCGATCACTGGAATTATGACGATGTGAGCGAAGATTGCTTGAGGATCAACGTATTTACTCCGGCGATCAAGGACGGCCAGAAAAGGCCGGTGATGCTGTGGTTGCATGGCGGCGGGTTTACCAACGGTAACGGCATTGAGCACGACGGATACAACGGCGAGAATTTTGCGCGTTTTGGGAATGCCGTTTTCTGTTCGATCAATCACCGGCTTGGTCCGTTGGGTTTTACGAATCTGGCGGGAGTTGGCGGAGAGAAATTCGCCGCATCCGGCAATGTCGGCATGCTCGACATCGTGGCCGCGCTGGAATGGATCCGCGACAACATCGCCAATTTCGGCGGCGATCCGGGGAATGTGACCATCATGGGGCAGTCGGGCGGCGGCGCCAAGGTGTGTTTGCTTACGGCGATGCCTTCCGCCAAGGGACTGTTTCAAAAAGCCGTGGTCCTGAGCGGCGCTTCCACTCGGGCTGCGGAGAAGGACGATACGGAAAAACTTGGCTCGTATGTCTTGAAAGAAGCGGGATTGACGCCGGCGCAGATTGGCAAACTGCAGGAAATGCCGTGGAAGGACTATTACGCCATCGCTACCAAAGCGCAGCAGAAATTGAATGCCGAAATGCCTCCGGGCGGCGGCATGATGCGGCGCGGATTCAGCCCGTTCGTGGATGGAGCGGTGTTGCCGCAGCACCCGTATGTGCCCGAGGCGGCATCCACTGCGGCGGAAGTCCCGATGATCATCTGCTCGACGCTCAACGAGCAGGCGCCGAGCTGGACCGACGCAACGCTGGAAAACGTGACGCTGGACCAGGTCGTAGAAAAGGTCAAAGACAGGGCCGGGTTCGGAGCCGGGTTTGGAGACAAGGCAAAGGATGTCGTCGATGCATATGCCAAAACGTTTCCTGGCAAGAAGCCGGTCGAGATCTGGTCGATGGTGAGCAGCAACCGGCAGAGTGTAGTGGCACTGGCCGATGCTAAATCCAAACAAAAAGCTCCGGTGTTCGTCAGCTGGTTCTGTTGGCAGCCGCCGCTGTTTGACAATCGGATTCGGGCTTTCCATTGCGTCGACATCTGCTTCTGGTACTACAACACGGACGTGATGCTGACGCACACGGGCGGTGGAGCGAGACCGCGGAAGCTCTCGACCAAAATGGCCAGCTACCTGCTGCAATTCATGAAAACGGGGGATCCGAACGGCGGTGAGCTTCTGAAATGGCCGAAATATTCTTCTGAAAAGGGCGAAGTCATGGTCCTTGACGACGTCTGCGAGGCAAGAAACGATCCGGACCGCGAAGCCCGGAAAGCATTGCCCTCAACTTAGGAATGGCATATCGGCACTCCTATCAGGAGCGGTTGGATCTCCTCAGGGGTGCAGGCCTTCCCTGTTTCTTTTCCTTAGGCGTGGCAAATAGGTTGGATTATGATGGGCGCATGCCCCGCTGTTAAATTTGGTTTGCGGTAACCGAAAAGGAGATGCTTCTATGAGTCTCGCCAGAATCGGCAAGAACAATACAACACGTCGAGGATTTGTGAAGGAAGTTGCTGCCGGCGCTGCCGGCGTGGCTGTTGCGGGCGCCTTGCGCGCCACGTTGCAGGCGCCCGGCGATGGGCTGATCGCCGCCCCGGGACCGCTGGTCCAGGCTCCTGCCCCGGGGGAAATGAAATACCGGAAATACTTTACTACGGAGCTCAAGCCAGAGGAATTGGAAATCGGATATGGCGCAATGAAGAACATGTTTATGGTTTTCTGTGATGGCGATATCATTGAGGGGTGCCATTTCTTTTCCGCGATGCTGATGAGGGCGGCGTCCACGGAGAATTTTATCGGACATGGTCCGCACAAGCATCGGGATCCGGAAGTCCTGGTTTCGCTAGGTACCGATCCAGATCATCCGCAGGAACTGGGCGCCGAGTACGAGATCTTCATGGGGGCGGAGATGGAAAGGCATGTCGTCAACAAGCCGTCACTGGTTTTTATCCCCGGGGGACTCATTCATTGCCCGTTCCGGCTGATCCGGGTGACCAGGCCGTTCATATTCATCGAAGCCCAGTATTCACCGAAAGACGTTGAAACTGCTTACAGGGATATGGTGCCGGCCGATCAGAGGAGCAAGTACATCTTTATCGATTCGGACGGTTCTTCGGAAAAAGGAAAGCCCAAACCGAAAAGTAAAATGCCACCACTGGCAAAATAATTCCAACTGGTAGAATTTCGGTGACAGGCTACTCAACCTCGAAATTGCCGCAGGGTGAAACTCGGTTCCGCCCATGCGTAATTTCGAGGTTGAGTAGCCTGTCACCGAAATAGGGGATTAGGCGCGGCGGCTCCATTCGCGAATGGTTTTGATTTCAGCGTCCCCTATTCCCAGGGATTCAAGGAATTCTTGATGGGATTCGGGTTCCATTTTTTCAAATTGAATGTGCCAGTTGTGCATGTCCTGCTCCGTTAGCCCGGCAGCCCGCATAATTTCGATCCAGCGCTCTTTGTTGATCATCTCGACTCCTTGTTGCAATTGTTTTTGTTTTAGAAGCTCCAGTATGCAGCGCTGCTGCTTGCGGAGGTTGGCGATTTCGCGGTTTAAACCATGAAGCCTTCTTCGCAGAATTTCGATGGATGCGTTGCCGCCCGAAGCGTCAAGCAGTTTCTTCATTTCTTTGAGCGGAATCCCCATCTGTCGGTACATACAGATCTGTTCCAACCGGTCAAATTCGACGGAAGAATAAAGCCGATAACCGCTGCGGCTTCTCTTGTATGGCTTAAGAAGGCCCAGCCGGTCATAATAGAGAAGCGCGCTGCGAGACAGCCCGCACTTCGCGGACAAATCGGAGATGGTTTCCATAAGAATTCAGACTCCCGTTTTTGATATCGCATTATTCCGAAATCAGCAGCCGATGCAAATGATAAAGTATGAAGCTTTAGACAGGTCAATGGTGAAGTATACAGGAGAGAACAAGGGGCGCTTCGAATGAAGGGTTTTGAACAGTACCTATGTGCGACCGAAATCATCGACAGCGAGGATGCCGACATCCGGGCATTTGTCGAGGAATGTGCAGGGAGTGCTTACAATGAAGTGGACAAGGCGGTGCGGCTTTACTATGCCGTGCGCGACGGCATCCGTTATGATCCCTATTATCCCTTTTATCTTCCGGTGCATTATCGTGCAAGCGTTGTATTGAAAGCCCGGCGCGGTTTCTGTGTCCCCAAAGTTTCGCTGCTCTGCGCCGCAGGGAGAGCATGTGGCATTCCGTCACGCGCCGGTTTTGCCACGGTGCGCAATCATTTGGCCACCCGGCAGCTGCTGGAATTCATGGGATCGGATCTTTTTGTCTTCCACGGGTTCACCGAGTTCTTTTTGGAAGGGAAATGGGTCAAGGCAACGCCTGCATTCAATCGAGAACTCTGCGAACGGTTCGGTGTACCTCCTCTCGAGTTCAACGGCCGCGAAGATTCAATCTTTCAATCATCCGGGGGCGGGGAACGCAAGTTTATGGAATACGTGGAGTTCTACGGCAGCTACGCGGATATTCCCGTGGATGCAATCGTAGCCGGGTTCAAAAAAACTTACGGACGGGAGCGCGTCCAGGGCTGGATTAAAAGCTTTGAAAAATTCGGAAACATTCGCCAAGGCCGTTTCGATTCAGAAGAACCACTCCAATAAACAATAATTTCGGTGGCAGGCTACTCAACCTCGAAATTGCGCGCAGCCGGAACCACGTTTCACTCTGCGGTAATTTCGAGGTTGAGTAGCCTGCCACCGAAATTATTCAGGAGGTGCTGAGAGTGATGAACTGTCCGGCCATGTAACTGCAAACGTCGGAAGCCAGAAAGGCGACGACGGGGGCAACGTCCTCCGGCGTGCACAATCTCCCAAAGGCAGTGCCTCTTGCGTGCGCTTCAAGGAATTCGCTGGGAGCATTGGCGGTAAGGCCTGTTTTGCCCAATCCCGGACCCACGCCGTTAACCACGACCCCGGCATGTCCCACTTCCATGGCCAGAGCATGCGTAAATGCTTCGACGCCGGCTTTCGCGGCGCCGTAGATGGAGATGTTGGGGATACCCTGTCCTCCGGATGTATTGATGATCCTGCCGTATTTTCGCGACAGCATACCCGGAAGAACCGCCTGGGCAACGTTCATCTGCCCGACGAGGTTGACACCTATATCTAGTTCCCAGTCCGATGGCGTCATTTCGAGGAACGGCCTGAGCCTGCTGCTTGTTCCGGCATTATTGACCAGGATGTCGATCCTTCCGAGCCTCTCTAGAATCTCTCTCACCGCACGGTCCACTTCATGTCGTTTCGTGACGTCGATGCGGATGGCCATAGCCTGAGATCCCAAACCCTGTATTTCCGCAGCTGTCTGATTTGCCCCATCTTCATTAATGTCCGCAGCAACTACAACGCACCCCTCATTTGCCAAGAAGAGGGCGATCTTTCTCCCGTACCCGCTTTGACTTCCCGCCCCGGTGACCAACGCTATTTTCCCATTCAGCCTTAAATCCATATCGCTTCTCGATTCTCAATTTTCGATTCTCGATTCTCAATTCTCAATTTTCGATTCTCGATTGCAGGATGCCGATATTCTGATATCTGGAATCGGGAATCGAGAATCAACATTCCCGCTTACGGTGTTTTACAGGTGAAATTGGCGGCGTCGTTGGTGCTGCCCGAACCTTTGTATGCCACAACCTGCGGATAGGGGCAGAGCGGCCGCGTCATTTCCACGCTGCCTCCCGAGACACGCGTCGCAAGGATTTGGTCGGGCGCAATTCCGGATTCGCGCCAGCGCTCCATGACTGCCATTTTGTCGAACTGATCGGCTCCCGGTCCCCCGGAGCAGTGTCCCATGCCCGGTACCATGAAAAGGCGCAGCCAGTTGTCCTGCTTCGGCCCCAATTTCGCCAGGACGCCCTTATAAAAGTTCACGGTATTTCCAGGCGGGATGCCCGCATCCATCCAGCCGTGATACAGGAGCAGCTTGCCGCCACGGGCTTTAAAGGCGCTGAGATCGTAGGTGTGGACATCGATGAATCCGGCCTTCTCGTTGGCGATGGCCAGATCGCGGTCCATGTTCCATGAACGCCAGTCCCAGTTGGCATCCTGGTATCCCAGAATCCTGATGGAGTCGAGCAAAAACGGGTTGGGAGAAGCATTGGGATCTATTTTGGTCCCCAACGGAGTGCCCTGCAGATCGCTTCCCGGGGCGAATCCCGTCCAGACAATCTCTCCCTTGCTGGTTTTGACGTCGGCAAATATCCGCTTTACGGCGTCGACCTGCGCCGCGGTTAAACACGAATCGGAATTCGCTTCCTTGCACAAAAGCGTAGCCGGGTCGAAGGCGCATTTCTCCGGGTTGTTCAGGATTCCGTCCTTCACGCCGTCCACCTTGTCGCAAGTTTGCATCAGGGCTTTCTGCAGTGTGGCGATCTTCCCCGGAGTCAGCGGAAGCTCGGGGTTTTTGCGCAACTGCATGTTCAGCTCGATTCCCGATGCATGCAGGTAGAGGTGAGGATTCGCCGGGGCGCCGGCAACGATGCCGTCAAAATCTTCGGGATAGCGCGCGGCTTCCACCAGCCCCTGGCGCCCCCCCGTCGAGCAGCCGTTATAATAGGAATATTTCGGTCCTTTGCTGTGCAACGCCGTGATGATCGCTTTCGCCTTGACCGTCGTCTCGTGCAGCGCACGGTATCCGAAATCGATTATCTTTTCAGGATGCCCCAGAGCGAACATCCCGCTCCCCCCTCCGTCTGCGGCATTGTGTCCCGTGTTCGTGGAGGCGGTTGCGTACCCTTCCTTTAGCGAGGAGGCCATCGCAGAAAAGCTGATGCTGCCTGCCCATCCGCCGTTGCCGACGATCAGCAGCTTCCCGTTCCATTCTTCAGTCGGGATCCAGACTTCCGACTCGATCTGCGAATCTTTCGACGGCGCCAGAACCAGCGCGATCCGGCAATAGGCCGGTAAAGGCATGCCGGGCTGCTGCCCCTTTGCCGCCGGCGCTCCGGGAAACGGGCTCGGTGCCCGGTAGAGGCCTTCGGGCACATATTCGACGGCCGTCACGGTGGTGTCGGGCAGCGACAGCGATTTTAGTTTGTCACAGGGCGCCTGCGAAAAAGCGAATCCTGCACCACAAAAGAAAACAACAAAGAAAAACAGTCTTGATTTCATACCGCGTCCTTTCCGGGCATATGGATCTTCTGAATAACTTAACTCAAGCGCTTCGCCGTACGCAGCATAATTGTGACGGCGCATGGCCACCGGGCGGATCGCGCAATAACAGTTGTGGGGATGAATCTCCGGCTTTAAACTGAACCGATGCCCGAGATCATCGAAGAGGTTTTGCGGAAATATTGGGGATTCGACAGATTCCTGCCGCTGCAGAAGCGCGCAATGGAATGCGTCTGTGCGGGAAGGGACTCGATCGTGGTCCTCCCCACCGGGGGAGGGAAGTCCCTGTGCTTTCAGGCTCCGGCGATGCTGCTGCCCCACCTGACGCTCGTGATTTCTCCGCTGATCTCGCTGATGAAAGATCAGATCGATTCCCTGCTTGAAAACGGTATCGCCGCCGGCCGCCTGGACAGCACGATGTCCCATCCGGAAAGAAATAAGACATTTGATCTTATCCGCGAGCGTCGGCTCAAGCTTCTCTATGTGTCGCCGGAGCGGCTCTTGATGCAGGGATTCCTGGAATTCCTCAAGAGCGGCGGCGTTTCCTCCGTAGCAATCGATGAGGCGCATTGCGTCAGCATGTGGGGGCACGATTTCCGTCCGGAATACCGCCAACTCAGTGTCCTGAGGGATGCGCTGCCCGGCGTCCCGATCGGCGCCTATACGGCGACTGCAACCGAGCATGTGCGGCGGGACATCGCCGAGCAGCTGCGGCTGGATCGTCCCGAGATCCTGATCGGGGAGTTCGATCGCCCCAACCTGATTTACAGGGTACGTCGGCGCACGAACACCCTGAAACAGATCTGCGAAGTGATCGATCGCCACCCGGGCGAATCGGGAATCGTCTACTGCATCCGGCGCGCCGATGTCGATGACATCGCACAATCATTGACGGATCAGGGCTATCGTGTCGCGCCATACCATGCAGGCATGCCGGATGCGGACAGGAAGCGGAGCCAGGATGCCTTCATCGATGAAGAAGTCGACATCATCGCGGCAACGGTGGCGTTCGGCATGGGAATCGACAAGTCCAACGTCCGGTATGTCATTCATGCCGCAATGCCCAAGTCCCTCGAGCATTATCAGCAGGAGAGCGGGCGTGCGGGGCGGGACGGCCTGGAAGCGGAGTGTATCGTTTTTTATTCCGGATCCGATTATTTGACCTGGAAAAACATTCTGGAAGAGTCCGAGGCGCAGACATTCGATATCGGCAAGACGAAGCTGGGGCAGATGTACCGCTATTGCAGCGGAGTTGCCTGCCGGCATCGGGCGATTCTCGGATATTTCAGCCAGCATCTGGCTAGGGAAAACTGCCGTGCCTGCGATATCTGTTTGGGAGAAATCGAGGGTGTGGCGGATGCGCTCGTCGTGGCGCAGAAAATTCTGTCCAGCATCGTCCGCCAGGGCGAACGCTTCGGTGCCGAGTATACCGCCGGCGTGCTGACCGGTTCGCGAGAGGATCGCGTCCTTTCGAACGGCCACGACAAGCTAAGTACCTATGGCCTGCTGAAGGCTTCGACGCGGACGGTGGTGCGGGATTGGATCGAACAGCTCGCAGAGCAGGAGTGCATCGAGCGAACCGGCGAATATGGCGTTTTGAAGCTCACCGAGAAGGGGCGCCGCGTATTGAAGGGAATGGAGCAGCCGCTTCTGCTGGAGGCCCCCAAGAAAAAAGCCGCCCACAAACCTTCCGTGGCAAAAGATTCCTGGGAAGGTGTGGACAGGGATCTGTTCGCGCGTCTGCGCCTGTTGCGCCGCGAGCTCGCAAAACAAAGAGACGTGCCTGCGTATATCGTCTTTACGGACGCCACGTTGCGCGACCTTGCCAGGAAGCGTCCGCTCACGCCGGACGAGCTGCTCCGCGTTTCGGGCATCGGAATGAAAAAGCTCGAGCAGTATGGCGAAGAGCTGCTCTCCGAAATCCGCGATTACTGCGGTTAGGGACAGGCGCTTAGCCCGGAATGTACGTGCGGCGGAAATGAACCGCACATTTGCGGTCCGGGACACGGACGCGAATCTTCCTGGGCTTTTTGTCGCCGTCCTTTATTTCCGTGTAATAACCGATCGAGTAATAGTTTTTCAGGGAGTTCACGACTTGCCTGCACACGTCTGCCGTATCTTCCGCGACTGCGGAAAAGCTGCGGCCGCCCGATTCTCTCATGAGCTGGTGCGCACTGATCTCATCGCCGCCAAGAGAAACCAGCATAGTGGTTTTATGGGGGAAGGCCAGCGTGATCAAGGTGCAGCCCGACTGTTGCACGTGCTCGACGGTCACCGGCCCCAGTCCCCTGAATCGGTTTGAAATCAGCAATAAAATCCGTTTGGGATTTCGCGCTTCCTTGAGCTTCAGCAGAGCCCGGTCAATGGCAAGCGCTGTCCGTGGTTCCGGTCCGAACAGCTCGATCAGAACTCCCGGCGATCTTTTGGACGGCACGCCGATATTATCCAGCGCCCGCATGAGCAGAGGACGGTCGGTGGTCCAGTCCTGTTCCAGAAACGCATTCCTCGCATCGAAGGAGTACAGACAAAGCTCGTCGGCATGGTCCAGTTTGTGGGCAAAAATGAGCAGGAATTCTTTGCAGATGCTTAACTGACTGGTAGGAAGAGCGCTTGTATCCAGGACTGCCGCCAGGCTAATCGGCCTTCCGGTGGAAAGGGCAAAATTGGAGATCTCCATCTGCTTGCCGTTTTCTTCCACGATGAAATCCGATTTGTCCAGTCCCTGGATCAGGCTGCCCTTGCGATCGAGCACCTCGACATCCAGCGAAACCAGATTTACCTGAATTCCAATCTTGGGCAGTTGCGGTTCCTTCTGGCCAAACAGCGCCGGCCCAAGCAAAACAATAAAAGTTAGAAGCCCCGCACGCCGTTTCCCTGTCAAGGATTTCACCCGAGTCGTCCTCACTTGTGAGAACATACAGCCGGACGGGTCCGGAGCCCCGCTCCCACAGATTCCAATTCTGCCTACGGCCCTGCAATTATTCCCACCCGGACTTCGTTCCCGCCGGAATGACTTTGCAATATGCCTCGGCTGCCCGAATCTGCCCGCCATAAACCTTGAAGGAATGCCAGACATCCAGGACGCCGCTTCCCTCGAACGTGGAACCGGGACCGAAATTCATGCGGACCGCCACGACACCGAGTTCTTCATCCACAGCGATGACCCGCTGCGTAATTTGGGACAGAACCGGGATTCTTTGAGTTTTCATGTTGTCGCATCCCTGGAAAAAAGTGCATCCGGGGCCGGCCATGAGCTGGCCGTTTTCAAAGCGATAGGCGTCGGGCGCCATCGGCGAATCCGATTTTACGAAGCTGCCGATTTTCAGTCCTGCGGGGTACGTCAGGGCCGCCTTGACCATATCCTCGCGCGAATTTAACTGCGCTTTGTCCGGCGCGGAGGTCATCATTTTGCTGGCAGTCTGCAGATTCTGTAGATTGAAGAGCATCCCTTCTTTCTGGTTGTGGACGACCATCGTCTCGATTTCGGACATTTTTTTATTGGCGACCTTGAGCCTCACGACAAAAAGCACGGGGGAACTGTTTTCTTCGGCAACAAGAAACGAGACGGCGACTCCTTCGCGGACGTCCAGAATATCGCGGCGATAATTGGTCAGCTTGGAAATGGTTTTCCAAAAACCTTCGCCGAGCTTCAGCTCTTTGCAGTCTTCGGTGAATTTCACATTCGCGGCGACCGGAAGGCTTTCGGGCTTATGTGCGACCATCGCGTTCACATATTGGGTGACAAATCCGGCCAGGCACGCGCGGTCGCAGGCCGGCGCCCCCTGAGGCGCAGCGGACCCTGCGCCCGAAATTCCGGCGAAGCCGGCCAGGACCAGAAGAGTGATAATTGCAGTGGCGTTTTTCATTGTCGAGAAATTCTCCTTTATCGGAAGCTTTATAAAAGCTTTTGGGCGGATACACAAGAAAGAAACACCAATCAATGCATTCGGGTACAGGTTGCAGGTTACAGGTTACGGGCAAATGGCAGCAAATCAGATCTTGTAACCTGCAACCTGCAACCTGCAACTTGGATCTTATATTCTGTAACTTTTTCATGATATGAATCACTCACTATCGATGCGGAAATAATTTGGGAGCGCGGGAGCGGAACCGGTGGCCGAAACTGAGGCTGAGATAGTGCAGCGGGCAAAACAGGGCGACCATGCCGCTTTCTCCCTGCTCTTTGAGCGCTACCGGCGGCCGGTGCTGGGCTTCCTGTTTGGAATGACGGGCCGTCGTGACTCAACCGAGGACCTCCTGCAGGAAACCGTGAGCCGGGCGTTTGCGCTGCTGCCCAAATTGCGCGAAGAGTCAAAATTTTCAACCTGGCTTTTTGGTATTGCCAGAAATGTCGCCCGTGAAAAGGGCCGCAAAACACTGCGCGACTGTGCTGCGACGGACATCGAAACTTCCGGTACAGACATGTTTTCCGATCCAAGGCCGGATCCGGAAACGGATGCAATCCGGCAGCAGCTGTATCGGGCCATTCGCAAGGGATTTGCTGTTCTGGACGAAGACCGCAGGACGGCGCTGGTGTTGCGGGTTCTGGCGGAAAAGCGATACCAGGAGATTGCGGCAATCACCGGATGGTCGCTGGCCAGAGTAAAGATCGAAATTCATCGGGCTCGGATCGAAATGCGCAAAATGATGGAGCCTTATCTAAGGATGTAGCTTTGGGAGATGGAACAATGCAGTGCCAGGAGACAGTAACCGAGCTGGATGCATATCTAACGGGTGAACTGGACGGCAGTGCGCGCGCTCGAGTCGAGCGTCATCTCGGAGAATGTGCCGCTTGCCGCGCCGAGCTCGAATTCCTCCGGAAGGAGAACGCCTTGTATCGGGAGTATGCATCCACGATGGAAATTCCTAACGGCGCCGCGGACAGGATTGCGGCCGCATCCGGCAGGCCAGAATCCGCGGCTCACTGGTGGCGATGGGCCGCAGCTGCGGCAGTGCTGGTGGCGGTGATTTTGTCCTGGCGGTTTTTTGCGACCCGGCAAGGGGAAGAAGTGGCGGGCAATTTCGGCGAAGGGCAAACGGCGGAATTCCGGCTCCATGTGCATCAGGCCGTCCGCAGCTATGAACAGGCTGTTCTTTTGCTGCAATCGTCTTACGAAGGGAAGAAGAAGAATCTCGATCCGGCTCTGGTGCGGGAACTCGATCGAAATCTCAGTGTTGCCGGGGCGGCAGTCGCCGAGTGTACGCTAGCTCTGGAAAAACACCCGAATAATCCGCAGGTGATCGAGTGTCTGTTACTCGGCTATGAAAAAAAAGTGGGCATTTTGAAACAAATAACGGAGGCATTATGACCCTACGAAAATCACTTTCCTGTTGGATCGGGCTGCTCCTATTGGCGTGTGCCTGCGGAACTGCAGCCTATGCGCAGCAACGGGAGGAAATTCGCCGCACAATCGATCTGAATCCGGGAGCGACTGTGTCGCTGGACAACATCAGCGGGAATATCACCATCTCTTCCTGGGCGAGGACCCAGGCGGAGATGGTGGCGATTAAAACCGGCGCGGCGGACAAAATCAAGGAGGTGGAAATTTCGATTGAAGCGCAACCGTCGCATTTGAGCATCGAAACGGTGTATCCGAAAAAAAGAAACAACAATGTATCGGTCAGCTTCGAACTTAAAGTTCCGCGCAATGTGAATCTGGATAGCATTAAGTCGGTCAGCGGCAGTATCAGAATCACGGATATTGACGGCAGGGTTGAAGCACACTCGGTCAGCGGGGACGTGGAGGCGCAGCGCATCGGGAAGGACACTACCGTGGATTCTGTCAGCGGCAACGTAAAAGTCCAGGAGATCGGTGGCCGGGCAAGCGCCAACACGGTCAGCGGCAACGCCAATGCGGCCAATATCAAGGGCGATCTGGACTTGAAATCGGTCTCCGGAAGTGTCCAAATCAACACTTCCGATGGCTATGTGAAGGGCGAAAGCATCAGCGGGAACATCGCCGTCAGTGATGGTAATTGTACCGGTCTGAAGGTCTCTACCGTCAGCGGCGCCGTGCAGTATGACGGGAAATTAGTCCCGTCCGGCCGCTATGAACTGGTGAGCCACAGCGGATCGGTGGTTGTCAACCTGCCGGCGGACTCAAATTTTACCTTGGAAGCTTCCACTTTCAGCGGGTCCATTAAGTCTGATTTCGATATCAAGGTCCGGGGAACAAGCGGAACAAAAAGCATCAACGGCACCGTAGGGTCCGGGGGCGCAACCGTTAAATTGAACAGCTTCAGCGGGAGCGTTGGCATCCGCAGAAAATAGTCTGAATTTCAGCTGGGAAGCCGACAGCCGTCAGCCCCCTGTTTTACAGGGATATCGAGCCCTTCAGGTAAAGGGCGGCGCGGCCGGAAATCATGACTCGGTGCCCAAGGTTCTTGCCGAAAATTTCGCCGCCGCGCTTGGAAACCTGGAAGGCATGCAGATCGTTTTTGGCCAGCACTCCGGCCCAATGAGGAATCAGGACGCAGTGCGCTGAGCCCGTAACCGGATCTTCCGGTATGCCGACTCGAGGGGCGAAGAAGCGGGATACAAAATCGCTTCTGTCTCCCCTGGCGGTAATGATAACGCCGCGGTCCGTAATGGAATCCAGCGCAGCAAAATCAGGCTGAACAGACCGGACAGTCGCTTCACTATCCAGGATCACCAGCAGATCTTCCTCGGAGCCAAGGACCTGCAGTGGCTTGACGCGGAGCGCTTCCGTAAGTCCTGCCGGGGCACCGAGGGAATAGGTGAGCCTGGCAGGAAAATCCATTTCAAAAAGACTTTTTTGCTTTGTGACGACAAGCTCGCCGCTTTTTCGCGTGCGGAAGCGAATACTTTGCTGCGGCCATCTCAGGCACTTGAAAAGGACATAGGCGCTCGCCAGCGTCGCATGTCCGCAGAGCACCACCTCCGTCAGCGGCGTAAACCACCGCAAATCGTAGCCTGTCTCATTTGCAACCAGAAAGGCCGTTTCGGACAAATTGTTTTCGGCTGCGATAGCCTGGAGCACGGAATCTTCAAGCCAGCTATCCAGCAGGCATACTGCCGCCGGATTTCCGGCAAAAACCTTGGATGTAAACGCATCGACCTGAAACAGCGGTATTCGCATCACGGCTCCTCAAAGGAAAGAGTATGATACTAACGCAAACAATCGAGGTCCGGTCTGGAAAATTCGATTTCTGCTCCTTTCTATTGCTCGGGCAAAACCGAATTTTCCAGACCTGACCCAGGAGGAGTGGGGCAGGAAAATGGATCCATCGGTAATGCGAATTCTGTCGGATGCGGCAGGGAATCGGCCACCCACGAAACAGGAATGCCGTCACCTGCTTTCGTTTCCCGAGACCTCGCTGGAATCCGGGGTTATGATGGCCTCGGCCGATCACGTTTCCAGGGAGCGTTTTGGCAACAACGCGATTCTGCTTGGCCAGATAGGAATCGAGACGGCGCCATGTTCGGGCCGATGCAAGTTCTGCGCTTTTGGCAACGGTCACGCCCTCTTTCAAGAGGAGCGTCTGAGCATGCAGCAGATTCTCGATCGCGCTCATGCCTTCTCCGGGCAAGGCGATCTCTATGCTCTGTTCTTAATGACAATGCAAGGTTCCGACTTCGCGCGCCTCCTGACAGTCGTTTCATCCGTACGCCGACTCATACCGCCGCAGACTCGGATTGTGGTCAATACCGGCGACCTGGATGGCGGACAAGGAGACGAACTTCGATCTGCAGGCGTGAATGGGGCTTACCACATCCGTCGTCTCAGAGAAGGCATCGACACGGACATCCCACCTGCACGGCGATTGCGAACAATAGAGCTTATAAAAAAGGCGGGGCTTGACCTCTATTACTGCTGCGAGCCGATCGGGCCTGAACACACGGCAGAGGAACTTGTCGAGCAGGTATTCATCGGAATTGAGTTCGGCTGCTTTCAGCACGCGGCCATGCGTCGCATCTGCGTCCCTGGCACGCCGCTTTTTTCAGCAGGCCAGATCACTGAGCGCAGGCTGGCGCAGATCGTGGCCGTTGTCACGCTGGCGACGCTGGGCTGCAAAGAAACGGGAAACATTGCAGTGCATGAACCGAATCTACTGGGGCTCTGCGCTGGGGCCAATGCCATTTATGCGGAGACCGGATCCAATCCCCGCGATACGGCAGCCGATACGAGAGGAAACCGCGGAATGGATATGAACGGCTGCAGAATCATGATTCGCGAAGCTGGTTTCACTGGACTGCTTAGCGGCGACAAGGTTCTGCCGCTCTCTTCCCGCGTCAGTGATGGCGGCTCTCCAGATCCGTTCTTAAAATCTCCTGAACCCTCCGGAAATATCAGCGGAGCCCTGGATGATTGATTATATTGATTAACGGTGACGTGTAAATATTCATAAATAAAAGGAAAATAAACTGTCACATGGGCTGCCTATTCTCCGGGAGATCCCGGCTCTACTGAGTGGCAGCTAAAGTTTGACAGACCCGGGAGTTGATAGGATCGATCTCGAGTATCGTTGTCGCGGTCGGCATCGGAATCGGCATCGCAATCGCTATCGGACATCGGAAGTAAAAGGCCGATAGCGACTCCCGATTCCGATGCTGATTCCGAACGTTGATGCTTTTTGAACCGCATTCAGAATCTGAGCCCTTAGACTAACGTTTTCCCTGACGCTTTGAGCGGCTCGCGGACTAAAGCTTCGGGCTCTGCCAGAGGACACTTACTTCATGCTCTTGAGTCTATGGAAAATGCCAAAGACGATCCGGTTCATATTTCTTTTGCTCACGATTACCTTGCCGGCAATTGCCCTGGCACTTGAAACGCAAACTGTTTCCGTAGCCTCGAGTGCGATCGTGCGGATTCCAGCCGACAAAGCCAGGGATGTCAATCCTGATACGCATCTGACGATTACTTTTCCGGGCAAGCCCGTGCTGGGGAATTCGGGGCAGATCCGGATTTACGACGCAGCCGATAATCGCCTGGTCGACACATTGGATTTGAGCATCCCGCCGGGCCCCACGGAACCTACGCCGTCTCCGACGGCAGTCTACACGCCGGTTCCCTATGAATACGTGTCGGGGCGCTTCACCAACGCCAATACGAAGCCGGGAACACCCTCGGGTGCGGCGTTCCCCACGCCGGACCATTACCAATTGACCATCATCGGCGGCTTCACCGACGGATTCCATTTCTATCCGGTGATTATTCACGACAACACGGCCACGATTTATCCGCACAACAATCTCCTGCAATACGACACAACTTACTATGTCCAAATCGATCCCGACGTGCTGACTCTGAAGGCTGGAGGTTTTAAGGGAATTTCCGGGATTGATGGCTGGCGGTTTACCACCAAAAAGCGACCGCCACGACCTGACGCGGAGCGTCTGGTGGTCAGCGCCGACGGCAGCGGGGACTTCAGCACTGTCCAGGGAGCGATGGATTTTATTCCCGATAGCAATCCCAGGCGCGTTACGGTTTTTGTCAGGAATGGCGCGTATGAGGAAATTGTCTATTTCCGCAACAAAACCAATGTCACGATCCTCGGAGAAGACAGAGACAAAGTAGTTGTGTTTTATGCAAACAGCGAAGTATTCAACCCGCACCCGATAAATATAAAGACCAACGAAGTACCGGGGACTTTTCCTTCGCGCCGGGCGGCATTTGCCGCGGACCATTGCCGCGCTATCCATCTCGTGAATCTCACAATCAAGACAACCGCGTATGGTCAGGCGGAAGGGCTCCTGCTGAACGGGGAAGAAATGATCGTCAGCCACGTCAATATCGTGGGTTCCGGCGATGCGCTGCAGTCCAACGGGTCGGCGTATTATGTCGACAGCAACATCACTGGAGACGGAGACACGATTCTGGGACGTGGTCCTGCATTCTTCCAGAATTGTGAACTGAGCTCGATGGGGCCGTATATGTGGATTCGGAACACGTCGGCCAATCACGGAAATGTTTTTGTGAACAGCATTTTTAAAACGAGAGGAAACCAGGAAACGGTGATTGCCCGTGCTCCCACCAATGGCGGCAAAAACTATCCGTATGCTGAAGCCGTGTTGATCGACTGCGTGCTCTCGGGAATTTCTCCCGCGGGATGGGGGGAAGTCGGCGGCGATACGTCGAATATGCGCTATTGGGAGTACCGCAGCACCAGTGCGAGGGACGGGAAGCCGGTGGATGTCAGCCGGCGCAATCCCGCTTCGCGACAGTTGAGCCTGGAAAAGGACGCGGACGTCATCGCCAATTACAGGGATCCGGCATATGTGCTCGGAGGTTGGGTCCCTCAAATAGCTCCGCTGATCCTTTCGCAGCCGGAATCGATGACGATACAGCGCGGACAGGCTGCGACTTTCATGATCAAAGTCGCAGCCGTCCCGGAGGCAAACTATCAGTGGTTTAAGGATGGGAAGCGTATAGCCGGGGCAACGAGTGCAACATTGGTTTTGAATAACGCAGGTTCCGAGAGCGCAGGCGCCTATATTGTTGCCGTTACAAACAAGGCGGGATCCGTGTCGAGCAACAGAGCGAAGCTTCGTGTGAACTGAATTACATATGTCAGGAAAAGATCGCCACGGATTCCCCGGCGCGGCCAGGGCCGCAACCAACATGTGAGGACGGGTCTCCAGACCCGTCCGGAAGAAATGTTGCGCAATCCGGACGGCTCTGGAGAGTCTGTCTCAAAACCCCAGACCTGCTGTGTTATGCGCCAGGGCAGGTCCGAAGGACCGGCAGAGAATAGGCCCGACCGTAAGGTCGGGATTGACGAGTAGCATGAGACCGAGCGCCGAAGGTGCGACACGAGGCTAAGGAATAAGAAACCGGAAGGATTGTATATAAAAGGTTAACAGTGCCGCGCCCTCGGCGCTCCGTCTTTGCGATAACCTAATCCCGACCTTACAGTCGGGCCTATTCTCTGCCGGCGCTTCGCGCCTCAATGATTCCGATTTTGGGATGGCGCCGGGTTTTGAGACAGCCTCTCCAGAGCCGTCCGACCGCTGATTTTCCCGCATCGGGCGGGGCTGGAAACCCGTCCGCACAGAGGATCTTTTGCGCGATTTTGCAGGTGCACACTCACTCGAAATCGAGGGAATTTCATGCTCTAGCGGAATTCGTGGCTGCCTGCCGTTTTTTCACATATACTGATTCCGATGCAGCCGCGTGCCGTTAAAATCATGCGCCGAGCTTTGATCGGCCTTGTCATTGTCGTCATCCTGTCGGTAGCCTTCAATTCCCTGCAGGTATGGTACCGGCGCGCACGTCTGGTGAAGCAGGCGGCGCAGATTCTCAGCCCTGAAATGCTCCGGTCGTTCGAAGGTTTCGAATATTCTTCCACCCCCAATGGAATTCTCCGGTTTCGACTCAAGGCCAAGCATCTCGTGGACACCCGCGAGGGAAAAAGCTATATCGAAGGGATCGAGGCGTACGATTTCAATCCGGACGGAAGCATCCGCAACGCGATACGCAGCGTCAACGGAATGTTCGACAACGAGCACCACAAAGCCGAGTTTTCCGGCGACGTCCGGATTTCTTTGGGGAATGCATATGAATTGCGGATGAATTCGCTGCAGTATGACATCGGTTCCAAAAGGGGAGAAACAAAGGAGCGAGTCCAGTTCATCTCCAAAACAGCCAGCGGGACGGCACAAGGCGTCTTCTTCGACCAGGGAATGAAAACCCTGGAGCTCAAGAGCGACGTTCGTTTTGTTCTCAATGCCAGGCAAAAAGCCGCCGGCCGGGCAGCGGAATCGAGGGAGCTTCATGCTGCGGGGGACCATGCCGATTGCACCGAAGAGATGCACCGCATCGTTTTCAAGGGACGCGCGCGCGTCGATTCCGAGACCGAGTCTCTTTCAGGGGACAGCATCGAGGCGGTTTTGAGCGAGGACAGGGCGCGCCTGACCTCGCTGATCGCTTCCGGTAATGCCGCTTACAAATCGGCCAAAGCGGGCGAAACGCAGACGGTGCGGGGAGACCGCATGGTTTTCGTCATGGGCCAATCCCAGACTTTGGAAAAACTCAGCGTGACGGGGCAGGCGGCATTTTCGTCGGAGGCTGCTTCCGAGGCGCAGGTCCTGAGCGGGCGGGAGCTCAATCTCTTTTTTGATGCCGCAACGACGAAACCGTTGAGCATTGAGGGCAACGGAAGCGTATCGTTTCACCGCAACAGCAGCAGAGAACAGCTCCGGGTTTCGGGGGAAACCCTTGCCGCCGCGTTTGCGCCGGGATCCGACAAACTGCAGAGTGTCGTCGTTCACGGGCAAGCCGCGATGTCTATCGAATCCGCAAACAGTTCGACCGACAACGAACTCAAGTCCGAGGAAATCCGCCTGCGCTTTCAGGACGTCAAGGGACGCACCGTCTTCGGGAATCTTCGCGCGGAAGGCGCCGCACAATGGGTGTCCAAATCCATCCCGAACCTTCCCGCCACCCGACAGGAGCCTGTGCGAACACTGGAAACATCGTTGCTGGAACTCGTTTTTGCCGGCGATGGCGAATCTTTTGACTACGGCAGCGCTTCGGGCAACGTGGTCGTTTCCGAAAACAAGGTCGGGGCAGGAGGCAGGGCGCAGCTCAGCCGCTTGCGTGCGGATGAGGTTCGATTCGGTTTTTTTCCGGGAAACAAGCTGCGGAACATGACAGCCAAAGGGCATGTGCAGACAGATTATGAGAAGCGGCAAGGTGGTAAACAGCAGTCCGCTCGGGATAAATTCAGCGCCGTAAGCGACAATTTGGAAGCGACCTTTGCATTGCACGACGGCGAAAGCTCCGTCGAATCTGCGACGCAGTGGGGGAATTTCATTTACAAGGATGCGTCCATGACCGCGACCGCCGGAAGATGTCAATACGACGCGGGAAAAGGAATTCTGGTTTTGAAGGAATCGCCGGTGATCTCGGATGAAATGAGCTATACGTCGGGCGAATGGATGGAATATGAGCTCGATCAAAAGGCAGTTGCCGTACACAAGCGAGTTCGATCCAGGCTGAATTCGAAGGGAAGAGCCGGCTTTTTAATGACTTCCTCCGCCTCTTCCTCTCCCGCGATTATAATGGCAGAGACAATGCTTTACTGGATCGAAGCCCGGCGCGCCCGCTATGAAGGAAAGGTCCAGGTCCTTTCGGAAAACGGGCAGTTGCAGGCCGGAAGACTGGACATCCTCGATGGAGGAGAGCGAGTGGAGGCGCAGGACTCGGTCCGGCACTATATCCCGCAGAGAGTTGCACCGAAACCGGGGGAGCGGGTCGATAAGACCAGAGAGAAACCGAAGGTGTCCAACTCAGAAATGATAGTTCAGAGTTCAAACCTGAAATACGAGAGGCAGAAGAACACAATCCTGTATGGCGGGCGCGTTACCGTTCAATCGGGAGATCTCAACCTGTCGTCCGATACCCTGGAGGCGTTGTTTGCCAACAATGGCGGGGGGCTAGAGCACGCCACCGCGCGGGGCCAGGTCCGGATCCGGCAGAACCAAAAAGAAGGCAAAGCGGATGTGGCCGACTACTTTCTCAATCCGCAAAAGTTCGTTCTGACCGGAAACCCTGCCGAGATCAACGAACCGGGCAAAGTCCGCTCCTCCGCCCCTCAATTGACATACTTAGTTGCCGATGATAGGATTCTGTTCGGGAATCAGTGAATATAGTATAAGTACTTATATTTCAAATATTTAAATATGGAATACACCAGACTGCAGGCTTCCGGATTGTGCAAGTCCTACAAGGGAAGGAAGGTTGTAGGCGACGTAAACCTGGAGGTCGCTCGAGGGGAGGTGGTCGGCCTGCTGGGCCCCAATGGGGCCGGGAAGACAACCACTTTTTACCTGATCGTGGGTCTGATATCGCCGGAAAAGGGCGAGGTGCGGTTGGGCGAGCAGGAAATTCAGAGCCTGCCGATGTATCAGAGAGCCCGCATGGGAATCAGCTATCTTCCTCAAGAGCCATCGGTATTCCGAAAGCTCACTGTGCTGGACAACCTGCGGTGCGTTGCGGAGACATTGAACGTCTCGCCGGATGAACGGGAGGAGATCACGGAACGGATGCTCGACGAGTTCGGCATCGCCCACCTGAGCAACCAGGGAGCCTATGCGCTTTCGGGAGGAGAGAGGCGAAGGCTCGAAATCGCCCGCGCCCTGGTACTGACTCCCCAATTCATTCTCCTGGACGAGCCGTTTGCGGGAATTGACCCGCTGGCCGTGCTGGATATCCAGAAAATCATTGAAAGATTGCGGGCTCGGAACATCGGAATTCTCATCACGGACCATAATGTGCGGGATACTTTGAATATCACCGATAGGGCTTATATAATAAACAACGGAAAGATTTTACGAGAAGGAACGCCGGAGCAGTTGGCCAGTGATAGTGAAGTCAAAAAAGTCTATCTCGGAGAGCACTTCAAGCTGAGTTAATGCCATGAACCGTCGACCATTTTTGCGGCAGACATTGGATTTACGACTGAGCCAGAGGCTTGCCCTCACTCCCTCGCTGCTGCAAAAAATCGAGCTGCTCCAGCTTAACAAGCTGGAACTCCAGGATATGCTGAACCAGGAGCTGGTCGAAAATCCAATCCTGGAGGAGGTCCTGGAGCAGGAAGCCCCGGTCGAGACGGCTCTGGGAGAACGGGCGGGAGAGGACCTGCAGACTGGCGCCGAGCCCCCGGCCGACGGCGAAAAAGACTCCTTCGACGAGATCGATTTCCGCTACTTTTTTGACGAATACCTCGACACGGGCTATAAGAACCGCGAAGTGGAGGACTCGGAAAAGCCTTCGTTCGAGACGTTCCTGACTCAGGCGCCGTCTCTCGAAGAGCATTTGAACTGGCAATTGGGACTTTCGGATGCAAACCCCCGGATCGCCGAAATAGCCGGTCAAATCATAGGAAATCTCAACGAAGACGGGTACCTGATCATCGGCCTCGAGGAGCTTTGCGCGGTGGCCGCATGCACCATGGAGGAGGCGGTCGAAGCCTTGAACCTCGTGCAGGCGATGGATCCCCTGGGAGTCGGCGCGCGCGACCTGAGGGAATGCCTGTCGCTCCAGCTGCAGAGTCTCGATCTGAAAGACAGCCTTGCCTACCGGATCGTGCAGGAGCATCTCCCGCTGCTCGAAGGGCACAAGCTGAGGGAGATTGCCGCACGCAGCGACGCCGCGTTCGAGGAGGTGCTCCAGGCGGTCGATTGCATCAAACATCTTATTCCGAAGCCGGGGCAAAAATACAACAACCAGAAAGTGACCTACGTGCAGCCGGAAGTCACGATCACGAAAGTGGACGACGAATTCGTCATCCTCGTGAACGACGAAGGCATGCCCCAGCTGCGCCTGAACTCCAGCTACAAAGATCTCCTGCGCAGCAGCGGCGTGAGCAGCGAGACGAAGGCGTTCCTGAGAGAGAGATTCCGATCTGCCGTCGATCTGCTGCGAAGCGTGAACCAGCGCAAGCAGACGATTTACAAAGTGTGCGTCTGCGTCGTGAACCGGCAGAAGGAATTCCTCGAGAACGGGCCCGCGTACCTCCGCCCCATGCTGATCAAAGACGTGGCGGCCGAGCTCGGCGTCCACAGCTCCACGATCAGCAGAGTCGTGACCAACAAATACGTGGACACGCCTCAGGGGGTCATGGAACTCCGCAAGTTTTTCACCATGGGGGTGGAGAATCCGGATGGAGGAGAGCTCTCCATCGTTCAAGTCAAGCTTCGAATCAAAAAACTGTTAGAGGAGGAAAACAGAAAGAAACCGTATTCCGATAATCAAATTGGCCAGTTATTGCGCCGCGATAATATTTTCATTACCCGGCGCACGGTTGCCAAATACCGGGAGCAAATGCAGATCCCCGGCTCTCGCGAGCGTAAGATAGGGTATCTCTTCTGATTCGGCCGGGAGGATGCGTCAGTCGCATGCCCCGCTGCCTTGAGATGCCCCGCGTGGAGTCCCGGGACGATGCCCGGGACATAATTATTCTTCCTGGAAGGGGAATTCACAATGAATGTGGAAATAACCGGCAGACATGTTGTTATCACGCCCGCAATTCGCACCTACATCCTGGCAAGGCTTCGCAAGTTTGTCAAAATCTTCGGCGATGACATCAATTTCCACGTGATCATCGACGTCGAGAAAGAAAGACAGACTGCGGAAGTCCTGCTCAAATCCAGGCTGTTGGATCTGACGGGAAAGGGCATCACGGGCGACATGTATTCCTCGATCATGCTTGCGATTGAAAAACTCGAGCGGCAAGCATTGAAGCATAAGAGCAAGATTATTGAGGGGAAACGCCAGCGTGCCAAGGCGAAGTCGGTTGCCGTAAAATCGGGTGTCGCGGAAGCGTCCGCGCGCGTTCTGGCGCAGAGAAGAAACGGCATCCAGGAGGAAGACGCGCAACGAAAACCAATGGCCGTCGAAGAAGCAGTTCTGGAACTGAACCACTCGGAGTATCCGTTTATTGTATTCAGGAATTCCGAATCGGGCGATGTAAATATCCTATATCGTAAAAAGGACGGTGCTTTGGGATTGATTCGCGCCTGATTTGAAAAGCGCAACGGTTGCCCATTCCGGGTATACAGTCGTCGCCGTGAGAGGTTTCTTGCTAGAGAACGAAGAAGTTGTTTCGGATGGTCAAAAACCGGGCGTCGGAAGCCTTTCTGTCCGCGACCTGCTGGCGGATGCGTCCCTCGGCCTGGAAGTGGAGGTGCTCACGGGGCAGGAGGGTCTCGACAACGAGATCCGTTCCACGCGGGTGCAGAAACTGGGCATGGTACTCGCCGGATACAGCGGCGACATCCATCCGGACCGCATTCAGATTCTGGGCGGCAGCGAATCCTACTACCTCCAGACTCTGAGTCCACTCGAACACAATGAGGCCATTCAGCGGCTGAGGAATCACAATATCTGCTGCATCCTGGTTACGAAGGGACTGAATGTCTCCGGGGAACTGCTCCGGGTGTGCCGGGAAGCGAAGATCCCTTTATTGAGGAGCAACGCTCTCAGCACGGTATCGATCGCCAGGGTGACCGCCTGTCTCGAAAAGCGCCTCGCGCCGCGGATGACGATCCACGGAGTCCTGATCGAGATCTTCGGCTTGGGCGTTCTGCTTATGGGGCCGTCCGGAATCGGGAAGAGCGAATGCGCGCTCGAACTGGTCTTGAAAGGGCATCGCCTCATCACGGATGACTATGTGGAAATTACCAGGCGGGGAATCGACCGGCTCCTGGGAGCCGGCGGCGCGGTGCTCAGGCACCACATGGAGCTGCGCGGGCTCGGAATCATCAACGTCAAGGAGCTTTTCGGGATTTCCGCCACCAGCGTTTCCAAAGTGATCGATTTCGCCGTGCGGCTCGAGCGGTGGAATCCCGAAGCAGATTACGATCGGCTCGGGCTGGACCAGGACAGCATTGAATTCCTGGGAGTCTCCGTTCCACTGATCGCCATGCCGGTGGCGCCCGGGAGAAACGTCGCCACGCTTGTGGAAGTCGCGGCCAGAATTCACTTGCTGCGCCAGCGAGGATATCGACCGTCAATTCAGGAATGACGCATCACGATGCACTCCCGTATCGTGCAGAATTTGTCATTCGTCATTCGTCATTCGTAATTCGTAATTCGATATGAGCCTTCAGGATCTTGTCGTCGTAACAGGAATGAGCGGTTCCGGAAAAGGGACCGTCTTAAAGGCATTCGAGGATCTGGGATTTTTCTGTATCGACAATCTTCCGGTTGTGCTCATTCCCAAGTTCATTGAGGGCATCCACTCCTCGGGGAGCGAGATCACCCATGCGGCCCTCGTGATCGATATACGGGCAGGCGAAAAACTGAATGACCTGGAAGAGGCGATTTGGGAGCTGAGAAAACCGGGGTTCCGCCTATTCATCCTCTATCTGGAAGCGCGGGAGGATGTGCTGGTCCGGCGGTTCAGCGAAACACGCAGGCCACATCCGTTATCTGCCGCTAAGCCCATCCGGGAAGCGATCCGGTTGGAACGGAAACGGCTGCAAAAGCTCCGGGACCTCGCGGATCTCACGATCGACACGTCGGATTGCACGGTGCACCGCGTGAAGGCCCTGGTGGCGGAACGGTTTCGAAGACAGCCGCGAGCATCGATCCTGAGCATCAATCTCATGAGTTTTGGATACAAGAACGGCATTCCTCTCGAGGCCGACCTCGTATTCGACGCGCGGTTTCTGCCAAACCCGTACTTCGTGTCCAGGCTCAAAGCGCTGAGCGGCAGAGACCGGAAAATTGTGTCGTATCTGCGATCCTTTCCGGAAGCCAAAGAGTTCGTGAAACGCGTAGGCGAATTGCTGGAGTATCTGCTCCCGAAATATATGCAGGAAGGGAAGAGCTACCTCACGATCGCCGTGGGGTGCACGGGAGGCCGGCATCGCTCCGTGTTTGTGGTGGAGGAGCTTGCAAAATTCCTGAAAAACAAGAAGCGGGCCATTCACGTCCGCCATCGCGACGAGAATGCATAACCCGCACACACCGCAGGTCGGATTGGAGCATTGAAAGAACCTATGATCGGCGCACTGGTAGTAACTCACGGCCATCTGGGCCAGGAGCTTGTCGCAGCGGCTGAAATGATCGTCGGGGAAATTTCTCACATTCAAGCCGTAACGATCGGCTGGCACGACGATGTCAACGATGCCCAGGTGGAAATAGAAAAACGCATCTCGGAAGTCGAGAGCGGAAGCGGCGTGCTGATATTGACCGACATGTTCGGCGGAACACCGTCGAATATCGCCCTTTCGTTTCATAACCCGGAGACGGTGGAGGTATTGACAGGCGTCAACCTTCCGATGATTATTAAAATCGCAAATCAGAAAGAAGGGGACACGCTGCAGTCGCTTGCTCGGACCGTACGCGATCAGGGACGCTCGAGCATTGTGATGGCCAGTGATTTTTTAGGGACATGATCCATCAACCTGTTCTCGTTTCCAATAAACTGGGATTGCACGCCCGCGCCGCCGCAAAGCTGGTCCGACTGGCCTCCCGATTTTCGAGCAATATCTATCTCTCGCGCGAAGACGCGAACCAGCAGATCGATTCCAAGAGCATACTCGGAATCCTGATGCTGGCCGCTTCCAAGGGTACGCAACTGATGATCTCGATCGAAGGCCAGGATGAGGTGGAAGCCAAAGAGGCC
Organism: Acidobacteriota bacterium; assembly: GCA_035506515.1. GTDB lineage: Bacteria > Acidobacteriota > UBA6911 > UBA6911 > UBA6911 > UBA6911. Next base: position 36,935 of record DATJPG010000001.1, read on the forward strand.
ATCTGTCAATTGTTTGAAACAAGGTTTGGAGAAGAAAGCTGATGGCTGCGAAGCCTGAAAAGATATACCACGGAAGCGGAGTGTCTCCCGGTGTGGTCCTGGGACAGGTCCTGAAGTTCGAAAGCCATAGCCGGCTTCTTCTCAAGGTGCACGTGGAGGATGTCGAGGCGGAAGTGCGGCGGTATTTGCGCGCGATCGAAGCTTCCAAAGAACAATTGAAGGCGCTCAAATCCCAGCTGGAGGAAAAGGTGGGGAGCGAGCATGGGATCATCCTGGATGCCCACATCCTGATGCTGGAAGACAGGTTGCTGAATGCGGATATCCTGGACAACATCCGGACGAGCCGCGCGAACGCGGAGTGGGTCCTGATGCAGGCCACGGATCGCCTCGTGCTTACCTACAAGTCTCTGGAAGATGAATATTTCCGCGACCGGCACAGCGATATCGAACATGTCGCGGATCGGATCCAGCTGAATCTCTCCGGTGACCGGCCGTTCAGCTGGGAGCATTTGTCCGGGGATCAGATTATCGCTTCACGAGATTTTAGCCCGTCGGATTTTGCGACCGTGGACCTTCAGAAAGTGCGCGGCCTGGTGCTCGAGTCGGGCGGAAGGACCTCGCACACATCCATCATATGCAGAGGCCTGCTGCTTCCTGCCATTATGGGCCTTCGCGGCTTTCTTGACGAAGTCTCTACCGGGGACACGCTGCTTCTGAACGGCGACGACGGCCAGGTGATCGTCAATCCCGGTCCCGCGCGCATCGAGGCCGTGCGCCGGCGCATGGAGGCGTTCGGCGCGTATCCTGCCGATTCTTCGCCGGCTCAATTCGGCACTCCCGCTTTGACAAAGGACGGCGTTCCCATTTCGCTGCGCGCCAACACCGAGATGATGCACGAATTGAGCGCGGCAAAAAACTGCGGAGCTGCGGGAATCGGCCTCTTCCGGTCCGAGTTCTTGTACTTCGGGCATCCTCTGGGATATCCCGACATGGAGGAACAGCTCGAAGCATACAGCCGGCTGGCACGGGAAATGAGCCCGCACCCGGTTGCAATTCGCACGCTGGACGCGGGGTCGGAGAAGGTAGGGGGCAGCCCGGACCTGACGCAGCAGGAAAATCCAAGCATGGGTTTGCGAGGCATTCGCCTGAGCCTGCATTCCAAGGAAACATTTCTCACCCAGATCGAGGCAATTTTCCGTGCCAGCTGCAACGGCAGAATCGAGATTGTCTTGCCGATGGTTTCCACGATTGAAGAAGTCTGGCAGGCGAAGGCCCTGATCGATCAGGTGCGCACAAAGGTCAGAAAAGAGATTGGGCCGGCCATCCAGGCAGTCCCGCTGGGTGTGATGATTGAAGTGCCTGCGGCCGTGTTTTCTCTGGAAGTGCTGGCCAAAGAGGTCGATTTCCTGTGCGTGGGCACGAACGATTTGATCCAGTACATGCTGGCTGTGGACAGGGGCAATCCTCAAGTGGCATATCTTTTTCAGCCGCTCCATCCTACCGTCCTGCATTGCCTGAATCGCATCACGACGGTGGCCAAAAGTGTGAATAAACCCGTGAGAATCTGCGGTGAGATTTCTTCCAACCCATTTTATGCGGTTTTGCTGCTGGGCATGGGCTTCACGCAGCTCAGCATGAACCCGCTTTCGATTCCCACGATTCGCAGAGTTTTTCGCGAGATCCCCATGGAGGCTTCGCGACAAATTGCCCAGAAGGCGCTCACGTTCATCACGGCGCAGGAGGTGCACGAATACCTGACAAACGCCGTGGCGAAACTGGTGCCCTGGGATATTACTTCCTATGCCAAGGAAATCGCCCCGCCCAACGGTCGAAACGGGAAGTGAACATGGATTTGTCTAAGCTGCAGAAAAATGTGAATTGATTTCTGCGTAGGCCTTAACAAATTTTTGACACTTCTCCTTGGAAATAGCATCTGAACCGGTATGAATTAAATCCAATCCGCAGAAGGGAGGGGGTTCACCATGACCCGCCATTGTTACTTCCTGCTTCTTGCTTTGTTTCTGGCCGCATTGTCCGCGGGGGCTGTCCCCAAAGACGATGACTACATGCGACTTGCACGCCTTTCTTACATCGATGGAAATGTCAGCTGCCAGCACACGGGGGATGTCGACTGGTCGGCTGCCAGCGTGAACCTGCCGCTGGAGCCCGGGGATCGGATTTACACCGGAAATGACGGAAGGGCCGAGATTGAGTTTGACGACGGCTCCATCCTCCGGCTCGCCCATGGTACGGACATCGAAATCCTTTCGCTGAGAGAAGATCTCATCCAGATACGGAGCCTCGTAGGGCTCTCCACGTTGATTGTCACCAGCGATACGGATTTTGAAATCGACACGCCGGCGGCGGCATTCACGGTGCTGGAAAAGGGCAACTACCGTTTCGGTGTGGACGAGAATGGCGACAGCGACGCCGTGGTGCGAAAAGGAGAATTGGAGGCAGCTAACGACAGTTTCTCTCGCCGCCTCCTGGCCGGAGAAATGGTCCGCGTCTCCGCGAACGACGCCGACAAGCCCGAATACGCGCGCTATGACGAGCGGGACGAGTGGGACGAATGGAATGACCGGCGCAATGCGGACATGAGCGCCTCTGTCGACCGGAGATATTTGCCGGATACCGTCAACATGGGCGTCTACGACCTGAACAGCAGCGGCCGCTGGGTCAATGTCGAAGACTATGGAAGCGCCTGGGTGCCCTACGGAATCAGCGATTCCTGGGCTCCCTATTCGATGGGGCGGTGGTGTTACCGGCCGTTCTACGGCTGGACCTGGGTGTCCTATGAGCCCTGGGGGTGGCTGCCGTATCACTATGGACGCTGGTACCGCAGTTCGATTTATGGGTGGTGCTGGTTGCCGGGACCGTCTTTTGCCTTTAATTTCTGGGCGCCGGCGCTGGTCACTTTTTACAGCGGACCCGGCTGGATCTCATGGTGCCCGCTGGGGCCAGGGGATTACTACAACCTCAACCGCTATCATTACAACCACGGGATCTATGGCTACCAGCTGGTGCGGTTGCGAGCGCTAAGCACGCGCGTTCAGGGAGATCTTTTCCATCGTGGCGATCGCGACGCTTTCAGAACGGTGGATATCGATCAGTTCAGAAATGGCAGTTTCGGTGGCAGAGATCGCGGGGGCCGGTTTCGCGACGTAGACCAGCCATGGAAGCAGGGTGAAGTCGTCCGGGATAGCCTGCCGGTTCAACCCACGCAGACCAGTTACCGGCCGGATCCGGACCGTCATGCCCGCGGGCCGGAAAGAACCGCCAAACAATTGCCCACCGTCGTGCGCAATAATCCCGGCGATGAATTTAGAGGCGTGGAAAAATTCCGGCGAATCTCAAATCCCGCAATCCCCGCTCTTCCATCGAAGACCGAGAGGCGGATGACGGAACAGCAGCGCGCTCCGCAGCAGGGCACAGATTCGGGCACCAATACGCGGGCGCGCTGGGCTCCGCGACGCGAGCCCCCGAATCCCGGTGCAAAAAGCCAACAGGAAAATACCCCATCCGACCAGGGCGCTCGCAAAGTGCCTACCTATCGGTATACGGGCACCCTGGAAAACAATAGTGAAAACGCAAAACCCGGAGAGAATACGGCCCCGGCAGCGCGACCCGATACCACTAGAACTTCCGAACCGCGCAACGCGCCGGGTGTGCTTTTGGAACGACCGGCTCCGGAGCCGAAGAGAGCGCAACCGCCCTCTTCGGTGGTGAGTCCGCGTACCGAGGAACCGCGCCAGCCGAACAACTCGGAACAAGGTTCCGGAGCCCAGCAGGGAAACAGCCGGGGCTCAGGTCCCGCCGAAACGCCCCGGACGGGCGGCTACCACGTCTACCGTCCGCCGCGCTCGGAATCTGCTCCTCCGAATCCGCCGCCGCAAACGGAGAACACTCCGCCCCCAAGCACGCCACGAGCCGAGCATGCTCCAGACAATGCAGCGCCCCGGCAAACGGCCCCTGCTGCCGAAAAGGGAGACGGATCGCGCAATTCCTCCGCGCCGTCGCAGAACAAAAGCAGTGGAAATTCGGGATCCTCTTCCTCCGACAAATCCGGAGGGAAGAGTTCGTCAGACGCGCCGGCTGGTGGAGACCAACACAGTCGAGATCGAAAATAGATGCGAGATTCGAGATTCGAGGTTTTGGATCGCTCAGTCCAATCTCGAATCTCGAATCGGAAATTTCGAATCATTCTCCATTTGACGCTTCTCCCATTCTTCGCTAGTCTCTGAAACGCAGTCTTATTTTGGCTGCGCCCGGAAAGTCGCATTTCATGAATGATTTTAAGAGGCTCTATCCCTTCATACGGCCCCATCGGACCGGGATCGCCATTTCTCTGCTGCTTTTTTCTCTAGTCGGCATCTTTCAATCGACGAGGACGACCCTATCCCTCCCACTGTTCGATAACGTTTTACTGGTTGGAAAAGGGTCCGTCGCGGCGACGGCGAAGGAAGGCCTGATTCAAAAGTATGTCTCCTTCATTCTCTCCCTCATGCCCGGGCGCCTGACCATGAAGGTCTGCCTCGCTTTGCTGATTCTGACCGCATTAAAGGGGATCTGCGATTACTACTCCAATTACTCCATGAGCCACATTGGCCAGAAGGTTGTGACGGATCTGCGCGACAAGCTCTTTCACCATGTCCTGGGCCAGTCGATGAGCTTCTTTTCCACCAATTCGACCGGGCGGCTCATGTCCAGAATGAGCGGCGACGTAGAACAAATCCAGGATGCGGTTTCCAACGTTCTGGCCGAACTGTTCCGCGAAGTCGTCACACTCCTGTCTTTACTCGTGACGGTACTTCTCGCCGACTGGAAGCTGGCACTGCTGTCTCTTCTCATCGCGCCGCTGGCGCTCAGCCTGACCCTCGGAATGGGCAAACGCATCCGCCACGTCAGCCGCAAAGGCCGGGAGGATGCCGCAAACTTAAACGACCATCTTCAACAGGCGATCACTGGCATGCGCATTATCAAGGCCTTCGGCATGGAGCGACATGAGGAGGATGGTTTCCGGACAACGGCAGCCAGGCTGCTGCGCAGCAATCTGAAGGCTGCGGCGATTCTGTTCATCAATTCGCCGGTCATGGAACTGCTCGGCGTCGTGGCCTTTATTCCGCTCTTATACTATGCCCACGCGCGTATTAACCACCACACCCTGACGGCGGGGATGTACGGCCTGGTCATGTTTGCGCTTTTCAGCATGTACGATCCGATTCGAAAGCTGAGCCGCATTCATGTCCAGGTACAGCGAGCCTTCGCGTCGTCGACGCGAATCGTGGAGCTGCTGGATACCCACCGGGAAATTCAAGACAAGCCGGGAGCTCGAACTCTGGACGGGTTTCGCGATTCCGTAGAATTTGAAAACGTATTCTTCGATTATGCGGATCAAAGCGGCGAAACACACGTTCTCAAGAACATCAACCTCAAGGCCAGCCGGAACCAGGTGATTGCGATCGTGGGCAGCAGCGGTTCGGGGAAAACCACTTTGGTGGGATTGATCCCGCGATTCTATGATACAACGTCGGGCGTTGTGCGGATCGACGGGACGGATGTCCGCGAATATACGCAGGGCTCCCTGCGAAGCCAGATCGCGATCGTGACACAGGAGACGTTTCTGTTCAACGATACCGTCCGCAACAACATCGCCTATGGCAACATCCGCGCTTCCGAAGAACAGATCATGGAAGCTTCGCGGGCCGCGCTGGCGGACGATTTCATCTCAAAATTCCCGATGAAATACGAAACGATCATCGGCGAAAGAGGTCAGAGGCTGTCCGGCGGCGAGCGCCAGAGGATCTCGATCGCGCGGGCGATTTTGAAAGATGCTCCGATACTGATCCTGGATGAGGCGACTTCCGCCCTGGATTCCGAATCCGAAAAGCTCGTGCAGCAGGCCCTGACGAACCTGATCCGGAACCGCACGACGTTTGTGATTGCCCACCGCCTGTCGACGATCCGGAACGCCGACATGATTCTGGTACTCGATCGCGGCAGGATCGTGGAATCGGGGACCCACGATGCCCTCATACTAAATGACGGCCCCTACCGCAAATTCTTTCGCCTGCAAACCGAAGAATCCCCCGAATTCGAGTAGCGTCATAGCTCCAAGGCTTGAAAAATCAAAGGTTAAGGCTTGACGAGGGGAGCCGGGCGGGCTAAATTATCTAGATTTTTAGGACTGAGGTGCTTGCCCATGATTCTGAGCATGACTGGCTACGGAACAGGTTCGGCTCAGAAGGACAATACGGTCGTTTCCGTTGAAATTAAAACGGTTAACCACCGCTTCCTGGATTTCCATGCCCGGGTTTCGCGCGAGTATCAGTTTCTGGAAGGGGAAGTGCAGCAGCTGATCCGCAGCGCGCTTGACCGCGGGCGCGTGGACGTCAATGTGACCATACAGAACGCGGTTACCGATGCATTCGAAATCAACTCCAACCTGTTGACGGGGTACATGAAGGCTGCCGACAAGCTTAAGGAAGATTTTCATTTTCAGGATTCTCTGGATCTGAAAACAATTTTGAGCCTTCCGGGAATCGTCCAGGTCAAGGAGGCGGCGCAAACGGAGCCGTCTGGGACCTTGTCCGAACTCGTCGCTGCGAGCGTGCGTGAAGCGCTGGGCGGGGTTTTGCGCATGCGCCGGCAGGAAGGCGAAGCGCTCCGTGCCGACATGCAGAAAAATCTGGCCGGCGTGGAGGAAAACGCCGGGCGCATCCGGGAATTGAGTGTGAATCTGGCGTCCGAGTACCTGGACAAGCTGCGCGAGAGGCTCAATCAACTTCTGTCCCAGGCTGAAATGGATCCGCAGCGATTGGCACAGGAGGCCGCGCTGATTGCGGACAAGAGCGATATTTCGGAAGAAATCGCCCGGCTGACAAGCCACATCGAGCAGTACCGTTTCCTCATGGATGCGCAGGAAAAAGCAGGAAAAAAGCTGGATTTTCTTTTGCAGGAATTACAGCGCGAAGCGAACACGATCTTGTCCAAGTCGGGAGACCTGGAGATATCGCGCTGCGCAATCGCCATCAAGACCGATATCGAAAAGCTTCGTGAGCAGGTTCAAAACGTTGAGTGAGACAACTCGAAGTGGGAATCTGATTATTGTTTCGGGGCCTTCGGGCGCCGGGAAATCCATCCTTGCTTCCAGGGTGCTGCAGCAGCTGCCGCATCTGAAATTTTCGGTTTCCTATACGACGAGAGCGCCGCGCGGCGCGGAGCAGAACGGGGTGGAATATTTTTTTGTCGGCCGGGAGGAGTTTCAGACGCTCATCCGCGGGAACGATCTGCTGGAATGGGCCGAAGTGTACGGCAACTATTACGGGACCTCGCGGAAATTTGTGGACGACCTGCTCTTGCAGGGAGAAGACGTCCTGCTGGATATCGATGTCCAGGGTGCCGCGATTGTCCGGAAAAACTGTCCCGATGCGGTCGGAATATTCATCATGCCGCCGTCCTATCAGGTTTTGCGGGAACGTCTCATGCGTCGGAGCCTCGATGACGGTTTTGTGATCGAGAAGCGCCTCCAGATCGCAGGGAAGGAAATTCGTCATTATAGGGACTATGATTATCTGATTATCAATGAAGAACTGAACCGTTCCACGCTCCAACTCCAGTCGATCATCCTGGGCGCCCGCTGCAGGACGGCGGCCGGAAGCGAGAGTGCGGAATCCGTGATTGCAACGTTTGGAGGAGTGGATGCATAAGATTCCCGAGAGTATCGGATCGAAATATCGTTTTATCATTCTGGCGGCCGAAAGGGCAAAACAACTGCAGAACAATGCCAGGCCGAAAATAAAAACGCGTTCCACGAAGCCGGCGTATATCGCCATGATGGAATTGGAGGCGAATGCCCTCAGCTTTGAGATTCTGCCGCTGCCTGAACCGGCGAGCGTGACATAGGGAATCCGCCGTGAATATCGCCCTGGGTGTCACCGGTTGCATTGCGGCATACAAGTCCATCGAGGTGATGCGTGGACTGCAGAAGGCAGGGGTGTCGGTGCAGGTCATTTTGACGAAGTCTGCGACCGAATTCGTAGCTCCATTGACGTTCGAGTCGCTTTCGGGGCAAACCGTGATCACCGACATGTTTCAGCCTGTGATCAACCGCGACATCGCGCACATCAGCATCGCGCAGACCATTCAGCTTCTGGTTGTGGCGCCGGCAACGGCGAATATCCTGGGAAAATTCGCGCACGGTATCGCGGATGATTTTCTCTCCACGTTGTATCTCTCGAATCCCGCGCCGGTGCTGATCGCGCCCGCCATGAACGTGGAGATGTGGCGCCATCCGGCCGTCCAGGCCAACGTGGAAATTCTCAAGGCGCGCGGCCATCATTTCGTCGATCCCGAAGCCGGCATGCTCGCGTGCGGCATGGAAGGGGAAGGGCGATTGGCCCCGGTGGACATCATCGTCTCCAGAATCCTCGAAGTGCTTCGCGGCGGACAATCTCTCGCCGGCTTGAAAATCCTGGTTACGGCGGGACCGACAGTCGAAGATATCGATCCGATCAGGTTTATTTCGAATCGCAGTTCGGGAAAAATGGGATATGCCGTTGCCGAGGCGGCGCGCCGACGGGGCGCCGACGTGTTCCTTGTTTCCGGTCCTACAGAACTGAAGGCCCCCGCGGGAGTCCAATTTTTTCCGGTGCGCTCCGCCGCGCAGATGAAAGATGCCGTGCTGGCGCTCTATCCGGAGATGGATATTGTCGTAAAGGCGGCGGCCGTTTCCGATTACCGCCCGGCGGAACCCTCTCCGCAGAAAGTCAAAAAAGGGAATGCGGCTTTGCAGCTTGCACTGGCGCAGACGGAAGATATCCTCGCGCTGCTTGGGAAACAGAAGAAGAATCAAGTGCTGGTCGGTTTCGCGGCGGAGACGGAACGCCTCATGGAGTCGGCGCAAAAAAAGCTGGAAGGCAAAAACCTGGATTTGCTCGTGGCCAATGACGTTTCCAGAGGCGTGTTCGGCGAGGATGAATCTTCGGTCGTTGTCCTGAGCCGTTCAAGCGGGCCCATCACGATCGACCGCCAGGCGAAGAGCGCGATCGCGGAGAAGATCCTGGACCTGGCCGTGGAGTTGAGGCGAAAGCGGTGATATTTGTGGGAACAAGACAGAAGACGGAAGACAGGAGACAGGAGACAGAGTCCGGCATTCTGTCTCCTGTCTCCTGTCTTCTGTCTTTTGCGGTTACGCCATGAAGTGCGGGACTGCAGTCATCATCGGAAGGCCCAATTCCGGGAAATCCACCCTGCTGAATGCATTCGTCGGCCAGAAGATTTCCATCGTTTCGCCCAAACCGCAAACGACGCGCCACCGCATCCTCGGCATTGCCACCGAAGCGCGCGGTCAGATCGTGTTCATGGATACGCCGGGCATCCATAAGCCCGCGTACGGCATGAACCGGCGCATGCTGCACACGGTCTATGACGGGCTGCGGGATGTCGATCTGGTGCTGCTGATCGTGGATGCCTCGATCTCCTTCGGGGCAGGCGAACGCTTCGTGCTGGATGTGGTGAAAAAAGCGCAGTCACCGACTTTTCTGCTGCTCAACAAGATTGACCGGATTGCGAAGGCCGCACTGTTGCCGATCATGCAGCGCTATAGCGAAGCCTACAATTTCCTGGAAATCATCCCCATCTCGGCCAGATCCGGAGAAAACCTGGGCCTGGTGCGCGACCGTATTTTCGACCTGTTGCCCGAAGGCGAACCACTCTACGATGCGGAGCAGTTCACGGACCGGTCCGAAAGATTTCTGGCCGCGGAATTCATCCGCGAAAAGCTGCTGGAAAGAGTCCGGGAAGAGCTGCCGTATACCTGCGCGGTGCTGATCCGGAAATTCGATGAGAGCAGGAGAGAGACACAGAACCTGGTGGCGATCGAGGCGGACATTCTGGTCGAAAAGCGGTCGCAGCAGGGGATTGTCCTGGGCGCAGGCGCATCGCAGTTGCGTGACCTGGGAATCGCGGCGCGGCGCGATCTGGAACAGTTCCTGGGATGCAAAGTCTACCTTGGATTGCAGGTGCGAACGGCGCGGGACTGGCGCAATGACGAATCCGTTCTGGATGCACTGGAGCTGGGCACATGAAAGACAAAACGCTCCTTCGAGAGCAGATTCTCGGTCACCTGAAATTGTACAGCGACCTGGGCGTTCGGTATGTCGCGGCACCTGCGGCCGGTGCGGGGCGATCCATGCGAAAATCCGAAAAACAGAGCGGCGCAGCGGCACCGGTGCCCAAGGCGGCGGCCCCGGCGGCAGCCGCCAGGATCCGCGTAAACGCCTCGATGTTTGACGAGCAGCCTTCCGGCGAAGAAACGCTCGGTGCCATTCAGGCGGAGCTGAACGATTGCCGGCGCTGCAAACTGGCCCCGGGCCGCACCAATCTGGTCTTCGGTTCGGGAAATCCCCATGCCGAACTCATGTTCGTCGGGGAGGCGCCGGGAGCGGATGAAGATGAGCAAGGCCTGCCCTTCGTCGGGCGTGCGGGCCAGTTGCTGACCAAAATCATCGAAGCCATCGGGATGCGCAGAGAGGATGTCTATATCTGCAATATCCTGAAATGCCGTCCTCCGGGAAACAGAAATCCGGAGCCCGATGAAATCGCTTCCTGCGAGCGGTTTTTGTTCCGACAGGTCGCCGCGGTAAAGCCCAAGGTGATCTGCGCGCTCGGGGCTTTCGGCGCGCAGACGCTGCTCAAAACGACGGAGGCCATCGGGCGGCTTCGGGGACAGCTGATCGATTATCGTGGGGCGAAACTCATGGCGACATTTCACCCGGCCTACCTTCTGCGGAATCCCAACGAAAAGCGCAAGGTGTGGGAAGATATGCGGATCGTCCACGAATATCTGCACTCCCTGCACACATCAGGCAAATCGTAAATCGTAAATCGAAAATCAGACTTATGTGTGAATTTGTCGAGGTTGCCGTACCGGTCGCAGTTCGAAAGACCTTCTCTTACTCGGTTCCGCCTGAATTCAGATCGCGGATCACCACGGGCATGCGCGTGCTCGTTCCCTTCGGGCGGAAGCTGATGACGGGGTACGTGGTGGGAGCTTTGATCAGGTCGCAAATCGGCGACTTCAAGTTGCGTGCGGTGCGTGAGCTGCTCGACCCGGAGGCCGTCGCGCCGCCATCGCTTGTGGACACGGCGCTCTGGGTAGCGCGGTATTACTTCGCGCCTCCCGGCGAGGTCCTGCGCGCGCTTTTCCCCGCGGGGACGCAGGTGGCGGGGGAGGGAACGATTTCTTTGATGCCCAAAACGGCCGCACTCCTCGGGGGCGGATTGCGTCCTCCGGGATTGCGTTCGCAGGAGGACGCGCTTCTCGATATTCTGGCGCAGCAAAAATCGCTGACACTCAAGGAGCTGACGGAACGGTCGGGAATCCGCAACGTTCAGACCTGGATCGAATCCCTCGCCGCCGCCGGTTGGGTTCAGATGGAAATGTCGATGGATGCGCCGCGGATCCGGTCCAAGGAGCAGCTGGGAATTCGTTGCCTGGAGGCCGATGCGGAAATCGTCGCGGCGCTTACGCCGGCGCAGAAACGGCTGTATGAGGCGCTGGGAGGGAGCCGGGAACCGCGGATGTTGCAGGAAATCCTTCGCGGCGCCGGGTCCACCGCAAGCATTGCCAGGGTGCTCGAACGAAAAGGGCTGGTCGAAATCGCGCCCGCAAAAATTCAGAGGGTGCCTCCGGATCTGAGCGAATCGCGAAGCGTGCCCGCGCTGATTCTGACGGCGGCGCAGAAAGAAAACTTTGACCGCATCCTGCAGATGATTCTGCAGAACAAGACCGGCCGCTGTCTGTTGCATGGCGTCACCGGCAGCGGAAAGACCGAAATTTATCTGCGGCTGATCGGCGAGGTCTTAAAGAGCGGCGAAACCGCCATGTTTCTTGTGCCGGAAATCGGCCTGACCCCGATGCTGAGCCGACTGGTCGTTTCGCGTTTTCCCGGCCAGGTGTCCCTGCTGCACAGCGGAATGTCGGCGGGCGAACGCTTCGACCAGTGGAATCGGATTCGTGAAGGCGAATCCAGGGTCGTGGTCGGAACCCGGTCTGCTGTTTTCGCGCCCTTAAAAGACCTGCGGCTCATTGTGATCGACGAGGAACAGGACTCTTCGTACAAGCAGGATGAATCTCCCTGCTATCACGCGCGCGAAGTGGCATGGCATCGCGTGCAGCAAACCCATGGAGTTCTTCTGCTCGGATCCGCCACGCCCTGCATCGAGACCTATCATGCGGCGACTCAAACAGAAGGCGGCGGCTATTTTTATCTCCCGGAACGGATCGAAGCCCGGCCGATGCCGCGCGTCACCATGGTGGACATGAGCGCCGAGTTCAAGGCACACGGCAAAAATGTCGTCATCTCCACCACTCTGCAGGAGGAGCTGGAAGGGTGCATGCGGCGCGGAGAGCAGGCGATGGTGCTGCTCAACCGGAGAGGATTTGCGCGCACTCTTTTGTGCCGCGGATGCGGCCACGTGTACACGTGTCCGGATTGCAGTATCAGCATGACGTATCACCAGCAGGAAAACCGGCTCGCATGCCATTATTGCGGGCGGGAGATGGAAGTGCCTTCCGTGTGCGTGAGTTGTGGCGGCCCCTATATTCACTATGCGGGCATCGGTACGGAGCAGCTCGAAGGCATTCTGCGTACCCTGCTGCCCGCGGCGCGCATCGCGCGGCTCGATCGCGATACCGCGCGGAGGCGCGGAGCTCTGCGGTCGGTGCTGTTCGGTTTTGCCGAACGCGAACTGGACATCCTGGTCGGCACGCAAATCCTGGCCAAGGGGCATGACTTTCCGGATGTCACGATGGTCGGCGTCATTGCGGCCGATGCGGGATTGTCCTTTCCGGATTTCCGCTCGGCGGAGCGCACGTTTCAACTGCTGACCCAGGTCGCCGGCCGCGCAGGTCGCGGAGCGGCACCGGGCCGCGTCGTCATCCAGTCGTTCTATCCGGATCATTACGCGCTGCACTTCGCGCAAAAGCAGGATTACCGCGGATTCTTCGAGAAGGAAGTGGAATACCGAAAGCTGATGGGATATCCGCCGTTCCGCAGCCTGATTCAAATCGTGGTCAGCGATCCGGACGACGCCAAAGCCATGCGCAACGCGGAGAGAATAGTCGGCGCACTGAAGCTGCAACTGGAAAAAGCCGGATCGACGCCGAGACCGCACGTTTTGGGGCCCGCAGCGGCTCCTCTGGAAAAGCTTCGCGGTAATTACCGAATGCAAATTCTGATCAAAGCCCGCTCCGGAGACGACGTAATTCCGGCCCTGCAGGATTGCTTTGCGGATCTCGACCGCCAGAAGATCTCCTCCAAAGTAAACGTGGATGTAGATCCCCTCTCCCTTCTTTAACCCCCGCTGAAAACCCGATGCCGAAATTGAAAGAAGGATGGATTGCGCGAGTGCCGCACCTTCGGCGGAAGCAGATTTTTGGCGGAAATCGCGCTTTGATTTTGGCGGTCCAGAGGAGCAGATCGATCCCGGCTCCGACCCGCATGCGCTTTTATATTTGTTGTCTTGAAAACGTCTTTTGTGCTACTGATTGATTAGTCGTTCGAACGTCAACTGGAGGAAATATGGCATTCTGCTCAAAGTGCGGATCGGCAGTTACGGAAGGGGCAGCGTTTTGTGGTGTTTGTGGATCTCCCGTCGCAGCACCCGGCGGCCAGGCGGCTCCGCCCGTCGCTCCCCCGCCGGCAGCGCAAACCGGCGCCGGCATAGGTTCCAATGTGGCGGGTGCGCTTTGCTATTTGCTATGGTTCGTTACGGGGATCATCTTCCTCGTTGTGGAACCATACAAAAACGATGCATTCGTCCGGTTTCATGCATTCCAGGCGATTGCCTTCAGCGTCGTGGCTCTGATCCTGGAGATCATCTGGCACATGTTCGTGTCGATAGGGTTCCTCTCGTTCGGGATCCTTTTTGTATTCGTTGGCCTAGTAGGTTTTGTGATCTGGCTGGCGATCATTGTCTACTGGATCTTCCTTATGTACAAAGCCTACAACAACGAAACCTACAAAATTCCGGTTCTCGGAGAGTGGGCGTCCAAGCAGGTCGGGAAATAGAATTTTCGATTGTCGATTTACGACTGACGATTGGATGAATGCGGCTTTCCATCGTCCGTCGTCAATCGTAAATCGCAAATTATCAGTATTTCCATGAATCGCCACAACGACTCGCACCCCCATGGCCACGAGCCCATGGGGAAGAAGCGCCTGATCCTCGCGCTCGCCATCACGGGGAGCTGGTTTCTCATCGAGCTGGCGGGCGGGTTGTATGCCAACAGCCTCGCGCTGCTTGCCGACGCCGCGCATATGCTCACGGACCTCTGCGCGCTCGGGTTGAGTTTGTTCGCGCTGAAGATCGCGGCGCGCCCCGCCACGCATGAAAGAACCTACGGCTATCTGAGAGCGGAAATACTCGCGGCCTTCGCAAACGGAATTTTCCTGATCCTGCTCGGCCTCTTCATCTTCTATGAGTCCTACCAGCGGTTCTGGGCGCCTCCGGAAGTGAAAAGCCTGCCCATGCTGATTGTGGCAATCACCGGACTGGGTGCGAATCTGGTGACGGCAGGATTGCTGTATCGGAGCAGGGAAGAAAATCTGAATTTGCGAGGAGCGTTTCTTCATGTGCTTGGAGACACGCTCGGATCCATCGGTGCGATTCTGGCCGGCATCCTGATCCTGCTGCGCGGATGGCGCCTGGCGGATCCTGTCGTCTCCGCCATCGTCGGATGCCTCGTGCTGTGCAGTTCGTGGGAACTTGTGACCGAAAGCGTGGAAGTCCTGCTCGAAGCCACGCCGCGCCATCTGAAAATATCACAGATATTAGGGGGCCTCGGCGACGTTCGGGGCGTGGTTTCGGTGCACGATCTCCACGTGTGGTCGATCGCTTCCGGGATGACGGCCATGAGCTGTCACCTCGTCATGAAAACGGACGAGGACGCGCAGAGAGTTCTGGCGGAGTCCAGCCTCCTCATGCGCGAGAAATTCCGGATCGGGCATACGACCATTCAGCTGGAGTTTGAAAACTGGGAGGCGCATCCCGGCGATACGATATTGGAATTGCCTGTGCACCGCCCGTGACATTGTGCGTTTCGTCTCGTTTCCGGATCCCAAGTCTCGTGGACCAGGAGGGGTTCCACTGGTTTCGAAAGGAGTGGGAGAATCGCATGAGAGACAAAGAGGAGGGAAAAGGCCCGGGGCCGCGGCGGCCTCCGGAAGACGATATCGAGGAAATCGAGATCGAGCCGGTTCCGGTCTCGATACAGTCGATCGAGAGCCTGCGTGAGGGATACTCGTGGATTCATGCGCTGGAGACACGCTATCCCGGCTGGCATCTGCAATCGGTGGAAGGATTCCCGTTTGCGTTGCCGGCGAAAAAGCTGTCCGAGTCCAAAGTATGCCTGATCAGCCTCGCGGGCGTTTACCGGAAAGGGCAAAAACCTTTCAGCACATCGCCCGGAATGGTGCCCGCGCCGCTGCGCGCGATGCGGATCAAGGACCGGGGAGACTGGTCTTTTCGCGAGATCTCGCTGGACGCGGAGTCCACGGATCTTGCCGTGGCTCACGCTCATTACGATACGCGCGAAGCCGAGGAAGACATCAACTGCATCTTCCCGATGATCCGGCTCGTGGAGCTCGAAGTGGAGGGGGTGATCGGCGCCTGCGCCGAGGTGCATTATGGGCTGATGGGCTTCGTGCCCGAGGTCCAGCTCCTCGTGAGGACGGCCGCCGGCGAAATCGTTCCGCGACTGAAAGCACAGCAGGTGGACGCGGCCGTTGTCTGCGGGGGTTGCGAGCTGAGCCACCAGTCGGCGGCGCTGATCCAGAGGGAGATCGAGGCCGCGGGCATCCCGACGGTGGGAGTGTCCGTGTGTCCCGACGTCACGGAGCGCCTGCATGTGCCGCGGGCCGTCGCCTTGCGGTTTCCCTTGGGCAGCCCGTTCGGGATGTCGATGGACGTGTCGATGCAGCTGCGCGTGCTGCGGGACGCCCTTTCCCTGATCGACACCGCGAAGGCGCCCGGCCCGGTCGTGCATCTTCCCTACGAATGGGTCAAGGCATAATACGTGAAATATCCAAGTTCCAATGCCGCATAGTTTTTGCCAGCACCCGGCCGCTGCCGCGGCCCCCAAATCGCTCAGAGGCGCAAAAACTATGCGGCCGGATCCGTAGGCGGAAGCGGCGGCGGCAGGTCGGCCGGCGGAGGCGGCGGAATCTGCGGCGGTTCGGACGGGGCACCGCCGGACTTGCGCTTTTCGAAAATGGCCACGCCGATTGCGCCGCCAATCATGGCGACGAGGCAGTTGACCACGAGCATGAAGAAAAATCCTATGACATAAATAACGGCGGTGATGTTGCCCTGAGATGCCAGGGACTCCACCGCATCGCGCGTCTCCGGCGGGAGGTTCGGCATCTGGGCGATCGTCTGCTTCAGCTGTTCCATGATGCCGGTGCGGTTGGTCATCACGAACAGGGGAATCGAAAACAGCGCGAAGACCAGCGTGCCGATCAGCCCGGTGAGGAGCCCGAGGGCCACCCCGCGTCCGAGCGTTACCGGCGTGGAGGATTCCTTCACGTAGAGGCGCGCCGCCACCACGCTTCCGAGGATCACCCAGGCGCAGCAGATGCAATTGAAATAGTTAATCAGCGGCAGCGCAGAAAGGATTCCGAGAAGAACTCCCCCGATCAACGCCGGCTTCAGCATGGTATTTTCATTCACAGGACGCCTCCTTTAGTAACGAATTCCCCGCAGCGATGCGCCGCCACGGCGCTTCCATGAGAAACTCCTCGATCCCGCGCACCAGGAGGGACGCGATAGGAATTCCGAATAACAGACCGGTCGCGAAGCGGCTGGCCGGCGTGTTGTCCCAGAGCCCGGAACAGGGAAGCAGCGCATCGAACGCAAGGGGAGCAATCGCCGCCAGGACCCAGATGCGGCGGGTGCGGTTCGAGCGGTGCATCCACGGATTGCGGATCAACGAGCCCAGAAAAAGTCCGAGGTAGATTCCGAAACAGCGGTGGCAGACGGCCAGCGGAAGCCCCAGAAACCAGAACGACCTCGCGGGAATCTGGTGACAGACGGGAGAAAACATGCAGGTCAGGAACGCGGCCGCGACGGGACATCCCGCCGAAGCGAGGATCGGCGGCGCGCAAATACATGCGCACAAAATGCCCCACGCGCCGGCGGCGAAAAACCGCGGTGATAGGAAATTAGATCTAAAAATACGTCCCATAGGATGTTCCATAAGCGTCCGGCGCAACCGTTTCGAGATGGACGTTCATTATACCTGAAAGACGAAAAATTCCCATGGGCGCGTGCGGCGCATCGAAAAAAAATCGGCTCAAAAGTGCGTGGACAGCGCGTTTCAGGCGGCCCGGGCTCATTAGGTTTTTTGAGTTTTTATGATGAAATTCTATTTCATAAACAAAAATAATTTATTTTTCTCCTTTCTGGGCATGAAGTTGCATGCGACATTTCCGGTGGTTCATGTGAACAAATCGCACACAAGATTTAGCGATGAGAGGTTTTTTCGACCCATTATCTTGTGGAAAAAGTGAAATAAGTCTTGACAAGCAATAAGGATTCCCTTAAAAAAATTGCGAAAGGTTATTCGTGCATGCGAGTTGGATTAACATTTAATATGAAGCGGGGGGAACCGGAGGACGCGCCGGAACCCCCGAGTAGCATCCGGACCGACGATCAGGCGGAATGGGATGCCCCGGAGACGATCGCCGCCGTTCAGGCGGCCCTCGAAGAGCGCCACGAAGTCATCCCGATCGATGCCGGCGAGGATGCATACGCAATGCTTCAGAAGAGCCGGCCGGACATCGTGTTCAACATCGCCGAAGGCAGTTCCGGTCCCGGCCGCGAAGGCTACATTCCCTCCATACTCGAGCATTTGAAAATTCCATACACGGCGAGTGATCCCCTCACCCTCAACATTTGCCTGGACAAGTCGAGGACGAAAGAAATCCTCGCCTATAACGGTCTTCCGACCTCGCGGTTCCGGGTGGTCAGCGACCACAACTTTTCGTTCAACAGCCTGCACTATCCTCTGATGGTCAAGCCTCTGTATGAAGGATCGAGCATCGGCATCCGCAACGATTCGCTGGTGCACACGCGCCAGGAGATGAAAGAGCGGGTCCTGTGGCTGCTGAACGAATACAACGAGCCGGCCCTGGTGGAGGAGTTTCTGCCGGGGCGGGAATTCACCGTGGCGATTCTCGGCAACGGGAGCGAAGCGCGCGTTCTTCCCATCGTGGAAATTCTCTTCGACTCGCTGCCCCAGGGGGTCAACCCGATCTACTCCTACGAAGCCAAGTGGATCTGGGATCAAAGTTCGAATCCGCTGAAGATTTTCGAGTGCCCGGCAAGGATCGAGGCGACGCTGCAGGCGGACATCGAGAGCGCGTGCCTGCGCGCATACGGCATCCTGCGGTGCCGCGACTGGTGCCGGATCGATGTGCGGCTGGATGCTGCGGGACATCCGCATATCCTGGAGCTCAATCCGCTGCCCGGAATCCTTCCCCGGCCCGAAGACAATTCCTGTTTCCCCAAATCGGCGCGGGCGGCGGGCATGAGTTACAACCGGTTGATCAATGAAGTCCTGGACATCGCCTGCAGGCGAGTGGGATTGCTCTGATGAAATACGACTGCGTTGTTCTTTATAATGCAGCGAACATTTCCGAGCGCGAGGGCTGCGAAGAGAAGATCTATCCCGCCAACATCGTTCGCGAAGATGTCAGCGCCATCGAGGAGAGCCTGCGCCGGGGCGGCTATCGTCCGTGCGTGATTGCCGTCGAAAGCTTTTCACGCGACCTGGTCCGAACGCTCGCGGAGATCGCGCCGCGTTTCGTCTTCAACCTGTGCGAAGAGATCAACGGCAAGCCCGAGCTGGAGATGTGCGTCGCGGGTCTGCTGGAGCTGATGGGCATTCCGTTCACGGGCTCCGATCCGTATACGCTGGGCCTGGCGCTCAACAAGTTCCACGTCAAACAGGTCTTGAGGGCGGCCGGCGTTCCCACCGCGCGCGGATACGTGCGCTATCCGGGACAGGCGCTGACCGTGCCGCGGGGCGCGCGTTTCCCGCTGATCGTCAAGCCGGCGCGCCAGGACGCGAGCCTGGGCATCAACAGCAACTCGGTCTGTTCCTCGCCGGAACAGCTGGAAAAACAGATTCGCTACATTCACGAGGTCTACGACCAGGAAGCTCTGGTCGAGGAATATCTCGACGGAAGAGAGTTCAATGTGTCCGTCGTCGGGGATCGGAACCCCGAAGTGCTTGCTGTTTCCGAAATCGACTTTACCGGACTTCCGGACGATGAGCCGCGGATCGTCAGCTATCGCGCGAAGTGGGACGAGGAGAGCCTGGTGTTCAACTCCACGGTCCCGCTCTGCCCCGCGCCGATTCCGAGGCGGCTCGAGAGCCGGATCCGGGCGATTGCCATTCGAAGCTACCAGTGCACGGGCTGCCGGGATTACGCGCGCATCGATATGCGCACAAACGCTCGCGGCGGCGTCTATGTGCTCGAAGTCAACCCGAATCCGGATATATCGCCGAAGGCGGGATTCGCCAGGGCGGTGCGGGCTGCAGGCTATTCCTATTCCGACATGATTCTGCGGATCGGTGAATCGGCCGTGGAACGCGGCGCCAAGATAACCGCTGCTGTGTATGCATTCTGACGACGACCCAGCTGTCCTGATTCGACCGATGGCGCAGACCGACCGCGCCATGATTGCAGATCTGGTCGTGTCTGCCGGTAATTTCAATCAAGCTGAAATCGATTGCGCCCTGGAGTTGGTGGATCTCTATCTCACCGACGAGCAACAGAAAGACTACAACGTCGTCGTCGCACAGGACCTCGATTCGAAAGTGCACGCCTATGCGTGCTGGGGGCCCGTGCCGATGACCCGGGGCTCTTTCGATCTGTACTGGATCGCAACGCATCCCGACGCGCGCGGACGGGGATTCGGACACGCGCTCATGGATTACGTTGAACGCAAGGCACTCGAAACGAAGGGCCGCCTCCTCTTGGTCGAAACTTCGTCGAAAGCGTCCTATGCGGGGACCGTGGAATTTTATCGCCGCCTCGGATACTCGGAGAACTCGCGCATCCGCGATTTCTACGACATCGGAGACGACAAGATTATTTTTGTGAAGAAGCTGTCCTAACAAGGAGACGAGCTCGCACATGGAACGGATGGAGCAGTGGACAATTGATTTGCGCAACAGCGTGACGCAGGGCGCCAGGCTGGCCGAGGACTTCGGGGGCAACGCCGAAGAGATCGATGCGGTCTGCAAGGTGTATCCCATGCGTATCCCGCGGTACTACTACAACCTGATCCAGGGAAAAGGAGATCCCGTCTGGATGCAGTCGGTGGCGTCCGTGAACGAGTTGATGGACGAAAACTCACCCGAAGATCCGCTGCACGAGGAAGAGGACAGCCCGGTCCCGCGGTTGACCCATCGCTATCCCGACCGCGTGCTTCTGCTGATCACGGACCGTTGTCCGATGTACTGCCGGTTTTGCACGCGCAAGCGAATGGTCGGGCAAACCAGCGCGATCAGCGAAAAAACCATCGCGATGGGCATCGACTATATCCGCGGCCATACGGAAATCCGCGACGTCCTGCTGTCGGGCGGCGATCCGCTGATGGTGAGCGACCGCAAGCTCGAGCGCATCATTTCCAGCCTGCGCGCCATCCGCCACGTGGAAATCATCCGGATCGGCACGAGGTTTCCCTGCGTGTTGCCGAGCCGGATCACCGAAAATCTGTGCAACATGCTCAAGAAGTATCACCCGATTTATATCAACACGCACTTCAATCATCCGAACGAAGTCACGCCGCAGGCGAAGGAAGCCTGCGAGAAACTGGCCGGGGCCGGCATCCCGCTGGGCTGTCAGACGGTTCTCATGAAAGGCGTGAACGACAATCCCATGATCCTCAAGGAGCTGATGCACAAGCTCCTGATGATGCGCGTGCGTCCCTACTATCTGTATCAGGCGGACCTCACCCGCGGCACCAATCATTTCCGGACGCGCGTGGAAAAAGGGCTGGAAATCATGCAGTCCCTGCGCGGCTACACGACGGGCTTTGCGGTGCCGCAATTCGTCATCGACGCGCCGGGCGGCGGAGGGAAGATCCCGCTGATGCCGGATTACGTGGTGAAGTTCGACGCAAAAGAAATCATCCTGCGGAATTTCGAAGGAAAGCAGTATTGCTATCCGCAGACGAACCAGCGCTACGTCAAGGATACACGAGAGATCGAGCTGATTAACTTTTAACCCGCATCCTTCGTATTTTGCGAAATGCGGCGTGGCCGGGCAGTTACAGACGGTTACAGGTTTCAAGTTCCAGGTTTCTTTGAACCTGCAACCTGTAACTTGGAACCTGCAACTCTTCTGTATCGGTCTGCCGCAATAGGAAATTTGCGAGTCATGCGGGGAATCCTGTCCGGAGATCGGGATGGATGCGCAGTTGCTGTGTGTGGTCCTTCCGGACGACCGGGCAGTCGTAGCATCTCGAAAGCCGAAATCGCGAGGACGGGTTTTCGAACACGTCCTCGCGAATAACGAGTCCGGAATTTGAAACGACACGGAGTGCGGGTGTACCGGGAGCGCCAAAGGCTCTTCTTGCACTACCGTGCGTGCACTGCTAATCTGAAAAATTATAAACGATAGGGAGTTGTTGCGATGAAGTATATTTTTGTGACCGGCGGTGTTCTTTCATCCCTGGGAAAGGGCCTCGCGAGCGCTTCCATCGGATGCCTCCTGGAGGCGCGCGGGTTCAAAATCAATTTCCTCAAACTGGATCCGTACATCAATGTGGATCCCGGAACGATGAGCCCGTTCCAGCACGGCGAAGTATACGTCACCGACGATGGGGCGGAAACCGATCTGGATCTCGGGCACTACGAACGGTTCACCAATGCCCGCCTGACCCGCGACAACAATTCCACCACGGGCAAGATCTATCAGACCGTGATTGATAAGGAGCGGAAAGGCGAGTTTCTGGGGAAGACCGTGCAGGTCATTCCCCACATCACCAACGAAATCAAAGCGACGATCCGGCGCGTCGCCCAGGAAGTGGATGTCGCCATCATCGAAATCGGCGGCACGGTCGGGGACATCGAGAGCCAGCCCTTTCTGGAAGCCATCCGCCAGATGCGCAACGAGGTCGGCCGGGACAACTCGATATTTGTGCACCTGACCCTGGTGCCGTATATCGGGACGTCCGGCGAATTGAAGACGAAGCCGACCCAGCACAGCGTGAAGGAGCTGACGTCGATCGGAATTCAGCCCGACATCATCCTCTGCCGGACCGACCGTTTCCTCTCCAACGACATCAAAGCCAAGATCTCCCTGTTCTGCAACGTTTCCGAAAAGGATGTCATCACGGCTCTGGATGTGCGCAACATTTATGAAGTGCCGATCATTTACCACAGTGAGGGCCTGGACGATGCGATCGTCAATCACCTCACGCTCCCCAGGCGCGACGCGGATATGAGTCATTGGCAGGAAATGATCCGGAAGATACAAACCCCGAAAGACACGGTGCAGATCGGCATTGTCGGCAAGTATGTGGAATATGAGGATTCCTACAAGAGCCTCAACGAAGCGCTGTACCACGGAGGGTTGGCCAACCAGGTTCGCGTCGAGCTCAAGTGGGTGGAATCCGAGGGACTGCTGGATGAGATGCTGGACGAGCAGCTCGGCTGCTATGACGGGATCCTGGTTCCCGGCGGATTCGGCAAGCGCGGGATCGACGGCATGATCCGGGCCGCGAAATATGCCCGCACACGCAAAGTCCCCTATTTCGGGATCTGCCTTGGAATGGAGTGCTCCGTGATCGAGTTTGCGCGCAACGTCTGCGGGCTTCAGGCCGACAGCTCGGAATTCGATCCTTCCGCGCCGCACAGGGTTTTCTATATGCTGCGGGAACTGCTGGGGACCGATATCATGGGCGGAAATATGAGGCTGGGCGCCTACCCGTGCGAGCTGGATCCCGATTCCCTGGCGTTCCGGATTTACGGGAAAAAGGAGATTTCGGAACGGCACCGGCACCGGTACGAGTTCAACCGGGAATACGAAAAGATCATCGTCAGCTACGGGATGAAGTTTTCGGGGAATTCACCGGACGGCAATTTTGTGGAAATCGCCGAGATTCCGGATCATCCCTGGTTCCTCGGCTGTCAATTCCATCCCGAATTCAAATCGAAGCCGATGCAGCCGCACCCGCTGTTCGCAAGCTTCATCGAAGCCTCATACAAAAACAAACTGCGGAGATGCGCCAAAGAAGCGCCTGCGACCGTGGTTGTGCGCAAAGGCCTGGTCGAAGCTTGACCCTGGGGATCGTTCCTGCAATGGTCATCGTGAAAGCCGGAGCATACAGACTCGGATCCAAATCGCAACCCTTCTTTATCGCAGGCCCGTGCGTGATCGAAAGCGAGAAGCACTGCCTGAAAATGGCGGAGCTGCTCGCGGAACAGCAGGCGCGTCTCAAAGTGCCCCTGATTTTCAAGGCATCCTACGACAAAGCGAACCGCACTTCCGTCGATTCCTATCGAGGCCCGGGGATCCAGGAGGGGTTGCGCATCCTGGAAAAAGCGCGACAGGTGAGCGGGCTTCCGATCCTCAGCGACGTCCACGAGACGGCACAGGTCGCCGCGGCCGCGGATGTGCTCGATGTGATTCAGATCCCCGCATTCCTCTGCCGCCAGACAGACTTGATCCGGGCCGCGGCGGCTACGGGCCGCTGCGTCAACCTGAAAAAGGGACAGTTCCTTTCGCCGCAGGAAATGGGCAAAGTCCTGGAGAAAGCCCGCGCCACGGGCAATTGCAACATCCTTCTCACGGAGCGGGGCTCGACCTTCGGGTACAACAACCTCGTGGTGGATTTCCGGTCCTTCGTCGTGATGCGGTCCTTCGGCCAACCGGTCGTGTTTGATGTCACGCACAGCGTGCAGTCGCCCGGGGGGCAGGGGAGCAGTTCAGGGGGCAGCCCGCAATATATCCCCTACCTGGCGCGGGCGGGCGCCGCGATCGGTGTGGATGGATTTTTCTTCGAAGTCCATGACCATCCGTCCCGAGCCTTGTCGGACGGGCCGAATTCTCTGGACGTGAAGGTGTTTCCCCGTCTGGTGGAGGACATCCTTCGCATCCGCAGTGCAGTCCGGAGGACACCGTGAGCATTCGAGATCCCCGGGATTTGCGGACGACGGGGATCCGCGTTCTGGAGGCGGAAGCGGAGGCGATCCGCAAGCTGGTGGATCGCGTGGGGGATTCATTCCTGCGCGCCGTCGATCTGGCTGCCGCATGCTCCGGAAAAATAATCGTCACGGGATTGGGCAAGTCCGGCATCATCTGCAAAAAAATCGCGGCGACCCTCAGCAGTACCGGCTCCCCGGCGATTTTCCTGCACGCTTCGGACGCACTTCACGGCGATTGCGGATTGATGGCCAGGGACGATATCGTGCTGGCCGTTTCGAAGAGCGGGGAAACCGCGGAAATCCTGCGGCTGCTGGATGTCGCCAAGCGCCTGGGTCTGCCCGTGATTGCCCTGGCCGGTGAGATCGATTCGACGCTCGCACAGTTCTCGGACGTGTGTCTCGACGTCAGTGTCGAAGAGGAGGCGTGCCCTCTCGGGCTCGCGCCGACGACGAGCACGGCCGCGGCCCTGGCAATGGGGGATGCGCTGGCAATGGCGCTCATGCAGCGGAAAGGATTCGGCAAAGAGGATTTTGCGACGCTGCATCCGGCCGGCAGCATCGGAAAAAAGCTCCTGCGCGTCGGAGAATTGATGCGCCGCGGCGAAGCCATTCCACGCGTTCTCGAATCCACTCCCATGTCCGATGTCATCTACGAAATGTCCCGCAAAAGTCTGGGAATGACCGTGGTGGCGGATGGGCAAGGGATACTCGCCGGGGTCATTTCCGATGGCGACCTGCGGCGACTGCTGCAAAAATCGGATCCTCTGAAACTAACCGCTGGCGAGGCGATGACGCGGAATCCGAAGACGATTTCGGCAGAGGACCTGGCGACGGCGGCGCTGGCGAAGATGGAAGAAATGAGGATTACGAGCCTGGTCGTCGTCGACGCAAACCGGACGGTTCTCGGCGTGGTCCACCTCCACGACCTCTGGCGTACCGAGCTGATCTAGCCCGCTCCGCCTACGGGGCGCAGCAGCTTGGCGCTGTTTGTAAGCACATCCTGTAAGGACGGGCTAGTGTCGCATCTTATTCGCGCCTTTGGACGATTTGAGGGCCGCGGCAACGACCATCTTTTCGATTCAGGCTTCACCTTCCCCGGCAATAAATAGGCGGCATCCGCGCGCCCGTTACCGCGCCCAGGCGATCAGGCCGAATGCAAAGGGATGCAGCACGTCCGGGTGCCGGGGCACGACGCGTGCCGTGTACCCGTGCTGGCCGCTGCCGCAGCAGGGAACCGCTTTCACCTCGAAAATATACGCGTCCTTTTCTTTGGTGGTGGGCTGCATTTCCGTGATGATCGGCTGGACGATCTGGCCGTGCGCGTTGAGCGGCCCAGCGTAGAGTTCGACTCTGAGATCTTCCGGCGTCAGATTCCCCATAAAAACGCGAGCGGAAAATAGAACGGTATCTCCGGCATGGATTTCCGGAGGAATGTGGGAATCGACCATTTCGACGCGAACGGCCGGCCAGGCTGTCCGGATGCGTTTCTTGAGCGCGGCATGGGCCTTGGCCTGGGCGTCTCCGTCGGCAGCCAGCTCTTGATGATCGATATGCGCCGCCAGGTAGAAGCGTTCGGTGTACTCCCGGATCATTCGATTGGTATTGAATCGAGGGCACAGGCTGCCGATCGAGGACATCATGAGGGAGATCCAATGCCGCGGCAGTCCATCGGCTCTCCGGTCATAGAAAGTTGGAACCACGTCGCGCTCCAGGATGTTGTACAGGGCTTCGGCCTCGACCTGGTCCTGATAGTCGCGGTCCGCGTAGCCTTCCCCCTGGCCGATGGCCCATCCTACCAGCCGGTCGTCGGCCCGGCAGTCGAGATACGCCTCGTCCCACCATCCGTCGAGGATGCTTAGATTGATGGCGCCGTTGGCGAGCGCCTTCATGCCGCTGGTGCCGCTGGCTTCATTGGGCCTTAGCGGCGTGTTGAGCCAGACGTCCACTCCCTGAACGAGGTAGCGCGCGACGCTCACGTCGTAATCTTCGAGGAACACCATGCGCTGGCGGAATTGCGGATCGCGCGCGAGTGTGACGATCTGCTGGATGAGCGCCTTGCCGGCATCGTCGAGCGGATGGGCTTTGCCCGCGAAGATGATCTGCACGGGCCGCTTGGCATCGTTGAGGATACTGGCCAGGCGGGCCTTGTCCCTCAGAAGAAGCGTGGCGCGCTTGTAGGTGGCAAAACGGCGCGCAAATCCGATGGTGAGCGCATCCGGATTGAGGGCGTCTTCGATGGATTCCAGTTCTGCCTGGGACGCGCCCCGCCGCTGCAGCTGCGCGTGCAGCTTCTTTCGCGTGAAGGAGACCAGGCGTTCCCGCCGCCGTTCGTGTGTATTCCAGAGTTCCTCGGCCGCGATGGATTCGACGCGGCGCCATACGGTCTGTTCGGCGGGCTGTTCCCTCCAGCTCGGGCCGAGGTACCGCTCGAAGAGCTGTTCCATTTCCTGGGAAATCCACGACTGGAAGTGAACGCCGTTCGTGATGTACGTGATGGGGATTTCATCCTCGGGCACGCCGGGCCACAGGTCGTGCCACATCTGGCGGCTGATCTGTCCGTGCAGGCGGCTGACTCCGTTGCTGAACGAAGCCATGCGCAGGGCCAGCGTGGTCATGCAGAAGCTTTCCGCGGCGTCGTCCGGATTGCGCCGGCCGAGAGCCAGGAAGCGCTTGCGGTCGATGCTGAGCTTCGGGATGTATTCCGAAAAATAGCGGTCGATCAGGTCCGGCGGGAAATAGTCGTGCCCGGCCGTGACCGGCGTGTGGGTCGTGAAGACCAGCGATGCGGATGCAAGTTCCTTGGCTTCGGCATAGGTGAGGGAGCGCCGCTCCATGTAATTGCGGATCAGCTCCAGGGACAAAAACGCGGAATGCCCTTCGTTCATGTGGTACACGGTAGGATGGATGCCGAGGGCTTCGAGCATCCTGCAGCCGCCGATGCCCAGGAGTATTTCCTGGCGGATGCGGGTATCCAGGTTCCCCCCATAGAGCTGATCCGTAATATCGCGGTCTTCGGCGCGCACGTTTTCGTCGAAATTGGTGTCGAGGAGGTAGAGGGAAACGCGGCCTGCCTGGATGCGCCATACCTGGGCGAAGACCTTGTTGTTGGGATAATTGATTTCGATCATCAGCGGCTTCCCGTCCGGCGTGCGCATCAGGAGGGCCGGGATGGAATGGAAGTCGTTGTCTTCAAAAGCCTCCTGCTGCCAGCCCGCCGCGTTCAGGTACTGGCGGAAATAGCCCTGCTGGTAGAGCAGGCCGACGCCGACCAGGGGCACGCCGAGGTCGCTGGCGGATTTCAGGTGATCCCCCGATAGGATGCCGAGGCCGCCGGCGAAAATGGAGATGCATTCGGTCAGCCCGAATTCCGCGGAGAAGTAGGCGATGACCGGCGTCTGTGTGCTACCGTGCGTTTTGCGGAACCACGTGGTTTCGCTCTGCATGTAGCCGTCGAAATCCTCGAGCACGCGCTCGAGGTGGGCGACGAAAGACTCGTTGGCGGCGGCGTCCTCCAGGCGCCTCTGATCGATGATCCCCAGCATGCGCACGGGATTGTGGCCGCTGGTTTCCCACAGGTCGCTGTCGAGACGCCGGAACAGGGCGATGGTATCGTGATTCCAGGACCACCGCAGGTTGTAAGCCAGGTCCCGCAGGCGCTCCAGCGAGGGAGGAAGTTTCGGGATGATGGTGAAAGTGTGAGATGGTTTGATGGCCACAGCCGCCTCCTGATGAATTGTGGGTTATCGCGCGCCGTCACGCTACCGCGGCGACCGGCACCGCCCTGCACATAGCATATCGCCATTCCGGGCGCTGAGTGTAGCTTCTTTGTATTATAGAACTGGCAGGGAATGTTTCAAAAGGCTTGCGCACCCGGCGATTTTTCTTTGTAGCGCAGCACACCAAATCCCTTGAAAAAACGCGCAATCAAAGATACATTGGCTTGGCAATAGAGCGGGAGTAATTCAGCGGTAGAATGCCAGCTTCCCAAGCTGGACGTCGCGGGTTCGATCCCCGTCTCCCGCTCCAATCTTTTCAATAACTTACAGCCTTTTTCGTTTTTTTCACTGTGCCTCGTTTGCCTCAAAACCTCGCATCACTATTTGATACAAACCGCTCGCAGCCGCTGCCAGACTGGGTGCCGAGAGAATTATCATCTCTGAAATGTATACCTTGATAAGCCGGCAGAGAGTAAGCAGGATCAGTTTGGCTTTTATGGAGACTTGCCGGGATTTTACCTGTCCGGTTTGCGCGTTATTCGTCCACTGAAATTCACAATTTCCCATAACGCCGTATCAGGACAACCAAGTGCCCATCATTTCCTTAAATACTTCGCCGGGGTGCAATTAGAAACTCTTCATCAACATATTGCTTTTCCCTATGTAAAACCGCCGATGGACAGAGAGCCATTCATCCAACTCAACTAGCTGCAGCACCAGTGCTGCATATTGTCTTCAGCTGCAAATCACGTAGCTTCTGTCCGTCGTGTTACGGCCGGCGTATGGCCGAAACGGCGGCTCATCTGTGGATCATGTATTTCCCCAAGTCCCGGTGCGGCAGTGGGTGCTGTCAGTTCCGTCTTCCCTTCGATACCGTCTTGCTAATGATTCTTCTCTAGTCAGAGATGTAGCGCAGATCTTCGTGCGCACTGTCTTTTCTTCGATCCGCCGAAGAGCCGGCATTTTTTCATCAAACCGCAAGGCCTGCTGCGGTGCCGTAGGCTTCACTCAACGCTTCAGCGATGCCCTAAATCTTGATCCGCACATTCAGCTTATGTCATTAGATGGTGTCTATATAGAAAATAGCAATGGTGAACTGACACTCCGTCGAGTGGGGCCGCCGAGAGATGCCGAAGTTTCCCGCGTTGCAGATCGTATCCGTCGGCGTGTGGCGCGAGTATCGCCGGCGGCTTTGCCCTCCCAATATTTTCCGATACCATTCTCGCCAGGATGTTTTACAATGCGCGCATCAGGATATTCATTTCAACCGTTTGGCATTCGAGGAAAGGGAGCTGTGATGAAATACAGACGATTTCTTATTGCGTTTGCGATTGCCGTTTCGCTCGCCGTGCTGGCGACGGTGAATCCCGCAATGGCCGCTAAGCAGTGCGACCATAAATGCCTGGTCGATCTCATGCAGAAGTATGTCAATGCGCTTCCCAAGCATGATCCTACGGGTCTGCCGTTTGATAAACAAATCAAGTTCACCGAAAACAGCGACAAGACGGTAGACGTCTTGGAAGTTGGAAAAGGCATGTGGGAGAACGCATCTTCAGGCCCGACGGAGTTTCAGATCTATGGCGCCGATCCCGAGGCACAGGCAGCCGCCTGCCTTGTGGTTATGAAAGAAAAAGATAAAGATGTCATATTGGGGGCGCGCATCAAGCTTAATAAGGACGGCAAGATCATTGAAGCCGAGCATTTGGTGGTTCGCAGCGGGATGAGTTCAAAGCCGTTCAGCTCAATGGAAACGCTACAAAAAGCCCGGCCCGGTTTTGGCGGGGATATACCGAAGGCCGAACGGATGAAACGGGAAGATCTGATCAAAATCGGCTACTCCTATTACGATGCACTGACCTCGGAAGACGGCACGCGCGCTCCATTTGCCAAAGAATGCGAACGCCGCGAGAACGGCAACATATCGGCGGGCGGTCCTCCGCGAAAGGCAGCACCTGGCGGCATGACAGGATTTGGAGGGAATGCCCCGACCGACTGTGAAGGACAGCTGAGCGCCGGCGTGTTCTCGTATATCACTGAAATCAAGCCGCGCATTGTGGTCGCCGATGTGGAGAAAGGCTTGTCAATAGGGTTTTCAATGTTCCGGCACGACCGAACCAAACGGCTGCCCAAAGATGCTCCTCCGGGAACGAGCAACGCGACACAATGGTATTTCAACATGGCTGCGATGCACATATTCAAAATTAGAAATGGCAAGATCTATGAAATAGAAGCACCCGGCGCGACCTTGCCCTACGGCATCAAATC
>DATJPG010000002.1:0-28496 GCA_035506515.1 Acidobacteriota bacterium
TCTGTCGATTGGATATTGACGGGAGCTCGATCGATGCTCGTCTATGGGATGCAGAAAACCGCTTGCTGAGGAAAACTATATGAAAAAACCTATCTCCTGCGTTGCTGCATGGATGCTCTTGTGTTGCGCCGGCTTTGCTCAAGCGCCGTCAGAAGAGCAATCTCCATTGAAGGTTCCCAATGTGCTTCCCGCCGCAACACCCCTCGGCACAGGACCATTCAAAGCGATTATGGAAGTCGATCCGGCATTGGCAAAACACACCGTTTATCGACCCAATGACATGAGCGCAGTTGGCTCGATTAAGCTGCCGATTATGGCATGGGGCAATGGCGCCTGCGCCGCCGACGGCAACGCCTTTCGTCTGTTTCTGACTGAAATTGCAAGTCACGGCTACCTGGTCATTGCGAACGGCCCGATCGGCCCGGATCGAGCACAGTTTCCGCCTGCAATGCCGCCCAATCGTGGCGCTGCTCCGGCTGGCGCTCGAGGACCGGGCGCCCCGGAGGGCCGTGCTCCTCAGCCGGGTGCAGCAGCGAAACCCGGCGTCCCGCCCGGCATAACGTCGACTCCTCCAACCACGACGGCGCAGCTCATCGAGGCCATCGATTGGGCAATCGGTGAGAACAGCCGTCAGGGAAGCAGGTACTACGGCAAGCTCGACACCGCAAAGATCGCGGTGGCAGGCATGTCCTGCGGTGGTGTGCAGGCGATCGAAGCCTCAGTAGATCCACGCGTAAAGACCACGATCGTGGCCAACAGCGGTTTGATGACGGTGCCGACAACTATGTCTGGCAGCGGCAGACCCATTCCCAAGGAATCTCTGAGTTTGATGCACGCGCCGGTGCTCTATATGAGCGGTGATGAGTCGGACATCGCGTACGCGAATGCAAATGACGACTTTGAAAAAATCAATCACATCCCTGTATTTCGCGCCTTTGAGAAGGGAATCGGTCACGGAGGCACGTATCACGATCCGGATGGCGGCGCTTTTGGAAAAGTATCACTGGCATGGCTTGACTGGCAATTGAAGGGAAACAAGAAAGCCGCAAAGATGTTCCAGGGTGACACGTGCGGTCTCTGCACGGATCCGCAATGGGTCATCCGTAAGAAGAAGATCGACTAAGCGGCAGGCCGCTGCTGGATGGAGCAGAGTATTCGGCGCAATGCAGGCAATGCGAGCATATTCGGAGATACGCCGGATCCTTCTGAATTTCGACAGATAAACCTATCAGTGGTTTCTGGAGATCGGACATGCATTATGGCAGGCTGCTTTACCTCTTGTCACAACTAATCCTCGTCGTCGCCGGGACTGCAGCAGCGCAGCCCGTGGCGGCAACCATCGACGCAACGCGCACGGGACAGCCCATTACCAGGCTGATATTTGGCGGCTTCATGGAGCCCGCCACGACTGGCGTCTGGGCCGAAATACTAACCGACCGGAAATTCCTGGACGAAATCACCTCGAAAGCGCCCGCCGTGCGGACCGGATGGCTTAGCTTCATGGGGTCGCAACGCCGGTGGGTGCCCATCGGCCCCGATTCCTTTATAACCATGGACAAAAAGAATCCCTATGTGGGGGAGTGGAGCCCGCTTGTCCGGCTGGAAGCCGGAAAACCGCACGGTATCAGCCAATCCCGGATTGTGCTGGTGGGCGGCAGAACATATACCGGGCGCGTCATACTGGCGGGAACGCCTGGTGTCAAAGTGAATATCAGTTTGATCTGGGGGCCGAATGCCGGCGATCGCCAGACGATTACCGTCGACAAGCTTACTACCGCATACGCCAAGTTTCCTTTGATGTTCACATCCAAGTCGGATAGTAGCGAGGGCCGCTTTGAGATCGCAGGAACCGGCCAGGGCTCGTTTCATATTGGGGCCGCATCCCTGATGCCCGCAGATAACGTCTCGGGCTTCAAGGCTGCCACCATCCGTTATTTGAAAGAGCAGGGTATCTCCATAGCGCGTTGGCCCGGGGGAAACTTTGTTTCGGCATACGACTGGCGTGACGGGATCGGTGACCACGACAAGCGGCCCCCCCGGCGCGAGGTGGCATGGGACGGTACGGAATCAAACGATATGGGCATCGACGATTTCATGACCTTCTGCCGCTTTATTGGCGCGGAGCCGTACATTGCCGTGAATTCGGGGCTCGGCGACGACCATTCGGCCGCCGAGGAAGTCGAGTACGTCAACGGACCTGCTACGAGTCGGCTGGGGCGGCTGCGTGCGGCTAACGGACATCCTGCTCCTTATGGCGTGAAGATCTGGGGAATCGGTAATGAAATGTACGGCGAATGGCAGTGGGGGCACATCGCCGTTACGCAGTACCCTGAAAAGCACAACCGGATTGTGAAGGCGATGAGAG
Source organism: Acidobacteriota bacterium (assembly GCA_035506515.1). GTDB lineage: Bacteria > Acidobacteriota > UBA6911 > UBA6911 > UBA6911 > UBA6911. The sequence continues at coordinate 2,366 of DATJPG010000002.1, forward strand.
CAATCGATCCGACCATCAAGGTGATTGCCTCCGGCGCCACGCCCGAGGAAATGTCGTGGACCTATATCGAAAACCGGCAGTTGAGCTCCTTCCCCGGACGGGAAAAAGTGGACGACAAAGTGCCGTTCGCCTTTGGCAGCAGGTATGACTGGACAGGAGCGTTGCTGGCGCATTGTGTTGACTACATCGATTACCTGGGAGAGCACTTCTATGGCTATCCCAATCTGGTGATCGACGCGGATAAACAGGCATTCGTGGAAGCCACGGATCCTCTGGAACACAGGGTTCGCCGCATGTCCAACAAGGTGCAGTTCAAGTTCGAGGCCTGGGAAGAATATTTGAAAAGAATGCCTTACCTGAAGGATAAAAACATCAAGTTTGCTTTCGATGAGTGGGCTCCCAGGAATGCAAGGATAAATCAAACCGCTACTGCCGCTCCGAGCAACCCGATGCTGAATACGCTGACGGATGCCCTGGTCTACCATGAATTTTTCCGGCATTCGGATATGGTAGCCCTGGCCGTCGCCACGGGAGGAATGATGACATTGGCAAACGATGTCCATGGCGACGCTGTTGGATTCCGGCTGGACGGACTTTTGATCAAACTCATGCACGACCGCTTTTCAGGCGCACTTCCGGTCGCCGTTGCCGGTAATTCCCCGCAGCAAACAATTAAGGGGACTGTCGCGGTGGACCTCTCTTTGCGTCCGTCCGGAAGTCCAACCTACCCATTGGACATTTTTGCGGCACTGAGCGCGGATAGAAAGACGCTTGCCATTTCCGTAGTTAATCCCACAGAGACAGCGCAGGATTGCGATCTGACGCTTACGGGCGTGCAGCCTTTCGGCGGTGCCAAACTCTGGCAATTGACGTCCCCGCCGGGACAGCCTGCCACGCCAGCCGGATTTGGGCCGGGAATTTTTGGTGGTCCTCCGGCGAAGGCGGCAGAGAGTTCCCTGTCTAAAGCACCAGCCAGAATCACCCTGCCGCCTGCCAGCATCAGCGTGTATGAAATTGCGGTGAAGTAGTACAGGAGTTGGTTTGCGGCCGGCAACTCGTGTGCATGGCCGTGGAAACCATGCGGAGGCTCTATGCACCGGCATCCCATGGTTTGAGCGCCACCGCATGTTCTGCTGCAATGCGGCCGGAGAATAAGCATTCTCCAATGTTCCCGCCCGAGTTGTATCCCCATCCCCAGAAAGAGCCGAGTTCGCCGGTTCCATATAATCTTGCGATCGGTTTCTTATATGGATCCACAATCTGACATAGCTTATTGCGTCTAGGGCCGCCCATCGTATTGGCGGTGTTCGGCCACTGCTTCATCGCATAGAAAGGAGGTCCGCTGAGCGGCACCAGAGAGCTCGGAAACCTGCCGAATTCCGCGTCCTTTTTATCTGCGCAGTATTGGTTGTATTGGGCCACAGTCGATTCCAGGTTTTTTGCATCCATTAAATTGCGATTGTCGGTGTCCGTTCTAATTTTTTCTGCCAGTTCGGCAAGCGAGTCGGCTTTCAGTATCCAGCCCTTTGCAACCTCTTCGCTGTTGTCAACGCTCCAGGGAATACCTGAATGCCACACAAACCAGGTCCATTTTCCTCCCCCACCGATTGCACGCGACGAAAGCATGCAACCCGCTTTTCGTGACGCCTCATCGAAGATTGCCCAGCAGGGGACGCTGGACCAATCCATGGCCGCGGCGTTGAAGTCCAGATTGCGGGTTCCCAGGCTGTGGGAACGCGTGCCGCCTCTTTCGTTCATATAGCGCCTACCCAGTTTGTTGACCAGGATGGAACTATTGCCCCTGGGGCCGGCAGGAGCGAGTCCTACGACATTCGGATCTGTTCCCGGGACTGCGAAGCAGCCCGGGTGACCACCGTTGATCTCGTTCATGTGCCAAAGATCCGCGCCCACCTTCTGGGCCATTCTGATTCCATCTCCGGTATTCCCCGGCGTTCCCACGCCCATGACAGGCGAACCCCAGAAGTACTGCTTCTGCAGGGCATAGTCAAATTCGAGACCGCCGCAGGCAAGTACGACCGCTTTCTTCGCCTTGATTGCGACTTTCATGCCTTTCCTTTCGGCGATCACACCAACGATCTCCTTTGAGCCAGCGTCCTGAATCAGTTCTTTTGCAGGGGTTTCGTACAAAACCTGGATGCCGCGCTTTTGCACCTGGTCGCGCATGAATTGCCACAGTCGCCCATCGCCCGTTGTCCCCCGGCTGGCTCCATTTACCGACCAGGCATAAGCCTGATAGCAGTCACTGCCCGGCAGTTCCGGAAAAGCGATATCCGCCATGGCGAGCGGCAAAGGTGCCAGAGTTGCGCCCAGGTTTTTAAGGACCTTAAGATTTTCCGCCAGTCCTTCTGACATGACCTTATAAATTTCCTCGTCTCCCGTCATTCCGCAATCCATGGCTTTGATATAGGCAATACCTTTCGCGATATCGTTGGGCGCCCAAATAAACTGCATGCATACCTTGCTGTTTCCGCCCTCGTACTGTTGGGACAGCTTTTCCAGGATCAGCACCTTGGCGCCGACATCAGCCGCCGTGACAGCCGTCGAAAGCCCGGCCATCCCGGTTCCCACAATCACAAGGTCCGCCGCATACTCCCACTTAGCAGGAATATCAGAAGAGCACTTCGTCTTTGCCGTCGCAGGCAATGTCCCCAGTCCGGCAAGGGCACTCGCGCCAGCCACTGCCGCCGCATCGGCCGCGGCGGATTTGATGAATTTACGGCGCGATAATTCTTTTTCATCGGACATAGAAATTCTCCTTTGCACGATACCGATATGGATGGATTGACTCAGGCTTGCCGCGCCTGAGCGATCGGTTCCACCAAAAAGCAATATGAGCTTCGCCGACGCATCATTTTGAACTTATCACAAATATGTGACAACAAGCTTTACCATAATTGTATTGCCTCAGCTCGGGTTCCGGAAAATATAAATGCATTATGCATGCATATAGCATATTATATGCGCTATATGCTTAATTGAAAGGAAGGGCGTCAGGTGATATTGGCCTGACCGATGCGCACCTGTGGAACAAACCCAGTTGCCCAATGAAGAGATCAATATCGTGAAATCTGTCTGCGGGATTGCCATCTTCATGCTCTTGTATTGCGCAGGCTTTGCTGAAATGGCGCCGGCAGGGCAAACGGTGTCCTCTTTCGGGCGATATCAACCTGCGCCGCTATATGCCGAAGCCGTGACGACGTCGCAGTACCTGACCATGCGTGATGGTGTACGGCTGGCGATCAGCATTACGCGTCCTTCTCAAAATGGTAAACCCGTTGAAGGACGCTTCCCCGTCCTTTGGCAGCATACGCTGGCGATTGCATCGCCTGGTATCTCGGCATCAAATCCCGAGAATGCGATGCGCGGCGGTTACAACGCCGTGCCGAGCCTGGTTTACCACGGCTACGTGGTTGTCCAGGTGGCGAGACGAGGTCAGGGGCCCTCGTTCGGGAAACGTCGCGGATACAACGATCGCTCCGAAGCCTATGATGCGTATGAGGTGATCGACTGGCTTGCCTCTCAACCCTGGTCAACAGGTGCCGTAGGCGTCTACGGTTGTTCGAATACGGGCGATGCGTCCATTCATGCGGTTACGGCAGCGAATCCGCACCTGAAGGCGGCCTGGGCTGGATGCTTCTCCTGGGAAAAATACGACGGCTTCTGGCGCGGCGGCATTTACGCCAATTGGGGGACTGGGCCCGAGCGCACGATGGAACAGGACATGGCCAATACACCAGTGCAAGGCGATGAGACAAAGGTGTTGCTACGCCAGGCAGCCGAAGAACATCAGGGCAGTACGGTGCTCACCCAAATGTGGTCTGCAATGCCATACCGCGATGATTATGCGCCCGGAGTTGGCAGCCGGTTCTGGTATGAAGGCAGCATCGCCAGTTATTTGCCGCAGATCAATGCATCCGGCACCGCCATTTACGTCCAGGGCGGCTGGCGCGACGATCTTCGTGGACAGGGATTACTAGCTTACGCCAACTTGAAGAATGACAGACATCTGGTTATCGGTCCGTGGGGCCACTGCCAAAATAGCGACTTTAATATGCTGGCCGAGATGCATCGGTTTTTCGATCAGCACTTGAAGGGGATCGAAACCAACATTCTTACCGAGGATCCGATCCACTACTTTACCGTCAATGCCTCGGTAGGAACTGAATGGCGTTCATCGAAAACCTGGCCGATCGCCGGAACTCAGTTGACGAAATTGTTTCTGGCTGGCAGTTCACCTGCGGAAGGAGAGCTGAGCTTCCAGGCGCCGGCCGGAGCTGGCTCTCAAACAACATTCACGGTTCGGTATGACGTCGATTGTCCCACCTTGGCCAGACAACCTGGCGGTTTGCTTACCGGCGCACCCCCATGTCCCGTGCGACACGGTGGTCCGCAGTTTATTACATCCCCGCTCGAATCGGACACGGAGGTCACTGGCGACGCTGTCGTCGACCTCTGGATGTCTTCAAGCGCAAGCGATGGGAATATTTTCGTTTACCTGGAGGACGTAGCGCCGGATGGGAAGGTTACGCAAGTCACCGATGCGAGACTGAAAGCCTCGCTCCGAAAGATGAGCAAGCCCAAGTATGAAAACTACGGCCTGCCCTATCATCGCAGCTATAGAGAAGACGCCCAGCCATTGAAACCCGGCGAACCAGCACAACTCGAATTCGCGTTTCTTCCGGCCTCACATATTTTCAAGGCGGGCCACCGTATCCGGATATCCGTTGCCGGGTCGGATTATCGTGAGCGCGATCGCGCGCCGGTATCGCCGGCCCCGATTGTGACGATTTTCAACACGCCGTCCAATCCCTCTTACGTCAGTCTGCCCGTGATCAATCTGAAAAATGTTCGTGATCATAAAAGTGGAGAAGAATAGGTGCAGCGTTTCCGCCATTCAATTACAGCGTATCGTGTCATTCGTCCCACAATCTCAAGACGTCGGCTATCTCTACACAATTGTCCAAACAGGAGGAGATCAATATGCTTCAACGGGTTTGCATTCTGATATGTGCGATTAGTCTAATCGCGACCGCCGCGCTCGCCCAACCGGCGCCCGCCCCGGGTCCGCCGCCCACTGGTTCCGGGCCTTACCCGGCGGTCATCGAAGGAGATCCCGGAGTGCCGGGACATACAATTTATCGTCCCGAAAACTTGAGTGCCTTCAGTCAAAAGAACTCTTTGCCGGTTGTGGCTTGGGGCAACGGGGGCTGTGCCAACTCATCTGCATTTTATGCCCCCTTCCTGGCGGAAATTGCCTCCCAGGGTTTCCTGGTTGTTGCCATCGGCCCGTTCACGCCTGGAAATACATCCAACCGTGGCGGTGGTATGGGCGGTGGCATGGGCATGGGCAGTTCGACGAAATCTGCTCAATTGCTGGAAGCACTCGATTGGGCCTCAGCCGAGAATAAGCGCCAGGACAGCAAGTATTACCAGAAACTGGATCCGTCAAAGTTTGCCGTATTCGGCCACAGCTGCGGAGGATTGCAGGCATTGGAAGTATCGTCCGATCCGCGCGTCACGACGGTTCTTGTCATGGATAGCGGCATTTTCGGGCCAGGAGCAGCGCCGAAGATAGGAATGCCGCCCGGAGGAGCGCCGAAATCGGGAGCACCGCAGGGAGAAGCACCGCAGGCCGGGATGCCGCAGAGAGGCATGATGCCGGGAGGAACTCCGCAGGGAGGAGCTCCCAAAATGCCCGCGATGGGAGGAGCAATGGCGATCGGGAAGGATGCTCTCCAGAAATTGCACTCGCCTGTCATATACATCATCGGCGGAGAGAAGGATATTGCTTACCCGCAAGCTGTCGACGACTTTGCGAAGATTGATAAAGTTCCAGTTGCGATGGCAAACCTCGATGTCGGCCATGGAGGCACCTATAACCAGCCTAATGGCGGCGAATTCGGGAGAGTTGCCGTGGCATGGCTGAAATGGCAACTAAAAAAGGATGAAACCGCAGGGAAGATGTTCTCCGGCCAATCCTGCGGCCTGTGCAAAGACGACAAGTGGAAGTTTGAAAAAAAGAAGATGGAATAGCTAACGGGATCCGAGCGCCTTCCATTGGCATAAAGGACGCGGAATGAGCGGACTGCGCGGATTTACGCGGATAAAGCTTCCGCGTTCTTCTGCATCGCCTGCGTGCTCCGCGTCCGCTCGTTTTTGAGAAAGGCCGGATATGTAAAACAGGCGATTCCATGCTTTCTACTATGAATGGGGCAGCTTTAGGAGGCTCGCATAATGAAAAAGTTGCTGTCTTCAACCATCTCGGTTTTGTGGACTGCTCTTGCATTGTCATCGGTTTATTCTCAAGCGATTAGCCACTCGGACGTTCAGCCTAAACCCACGATTTCTATCTGGCCCGGCAAGGCGCCCGGTTCAGAGGACTGGACTTTTAGCGAAAGGGTTATGGAAGGCCCTGGTGGGTCGAAAACCTATTCCAATGTCGTTAATCCCACCCTTACGGTTTATCTGGCTGATCCGGCCAAAGCGAATGGAGCCGCGGTTATCCTCTGCCCGGGCGGTGCCATGCGAATGCTGGGCTTCGCCGAGACGGAACGAACCGCCGAATGGCTCAACTCCAAGGGCATCTCCGCTTTCATCCTCAAGTATAGAGTAGTCCCGGATACACCGTCGACGGCTGGCGCCCCGCGGCCTGCCGGCCCTTCCCGGTCGGGATTTCAAGGGATGGGGAGTGAACTGTCATTCAAAGAAATTCTGAACAGGCGTGGCAATGCCAATCCCGCACCCGATAATCAGGAGCATCTCAAAGTCATTGCGATGGCGATATCCGACGGCCAGCAGGCTATTCGTATCCTCAGGCGTGACGCCGCCAAGTACCACATTGACCCGAAGCGCATTGGCATCCTGGGATTCTCGGCGGGGGGAGGCGTTGCGATCGGGACCGCTGTGACGGAATCTTCGGATGGGTATCCGGATTTCGTGGCCACCATCTATGGACCGTCGCTTGTGGACGTTTCCGTTCCAAAGCTGGGGGCTCCGCTGTTTATCGCCGTCATGGACGGTCATTTCAATGTGACCAATGGATGTGCGGCGCTGTTCACACTCTGGAAGGAAGCCGGACGCCCGGTTGAGATTCATGTTTATGATCATGCGTACGGTCCCGCATCGGGAATGCCGGTGGCGAGCTGGACCGACCGGTTTTATGACTGGCTTCGCGCCCGAAAGCTCGTGACCGACTGAGCAACACCAGCTACATCCCGGAAAGACTCAATTCGGTCCGCGCGATCACTTCATCCTGCATCGCGCTGTTAAGTTGCGTAAAATACGCACTGTATCCGGCCACGCGTACCACAAGATCCCGATAATGTGCGGGATTCTTTTGAGCCTTCAGCAGCATTTCTTTAGACACGACATTAAACTGCACATGCTACCCACACATATCGGGAGGTGATCGTTTCGTAGCGCAGCGATCAACGATTGAATCCTTGGATTCATGAATCCTCCCTGGCCCACGGGATTGACGATTGACCGTTGAGAACTATCCCCTCCGTCAATCGTCAATTGCGGCTGACCGCTTCTCCATGCTCATCATGGAAGATGTCCTGGATTTGACTTCGCAGAAGAGCTTCACGCTCCCAGTAGGAGTATTCTCTCAGTCTTTCCTGCTGGCTTGCCTGAACGTGTTGGGAGACGGCTTGCACGGCTTTATGGACATCTCCCTCAACCATGGCGTGAATCATGTCCAAATGCTCTTTGTGCACTCTCGCCAGGGCTTCAGCATCATGACCGGCATGACGCGCGGCAAAAACTCGGATCAAATATCTCACTTTGCTGAAAAATTTCAGCGCCGCTGCATTCTCAGCAATGCTCATAAGGAAAGTATGGAAGCTGATGTCAGCCATCTCGAATTGCCGCATCTGCGCATCATTCAGCGTCTTTTTCCCGGACCTGGTCAGTTGATTCCGCAAAGCCTTGATTTCTCCCGCAAGCGTATGAAGCCTCTCGAGGTCCTTCCCATCCAACCGGCCTTTGGCTATTTTTGAAACGGCATGTGATTCGAGCACCTCGCGCAATTCGTATAGCTCTACGAAGTCCTGCCGGGATAAGCGTACTACTACAATGCTTCCGTTGGAGTCTTCCTCCAACAACCCCTCGCCGAGCAACTGTCTGATGGCTTCGTGCACCGGTGTGCGGCTGAGACCAAGCTCGGCTGCCAAAGCAACTTCGGAAATTGCATTGCCGGCCGAAATCTCCCGGTCCGCTATTTTTTGTTGGATGCAAAGATAGGCTCTTTCGCGAGCTGATTTAGGGTTGCCCTTTCGAGACTTTGTTTTCAGCAGTTTTGGCATAGAAGACTCCGGATCAAATCACCAACAGTGAACCCAATCTCCATCCCACTCGAAATTGGCACGAAGCCCGGCTTTCCTGGTGATCTGCTCGACATAGGAGGCAACCGCCCGGCCGCGTTCATCATCACTGCAGATTTCAGGCTGCCCCTTTGGATTCACCCAGCACGGGATGAACCCCGCTTTGCGCACGCCCTCAGCGCCAATCTCACAAACCGCAATCATTGCATTTCGCGCATCAGGATGAAAGGGGTATGTCGGGTATGCGGGATCCGGTTCAAAGCCAAACAATTCCCTTCGGCGGCGCGCCCATTCGAGGCGTTTGGGACTCGGATTTGCTTCTAAATTCAACGCCCGGGTCACGGTAACAAAGTTGCCCAATCCGTGATAGATCGGCCGGCCTTTATACATTTCAATGCCGCGCAAAATATGGGCATGGTGCCCGACGACGATATCCGCGCCCGCATCGATTGCCGCCTTGGCCAAAGGACGTTCGTACATAGCCAGTGCGGCAGGAGTGTGCCCGATTCCCTTGTGAAGAGCCACGATGAGCACATTCACCTCCGGACGCAACTTCTCTACATCCGCCAGCATGGCATCCGTGCTCTCAGGTTCGGCGAAAGTGTATATTCGTGGAGGTCCTCCCGGAGAAGCGTGATCGAGTTCATAATGAGTGATTACCTGAATGTAGGCGCAACCTGCCTTTTTTTCATTTGCCCACGAATCTTTCGGACCCACACAGTTGTAGCTGAGAGTCCCCACGCTCAATCCCTGGAGTGCCACGATTGCCGGCCTGCGTGCCTCTGCGAGACACATCCCCGCTCCCGTCGTGACTATACCCAATTGCTGCAGGGCTGTGGTGGTATCCTCGATCCCATCGGGGCCGGCATCGTGAATATGGTTTCCGGCCAGCGTGGCGACATGGAATCCGGCGCGCTTCAAAGCCGCCAGATTGTCCGGGTTGCTGGGTGGCGCCGGGACGTCAGAGGTATTTTCACGCCCCCGGCGCGTATGCGGCACTTCCACGTGTCCAACCAGCACATCAGCTTCCTGCAGGGTGCTGCGGGTGAAATCGAAAAATGAGTCGGGCTCGGGTTCATCCAGAATCAAATCGCCCACCAGCATCAACTTCAGGGTGGAAGTATTCCTCATGGCATCAGATCACCTTTTGCGCTCTCAGTTCCGCGATTCTCTCCGACGAATAGCCCAAAACCCGGCCATAAACCATATCATTATGTTCCCCCAACGCCGGAGGCGGTTGGTCAAAGCCGACCTTTGAACCGGAGAACGTGAATGGCATGCCCATGCCGTAGACATCCTCCACGGCGCCATACTTTGGATGAAGGAGCGGAACCGCTTCGCCGCGTTGTACAACTCTGGGATCGCGCGTCGCTGAGTAGGGAGGACGCACCTCCGCTGCCGGTGCGCCCGCATGCTCCAATCGAGCTACTGCTTCCGATGAAGTCAGCGAACGGGTGAACTGTTCAATGAAGCGATTCAATTCCTGAAAGTTTTTGACCCGCGCATTGCGGGTAGCAAATCTCTCATCGTCAGCCAGTTCCGGATGGCCGGCAGCCTTAAAAAAAGCGCGAGCCATCGCTTCGGTCGGCGCGCAAATGGCGATAAAGCCGTCCTTGGTCGGGTAAATGCCGAACGGTGCCAGGCGCGGAAGCGTTTGTCCTGTCCGCTGCGGAATGCCGCAGCGTTCCAGAAGATCAAAAGGTTCCACCGAAACCATCATTGTCAAAGCCCCGAGCATGGATACATCGATGTGCTGGCCAACGCCTGTGCGCTGCGCCTGGTGTATGGCCGCCATTACACCGATAACGCCAAACATTGGAGCACACAGATCGGCCAGGGGAATTCCAACGCGAATCGGCGGGTCCTGTGGTTCGCCGGAGGTGTACATCATTCCGCTTTGAGCCTGAATGATCGTGTCCATAGCCTTCGCGGGGCTCGAATCATCTTCACTGCCAAAACCCGTAATGGAGCAATAAACCAGCCGCGGATTCACTGCGTGCAACCAACCATAGCCTACTCCAAGGCGATCGAGGGTCCCACGGCTGTAGTTTTCGACCAATACATCGCACTTCTTCACAAGGTCGGCGAAGACGGCACGCGCCTCGGGATGCTTGAGGTTGAGCGTAATACCGAGTTTGTTGCGCAGCCGGTTAATGGCTGAAACGGACACGTCGTCCGGGCTTCGGCGGACCAGGCTTGCACCTCCCGCACCGAGATAAGGAGCGTTTTCTCGACAGGTATCTCCGCCGGCCGGATTTTCTACTTTGATGACGTGAGCGCCGAGTCCTGCGAGCAAGAGTGTTGCGAACGGCCCGGCCAATGCAACCGTCATATCCAGAACGGTAATATCATCCAACGGCTTTGGGGCCGTGGCTCCTGCGTCATTTGCTTTCGTTGCTTCAGCCATATACCTGCCTTTGATTTCGATTTTGCGCCGGACGGGTGCTGACCATACGACGTCTGATCTGTCAGAGCCTACTTTAGCGCATCGGATTGCGGGATAAAACAAAAATGAAAATGCATTATGCATGCATATAACATAATATATGCATTGAACCGTTGACACCGAACGGGAGTTATGGAATAAGCCTGTGATTACGAATGATGTTTGCAGATGCGGACATCCAATATGACGAGTCCTGATTTGACGGCAAAGCCCCGGAATGAAGCGGATCCGATAGCGCGGCTGATGTGGCATTACGAAAACCCGGCGGCAGAGGCCATATCCGCAGCTGCCAGAGGCGTCCCGGTGGTGGGGATCACTTCCAATACAGTGCCCTGGGAACTGATCCGGGCTGCCGGGGCTTTCCCCTGCGTGATCAATCCCGGAAATGCGAATCACCCGGACGTCGGCAATTTTATGGAAGAGGGCGTTTTTGAGGAGCGCATTCGGGCCATATTTGGCGCTGCAATATCCGGCGATCTGCAGTACCTCAGCCTTCTGCTGATACCTCGGACATCAGAGCAGGAATACAAACTGTATCTCTATCTCCGGGAAGTTGCACGCCGGGATCCCATGCGCCGCATCCCGCCCATGTACTTTTATGACATGCTCCATACGCGCTCCTCAGAATCCTATTCTTATGGATTGGAGCGTACACAGTGTCTGAAGAAACGGCTCGAAGAGCTGACCGGCGTCATGATAGATCATGTGGCCCTCCTGCATGCGATCGACGAAACCAACGCCGCGCGCAAGACAATCCGGAAATTACTGTCCCTGCGTAGGCAAGGGCCTCGCATGAGCGGAACGGATGCGTTGGCATTGATCGGATCAACGTTTTTTATAGGCGGGGATGAATACGTACGCCTGGCGGAGCAGGCTGCGGAGATCATTGGGGGCCGGGATCCTCTTGCTGGAAAAAGACTGATGATTGCGGGGTCTTCACTCAACCATCGAGGCCTTCACCAGGCGTTGGAAAATCACGGAGCGGTTGTCGTGGCAGAAGATGACTGGTGGGGGGCCCGCAGTGCGGGCAAGGATATTGCGAATGATTCCAATGACCTATTAAGGGCCGTATTTGAGAAATACTATCTTGATACGCCAAGTCCGCGTTTATTCCCCTTTGAAATCGCCGATGCATGGTTTCAACAAACAGCAACGGATGGAATCGATGGCGTCGTTTTTTATTTGCCACCGGATGATTGCGTAGCCGGATGGGATTACCCAAGACGTCGGCGTTACCTTGATGAGCTGGGAATTCCTCATCTCCTCCTTCGAGAAGATGCCATGTCAATTCCGGAAAAATGCCATGAGCGCATCGAAACGTTTGTGCGAAGCATTGGTATCAGGCGGTAGAAGATTATGGCAGAGAAACAACTCGATTGCACTCTGGCAGCCAATGAGCATCAGAAATCCTGGTTTGCCCAGCTCCGGAAGGATGTATTTGAAAAGAAACGGCCTTACGCCATTGTCCAAGCAGATATGCCGTTTGAACTATTCCAGGTGATGGATGTGCCGGCTGTGAGCAACCAGTGGTGGGCCGCTATCATTTCAGCTAAACGGCTCTCGGCCTATTACCTCGATATTCTCAATTCTTTGGGCTTTCACGAGGGACTATGCCGGTACTGCAGCCTGGCGGCCGCTTCCACGTTGGCAAAGGATCCGGAGCACGCTCCGTGGGGCGGGCTGCCTAAGCCGGCACTACTCTGTGCGCGACTTACATGCGACTGTCTCCAGCGGGTTTTTGGGATTTGGGCTGAAGCATTTGGCTCCGAATGTGTGTTTCTTGACAATCCGGGAGCTACCGAGTTGCCGCCCCGCTGGTGGGAGCTGAGCCGCCATCGCTGGCGCGAACTGTTTGAAGAACACCGGCTGAGATTCACGGTGGGTCAGTTTCAGAGCCTTATAAAAGCGCTCGAGCGAGTTACAGGAAGGCAATTTCAAATCGAGCGTCTGGCCGACCTGATGGAAAGAGTCAACCGCCAGGAAGAGTATTTCGAAGAAGCCTGTCAACTGATCTGCTCTGCACCCAAAACGCCGGTGCGCATGCACGAACAGGTCGCAAATGTCATGGCCGCACAGTGGGAGCGGGGAAGCGATTGGGCGGTTGAGCATGCCCGTACCTTCCGGGACCAGATCAGAGATCGGGTAAGGCGAGGAATAGCGGCGTGCGCCGGCGAGCGCCTGCGCCTGATGTGGGTGGGTGCTGGGATTTGGCACGACACGGATTTTTACACCGCTTTTGAAGAGGAATTCGGAGCTGTTTTTGTATGGTCCATGTATCTGGCTTTCGGACCCGATGGATATATCCGCTATGGCCTAAACGACCCACTGCTGGCACTTGCCAGCCGCACGGTCAGCATGAACGAGCAGTTGCACAATCCGCCCTGGGCCAATGAGTGGATCGTCCATCAGGCCCGGCAAAACAGAATCGACGCTGCTTTTGTGCTGACTCCCCTGGGAACAAGGCCGGCAGCCACAGGCAATCGTTTTATTGAGCGCGCCCTGGAGGAAGCCGGAATTCCGGTGCTTCCGGTGATCGCCGACATGGTCGATGCCCGAGGCTGGGATCCGGAAGCCATGCGCCGGAAGGTTTCTGAATTCCTGACGCTTCGAGTCATGCATCATTTTTCATAAACCGATGATATGCCCCACCGCGGGTCGGCCATGGCGGCGCAAAGATTGAGGTGTTTATGACGTCAGAGGGAAAAACAAATCGGTCTTGGATTGTCCCTTTCCTTGCAACGCTATTTGGGATGATGACCCTTCAAATGTCCAGCTTGGGATTTTCACCCCTATTGCCTGCCATCCAGAATGAATTCTCAATGAACTATACCCAGATCGGGTTTTTCACGGGAATGTATGGCTTGCTGGCCTTGGCATTAAGCGTGCCCGCCGGCCTCGCGGCTAAACGTTTCGGGGAGAAGCGCGTGCTGATCCTGGCCCTGTTCCTGGTAGGGTTCGGACTATTCACGCTGGGCAGGGCACCGGGATTTTATACCGCCTTCGCTGCTCGCGCTTTGTGGATCGGCGCTTACCGATTCGCTTTTGTTTGCGTTCTGACGGCCATTGCACTCACCTCGCCCCCCTCTCTGAAGGGTTCATCCATGGGTCTTCTTGGATGCGTCTCTTCCCTCGCTTCGGTGATTGGGGCTCCTTTCGGGAGCAAAATTGGCGAGGATTTCGGATGGCGCACAGGAATGACGGCTTACGCATGCACCGCGATCCTGGGAGCCCTTGCTATCTGGGCATTCTACCGCCGGAGATCGGGGGAGCGAGGGCAGGCACAGATGCATCGTGCTGACAGTTCCCGGGACGGCGGACGGAGCGCCTTCCGCACCCCGATTGTCTGGGCGCTTTCTGCACTGGTGGCAATGGTCGGAGTGGCTTCTTTCAGTGTGACGTTTTTTGTTCCCGCCGCTGCGACTACCGTTTTCAAAATGGATGCGGTTGGAGCTTCCTTCGTGATCAGCACGGGTTACATTTGCGCTATTTTCCTGAACCTCCTTTTCGGTTATCTGATGGATCACTACAACAAGTGGATTGTCCTGAGCTCGCTCGTGGTGCTCTTAATTCCGGCATCGCTTGCCATGACCAGCGGGAACGAACTGATATTCCGAATTGCCACCGCCGTGGTACTTGCAGGAGGATTCACCGCGACCAATCAGGTATACGGGCTCGCCGGAAGCGTGCTGCGGGGAAGTGAAATAGGAAATGTGATGGGCATGTTGGGCTTGGGAGCCGGAATCTCCGGTTACGTTGGCCCTCAAATGCTAGGCATGCTTCGCGATTGGACCAAAGGTTTCAGCGCGGGCTGGTACATGATGGCGGGCCTCGCATTGCTGACATTGATCGAGCTGTTGCTTCTTAAACGCCACAGCGAAAAAAAACAGACTGAGCAGGCAGCTGCTGCTTAATCCAACGGAATGGTTTCCGGGTCGTCAAGAGCGGACATTGTGTCGCAATCGAACTAAAAGATAGATTGGCCTGAAGACGGCATTTGCGAATCAAGTCCGGAAATTGAAAGGGGACACTAGCGATGACAACTAAAACTACTCTCCAGAAAATGGCGTTGCTGGCATACATGTTTTTGCTTGCCGGATTTGCGGCAACGTTGCTGCCGGCGCAGGCGCCCTCGGCGATACAATATGGCTGTGCCATCGTTGCCCAGGACCAGATCCACGAATCCCAGGCGCTGGCAAAGAGCGTTGCCGCTCCCGGCGATCCCCAATGGCGCGCCAAAGGTGATCTCCACCGGAAATATCATTTCCCTGCGGCAAATGCCGACATTCCCTACCGCTTGTATGTCCCGACCTCGTGGGACGATAAATCCCAGCTGCCATTAATCGTAATCCTGCACGGCGCCGGGGCGGATGAAAACATGTATGTGGATCTTAACGACAAGCAACTGATTCGTTTGGCCGAGCAACATGGATACATTTTATTGTCGCCATTGGGATACACACGCATGGGCGCCTATGGAACACCCCTGCGTCTTCCGGCCGTCTTTGGGAATCCAGAAATCGCAGCGAAACAGCGTGCGGCTGTGAGCGCGGAACAGGAACGGACTCTGGAACTCAGCGAGAAAGACGTTATCAATGTGCTGGAGATTGTGCTCAGCGAGTATCCCGTGGACCGCTCTTCAATGTTCCTGACCGGGCATTCAATGGGAAGCGGCGGCACATGGTATCTCGGCGCAAAGTATGCTCAATACTGGGCTGCAATCGCCCCCATGTCGGGCCCGTTTGTAGATGAACTCAACTATCCGTGGGATAACATACGGAAAATGCCCATCTTTATGACGGAAGGAACAGGAGCCACGCCATCTCTGGTCGGAAGCAAGGCCATGCTGGCCTGGATGAAAGAACGCGGCTTCAAAATAGAGTATATGGAGGTGAATGCCGATCACGGCGGCATGATTCCACTCGTGCTGCCGAGCATATTCAACTTCTTTGATCGCTGCAGGCCCAAATAGACTGACGATTTACGATTGACGATTGACGATTGACGATTGAAAAGCGCAGAAAGAGAAGTGGTATTTTCATTCGTCATTCGTCAACCGTCAATCGTAAATTTATTTTTTCGCCTGTTCTCTGCGCCATGAATAATAGCTGTCATACGCCTTCAGTTTTTCCAGATTCGGGATTGGCTTGGCGCTTGCAGTTGTATCAAAAAACATGACTTTCTGGTCCTTCTCGGTAAAGACGGGCCACGGCGGAAGACCGGATCCGTTCGGATCTCCCGATCTGGCAAAATTGATCCAGTACGAGCGAATCAAGTCGGAGAGGGCAAGATCTGCCGGGCTGGGTGCGCCTGCGCCGGGGCCGCCGAAATTTCCGAATACATATGAAACCTCTGCCCCATGATTCGCGCCGTCCGGCGAAGCGGGCGTGCGATGGTCGAAGTAGTACACGAATGCTTTCCCTTTGCCTTTCTGCGATTGCATCCGTGCCCAGGCCCATGTGGGCCACGCAAAGGCAAATTCCCGGAAAACATCTGCGGATGCCCGGGCCGCCTCTGCATCGGTCGAATGCGGGTAGGCACGCAGGATGATGTCGGCCCGCTCCCCATATCCCGAGCGAATCTGCTTCTCGAATGAGGCCGCCGTGGTGGGCCCGCGCATGAACAATCCGCCTTCATTGGAATTGGTGCCGATCAGGACGGGAGTATCGTTGAATCGGCCTTTTTCATACAGTTCGTATGGATCTCCCGGCAAAACATACCCGTCGGCCACGGGCCAAAAACTGCTGCCGCCTCCCATTCCCCCTCCAAGGGCTTTCTGAATCTGCTCGGCGGGCAACGCTCGCGCGGCCTCAATATCGGCTGCACCGAGTTTTTTCAGAAAGGCTTCGCCTCTCGATTCTGCCAATTTCAGTGTCGGAACATTCTCGCCAGCTTCGTTCGCGGTCCGGGGCGGCGCAAAGGAGCCGCCGCTTTCGGAAATTGCGCGCTGAAAAAGACCCCTGGCACCCGGGGCGGCAGAAAGCATGCCGACTGCAATCCCTCCCGCAGATTCGCCGAAAATCGTTACACACGAAGGATCGCCCCCGAATCGCGCAATGTTGGTTTTCACCCATTGGAGTCCGGCGATCATATCCTGAATTCCATAGGTGCCTGATCCCTTGCCGCTTTCACGGCTGAGTTCCGGATGCGCCATGAATCCGAAAACACCAAGTCGATAAGCGATGCTTACCAGCACCACGCCTTTTTGGGCGAATTTCGTTCCGTCGAACATTGGGGTGCCCGTCATTCCGCCGACGAATGCGCCGCCGTGAATCCACACCATCACAGGTCGTTTTTCTCCGGCAGTTTTTGCAGCTGTCCATACGTTCAGGTACAAACAGTCTTCGCTGACATTCACCGAGGCGCCCATCATCTTGGACATGCCTGGATCCTGCATGCAGCCGGACGCGTAAGAATCCGCCTTTTTGATGCCTGTCCAGCCCTTCGCAAGCTGTGGAGCCGCCCAGCGCAGATTGCCCACCGGTGGCGCCGCAAAAGGAATACCCTTAAACGAAGCCACTCCATCAACCACAACTCCCTGCAATTGACCGCCGGTCGACTTTACATTCTGTATCTGCGAGAACGCGAAAGGAGCGATCGAGAGCACGGCCACCACAAAGATTCCTGCGATATGACTCTTCCTCATTTTTGCCTCCAAATAACTCTAGTCGATTTTCTCATGCCCAATCATTTGCATGTAGCCCGTCTGGTAGTACCCGTTGAAATAGGGCGACAGAAGCAGCGGCATGAACAGTAATGGTTTGCCTACCCTCTTTATGTCCATAGGATTGTGCTCGAACCCTCTAGGAATATAGAGGATACAGGGCTTGGTGATGATGTGTTTTTCGTATTCCGGTCCCAGAAATATTTCGATTTCCGCATCGAAGTTGGCCGTCAGATCCGGCAGCTGAGCTCCCAGGAAAAAGAGATATTCGTCGACATCGTGGTGATGCGATTGCAGTTCCATCTTGAATGGTTTGACGTAATAGCGGAAGCCGAAATTGATGCCGGCGCCCGGGAGGTCACTGTTGCCGCGGAAACTGATCGTAGGCGAGAGTATTGTGTCCGTCAGCGGTTTCTCTTTCAGCCTGCTGCAGAACAGATGGTCGTATTTGTTGCCGATAGTTCCTTTGGGCCAGGGTGGAAGGTTTTGGGGCATCCTGAAACTGTCCAATGGCTCCTTTTTCTCTTGTGCCATTGCCGCCGTCTGCAAGCCCAATTGGGAAATTGCCACTGCGGCCAGGGCGGTGGAGGCTGTTACATCGCTAAAAAATGCCCTGCGAGTTTGATTCTTTTTGCCTGTGCTGGAACTCATTTGATTTCTCCTCGTGCTGTCTTGCGCACGTTTTCGGCCGGACGATTCCCACCACTCACATTTGCTTTTATAAAGCGCCGATGCGGAAATGTCTCTCTTCAATCACTACTTCACGTTGGTACATGCGGGCCGCCATGTGCACAAAATATGGCTGTCAGGCATTATGTCACACTCATAGGACAACATGTCACAAATATATGACATATGCTAAAATGCTTGCGGCAACAATATTTTGCATTTTAAGAGAGAAGCAGGGGAAGTCTGCGGCCTCCGTGGCGCCACGGATTGACTTCTCAGATTAGTCTGTGCCAGCATACGTGTCACACGTGTACAATTATGACCCCGGTAGTTGCGGAGGAGAATTGCACCCGTGGTGCATATGCAATGCCGGATAGAGGGATTTGTACAAAAGTTTTGTGCTATGCAGGCCACCCACATTTGATTCTGTTATGAATGCTATGGAATTCCAGATCGAAAAGAACAGTCCCGTCCCCGTCATTAAACAGATTCAGGAACAGATCAAGCTTTCAATTGCTATGGGAGTGCTCAAAAGAGGTGATGTTCTACCGCCGATTCGCGAAGTGGAAAAGCAGACGGGCGTGAATCGAGGCCAAATTCACCGGGCATATCTGGCCTTGCGTCACTCCGGCCTGCTTTCTGCTGCTCCTGGCAAGAGGACCGCAGTTGCCGTATCCGCTGCGGCGCCGGACTCTGTCAATATAAAATGTCAGGAATTATCCAAGGATATTATCAAGCGGATCCGGGGGATCGGAGTATCCCCGATCGCATTTTCCAGGTATCTCAGCCGGAGTACGCAGGAAGACGAGCATCGGTCTCCGTTTATTGCTTATGTTGATCCGGATAAAGAAACAGCCCTTCGAAGGGCGGAACAAGTGTCTCACTCCTGGCACGCTTCGGTAGTAGGCCTGTCGGTAGACGAATTCAAACTTGCTCTTATTCGTGACGGCAAACTCCGAAAGGTACTCGTCAACCATCTCATTGCCGATAGTATCCGACGCATACCTCGGGGGAGGAAGATTGACATTATTCCCATCGAAATTTGCTACACGGAACAAACGATCAAGGCGCTGGAAAAGATAAAGTCATCTTCTATCCTCGTTCTTTTTCCGAATCATGCCATTTCAAGCGCTCGCTTCATTGTTGAGCAGCTGCACAAACGGATGAAATGTAAAGATGCAAACATCTCCTGGCGGCCGGTCGACGAGGTGGCTGATTTCGGTCGCTTATTGAGAGACTCGCAATATGGTCGCATCCTGGTTTCGCCGGGTGCACGGAGCAAAGTACCCGTTGAACTGCATCAGAGTTCACGCATTCTCTTATTGCAGATGGAATTGGATCCGGAGGATCTGGAAATTGCCAGAATTCGCGCGGGCGTAATCGTGTAAAGATTCAGATCAAAACAAAGCCTTTCCCACAGAGTCCATTGGTTTCGCGCAATAATTCAGAATCACTCCAAAAAATCGGGCGGCTGAGAACCCTTGCCAGCCGCCCATTTGAGTGATTTACCGTATTTGCTACTTGCTACTGCCAGCTTCTCTTCATCGGCAGGTTGAAGGTTCGATTCCCTCGCGGCTCACCATTTCAAGCTACTCTTCCCATTTATAGATCACTTCGCCCAAGCCCAGGCCGCCGCCGGGCATCGCGCCTTCCGAAACCGTCATCTTTGCATCGAGCACTTTGATCGGGCCAAAGAAGGTTAGAGGATCGTGTGGGCCGTCAAAAAACTGAACCGTGGCGGTACCCTTCGTGTCCTTTGGGCCAGCGGGGATTACCAACGGAGTGCTGACTTTTGCTTTGGGAGCGTTACAGCCAAGGCACACGAGCTCGCCTATGGCCGGAGTTGTGGGTGAAGCGTTGGCAGTGCGCCTGATCAGGAGCACGGGGCCCATTTCCGGCCATTTCACCGCGGGTACGGATTGGGATATCTTGTATTCGATTTTCATCAGCGGAACGCTGCCCTGGTCTTTCAGTTTTTTAGCCGTGATTGTCCAACCCGTCGCGGTCTGAGTCCAGGTAATATCCGCCATCTTTTTCGGCCATCCATAAGGTTCGCGGCCGGCGAGAAGCCCCATATCGCTGTCGATATATTCGATCAGCGTAGTGTTGCCGGTCTGGCCTTTCCATTGGACCTGAGTATTGATCGCGATCTCGTGGACGTTATATCCTCCCTTTTCCACGTCCCCAGTCCAACCCAGCAGCAGGGTAAACAGATCGCCGTCGCCGCCCGGTTCGAGAGGCTGCATCAGCGCCCGTTTGATCGCCCCTTTCGGAGCCTGGCACAAGATTGAAATGGCTTTCACGTCGCTGAAATGGTGTGGCAGCGGCGGATAGGGTGGGGAAAACACGGGAGAAGGAATGAATTTTTTCTGCACCGGCTTCGCGTTTTTATCCTGAGCGACAGTCATCAGCGCATAGGCCGCAAGAATTGCACATATACAGACCACAACAATGAATAAGGTACTCCGCTTCATCGTTCCGCCCTCCGTTCCTTTCACACGTTTAACTGATTATTTCCGCTCAAAGCATCGAAATTGGATTTTGTGTGGATGCAACAGCGGCAAATATAGTCTGTTCCGCCTCGTCCTGTCATCATCAAAAATAGACTCCGTATTCCCGCGTGAACTCAATCATGGCTTTGGCATTACCAACCTTCGCATCGTCCAGGTTTGCGGCCGAACTCATGATAAACCCGCCGTTCTCCCCTGCCGTATCGATCAGTCGTTTGCAATACTCTTTTACCTGGTCCACCGTTCCGGTTGAGAGAAGTGACATCGGCACATCGCCCATGATACAGGCCCTCTGCCCGACGATTGCTTTTGCCTTCGCGATATCCACATGCTCAAACCAGTAGACAATCTTTCCCTCGGGGATATCGCGGATGGTCTCCAGCCGGGAATTGTACGGTCCCTCGACCAGAACAACTGGCGTGAGGCCTTCTTTAACGAGCGCGAGCAGGAGTTCCCTGAGAGTCGGCCAGTAGAATCTTTGATATTGATCGAGCGACATAAAGTTGTCCGACCCTTTGTGCAGCGGAATGAATACGCGAGGGTTTCCGGAAGCCTTGGCCGCCGGTATTGCGGATTCCAGCATGATGGGAAGAAGCTTTTCGCACGCGGCCATGACTTTCTCCGGCCGTCGATACATGTCAAGAACGACGCCCTTGGTCCCCCGGAAAAAATCCCCCAGAGCGTCAAAGGGTGCCTCAGTCCCTGAAGCAAAGAACATGGGAAATCCTGCTGCCGTGACATTGCGAACGTAGTTTTGCAGGGCGCCGAACGATTGTATTGACGATTCCCCGGCTCTCCGCAGGGCTTCCAGCGTCGCGATCCCCTCGGGCGTACCGAAGGCCATAAAGCCCGAGGATAGTCCGGCGAAATAGCTGATCATCGTTCGAAGCGGCGGAAGTTTTCCGAATGCGGCTGTTTGCCCGAGAATGCGAGGCCAATAGGTGCGTACGGTGAAGTCCGACGGATCGAAAAGAAATGCGTCGTACTCTTCGGGCTTCATATATTCGCCCTCGACAAACTGATAGCCAAGATTGTCCGGCAATCCGTACCCTGACCACTTCAGCTGTCTGTAATCCAGGGATTCCATCGTGGGGCCGAACGCCAGGGGCGCCGTCGCCATGTCCGGCTGAAAATCGAGAGTTACTTTCAGGTTCGCATCGTAGCTCTTTTCCTGGTCATAAAGCTCATCCTTGCGGCTGATACCCGCATAAGCCGACGCAAAAGCCCCGAAGAGAGGGATCACAGGCACTCGATCCGGCCTATGGAGTGCTATCGCATCCAGAACTCGTTGCTCTCGTTCTCTAAATAGAGCTTGAGGTGTTTGGTTCATCGGAGAACCTCCATTATTACTTGACCCGACTGATTCGTTGATAGATCTTCCGGCTCTGCCGGAGGGTACTTACTTCGCCGGGGGCAGCATGGACTTTCTATCCTTGCTGTTCTTCCGGCCTCTTGCCCCCGCTCAAATTTTGTTGAGATCGGCAACCAGGTGCGCAAGGCCGAGTTTTTCGAGAGTCTCCGGCAGCGGCTTTCCGGTTTCAGGATTCCACCCCATATTTTTGTAATAGTTGCTCCTCAGAGCTTCCCATTGGGGCATGATGGTCTTGCCGGCCTGCGGGCCGTCGACCGGCACCGATGCGTACCGCAGAGACGGAGTCTCGGCCTCTTTCGTCAGCCCATTGCGGAAATTGAAGACGCGAAGTTGATTGACCGCTCGCCGTCCTACATCGAACGCCTCCTGCAAGCTGTAATCCAGTCCTGTTACGGCGTTGAGCGCGTCCACCTCCATCTGGAAGTCGTGGCTCGTGAGGATGCAGACGACGAGGGAGTCCTCAAAGATGCGCCGCCCGTTGACCATGGCGTTCATGGTCGAAACCTCCATGGCATCGAAGGGATCCTTCAGCGGCGGCTGTCCCAGTTCCTTAATGAAGGGAACTCCGGGGCCGACCTCGATGGTGCCGGTATTCGACGTGCACGTGTCGATCAGTTCCATCCAGCGTGCCCGATGATCGTGTCCGCGGGGACTCGCCGCTTTCAGCGTGTAAACCGCGCACTTCTGCGCCTCGCCGCCAAATCTCTCTGCCACTCTCTTTAAACCATCCGCAAAGATATCGCCTGAGCCCTGCCGATAGGCGATCTTCTTCAGCATGGCCAGTGTTGCCTCTACGTTTCCCCACGTCATCTCGAGACCGTCGAATGCATTCTTGCCCAAAAGCCCCTTTTCGTAGCACTCCATCATCCAGGCAATTGTGTAACTGGATTCGTTCACGTCCATGCCCAGCCGGTCGGTCTCGTTTCCGAGCATGACGGTGGAGCCCGGGTCGGTATTGCCGATGGCTGCACTCATCCCGGCCAAGGCTTCATATTCAGGTTCTTCGCCCACGTAACCGTTGTAAGGGCCCTCGGTGACCTCCGTCATCCGGCAGTGAGCAATGCGACATCCCCAGCAGGTGGTCTGTGAAACTTTGAAGTGTGTGCGGAGGTAGTCGGGGCCGAATTTCTCAAATTCAGGGAAAATGTTCGTGGTGTAATTCTTCACCGGCAGCTGACCGCCGCGGTATAGGATGGGATATCCGGCAGCCGTTCCTCCGGAAGGGAGGGTGGGCATGGCTTTCAGCGCCGTCTCGTACATAGACTTCGCCAATTTGGCAAGGCGTCCGGGATCGACAACCTTGATACTTCGCTGCATTCGCTCGGCTACAACCGCTTTTAGCTTTTTCGATCCCATGACGGCACCAAGACCGCTGTGGGCAACAACATGGCCGTGGTCCCCGACAATGCACGCGAACCGGACCAGGTTCTCGCCGGCCGGGCCGATGGAATAGACGCTGCTCTGCCGCTTCAGTCCCTTTTTAATGGCGTCTTCGGTTTCCCACGTATCCTCGCCGGCGAGGTCTTCCGCGCTTCGAATCTCGGCCGTGTTGTCGTGGATGTAGAGGTAACTCCATTTCTTTGCCCGGCCCTGAACGATAATTCCGTCAAATCCGGCAAATTTCAGGAAAGCTCCGAAGAACCCGTTCGCCTGGGATGTTCCAGCCAAACCTGTCGTGGCCCCTTTGCTGATCACGGAAAAAATCCCTGACCCGACTCTCGTGCCGGTCAGAGGACCTGTAAAAAACATGATCCGGTTCTCAGGGTCCGACCATTCGACTGCCGGAGGAACTTCCTCGTAGAGATACTTGGCGCCAAGCGCCGTGCCGCCGACGTACTTTCGCAGGGTTTCTTTGTCGAGGATCTCCTCGGTGATGCGCTCACTGGTGAGATCGACACGCAGTATTTTTCCTGCGTAACCACCTATTCCATTCCCATTCGCCATTGGAGAGGTCTCCTTGCTTCAGTGTTTCTTCCTGACCGGCCAGGATCAAGACATATTCATCGCGACTAATGCGAATAGTTTACTTTAAATGCAGCGAATGAATATGATTTAAATCAGGCAATGAACCCGTACCTGGTTATAGTGTCCCTCGGGATCATGAATGCGGATACGCAGCCGGAGGGGGACAGTATAACCAGGTACTGCATGCTTGTGACATTTATCGTTGCCGAACCCCACGATCTGAGGTAAGGTGCGGCCTATAGCAAAATTGGATCTTGTAAGGATCAGCGGCTAATCGACAACCATACTCAACAGGAGGTTCCATGAGCCTCGATCAGTCAAGAAGAAGGTTTCTGCAAGCAGGGCTTGCCCTGCCTGCCGCAGGCCTGGTTTCATCGACGGGATTGGATCCATTTGCGCAGCAGTCGCCCGAGCCAACCTATAGAACTCTGGGTAAAACGGGACTGAAGGTTTCTGGGGTCGGCTATGGAATCGGATTCGTTCCCATTCCCGAGGTCGTATCCCGAGCCCTGGATATGGGCGTGAATTATTTCGACACGTCCCGTGACTACGGGGACAGCGAGAAAATTTTCGCCGGCGTTATTAAAGGGAGGAAACGGGAAAAGTTTGTCATTGCCACCAAGTCGCCTTCAAGAACAAAGGATGCGATCATAAAAGATCTCGAGACAAGCCTGAAGGTGCTCGGCACGGATTATATCGATATATGGCACCTGCACGGCAGGGACAATCCTGCACAGATACCAGATGAGGCCATTGACGGCTTGTTGGAGTGCAAAAAGTCGGGGAAAACACGTTTCATCGGCTTCAGTTGTCACGATCCAAATAACATGGCGGACTTCGTCGTAAAGACCGGGAAATTTGATGTGGTTCAAACCACCTACAGTTTTCCCATTGGCGGTATTTACAGAGATCAGGCGATCAAGAAGATGAGTGCGGCCGGCGTCGGCATCATCGCCATGAAGGTCGTGGTGGCGTTGACGGGGTTTAATCTGAAGACGGTGGATAATCCGCCCGCAACCAAAGGCGAAGGCCCATTGGCGGGCATCAAATGGGTTCTGCAAAATCCGGCGATCGGAACGACCGTCCCTCATATGAAGACCATCCCCGAGCTCGAGATGAATTTCAGGGCGATGTCGGAACCCTACACGCCGAAAGATGAAAAGCTGCTGTACGTGATGAACGAACGGATCCGGCCGGATTACTGCCGTATGTGCTACGAGTGCAAAGGGCAGTGCCCGAAAGGCGTGCCTGTGACCGATGTGCTGCGTTTCCTGGCGTATCACGATTTCTGCGGCAATTATCATCAGGCCGTTGTGAATTTCAGAGATCTCGCGAAAGAGGTGCGCGACGTACGCTGCAGCGATTGTTCTTCCTGTGGCATCCGGTGCCCGAACGGTGTCCAAGTGCAGGACCGGTTGATCCGCGCCCAGCATCTTCTGTCATAAAAAAATGGTACCTGGTTATAGTGTCCCTTGTTCGGCCACCGTCCGAGGGACACTATAACCAGGTACGCTTTTAAATGCGGGTGCGGAGCGACACGATGTGGGCGATGTGGTGTTTTGCGTGCCAGGTAATTAAGGGCAGGATAGCATCCAGCGTCATGACTCCGCGCTCCGGGTGAACGATTTTGCATTTCCATTCTTGTTCTGATAAAGAACGCAACAACCTGACCCACCGCTGCGTAAGGCCGTCCATCAACATAAGAGATTGACCGAGAGGTGCCGTGCGCGCGTCATTCAGTTCAGCCCAGCGGGCCTCGTCATAGGGCTGGATGACGGGAGACTCTTCCGTGAGCGCGAACTTCGTTCGAATATACCAATTCATGTGTGCATCTGCGAGATGATGCACCACCTGCTTTACCGTCCAGCCGCCGGGCCGATACGACATATCCAGTTGGCTCTCGGATAAATCAGCCACGGCTGCTTGCAGCTGATTCGGCGCATCGACCAGTTCGGACAACAACTTGAGTCGAGCACTGGCATCCGAAGGAAGGCTTTCTTTATATGGCCCAATCGGGTATCTCAGGTCATTCATTTTTGGATCCTTTCCTCATTTAAAAAAACGGCACCTGGTTATAGTGTCCTTCGGACGGCGGCCGAACAAGGGACACTATAACCAGGTACGCTTTTACAAAAGCAAATGGCGGTAGCTTTCAGGATGCTG
>DATJPG010000003.1:0-25463 GCA_035506515.1 Acidobacteriota bacterium
GCCCGAATTTGCCCCCCAATCCTTGACTTTGCGGACCTGATCTGCCTCCTAGACCTTGTTCTCCCAGTCTGCGGAAATTCCTGGACACCCACTTCTTCTTGCTTGCCTCTGGTTCCAGTTAGTGGGTGTCCATGTTTTTCATGCAAGAAACTGTGGGTGTCCACGTTTCTCATTGTGATTTTGTGGTGTCACGATTTGTGGGTGTCCACTTTTATTATTATTATTATTATTATTATCATCTCCACTTTTGTCATCTTATCCGTATCCGTATGCGGACCCTTGGGGCTGTCGGTGGTTCATTTTTTCGCGTTTTTTTGCGTTCAACTGGTGAATATCCAAAAAATGTAATTGAGATCGATATTTTCCTTGACACAAAGAGAGCAAACAACTTATTGTGAAGTGGTCAAAGGTGGTTCGAAGTGGTTTAAAAGGGCCACCAATAAGCACTTTCCACTGAAAAGTTATTTCACAAACTGGGTATCCAGTGTAGCAAGAGCCTGATATGCTTTGGGGCAGATATTCTGCGAAAATTGACGACAAATCGCGATTGCGGCTGCCTGCAAAGTTTCGTCGCGATTTACCGGAAACCGAAGATAACACCTACTACGTAACCAGCGACGACGGGCAATGCGCCCAGATCTACCCGATACCTGTTTGGCAAAGAGTAGCTCAGAAGTTCCAGGAGCCTCCGAGAATGGATCCGGCCAAAATGAAGCTGCAGCGATTCACCAGCTACTATGGCCTTTTGACGCAGATGGATCCTCAGGGCCGCATTCTGGTTCCCCAATCGCTCCGGGAAGACGCCCAGATTTCCGGCGATGTCATCGTGATTGGGAAAATCGACCATCTCGAAGTTTGGAATGACGAAGTATTTCGAAAGAGCCTGAAGGAAAGCCCTCTCACCCTGGCGGAGCGTGAGAGACTGGCCGAGCAAGGATTTTAAGAATGAGCCGGAATTCGGTAGTCAGGAGTCAGATCGCAGCAGTTCCGGTCCGCCGTAATATTCGCCACACCACATTCGACTTCTGACTTCTGACTTCTGATTTCCGGCGTTTTGGTTTTCTGTATGGGGATAGGGTTGAGAGCTGCGGCACGGAATAACATGACAATGCAATTGAGACATCATGACGACGACCACGTTCCCGTCATGGCCAGAGAAGCGCTCAATCTGCTTCAGATCAAGCCGGGCGGCATCTATGTCGACGCCACCGTAGGAATGGGCGGCCATTCGCAGGCCATCCTGGAGAAGATCCAGCCCGGAGGTTTGCTGATAGGCATCGATCGCGACAAGGAATCATTGGAAAAGGCCCAGGCCCGATTGAAACCATTTTCCGACAGCTTGCGTTTATTCCACGACAACTACAAGAACCTGCCCCTGATACTCAACAACCTGGCGATCAAGCCAGTGGACGGGATTCTCATAGACCTTGGCGTGTCCTCCTACCAACTCTTATCCCCTGAGCGCGGTTTCAGTTTCCAATCGGATGCAGTACTGGACATGCGAATGGACAGAACGCAGCAATGGAACGCGGCGGACCTGATTAACAACTCCTCCGAGGTGGAATTGGCCGACATTATTTATCGTTACGGCGAAGAGCGGCTCTCGCGCCGGATTGCCGCCGCGATCGTTCAGGAAAGGGAAAAAGCGCCCATCACACGCTGCTCTCAGCTGGCTTCCATCATCAACCGCGTCTTTAAAGTCCGGGGTCACCAGGCAATTCACCCGGCGACAAAAACGTTTCAAGCATTAAGAATCGCGGTCAATGAGGAGCTGCACGGGCTCGAAGATTTTCTGTCGGAAGCGTTCAGCTTCTTGAAAAGCGGTGGCAGAATCGTGGTTATTGCCTTCCACTCTCTGGAAGACCGGATCGTCAAAAGGGCATTTCGCCGACTGGCGGGCCAGTGTATTTGCGACCAGCCGCCCGAACTTTGCAGATGTCCAAGACTACCACTGGGTTCTCTGATTACTCCCCGCCCCATCACACCGGGCCCGGAGGAGCTTGCCGCAAATCCGCGAGCCCGCAGCGCTCGCCTGAGATCATTGGAGAAGGTTTGAGCTTTTTCGACGCACTTGCATCTGGGGACATATGCACCAGCCGAGGGATTGGAGGCTACCATGACGGATTGGGCACAGGGAATTGAAACGCGCAATTACGGCATTAAGAATGAGCTCGACGTGGATATGCTGTCGGAGCTCATGCGAATCATCATAGCCCTTGCGGTGGTCGCCGGAGCCCTCCTGTTCTATTCGTGGATCCGCAGTCAGATCGTCAATACGGGGTATGAAAGCCAAAGCCTTTTCGCCGAAGAAGAGACGCTGCTGCGCACCCATCAGAGGCTGCTGCTCGATAACGAAGTCCTGAAAAATCCCGAACGTATCGAGACGATCGCCCGCAACGAATTGGGAATGGTTCCGTTGCGCCCGTCCCAGATCCTCATGCCTGGAATCCCGGATTTGGAGCGTGGTACGTCCAATGAAATGGCAATGTCAGATGCCAAGACTGTAAGCCTGAAAAGACCTGTCGCTGCGAAGCGTTTTGTGGATTATTCCGACTAACGGATTCTCTCGGGACCAATGGGGGGAGATTGATGGTTTGCGGTTGACGATTGACGATTGAGAGACGGCATCCCCTTCGATCGTCAATTGCAGATCGTCAATCGTAAATCTTATGCCTGGACTTAAATCCGGAAGGATTGTTTTAGTAATACTGGGAATTACCTTCTGGAGTTTTCTCATTCTGATTCGCCTGGTGCAACTGCAGATTTTCGAGCACCGCTCTTTCGTGCAGCTCGCAATTCAACGACAGCAGGTCACCCGCTCAATTCATGCCCCGCGCGGCGTTATCTACGACAGGCATATGGCCGAACTTGCAACCAGTGTGGCGGTCAGCACTGCGGTGGCAGAACCCCGCAGAATACAGGACCCGCAGAAAGCAGCCCAGGAACTCGCTGCTATATTGGATTTGAACCCTCAGGAGCTCCTGGGCCGGATGATGGACCCCGCCCGGCAAAGCTTCATGGTGATTAAGCGCCGGATCGATCCCCAGGCCGAAAAGCAGATCGAGGCGCTCGGAATCGACGGAGTCTATTTTGTGGATGAGAGCATGCGCGTGTATCCTAATCGCGAGCTCGCCTGCCAGGTACTTGGCTTCGTAAACATGAACGGGGACGGGGGCTCGGGAATCGAATTACAGTACGACAAGGACCTTAAAGGTACCGAGGGGGTCTATTCTTTCGATGTCGATGCGCGGCGCAAGTCCTTCAGAGTGAATATCGACAAACCGCCCACCCAAGGGCGGTCGCTCGTCCTCAGCATCGACAAATCTATACAGTATATCGCGGACCGAGAGGTGAAAGCCGCCGTGGAGAAAGCCCAGGCCCGGGCCGGCGTTGCAATCGTCATGGAGTCGGAAACCGGCAGGATCCTTGCGCTCTCGAACTATCCGCAATTCAACTGCAATACCTACAATCGCTACGAACCGGATGCATGGCGGAACCGGGCTATCTCGGATATTTTCGAGCCCGGCTCCACATTCAAGGTTGTCGTGGCCACGGCGGCCCTGGAAGCCGGACTGACCCGGCCTGAAGAAATGATCGATTGTCAGATGGGGACCATCACGATCGGCGGGCACTTGTTTCACGACCACAAAGCATACGGCCTTCTGAGCTTCAGTCAGATTCTCGAATACTCTTCGAACGTGGGCGCCTCGAAACTCGGACTAAGATTGGGGCAGCAGGGACTCTATGAAGCGCTTCGTAACTTTGGGTTTGGCTCCAGATCGGGGATCGATCTTCCGGGCGAGATCATCGGCCTGGTTCGGGATTGGCATAACTGGTCTGGTCTGTCGATCGGAGCGATATCTTTTGGCCAGGAAGTTGGCGTCACGTCGGTTCAAATTCTTACGGCCATCAATGCCATCGCCAATGGCGGGTACAGAGTCCGGCCAACGATTGTGGACCGGATTATAGATGAAAACGGCGATCTCGTGTTTGCCCGTGCTCCGGAGCGAACGCGCCTCATGAGCCCGCGTACTGCCGAAGCTGTGTGCAACGCTTTTGAAGGCGTTGTCCTGCGGGGGACCGGCAAGCGCGCGGCCCTGGAAGGCTACCGTGCAGCAGGCAAGACGGGCACGGCTCAAAAGATCGTCAACGGCCAGTATTCCGAGAGCAAGTACGTTTCATCATTTATAGGATTCGCACCGCTCCCGCAGCCAAAAATCACGGTTCTGGTCCAAATTGACGAACCGAAAGGGAGCCATTACGGCGGTGACGTCAGCGCTCCATTTTTCCAAAAAATCGCCCAGGAAACTCTGATGCTGCTTAAGATCCCCCCTGATCAGAGCCTTCCGTTGCGAAAAATCGCTCCGCTAACCGTCGATGCAGGCTCGGAAGATTACCTTCCTAACGCCATCCCAATCGAGCCGCTGCAGTCGATTGCCAAAATCCAGTCCGAGGAGGAATCCCCACGGGAAATTTCGGTGCCAGTCGGAGGAGAACTCATCGTGCTGCCGGATTTTCGAGGAATGGCCAAGCGAAAGGTTTTGGACAGGTGCATGGATCTCGGAATCCGTTTACAGGCGAACGGGTCAGGGGTGGCGGTATACCAGTGGCCGGTGCCGGGAAGCAAAGTACAAATCGGGGCCACACTGAGCGTAACGTTTGCGAAAGGACGCGTAAAGGATTCATTGCCAACGACTTCGGCAAGCCTTGCAACACAGCATTCCGGATTGCCGCTGTCAGCAGCCATACGCCCCTGAGTCAAATTTGGACAGTCAATTTAAAGAAGATTTGGAGAAGATTTGGACACCCACTTTCTCGTGGACAGCCGTTTGAGAGAAATTGGAGAAACTGGACACCCACTTTTGCGAGAAACTGGAGAAACTGGACACCCATTTTCGTGCAATCGAGCGAGAAACTGGACACCCATTTTTATGCAATCGAGGGATCTCCGGCTGGTGCGGATGGATGGGAGCGGATAGCCACATTGTTGAGTATTAAGTAGGATTGGACACCCATGTTGTTGAGCAAAATGCTGGAGCAGATTCCTGGCATTCACTGGACGGGAAATGTCGCCGCCGATATTGGAGGCATATCATACGATTCCCGATCAGTACAAAAAGGGGATCTTTTTGTTGCCATCAAAGGCAAAAAAGAGGATGGAGCACGGTTCATCGCCCAAGCGATTCAGAATGGCGCCATTGCTATTGCCGTGGAAGGCAGAACCGATCCCGGTCTTGAGGCTGTATCTATATCCACTCCGGACGCCCGAAGATTCTTGGCCGAGATCTCCCGTATTTTTTACGGCGACCCTTCGGCTGAATTGAAACTGGTCGGCATCACCGGAACAAAAGGAAAAACCACGACTTCCTATTTGATGGAATCGATTTATGGCTGCGCCGGTCTCCGTTCCTGCCTGGCAGGCACCATCGAAACAAGGATCGGGGAATACCGTTTTCACAGCAGTCACACAACTCCGGAATCCGCCGACCTGATGAAATTCCTCCGACAGGCCGTCGACGAAAAGTGCACGCATGGCGTAATGGAAGTGTCTTCCCACTCCCTGGAGCTGAAGCGCGTATACAAAACCAAGTTTGCCGTCGGCGTGTTTATGAATTTGACGCACGACCACCTGGATTTTCACGGGGATATGGAGAGTTATTTCAAAGCCAAGCACATTCTCTTCTCGGAAGGAAACGGTAACGGAATTGAGTCGGCAGTCATCAATTCGGATGATCCCTTCGGCAAGCGGCTTGCAAAGGATGTGAAAATTCCGCTCATGCGTTTCGGTTTCAACGAGCCCGCGGAGATTCGGGCGATCGCCTTTAACAGCCGGTTTGACGGCATGGACCTGGAATGCGCGACTCCGGTTGGAAAAATGCACCTGCGCCTTCACCTGATTGGCCGGCCCAATGTGTACAACGTCATGGCCGCGACAGGCGCCTCTCTCGGCCTGGGTCTGGATCTGAATACCATTCGCGCCGGCGTCGAAGGCCTTAAAGGAGTGCCCGGCAGGATGGAACTCGTCAATGCAGGACAGGATTTCAGCGTTATTGTCGACTATGCGCATTCGCCGGATTCGCTGCAGAATCTCCTGGAGACGGTTCGCCAGCTGCCCCACGAGAAGGTCATCGTGGTTTTTGGCTGCGGAGGGGATCGCGATCGCACCAAACGCCCTGTCATGGGCGAAATCGCTGCGAAGATGAGCGATTTCGTGTTTGCAACTTCGGATAATCCGAGGACAGAAGATCCGCTGGGCATCCTTAAGGAAATCGAGCCCGGACTGAGCCGGGGAACGGCACGATACTCTATCGTTGTGGACCGGGGGGAGGCGATCGCCTCCGCAATCACAATGGCAAAAAGAAGGGATGTAGTCGTGATTGCAGGCAAGGGTCACGAGGATTACCAGATCATCGGAACCAAAATGACTCCTTTCGACGACCGAAAGCTGGCAATGGAATTAATCCTGAAGCGCTTAGGGGTAAATAGACCCTGAGGATATGGGGCGCGTCCCCGAAGTTTTTTGGCTGAATGGCATTTATGGCGTCTGAACTGACAGCAGCAGAGGTGGAAGCCGGCACCGGAGGCACTCTCGTATTCGGTTCGAGAGATACCGTCTTTGCCAATGTGTCGATCGACACCCGGAGTCTGCAGAGAGGCGACATCTTTTTTGCCATTCGCGGACCGAACCAGGACGGGCACAGGTTTATCCCTGACGCGCTATCCAAAGGTGCTCTCGGCGCTGTGGTGGAGCGCAGCTACGAATATCCCGGGAAATTCCCGGCCGTGCTCGTGAAAGTTGTGGACACCCATAAAGCGCTCAAGGATCTCGCCATGTTGGTCCGACGCCGCTGGCCGGGAACACTGGTGGCAATTACGGGAAGCATGGGCAAAACCACGACCAGGACCTTCGTCGCACAAGTCCTGCAGAGCAGCTTCAACGTGTATCAAACGCCGGGCAACTATAACAATCTCTTCGGCCTACCCTTGGCTCTGTTCGGTCTACGCCTTCAGCATGATTTTGGAATCTTCGAAATGGGGATGAGCGCGCCGGGCGAAATCGCGGAAATGTGCCGCATCGCCGAGCCAACGATCGGAATTCTCACTAACATAGCCCCAGCGCATCTCGCGTTTTTCGATTCATTGGAGGAAATCGCGCAGGCCAAGAGTGAGCTGGCGCAGGCGCTTCCACCCGACGGAACGCTGATCTATAACGCGGACGACCTGCTGGTGCGCGAGATTTCCGCCAAATTCGCGGGACGCAAAATATCTTTCGGCTTCTCCGATCTTGCAGATATACGAGCGGCCAGTGTCGAAATCACCGGTCCGGACCAGACCCGGTTCGATCTTATTTTTGCGGGGATCACCCGGAAGGCCGCCATCCCGTTTGCCGGAGCACACTATGTGATGAATGCCCTCCCCGCCGTCGCCTTGGGCCATCGTTTCAGTATCCCCGCGGAGCAAATGGTTGATAGCCTGGGCAAACTGCAGCAGGCGTCCATGCGGGGTCGGCTCCTGCGGTTCGCAGACGGTTTCGCCGTCATCGATGATTCCTACAACTCCAATCCCCAGGCCCTCATGCAGATGATTGAGGTCCTGTCCGCGATCCCCTCCTACAAGCGGCGGATTCTGGTGGCGGGAGAAATGCTCGAACTGGGGAAGGAATCCGGTGCGATGCACTCCGAATGCGGGACCTATGCGGCAGCTCAGGGATTGGACATGGTGATAGGAATACAGGGCGCCGCGCGTGAGATCGTGCGCGCCGCCGTGGAATCGGGCGTGCCGGAAGCACAAGCGCGCTTCTTCGACAATGCCGATGCCGCGGCGGATTTCGTCGCAACAATTTTGCACAAGGGAGATCTCGTGCTGGTCAAGGGCTCGCGGGGCGTCCGCGTGGAAAAGATTGTGCAGAGCTTACGGTCGAGTTTTGAGCTTCTGAATTGATGCAAATGGGTATTGGAGAGATGGAATACCGGGGGAAAACAGCGCTGGTAGCAGGTGCCGCGAAGAGCGGATTGGCGTCCGCCCGCTTCCTGCTCAATTGCGGAGCGCGCGTCATTCTCACCGACATTCGGACTGAAGAAGCCCTGAAGCACGAAATTGCGGCGCTTCGGGAAGTTGCCTCGAATTCCGGTGAACTGGTGCTCGAGCTGGGCGGCCATCGCGGCGAGAGTTTTGCTCGATGCGATCTTGTAATCGTGAGTCCCGGAGTCCCCCTCTCTCTTCCGTTTTTCGAAATAAGTCGTAGAGCGGGAATTCCGGTCATCGCCGAGGTGGAACTGGCGTATCGCCATTTGAAAGGAAAGATCATCGGCATCACGGGCTCGAATGGCAAAACAACGACCACATCGCTGGTTGCGGATATGCTGAACGGGGGGGGGCTGAAAGCGCACGCCGCCGGAAATATCGGCTCGCCTCTGATTGGCTTCGCCCGGGATTCGTCGCCTGCCGATTTCTACTCCGTGGAACTCTCCAGTTTTCAGCTGGAGGGCATCCGGGATTTCCGCCCATTTATCGGATCCATTTTGAATCTCACGCCCGACCACATGGATCGCTATGCGGGATTCGACGACTATGTCGCGGCAAAACAGCGCATTTTTATGAATCAGGCAGCGACAGACATTGCAGTTTTGAATGCGGACGACCCAAGAACCGCTGCAATGGCAACAAATCTGCGCGCAAAACCGTTTTTCTTCAGCCGTCTCCGTACCCCATCTCAGGGTACCTTTGTGCGGGATGACAAAGTGATCTTCCGCGACGGCCAGAGTGAAACAGACCTGTTTCCCGTAAGCGCTATTACCCTGAAGGGACGCCACAACCTGGAAAACGTTCTCGCGGCCTGCGCCATGGCTATCCTTGCCGGCACACCCGCCGGGAGTCTGAAAGACACCGTCCGGAAATTCAAAGGCGTGGAACACCGCATTGAGTGGGTGTCCACAATTGATGGAGTGGAGTATTACAACGATTCGAAGGCCACAAACGTGGACGCCGCGATCAAAGCACTCGAGTCTTTCCCCAAAGGTATCCTGCTCATCGCCGGCGGACGGGACAAGGCGGGCGACTTTTCCGTGTTGCGCGCGCTGGTCCGTGAGCGCGTCAAGCACGTCGTCCTGATTGGCGAGGCCGCAGGAAAGATCCGGGAAGCCTTGTCCGGCACCGTTGACATGAGCGACGCGTCCTCGATGCCGGAAGCGGTTTCGACATGCCGGACGCTCGCGCGTCCGGGAGATGTGGTTTTGCTGGCGCCTGCGTGCGCGAGCTTCGATATGTTTGAAAACTACGAGCATCGCGGACGCGTTTTCAAAGAGGCCGTTCGTAACCTTACTTCGCTCAGCAGACACTAATTTATGGCGTATAAACCAAGCAGCGACAAGATACTATTCATCACGACGGGACTTCTTTCGATCTTCGGGCTCGTCATGGTGTACAGTGCCTCCTCCGTGGTTGCAGCTTCGCAGCACGGGACATCTTCCTATTTCTTCTTGCGCCAGCTGCTGTACACGGCCGCCGGCTTTCTTGCCCTTCTCATACTCATGCATGTGGACTACCACATCTGGCAAAAGCCCAAGGTCGTTCGCACAATTCTTATCATCTGTGGAATCATCCTTTTATTTGTCTTGACCCAGAAGAGTGTGAACGGCGCACACCGCTGGCTGCGCTACGGCGGATTCATCTCTTTTCAGCCCTCAGAGGTCGCCAAGCTGTGCGTGCTCATATTCATTGCGACCTATCTCCAAAGGCACGAAAGCGAAATCAACCAGCCGGTGCGGAGACTGCTTCCCTTCGGCATCATCATCGGACTGTTTGGGGGCCTGATCGCAATCGAGCCTGATCTCGGCCAGGCGCTGTGCCTGTGCATGATCACTGGAATCCTCCTTTTCGTTGCCGGCTTGGCCTGGCAATATATTGCGGGCGTAGCTCTTCTCGCAGTGCCCGTGTTTTATTTCCTGGTGCTGCGAGTGCCCTTCCGGCTGGAACGCATGAAGGCTTTCTTGAATCCGTTTCACGATCCTCTGGGTTCAGGCTGGCAGATTTCACAATCGCTGACGGCAGTAGGGAGTGGCGGTTTTGCCGGCCTTGGTCTCGGAGCCAGCAAGCAAAAACTCTTCTTCCTCCCTGAAGCCAGCAGCGATTTTATTTTCGCCATCATCGGCGAGGAGCTCGGACTGATCGGCACTTGCCTGGTGGCAGTCGCTTTTCTCGTGTTCTTCTATCGCGGAATGCGGATCATTCTTCGGGCGCCGGACCGTTTTGGATTCTACCTTGGGTTGGGAATCACACTCATGGTTGTATTGCAGGGATTCATCAACATATCCATGGTGCTGGCAATGATGCCGACCAAGGGAATTGCGCTGCCGTTCATCAGCCAGGGCGGGAGTTCCATCTTGTTGAATCTGGTCGCTACCGGTGTACTCCTGAATCTATCGCATCAGGAAAGATTGACGGAGGCAACCGAATAGCTATGTTCAGAAAAATCCAGAAACTGCATTTCGTCGGCATCGGTGGCATAGGGATGAGCGGCATTGCCGAGCTCCTTCTGAACCTCGGATACCAGGTTTCCGGATCGGACATGAAGAAGAGCGCCGTAACGGACCGATTGGAGAAGTTGGGCGGCAAGATTTTCGCCGGGCATAGCGCCGCCCACAT
This sequence comes from Acidobacteriota bacterium, assembly GCA_035506515.1. GTDB lineage: Bacteria > Acidobacteriota > UBA6911 > UBA6911 > UBA6911 > UBA6911. The sequence continues at coordinate 10,645 of DATJPG010000003.1, forward strand.
CGAGGGCGCCAACGTCGTAGTGATCTCCTCGGCAGTTCGCCCCGACAATGTCGAAGTCCTCGAAGCGAAGCGCCTGCAGATTCCTGTAATTCCCCGGGCCGAGATGCTTGCGGAACTCATGCGCCTGAAATACGCCATCGCAATTGCCGGATCCCACGGCAAAACCACGACCACGTCCATGATCGCAACGGTGCTGGTAACCGGCGGCTTCGATCCGACCGCCGTCATCGGCGGCAGGCTGAACGCGTTCGGCAGCAACGCCAAACTCGGCAAGGGCGACTTTCTGGTTGCGGAAGCGGACGAAAGCGACGGGTCGTTCCTGAAACTGACCCCGGCAATCGCCGTCATCACGAACATCGACAGAGAGCACCTGGATCACTACACGGACCTGGAAGAGATCAAATCCGCGTTTGTCGCTTTCGCAAACAAGGTGCCGTTCTATGGCGCAGCGGTACTGTGCCTCGATGATCCGAACGTTCAAGCGATCCTTCCGCAAATCAAGCGGCGAATCGTGACCTATGGCACCAGCAATCAGGCCGACCTCATCGCCTCGCATGTTGAATTCCAGGACTTCGGCACCTCCTGCCAGGTGCGATACAAGGGGAACCTTCTGGGCACGCTGCACCTGCGCATTCCCGGAAGACATGGAATTCTAAATGCCCTCGCAGCAGTGGCCACGGGATTGGAACTGGAAATCCCCTTCAAGAGAATTGCTTCCGCGCTGACCTCCTTTCAAAACGCGGACCGGAGATTCCAGATCAAAGGAGAAAAGGGGAACGTGCTTGTCGTGGACGACTACGGCCATCACCCGACGGAGATCACGGCCACGCTAAGCGCTGCCCGCCATGCATGCGACCGCCGGATAGTGACCATATTCCAGCCACACCGATATTCGCGGACCAGGGCGCTGGAGGACGAATTTGTCCGTGCTTTTAACAATACAGACATACTGATCGTTCTGCCCATTTATGCCGCCGGCGAAGAACCACTGCCCGGCATCACGGCCGAGAGACTCGTGGAGCAGATAAAAAAATTCGGTCATCGCGATGTCCGCTACGCATCGGACTTTGCAGACGCGATTCAGATTTTGAGGGAAACGACCCGGAGCGGAGACCTCGTGCTCACCCTTGGGGCAGGAGATGTCTGGAAAGTGGGCGAGGAATTTCTGAAAGATAGAAGGCAGGAGACAAAAGACAGAAAACAGAAGAAGAGCATCTGAATTCTGTCTCCTGTCTTCTATCGTTTGATTAAGTGGAAAACGCGCGATGGAGATAAAGACCAACAGATCGCGGGAAGCGCTGAGTGCCAGAGTCGTTACGCCTCCGGACAAAGGGAATCCCGCGCGGAGAAAGGCCGGACGCAAACTTGTCGGCAAAAACCGCGTTGCCGGGCGCCGTTTCGTCTCTGCATTGAAGCTCCTCGGAAAAACCGGCGCTTTCCTGCTGATCCTCGCCTTCATGCTGTCTGTCTTTGTGTACGCCTACACTTCGGAGAAATTCAACCTCCGCCAGGTGACGTTTTACGGCTGCAAAGAGGTCAACCAGAAAGAAATGGAGGAGGTTATCCGGCAGGACTTTCCCGCGAACGTTCTGCGCATTGATCTCCAGAAACTGAAGGAACGGCTGGAGAAAGAAACCTGGGCCAAGCGCGTCGAAATACGGCGCGTACTCCCGTCAGACCTCATCATTTATGTGGAAGAGCGCACTCCGTCCGTAATCCTTGAATTGCATGGTGAACTGATGATAGCCGACCGGGATGGAACCATGCTCGGCAGGTATGACCCGAAGTTCGGCAAGCTGGATATTCCTGTGTTCAAAGGCGTGTTGGGGGACGACGCCGAAGACTACAAGCTGTATCAGGAAGAAAATGCAACCAGGATTCATCAGGGGCTTGTCATGGTGTCGCAGATTGAAGAGGGGATGCCGCACGCGACGCAACAAATTTCGGAAGTGGACATTTCGGATCCTGAAAATCTGAAAATTCTGCTGGTGGACGACACCGCCGAAGTGTATCTCGGCGAGAAGGATTATTTGAAACGGTTTCGCACTCTCATGGACAATCTCGGCGAATACCAGAAGCTGAAAAGTCAATACACGGAATTCGCCTCGATCGACGTTCGGTTCGAGAACAAGATCGTGTATCTTCCAAGGAATGCGAGTGCGAAATAACCAAGACTCGAAGACGTAAAGGTACAGAAATTCGTGAGCAAGAATAATCGAATCATTTGCGGACTGGATGTCGGGACAACAAAAATCTGCATGATGATCGCCCGCGCTCACTCCGACGGCGGCCTGGAGGTTCTCAGCACCGGCTACGCACATTCGAGCGGACTGAAAAAAGGCGTCGTCGTGGATCTCGAAGAAGCGGCCGCGTCCATCCGGAAAGCGGCGGACGAAGCGGAATCGAAATCCGGGATTTCTGTGGATTGGGTGACCGTCGGCGCGGCCGGGGATCACTTCCAGAGCTTTAATTCGCACGGCGCCGTGACGATTGAAGGAGCGCACCAGGAAGTCACCTCCGTGGAAATGGAGCAAGTCATTCGCGCGGCGCAATCGATCCCCATCCCCCCGGATCGCGAGGTGATTCACGTATTGCCGCAGGAGTTTTTTCTGGACGACCATGGCGGCATCACAAATCCTGTTGGGCTGTTCGGTTCGCGCCTCGATGTAAACATACACGTGGTGACTTGCCAGAGCGCTCAGAATCAGAACCTGATCAATGCCGTGAATAAGGCTCAGATGCGCGTAAAGAAAGTGATCCTGCAACAGCTCGCCAGTGCGGAAGCGGTCCTTACGAAGGACGAAAAGGAGTTGGGAACGGCCGTCATCGATATCGGCGGCGGGACCACAGACATCGCCGTTTTCGTCAAAGGCTCAGTTCAGTTCACAAAGGTTTTGCCGGTCGGCGGATCTCACTTCACCCGGGATCTGGCAATCGGGCTACAAACTCCGATGGAAGACGCCGAGCGCATCAAAAAAGAATTTGGCACGGTTCTGACGGAGAGAACGATGATGGACGGCGAAGCCGTGGTGATCCCCGGCATGGGCACGCGCGCCGCACGCTCCGTGTCGCGCAGGGCGATCTGCGACATCCTCCGCGACCGGGCCGCGGAGGTTCTCGAATTGATCAAAGATCAGCTTTGGAAAGCGGTCGAGAACGAACGACTCATCGCCGGAGTCGTCGTCACAGGCGGCGGAAGCATGCTCGACGGAATGCTGGAATTGACGGAAGAAACCCTGGGAATGCCTGTGCGGCAGGGATTACCTCTGGGGGTTCGGGGCTTGACCGACGAGCTTTCCCACCCGGTGTATGCCACTTCTGTGGGACTTGCCCTATTCGGCGCGGAAGAAGCAGGGTTTCGCAATAAGAGTGCAGCAAAAACAAACGGTTCATCCGGACTGTTTGGCAAAATTTTGTCATGGGCCGGCAAGTAGTGTCCGGTTCTTAGGGGAGGAAGGGAATGCAAACGGAGAAACTGCGGTTCGAAGATGAGACGATGAGGTTCCGATTTGAGGAAGACTGGCAGCCTCCTGCCAGAATAAAAGTCATGGGAATCGGAGGGGCCGGAGGGAATGCCGTCAATCGAATGATTCAGTCAAAGATCGGGGGAGTGGAGTTCATTGCAGCGAATACCGACATTCAGGCGCTCCGGAATTCAATTGCCCCCATCAAACTGCAGATCGGCACCAAGCTCACCAACGGCCTCGGCTGCGGCGCAATCCCCGAAAAGGGCAGGCAGGCGGCGCTGGAAGACACGGAACGAATCATAGAACTGCTGGACGGAGCGGACATGGTTTTCGTCACCGCGGGCATGGGCGGCGGGACAGGAACAGGAGCGGCTCCGATCGTCGCGAGCCTTGCGACAGAACTGGGCGCTCTCACAGTCGGCGTCGTCACCAAGCCGTTCAATTTCGAGGGTAAAAGACGCCAGATCCATGCGGAAGAAGGTATCAATGAGCTCAAGGAGGTTGTCGATACCCTGATTACAATCCCCAACGAAAGGCTGCTCGCCGCCATGGGCGCCGACGCACTCTTGGAAGATTCCTTCCGCTATGCCGACGATGTGCTCTGTCAGGCTGTCCAGGGAATCTCGGATATCATCACCATGCCCGGAATCGTGAACGTGGACTTTGCCGATGTTCGCACCATCATGTCCGGAAAAGGCATGGCATTGATGGGAACCGGAGTGGCGGAGGGAGAGAACCGCGCCGTCGAAGCGGCACAGCGCGCGATCTCCAGTCCGTTGCTGGAGGAGACCTCGATTCGTGGAGCCCGCGGCGTACTGATCAATATCACCGCAAGTCGCGAGAGCCTGCGACTTCACGAGGTTGATGCCGCGGCGAAAATCATCGAGGAGATCGCCGGGGCTGAAGACACCATTTTTGGCGCCGTCTACGACGAGAAGATGGGGGACCGTATCAAAATTACGGTCATCGCCACGGGATTTAATCAGAACGGCAGTGAACGTACCAAAGGAGCCGGTGAACTCATCCGCGCCGTCGGCAACGTGATTCCCCTCACCCCGGCGGACTCAAACAAGTCCATCGACTACCAACTCGCTTCCCTCAGAGACAATCTGGATGAACCTGCATTCAGACGCCGAAGAGCGGAGTAAAGCGGTCGGCAGTCGTAAGTCGGTAGTTGGCAGTAAGCAGTTGGCGGCTGATGCAGAGTTTCTGGCGAGCCTGGATTCGTAAATCTCCCCTGATCGAATCAAGGTGCCGCCAACTTAAGCTTCACTGCCGACTACTAACTGCCGGCTACCGACTTTTTTTATAGCAGACCGACAAACCAGCCACGCCCAAAGGGCGCTATTAGTGAATCTACTTAACTCTCTTGGCAACGATCGGCGGGGGCGTTCCGCCGGGGCCACCCATGCCGCGTCCACCTTGTCCGCCGCCTGGTCCACCCTGTCCACCTGCAGGAGGTGCGCCACCACCTGGGCCACCGCCAAAGCCTCCGGGAGGCATCTGGAATTCACGCGTGAACGTGATTTCATCTCCGGCAACTTTGCCCTTGTACGAAATTTTCATTTCGTTTTCGCCGAACTTGCGCACGATAACAAAGGAAATTTCGTCTCCCGCAACTTTGCCTTCGGTGATTTCGCTTTCGCCTTGCGGCGTGGCAAGAGTGCCGGTTAATTTGTCTCCACTCACCTTAAGAGTGAAGGTGTTCTCAGTCATGCCATTTCTGCCCTGCACCTGCGCAACCCACTTGCCGGTTACATCGGCAGCCCATGCCGACGCGAGCAGAGTCAATAAGGCCAGTGCTCCAATCAACAGGATTTTGGTTTTCATGTGATTCGGTCTCCTTCTCTGTTTAGTCCTGCTTGTCAAAATGACAACCCTATGGAGATTATTACGTTTGTCCGGGAGTTGTGTTACCCGTTTGTGATTTCAGATTCCCAATTCCAGATTTCCGATTCTCAATTCCAGCCTGAAGTCCATATTTCACAACATGATATCTGGAGCCGAAAATCGAAGAATCGAGAATCGAGAATTGAGAATTGAAAATTGAGAATCGAGAATTGAAAATTGAGAATCGAGAATCGCTTTTATTGGCCTCAAATCCCGAAGGGATGCTAATGTAGGGAAATTATGGTCGAGGGATGGTGTCGGAGCAAGATATTCCTGTTGTGCTTTTCCCTTCTGTGGGTGTCCATTCCCGTAAATGCCGGAGCGCAGCAGAATTCGCACAAGATCGGGCTGATACTGAGCGGAGGAGGAGCCCGCGGAGCCGCCCATATTGGAATTCTAAGGGTATTCGAACAGGAACGGATTCCGATCCATTGTATTGCAGCCACGAGCTTTGGATCCCTGGTGGGCGGGTTATACGCTCTCGGCTACTCCGCGGATGAGATTGAGCACATTTTTTTGAGTCAGGACTGGAGCAACATTTTCAGCGACGCCCCGGAGCGCCGATTGACGCGCCTGATCGAGCGCAGAAATGCGCGCTATCAGGCCCAGATATCATTCCACGGCTGGAACCCGGAAATCCCTACCGGGCTGCTGGAAGGGCAGCGGCTGACGGAGACGCTTGACAAACTGATTACCGGCCGGTTGTTGCGGGCTGAGTTCGATTTCGACAAGCTTCCCATCCCATTCCGAGCCGTCGCAACCAATTTGATCGACGGGAAAGAATACGTCTTTCGAAAAGGTTCCATGACAGAGGCTCTCCGCGCATCGATGTCGATTCCGCTGCTTTTTACCCCCCTGGAAAAGGACGGGATGCTCCTGGCGGACGGCGGGCTGGCAGACAACTTGCCCGTTGACGTCGCACGAGCTATGGGAGCGGACATTCTGATTGCCGTTGATGTCTCTTCCCCTCTGCTGCCGCTGGATAAAGTCCGGACATTTGTAAACGTAATAGACCAGTCCATCAGTCTGCAGATGGAACAAAATATCGAGGAAAGCCGGAAGCTGGCGACCATCCTTCTAAAGCCGGACCTTGTGAAATACACAAACGGCGACTATGAAAAAATTTCCGAGATTGTGAAGCAGGGCGAGGATGAAGCGAGAAAGCGTCTGCCTGAGCTGAAAGCGCTGGTCGCCGGAATCGGGCCGCGGCCCACGCCCCCGCCAGCCGCTGGCGCGACGCCAGTTATTCAAGCCGTTTCTTTCCGCGGATTGAAACGAATCGCGAGTTATCAATTAAGAAAGAACGTTCATGTGCATCCCGGGGACAGTGTGGATCCTGCCAAGATTTGCGCCGACGTCGAACGCCTTTATGCAACGCGTCTGTTCGACAGCGTCGCCTACACACTGGAACCGGCCGGGGAGAATCGCTACGTCCTGATATTCAAGACCAAAGAAGCTCCGATGAACTCACTCGGAGCGAGCCTGCGCTACGATAACGATTACAATTTCGTGGCGCTGGCCGAATTCACTGCACGCCAGTTGTTCAACAGCCCCTCCACCGCCACGATCTCGACTCAATTCGGAGGTCTGGAGGATGTCTTCGCCTCCCTGCGCCTCGCCGCGCCGCATGCACAATCTCTTTGGCTGGAGCCTCGGGTGGAGGCGCGCAGTCTGGAACGCCAGGATATAAGCAACCAGGAACTGATCGACAAATACACCGACAGCCGGGAGGGCGGCCAGATGCTGATCGGAGCCACCATCTTCAGGCAGCTGGAAATCAGCGGCGGGTATCGCGCCGAACGGGTGCGGATATCCAACGGATTGCAGCCCTTTCGCGTGGACGGATCCACGGTACTCGCAGGTCTCACATTCCGGCTGAACCGCGACACTCTTGATCTGCCGGTGCTGCCCCGCAGCGGTACGCTAATGCGAGCTCAGTTCGATAAGCGAAGCACATCTTTGGGCGGCGACCTCGATTATTCCAAACTGCAGGTTGATTGGCAGCGCTACTTTTCGCTTACTTCCAAATCCACATTCAGCTTCAGCGCCACGGCCGGCTATTCGCGCGGCCCCGCTCCTTTTTATGACCTCTTCTATGTCGGAGGATACTCATTTTCCGAAAGAGCCTCGCGCCAGTTCCTGGGGTTGGACCGCGATGAGCTTCTCGTCAGCCAGATGGGCATGTTCAGCGCGACCTACCGCCGCCAGATCCTCAATAAGCCTCTCAGTTTCGTGAAGCGCGCTTTCCTGACGGGCACATACAACGGCATCTTTTCCAGTACCCGCCAGGAATCCCCTTACGAATTCGATTTACTGCACGGAGGCGGAATTGGGCTAGCCCTGGACACCATGATCGGCCCCATGCGCGCCGCCGGAGGATGGGGCGAAGCAGGCAGATTTCATTTCTACATCACAATAGGCCCCACCTTTTGAAGATTTATGATTGACGATTTACGGTTGACGATTAAAAAAGTTTGGCTCAAAAGTGCCTGGCGTTCGTTAGGCGGGTATGGATGCTGATGAGCTGAAAAGGCGGACGCAGGTATTTGCCCTGAATATCATCCGTTTCGTTCAGAACATACCAAGCGGGAACGCCACATATATCATCGGACGGCAACTTCTCAGATGTGGAACTTCTGTCGGGGCCAACTATCGTGCAGCCTGCCGCGCTAAATCCCGACCGGATTTTATAGCCAAGCTCAAAATAGTAGAAGAGGAATGCGACGAATCCATTTATTGGCTGGAATTGCTCTCGGCTACGCAACCTGGGAATGAATCAACCGTCAGATCGCTCATCGCGGAGGCCAATCAAATTCTTTCAATAATTGTGGCGTCAATAAGAACAGCCCGTGCGGTTCAAAATCGTCAATCGTAAATCGTCAATCGTCAATGGATGGTGGGACCTTTCTTCTTTTCGGACTCGATTTTACGACGGACGTCGCCGTAATAGACCTCAAATTGCCGCTTCAGCTGTTCTCTGCGTTGGTGCTCGTTGAATTGACGGTACTTGTCGCCCAAGACCTTTGTTTTGAGGAATACGTAACCGATCGCCATGCCGCCGAGGTGCGCGATGCTCGCGACGCCGGACTCGGAGCCTGTGATGGAAGACAGGAAAGCAAAACCGCCCATGATGAGCACCATCCATTTCACCTTGACCGGCAGCAGGAAATTGAGATAGACGATGCGGTTCGGATATGTCACGCCGTACGCGAGGAGAAGGCCGTAGATCGCGCCCGATGCGCCAATGATGACCGACCAGCTGTTCATAGCAACCAGCCAGGAGCAGATGCCGGCGCCGATGCCCGTGATGAAATAATAGCTCAGGAAACGACGCGTCCCCCAATACCGTTCCAGTTCGTTTCCGAACATGAACAGCGTCAGCATATTGAAGAATATGTGAAACGGGCTGCCATGCAAAAACATATATGTCGCGAACTGCCACAGCATGTACTCCTGAGTCACAAGGCGGGGTACTAAGCCGAAATAAAGGTCCACAAAGTGACTGCCGAGCAGATGCGCGACGACCTGCAGCAGATAGACGGCGATATTTACTATAATTAGTATTCTAACGGTTCGGGTTACCGGTCCTCCGAAGAAGTATGTATTCATCAGCTGTATGCTAGGAGAATTACGCCGCAAATTCAATGCCTTGAGAGCGGGTATTCTTCGCATTTTTCAAACATTTCATTCTTGGTCGGCCGCTGGTAGAATACACCCTTCTATTTATGTGGAAGCGGGGGCGGGAGTATGAGACAAAGCGGGCGCAACAATGACGCGATGCGGGATGTCCGCATTGATTTGGATTACACGAAGCATGCGGACGGATCGGTGCAGATCTCCGTTGGGGATACCAGGGTCTTGTGCACCTGCACGATCGAAGACAAAGTCCCTCCTTTCCTGAATCACCAGAACCAGGGCTGGGTCACCGCCGAGTACGGCATGCTGCCCAGCGCAACGAACACGCGCTCCGCGCGCGAAGCCGCGCGCGGCAAGCAATCCGGCCGGACAGTCGAGATCCAGCGCCTGATCGGCCGCTCGCTGCGATCTGTCGTGAGCCTTTCGTTCCTCGGCACACGAACTCTGCTGATCGACTGCGATGTGATCCAGGCAGACGGCGGCACGCGTACCGCTTCCATTACCGGTGGTTTCCTGGCAATGTCCCTGGCAATCATCAAGCTGATGGAAAAAAAGCTGCTTCCCTTCTCTCCGCTCCAGGACTACGTCGCAGCCGTCAGCGTCGGCATCATTGAGGGTTCCGCGTGTCTGGATCTGGACTATCGAGAGGATTCCAGGGCGGAAGTAGATATGAATCTCGTCATGACCGGGAAGGGCAACTACGTGGAGGTTCAGGGAACCGCAGAGAAAACTCCCTTCTCTGCAGACCAGATGGCCACGATGCAACAACTGGGAGCGCAGGGGATCCGTCAGCTGATCGAGCGGCAGAAAACCATCCTGGAATCCCGGGCCGACCTCAAAAAGCTCTTTCCTCTTTTAAAATAAACCCGGTTTTTCATTAGTTAGTTTCTGCCGCGAAACGCCTATTCCAGCCCCGCAAGGGGCGGCAGAAAATAGCCCCGGGCGTAAGCCCGGGGGTAAGGATTACGAAATTAGAAAGCCCTGAAGGGGCGACACTAAAGCCATTTCAAAGAATAAATTGTGCCTAAACTTCGGGGCTAAGAATTTGTTTTCGCTCAGCCCCGGGCTCACGCCCGGGGCTATCCTCTGCCGGCCCTCCGGGCCTCAGTTGCGAGTTTCGCGACAGAAACTAGTTAGCCCGCGGCAGTGGCCTAAGTTTTTGGATTCTGGTATTTGGATTGACAAATAAAATTCAAACTTCGTAATTCAGGTGATATGACGAACCCCCTTTTCCCAACTATCGTGGTCGCAACACGCAACCAGGGGAAGCTACGGGAATTCCAAAGTCTCCTTCTGCCTCTGAACAGCGACATCCTCAGCCTGGCAGATATGTCCGTAGTGGAGGATTTCGAGGAAACCGGGCAGACATTTGCCGAAAATGCCCGGCTCAAGGCGGTCTCCTATTCCCGCCTGGTCCCATTCCCCGTGCTTGCCGATGATTCCGGGCTTGTAGTGGCAGCGCTCGGGGGCCGCCCCGGAGTCCACTCTGCGCGCTACGCGGGAGATGGAGCTTCGGATTCGGATCGCGTTCAGAAACTGCTCGGGGAGCTTGAAGCAAGCGGCGGCGGACGCGAGGCGCGCTTCGTCTGCAACCTGGCGCTGGCCCAAAGCGGCGCAGTGCTTCACGAATCAGAGGGGCAGTGCCCGGGAATCATTGCCGCCGAGCCGCGCGGAACCAACGGCTTCGGCTACGACCCGGTCTTTTACTTCCCAAGTCTCGGCAAAACTCTCGCAGAACTCACCGAAGCCGAAAAAAACCAACTCAGTCACCGTGCCCAAGCCGTCTCCGCCCTGCTGCGCCAATTGCGGCACACCTCAATCGTCAATCGTCAATCGTTCCTCTAGCAGCTTGACCCAATATAATATAAAATAGCGCCTCTTGAGCGTCTCACTTGTCGGGGCATAGCGCAGCCTGGTAGCGCGCCTGCCTTGGGCGCAGGAGGTCCGCAGTTCAAATCTGCGTGCCCCGACCATTTAAATTCAAGCAATTACGCCCCTCCATTCTCTTTTGTGAATCAAAAACTATTTCACCTCCGAAAACAATATTTTGCCCAGGAGCCTGTCCGAGTAATAGGAGCGGTCGCGCGCATGGGGCCTACACGGCGAGCGCAAGGCGCGAGGCGGAGGCGATGTTGATACACAGCGCTGAAGGCGCGATGCAGTAAAGCCCAGGGTGGAGGACGCGAAGCGGCCGGAACCCTGGGGCAGCATTACGATTCATGCGAGGCCTGCATGGCCGATGCAGACATTCTGTGTCGCTCCTGCAGAGCTCTGCCCGTTTGTGCTCTCCCAACCCGGGGTTCCAGAGCCCGCTTCGCGTGCTCTTCCACCCCGGGCTCTACTCCATCGGCCCTGCGGGCCTGGTCCGCATTGTGAGAATGGACTCTGCCGGGGGAGGCATCAGAAGTTTGACAGATCCGGGAGCCCATAGGGATCGATCTCAAATACAATTTCCTTTCAAATCGTTTGCTCAACGGTTGGAATCGGCATCGGGATCGGTATCGCAATCGCTATCGAGCATCGGAGGTTAAAAACCGATGGCGACTCCCGATTGCGATACCGGTTCCGATGCCGATTCCGAGAATGCTTTTCCAGCCGCTTTGAGCGACTCACAGGCTAAAGCCACCGGCTTTGCCGGTGGATACTTACTTTGGACAAGAGTGATCCGCGATATACTTCCCGCCGATGTCTCACTTTGAAGTGGTTTGCATTAGTGATATTGTTCGAGTCTTACGTCGAGGCCTAATCCTATGCTTCGTATATTTAAGAAACTTTCCCGTGAACTGGCACCCGATCCATCACTGGAAATGTCAATCCGTCTCTTTCAATTGATTTGCCTGACAGTAAGCGTCCTTACCCTCTTTGCAATACTGCCCGTCAACTTGTTTCAGAACTTGCCGATTCTGGTCAATATCGGGGATGTCCTTCTGGGACTGTTCGCGTTTTTCTGCTTCCGGGAGTCCACGCGCGGCCGCCATCACAAATCTCTGTTTCTGATTTTCATGCTGCTTCTCATGGAGCCCATTTGGTTCCTGAACGCCGGAACGGACGGCAGCATCACGCTCTATTTCATGGTCGTGCTCATTTACCCGATGGTGATGTTTCGCGGGGTGAAGCGATGGGCAATGACTTCCTGCATTGCATTCAACATCTGTGTCCTGCTCGCCATCGATTATTTTTTCCCTTCCCTGGCCGTCCCATTCCGAAGCCCGATTGACCGCGCATTAGACTTGATTTCCGGCGCTTTTTGCAGTTGCCTCGGCCTGGTAATCATCGTGTGGGTCGTCATTTCCAATTACGACAAAGAGCGGGAGCGCACGGAAAAGTATGCACGCGACCTGGCGGAAATGCACCACAGGCTCGAAACGACGGTCGCTGCCATCCCTGACTTGATGTTCGAGTTGGACGCCGGCGCGCACATCTGCGAGTATCATGCGCCGGCCGCTGAGTTATTGTACGCTCCGCCGGAAGTATTCCTCGGGAAGACCGTGGACCAGGTGCTGCCACCAGATGCAGCAGCCGTCATCCTCAATGCACTGGCACGAGCAGCCAGCGCAGGCATCGATCGTGGCGCCAGTTACGCGCTGGACATGCATGGCAGCCGCTGCTGGTACGAACTCTCGATCGCCAAAAAGCACGATAGCTCCCCGCCGGATACCCGTTTTGTCGCCCTCGTCCGCAACATCACCGAGCGCAAGCAAGCGGAGGAAACCCTCAGGGAATCTTGGGAGATGCTCCGAAGCATCTTCATCTCATCGCCTGATTCCATTACGGTTGTGGATTTAAATGAAAGGATTAAACTCTGCAATCAATCCACAGCTGATATTCACGGTTATTCGTCTGCAGAACAGCTGATTGGAAAGAGCCTTTCGGAATTGGTGGCGGAAGAAGACCGTCCGCGCATGATGGAAGCCAAGAAGCACGTAATGATCCACGGCTTCGCAAAAGATATCCCCTTTATCGGACTGAGGGGCAGTGGCGGGCAGTTTGCAGGGGAACTCTCCTTCAGCGTATTGAAAGACAGTTCAGGCAGACCGACTGGATTTGTGGGAGTTACCCGCGACACCACCGAACGGAAGCGCGCCGAAAAAGCCCTGCGGCAAAGCGAGGAACGGTTCCGGCAGGTTGTGGAAACGGTTAGCGACTTTATATGGGAGGTGGATGTGGACGGTCTCTACACATTCACCAGTCCCTCCGTTGAAAAGATCTTGGGATACACTGCCAATGAGTTGGTCGGGAAGCTGCATTTCTACGACTTGTTTGTTCCCGAGGTCCGCGAACAATTAAAGACCGCTGCTCTTGAGGCATTCAAGGCGAGACAATCCTTTCGTGCGTTCCCCAATCGCAACCTCAGCAAAAACGGAAGAACCGTGTACCTGGAGACCAACGGGGTTCCAATCGTGGACGAGGCTGGGCACCTGTTGGGTTATCGCGGTACCGACACCGACGTAACCGATCGACATCAGGCGGAGATGGAAACGCAAATCCTTCGCCAGGAACTGGCGCGTTTCTCGCGCATCGCCACGGTAGGCCAGTTGACGACCTCGATCGCGCACGAACTGAACCAACCGCTGGCGGCGATCCTCAGCAATGCCCAGGCGGCCTTGCGCCTCATGCGGGGCGGAACTCCGGATCCGAAGGAATTGCACGAGATTTTCGATGACATTGTCGACGACGACAAGCGTGCGGGAGAGATCATTCGCCGTATGCGCTCTATGCTCAAGCGAGACACTGGCGAACACTCTCCGATCTCAATGAATAGTCTGATCACCAACGTCGTAGCGATAGTTCAGAATGACACCCTGATCAACGAGGTTTCCGTTGTCCTCGATCTCGGCTCTCCCCTGCCTCCGGTTGACGCGAACCAAATCCAACTTCAACAGGCGATCCTCAATTTGGTAGTCAATGCACTCGAAGCTGTGGAAGGCTCAGAACAACCTCAAGAAGTTGTACTCCGTACTCGTCAGGCTGACGGAGAAATAATATTATACGTGGTGGATGCGGGTCCCGGCATTCCTGCCGACAAACTCGAGTCGATTTTCGAGCCGTTCTACACCACCAAGCCCAACGGCATGGGATTGGGGCTTTCGATTGCCCGCACGATTATTGAGGCGCATGAAGGGCGCATCTGGGCCGAGAACAACCCCTCCCACGGCGCATCGTTCTTCATCGCGCTGCCCGCGAGCGGCAGGGAAAATGTGGCAAGCCACCAAAACTGAGCCCTGAGTGCTATAATAAATCTCATCACTGGGCTGGTGGCACCTTGTTAAAGAACAAAATTTATTCTTTCTTTCCCGGACCTGGTCTCCATCCTGGGGTTACATCTATTTTATGAGTTGGATCACTGTCACGTATTCCATGATCGTTTCGGTGTGCCTCACGCTGGCGGCGATGCATCTCATGATCTGGGCCAAGAAGCGCACCGCCTGGGCCAGCCTGCTCTTCGCCGTGACGGCGATGGGGACGGCAGTCATGGCGGGGGGTGAGTTGTGGCTGATGCGGGCGGGGACGGCGCGGGAGTACGGGGCGGTCGAGCGGTGGAGTCATGTGGCGTACTGGGTCGTGTTCCTCTCGCTGGTCGGCTTTGTACGGCTGTACTTGCGGGCCGGGCGACCCTGGCTCGCCTGGACCATCTGCGGAATCCGGACAGTCTCGCTGCTGCTCAATTTCCTGACGGGGGAGAACCTCAACTATCGCACGATTACCGGGCTTCGGCATGTCCCCTTCCTGGGCGATTCCGTCGCGATTGCCGAAGGGATCGTGGACCCATGGATGCTCGTCGGCCTGGCGAGTTTGGCGTTGTTCATGATCTTCGTGGCGGACGCC
>DATJPG010000004.1:0-4157 GCA_035506515.1 Acidobacteriota bacterium
TCACGCGTGTTCGAGCCGTTCTTCAGTTCCAAGCCCGACGGCCTGGGAATGGGGCTGGCGATCTCCCGCAACATCATCGAGGCTCACGGTGGACGGCTGTGGGCGGAAAACAATGAAGCCGGCGGCGCGACGCTCACCATCACCCTGCCGGCCGTGGGAAGTTGCCAGAGGTAAAGAAGAAAGGCGAATTGCCTGCAATCCGGATCGATGCGCGCGCCGCGGAGATCTGGGCGATCAACTCCCTGCTTGATCCGGCTCCTCTTCCGGGCTTGCTCGGCCCCCCCCCCGGCGATGCACTGTCTAGCCGTACATTGGGGGGAGGCCCCGCAATTGCCCATGGCGATCTTGCTCTGCGCAGAATCCTGGCGGAGCGGACGATCTGGAGGATTGGAGTATGCTGGATTACGACCGACGGAGCATCCGAATACCGAACGAGCCGCTAACGAACAGTAATCCCAACAAACCCATCAGAGGATACGGGCTAGCAGTCGCGGGAAGTTTCTGCTTGGCCGGCATCGGTTCCGGACTCGCCGCTGCTGCCGGCTCCGGACTCGCCACCGCTACTGCCGGCGCTGGCGCCGGCTCTGTCACTCTGGCCTGAGTAGGGGCTGGCGCCGGCTTTGTCTTGATCGGGGGAGGAGGAGGCGCTTGTCCCACAATCCTGGTATCCATCGAGATCACCGAAGTGGGCTCTTCGACAATCTTCTCCGCGTGAACCGTCATGCCCTTCTTCAGCTGGAAGACGCTTGACGGCTCGCCATTGGCCGTCATCTTAACGTTCTGCGGCACTTTGTATTGCTTGTTCTCGCCGTTCGGCAACGTCAGGATCACGTAAGGCGCCCCTACATACCACACTTTCCCGTCAATCACGGTCTTAGTCCTGACCGTGACGGGGGTATTGGTTGTGGTATAAGTAGCGGTCAGCTTGGTACCCACCTTCAACTGATTTATCGACAACTCTTGGCCATCAATAATGAACTTCCTGCCTTCCTGTATGTTGAACATTCGTGTTTCGCCGCTTGACATCTTTGCAACGAGGGTGTTCCCCGCGACATACATCACTGTACCATTCAGTTCCTGGGTGGACACTGTCGCGGCGCCCTGGATATTTTCTGTGGTTTTCGTTTGCGCCGCGGCAAGCGCCGCGAGGAACACAAACAAAGTAACCGTCATGCATAGTCCAATAAGGATTCTGCGAGTCGTAGTCATTTTTCTTTCTCCTGGTGATTAAATTTGGTTATTTGGCTGCTGCACTGCTTCAATGTCGAACTTTGTTGAACTGTTTTCGCTGCAACTGTGCGTTTGAGGGTTGCATGCACGATGAAACGCTGAGGGGCGTTTCCAATGAAATAGAATGGATAGCAGGTAACAAGAGTTAGCGAAGGAAGGCGCCGGGGCCGAAGCACTTCGATGCTCTCCGGGCTGACGATTTCAATCTGGTCGACAACATAGCTGTCCTGCTCCGTTAGTGTCATGAGCTCTACCGTATCGCCCACGACAATGTCCTTGAGTCCGCGAAAAAAACCGTCTCTGTGCCCTGCGATTCCAATATTGCCCGCTTCCCCGGGTTTAGCGGTGCCGGTGATCCAGCCAACTCCGCGATTCAAAACCAGATCATCGGTTCCCTCAAAAACGGGGACCCGGAGGCGCAGCTTGTTGATACTCAAAGAGGCCAGGGGTAGCCGCTTCTCGACCAACAGGCTCTCTTTGTAATGGCCAATACGCTGTTCCGACCAGAGACTGAAATCAGCATTTTCATCACCCTGCAACCGCGTTGTGCTGGAGCTTTCACTATTGGATCCGAATTTTCGAGCCTGGTCGAACGCCTTCAGCGCCAGGCGGGAAGAGACCGACCTGTGAATCCACACCAGCGAAAAGATGGCCAGCAGGATGACACCAGCCACCAGCAACAGATACTGGAGAACCTGGAGCGTTCTTTTGCTCATCTTGCCTTCACGCCCCGGAAGTTGTATCGCGGGCTAGCGGGAGACGAGTATGGGCTTCATCAGCTTCCTTCCCTCTGGTCGAAAGGGTTGCCCACACCGATCTCCCTGCCGGCGAACGCTGAAATGCACCAACATTAAGGTCTTTCAGCGTCCGTCGGCTGCTCCTGTAAATTGGCCGAACCAAGACTTATTTTTTGGCGGCGCTCAACCTGATGACCGCGGCTGCCGCGCTGAACTTCACCACATCGTTCTCATCATCTAGAAGTGGAACGACAGATTTCAGCAGCGAGATGTCGCCGCGTTTCGCGATCGCGTCCATGACCGCAGCCCGCACAACCCATTTCTCGTCTTTGGCGAACTTGGCCAGGGCCTCGGCAGTCTTGGGATCCGGATCCCCCGCGAGCTTCGTTGCGGCCGCTGCACGGACCGGGGACGCGTCATCCTTGGTCACCGCCTTGAATACTCCGTACCCGATGCCTGCGAATGGTATGAAGCCAATCCCAGTCTCGAATCCCATACTTGCCAAGGCCTTCGGATCCTTGAGCATCTTCAGCTGCGATTGACCCAGCTCCTCGCCGGTCTTTTTCTCCCCCACGAGTACGGCATAATAGACCTGGAAAGCGCCTGGATCCTGCATGCGGAACAGGGCGTCGGCTGCCGCGAAGACAACGCCTGTGTCCTTGTCTTCCTTTATCATCTGTCGCAGCTTCGGAATCGAGCTTTTGGCGCCCATTTGTCCCAGGGCAGAGGCGGCTGCACTCCGTACCTCGGCCTTCTCGTCCCCAAGGGCGCCTTCGGCCATCTGTTGGGCGGTCTGATTCTGGGTCGCCAGTGCGAGCGCGCGGAAGGCCTTGACCCTTTTGTCGGCACTCTTGTCGGCCGCGCCCTGCTTCAGAATACTCCAGGCTTTGTCTACTGGATTCTGTGCGTACACCAGAAGGGACCCGAACAGGATCAATAACAAAGTTGATAATAGATATTTGACGCGCATAGTTGTTCCCCTTTCGTTTGGTGATGACGCATGACCGGGCTCACGCCCTGCTACCGGTGTTGGAATCGAAAACATCGGATCCGCCCACCTCGCCATGCAGCCACCCTCAATTTGAATTTTCTATAAAACTCAAACGCTGAGTTAGTACCGTTAAAAATGACAACCCGATAGCAGTGTCTTGGCAAAAAAGCCAGCGCGCCCTTAGCGCATTTCGGGGATAACCACTGCAACAATGTCAGGATACTGCCAGTACCGACTGCCATTCATAGCTTGCAGAATCGCACTCGGCACCCAGGGCTGTCTACAGCCCTTTAGGGAAGGTTGGAGTGAAATCATGCGGATGGGAAGCAGGGATTCCTGAGTGCCCGTGATCCTGAAGCCCTGCGTAGATCTGCTCATTCGCTCCCGTTAGTGCCTAATAAAAACAAACTTCCTAAAGCCATATAAGCGGGATCGAGCCCACTTCACTTTTATAAAATCCGGGCATGTTTAACATGGATCCGGTGCGACTGTAACTTTTAACAGTTTCTCCTCTAGCTCAAGCTATTAGAACATACCCGAGGATCATTTAAGCGAACTGGAATTGGACCTGAGAAACTGTGTTTGGTTATTCACGGCTTCATGCCATGCCGGTCCAGGAAAAAACTCATGTCGTCGAACTCAGGCCGGGAACATCGATTTGAACAAACGGCCGGGCCGGCACTTAGTTGGAATTCGGCAACTCTATGAGATGGGTCACCATTGTCTGGTCCATGGTTGTTTCCGCGTGCTTCACGCTGGCGGCGATGCATCTCATGATCTGGGCCAAGAAGCGCACCGCCTGGGCCAGCCTGCTCTTCGCCGTGACGGCGATGGCGACGGCAGCCATGGCGGGGGGTGAGTTGTGGCTGATGCGGGCGGGGACGGCGCGGGAGTACGGGGCGGTCGAGCGGTGGAGTCATGTGACGTACTGGGTTGTGGTCCTCTCGCTGGTCGGCTTTGTACGGATCTACTTGCGGGCCGGGCGGCCCTGGCTCGCCTGGACCGTCTGCGGAATCCGGACAGTCTCGCTGCTGCTCAATTTCCTGACGGGGGAGAATCTCAACTATCGCACGATTACCGGGCTTCGGCATGTCCCCTTCCTGGGCGATTCCGTCGCGATTGCCGAAGGGATCGTGGACCCATGGATGCTCGTCGGCCTGGCGAGTTTGGCGTTGTTCATGATCTTCGTGGCGGACGCC
>DATJPG010000005.1:0-17499 GCA_035506515.1 Acidobacteriota bacterium
GGCAGCCAAATGAGCCAACATTTTTTTCTTTGCGGTCTTGGCGGTTTAATTCTTTCCAAATCTGAACCGCGAAGACCGCGAAGACCGCAAAGAAGATATTTTTATGGCCTTCGTGCTTATGGTTCACGCCAGATCATGGGCTGGATTCCATCCTTGATGCGTGGGACCTTCCAGTTAATTAGGAAGCCAATGGAATGTCCGCTCAGCTTGAGATAGGTAAGCAACTGGGCTCGATGGACGGGATGGATCACATGCATCAGGCACCGCCGATAAACGGACTCCAGCAATCCTGGCCCAAGCGCTGTATGGATTGCCACCGCTGAATCGACAATATGACGCGCAACTTCTTCCCTATCCATCACACGATCTAATTGCTCGGCAGCTAAATAAGCCAAAATTGTTTTCTTTGCGGTCTTCGCGGTCTTCGCGGTTCAAAATACAAAAAACCAATCATCGCCATCTATTTATAGACCCTGATTTGACCGAATTAGTAACCATATTTTTCACCGGATACGCCGATCTGACCCTGCATTTATCAGCATTTTATGAATTGACACCGAGATTTTCCCCCAAGGCCGGTCAAGTCAGGTTCTATTACTCGGACAGGCTCCTGGTGCCTGACACCATTCTGGGCGTGTCTAATTCTGATACTTCGACTTCTTCTCCTCTTTGCCCGACTTCTTTTCCGGCTTCTTCTGTTCTTCTTTCAGGATTTCCTGTCCTTCTTTTTCTCTTTCTTTCCGGGCATCCTGAATATCTTCCCTCCGCTCCTCCTCTTGTTGATCCGCATACTTGCGAACGTTTCGCAAAGAATCCTTCAATTCCTGACTCATTTCCTGCAATTTCTCGTGAGACTGGATGACGTGAGGTGTGATCAGAATAACCAATTCCGTTCGTTTCACGGTCTTGGATGTTGTGCCAAACAGGCTTCCAAGAACGGGAATCTCCGACAGAAATGGAATGCCTTTGCGTTCGTTACTGCTTGACTCACGGATCAGTCCGGCGATCGCGACAGTCTCGCCATCCTTAACATAGAATGTATTGGTTACAGCGGCCTTGGGGAAACTGGGGGCACTTTCGGATGTGCCTACGGCAACAGAGGCGCCGATGCTGCTGACTTCCTGCGTGATGTCCATCGTTACGGTGCCGGATGCAGAAATCCGGGGCAACACCAGCAGAGTGACGCCCGTTTCTCGATATTGAACGTCCGACGCGCTGCCGCCGACGGATGAGATATAGCTTCCTCCCGGATACGGATACTCGGTGCCGACATTAAAGCTCGCTTGCGTCCCGTCCAAAGCCAGGATGGAAGGGGATTCCAGGACTTTGACCTTTGTTTTATCTTTCAAGGCCTCCATTTGCATCAGTATCTGACGCGAATCGCCGACGAAGGCGAATGTGTTGGCGGTTAGCGTCCCGCTATTCAGGGATCCTGTTGTCAGCGTCGTGCCATTGGTAGTGGTGCCCTTTGCTTCAAGGAATGCATTCACTCCAAAACTCAGTGAATCGTTGAGATCCACTTCAAAAACTCGTGCATCAATCCTCGCCTGCCTGGGCAGGACGTCCATCTTTTTGATAGTTTCTAAAATATACGCGTAGTCGACGGATGTGGCCTGGATGTATAGGGAGTTGTTGATGTCATCCACAACCAGTCGCACCGTATCTTTCAGCCCGGTGAATTCCCCGCCGCGCAGCACCTGCGAGCTCACACTGCGCTGGGGATTGAGCTGTGGGCCCAGGCGTTGGCTCGAACCCCAAACGCCGTTGTTTTGAAATCCCCCGAGTCCGGAATAGCCGGATTGCTCACCCTGGTTGTAGGATTGGCCCGTCAGGGCACTGGATGACCCGGACAGGCCGGTAGTGCTTCTGGACATTCCTGAACTTCCCGTGGTTCCTGTCTGGGTATTCCGGCTGCCGCCTGCGGCCGTGCCTCTTGTGCCCCCTGTGCTCGTCGCCGTGCCCGAAGTGCCGCTGGTGGTTTCTTCCCCGCCATAAAAAGCGGAAAGCATCATCGCTATCTGAGACGCGGTCGAATTCTCAACCACATATACGTAGGTCTGAAAATTTCTGCCTGATTGAGCGTCGAGCTCCCCGATCCAGCGTTTTAACTCTTCGAGACCCCGCTTGGTGCCGGCGACTGCAAAAATCGCATTCAGACGGTCCAGTGAAACAAATGAAACTCCCGTCGCCGAATCCTTCGCTCCCGACCCGAAGATCTTTTTCAGGTCCTCTGCGACATCCGCCGATGCATTGTTCTTGATTTTGATCAATTCGACGAGATTCGGATCGAGATAACTGGTATCCAGCATGCGGATAATGTCCAACACCCGCGCGGCACTGTCCGTGTAGTCCGTGAGGATCAGCATATTCAGCCGCTCATAGGGCATGATCACGCCGCCTTCCGTCATAAAAAGCTTGGCCGGCTCGATCAGGTCTTTTACAGGGACGAACTCGACGCGGATCACGTGAGTCGCCAGTTTGGGAGTTTTAGGCGAATCTTTTCCCGATGCCGGAGAAGCGGCAGGGGATTTCTGAATCGGAGGCTGCGTGGGTCCGGGCGGCGTCGCCGGCGTCTTCTCGGAATCGGGGCTCGATACCGGGAGTTCGAGCACCTCGACACCCTTTTTCAGCGCCGAGGAAATCGGAACGATCTGATACACGTCGCCGGCTTTTATAAGGGCTGCGTTATTGTTCTTGAGTATCAGGTTGAACAGGGGCAGGACATCCGATTTCGCCATGGGTCCCGTGCTGATGATGTTGACGTTCCCTTTCACTTCCGAGTCAACAATGAGCGGAGTCAATCCGAGCATGGTCGAGATCTCGCTGATGAAGTCGTAGAGATCCGCATTTTCATAATTGATCTGCACCTTGCCGCCTTCTCGCTGTGCGGTGCTGGCGGCCGCGGGTATCGGCGGATTAGGCGGAGCGGGCTGGGCCTGTGCGACAGGAATGCCGGCCTCCCGCTGGATGTCCTGACGCTGCTTGGACAGGCGATCCAGCATTCGCTTTTTCTCCTCTTCCGAGGCAGGAGGCCGCGATGCTTCCTGGGGAGCCCACGTAGCGGACGACAGGCCGCCTGTCAGGACCACGAACCCGATCACGATTATTGCGTTCCACATTCTCTTGATGCTCATATGACTTCCTCTCTTAGAAAGCCCCTTCGAATATCCACATAAAAGAGCCGCAATCCTGAATGACGCTCCGGGAGCGCCGGCGTCTCGCTGGCAGATTCTGCGTTATTGCAGTTTCTGAATAAATATTTACCAAACGCATCATGGATCTCCTCTATTACAGCTTGCCGCCGAGGACGGCGGCACTCCCGAAGCAAAAATTACGCGGCGTTCGCCGTATCCGGCGGCTATGGGGTGTTCGGCCGCACAATATTTCCAAAAGGCGTTCGAATGATGCGCCGCCCCTGCGCATCCGTTTCCGTGGACGGCACCTGGGCCGGCGTTGGTTGTGTTTGCGTCGGATTTGTCTGCGTCGTTCGCTGTTGTACTCCAGCGGGCAGAACTGGAACAGGTTGCACGACGGTCGATCCCGGCCCCGATGTCGGCAACCCCGCCGTCCGTCCTGCACCTGGGTTCCCGCCGCCGACCACGGTCACGGGCGTGCCTCCGGTGATCGTACCCCCGCCGAATGGGACCACACGCGTGGATAATATGGCCGTTTTCCCTGTCTGCGGTTTTTTGGAACCTTCGTGCAGAGGGATGATTTCTTTTCGTGTGCCGCTCTCGAGAACAATGTACATGGGGGAAATGTCCGTGATGGTATATCCACGGTATGAATCCCCGATCCGTTTGGTCTGCGATCTGCGGTTGCGTCCCTGGGCAGAGCTCGAGGGATCGATGATGGAAGCGCGCTTCTGGTTGTCCATGATGCTGATGCCCACCAGGACAGGTTTTTGCGTGAGCGGTGGCGAATCCACGACGGCGGTGGCGTCTGATTTATCTTCCCTGGTTCTGGATTCGGAAAAAGCGTTCTTCTCCGGTATGATGGCGAATTCTGCGGGCGAATGGCCGGCGGTCGAGGCTATTCGCGGCAGAGGTTTGTCCTGCGCGACTTTTTGCTTCATGCCCTGGACCGGCTGCAGCTTTGACAGATCATTTTCGTCATTAAACTGCAGCAACGAATCGTAGAGCCGCCACCCCAACAGGGCCGTGACTACAAGCAGCAGCATGGTGATCGCAATCCATTTTTTAGTCATACGAACCTTCGTGAATAACGCGGGCTAGGACTTTTCTTCCCGCGTTACAATATAGCCCGACACGGTCAGGCTGGGACGAATCTCGAATCTTTTTTGCATTACCCTGAAACTGCTGATCGTGCAATCGTCGATCCTCAGGTGCTTTTCGTAATTTTCTATGGCCGACATAAACTGCACCAGTTGCTCCAGATTGCAGTTCGTGTCGATTTTAACGGAGACCTTGGTCAGCAAATCCGAGGTTTTCTTGTCCTGCAGAATATTTTTCTGCGTTATTTCCACTCCGCTTTGATCCGCGAAGTCTTTTAGGATTGTCTGCAATGCCGCTCCCGCAACATTGGGGTTGTCGCCGGGCAACAGCCGCATTCTGTATGCTTCGAGCGTTCCGCGCAGCTGCTCCACGCGCGCCTTATAAATCCCCTCACGGCTCAAAGTCTCGCGCTGCCGGATCAACATTTTCTTTTTGAGCTCCACGCTCTGAGCCAGATTGCCGCTCGGCAGCATCAGGGTGATCCCGAAATAGATCAGCACGGCAGCGGCGACGCAGGCGCCGATCAGGATGATTCTTTTCTCTCTGGCATTCAGTTTCACGCTTATTTCTCCAGTTTCATCTCGAAGATAAAATGGTCCTTGCCGGTCTGGGTATCCCTGAGAATGGATCCCCTTTGGACGACATCCTTCAAGAGAGGCGATTTTTCAAGCTTCGGTATTAATTCGTAGGGGGCTCCGCTGTAGCCCCCGATCTGGATAATCCCATCCCTGTTCGAGTAGGTATTTAGATATGTGTCCGGGGGAAGAATGCTGGTAATCTCGCGGAGGATCTCCAGGTTCATGTCTTTGCTGCGCAGAAGCTCTTCGACGGATTGGATTCTTTTTCCCATCGCGTCGGCTTGACTGCGAAAGGATTGAGCTCTCTCGACGGGGCCTTTCAACGCAAGGATCTGCTGGTCGAGATTACGGAGCAGAATTCGATTCTGGATCGTCCGGTGAAAACCGAGGCCGAGAAGCAATGCCACGATGGCCAGGCCCAGTATGGCGGCGGGCACATACGCCCAGCGTGTCTGGTGCATCCTGAGGTCGTCCGGCAAGAGGTTCAGTTTAATGGAGAGATTCCCTGTCACCCCTGAATACGCCAGGCCGAGTGTGGACGCGGCTTCCTGGAGGTGCTCCTTGTTTTCTCCCGGAACTTCCCCGGGAATAAAGCCCTTCATCAATTTGCAGTCGGGGATGACCGACTTTATTTCCTGATATGCGGAATCCGATGATTCTCCGGCCAGAACGATCTGCTCCAGGCTGCTTTCGGACGAGAGCCGTATTTTGGATGTCGCCTCGTCGATTTCACGCAGCAGGAGGTCTTTCCAGCTTTGTTCGTCTCCCTTGGGAACTTCGCGGGAATATGCGATGGTCCCGTGCTTTAAGGCCAGAACTTCGACGGAAGAGGCTTTCAGGTCGGCAAGAATGAAGATCTTGTCCTGCAGGTCTTTGCGATTGTGAAGAAAGATATTCGCAAGTCCCATGGAACTGCCGGATACGATAACGGGCCGGATTTCGAAACCGCGCAACAGGCGAAGATATTCATCCAGCGTGCCCTTCTTCACCATGGCCAGCAGGATGGAGAGCTTTTTGGGTGAGCCCGATCCGCCGATCAGGGAATAGTCGTAATAATACTTGTCTTCTTCCGTCGGTTCGAAAGACTGCACCTGATACTGGATAACCTGTTTGAGGTTGCCCTCGATTTCGGAAGGAAGATCCAGATATCGCAGAACAATGTCTGCGCGAGGTATTCCCAAAACGACATTGTCCTTGCTCAACCCGGCCGACCTGAAAAAGCTCAGGACTTCCTGCCGCAGGCTCTCTCTGTCCCGCTGCTTGTATCCTGCGATGCGCTTGAAATGCGTGAATACGCCGCCGGAAAAATTGCTCTGAAGCGAGGATATCAGCAAATCCTCTCCCCGCAGCTCGATTCCAACACTAGTTTTTAAATAAATCATGGCGTGACGCTTTCATAGTCGGGAACATTTTCATTCCAGTACAGTGTTTGATAGGGTGCGTTGTCGCTCTCTCGCTGGAGGCTGATGACGGCGCGAATGATCCGTTTCGCCTTGGAGCGTTCGGCGTGTGCCGAAGCCGTCAGGGTAAAAATATCCGTCGGTTGGGTCGTAAGCAAAGGCATGGTTTGTGTACCGATGTTTACCGGGATCTCACTGTTGAGTTCAGCCGTATTTTTGAAGGGCTTAACCAGGCGCCGTTCATAAATCATTTTGGCCGCGTCGGCCGGCATCCCCGGAATCGACAGAAGAACCGGGAGGGGCGCGAAGTTGATGTTGATCTGGTTCCTGTTCGAATAGACGGTGAAGTAGCGGGAGAGGCCATACCTGTAAACGACGGTGTTGTCGACCGTCCGCTCCGGATATCCATAAAAATATGTCGGCGTGATCCCCCGGACCAGCAGCAACTCTTCCACGGTATCGAACCTGCCGTTTTTGGCTTTGTATGGAGGATTCATCGTCTGGTAGTAGTCGTCCTCAGCTCCATTGAGGCGAGTAAGTTTGTCGGAATCCCGCCAATCCAGGATGGAGTCCACGATGATATCGGCATCCTCCTGCGGGATACCGATGGCTTCGGCCAGCGCATGCATCTGCTCTGCCGACACGATGTTCAAATTGATCTTACCTGATTCGTCCTGGATATCCACCCGGTACGTTCCGCCCCCGAATTCTCCGGTCACGATGCCAAGATCCACTGGATCGGGGGTTTCCTGCAGCTGGGCGCCCGTAACGGTGGGCAGAATCCTTTTTTCCATCAGCTGATATACGGTTGAGGCGATTCCGGCCCGCGCCACATAATAGGCATTCTCCAGAGATTGCGCATTGCGCGCCGCGGCCACTTCCACGAAACCCTCTCTCGAAAAACTCAGCGCAATTCCCGACAACGCAACCAATATCCAGAGGAGAGCAATCAGGATCACGCCGCTGCCAGTCGTTAGCCGGTAGTCGCTCGTCCGTAGTGGGACGTTGGTTTGCGGAAGAACTATCCTAACAGGCGGAGTCACCGCTATCGGCAAATCAGGAACGACGAACGACTGCCGATTAACGACTGTCACTGCGCCACCACCCTTCTCCTGCCGAAAGGATTGACAAAGTTCATCTGGAAATCGTTCGCTACCGCCTGGATCGGCACGACCATGTGCCGGCTCAATGTTTTTCCTCCGGGATCCCGGGATACCATGCTGATGGAAACTGCTTTCGGCAACCGCCCCCGATCTTCTCCATCCCACTCCCCGACCCATCCGGGTGGGACTTCATCATCGCCCGCGTCCAGGTACTGGAAGAAGCAGCTCGACAGATTCTCATATATCGATGTTGGCTTGGATTGATTCGCCGTGACTTCCTGATCGGGGATCTGTCCGAGATAGCGCGCTTCCTTTTCGACCAGCGACAGATCGCCACCGGCGTCCTGCGCGACTTCGTAAATCACGAATGTAAGCCCCGGGCTTTCGTGAAAGCGCAGCGAGTTCAGGCTCACAAATCGCAGGCTGTTTTCGGTGCCGCTGAAATACAGGGCGGAAGGCACGCCGAGTTGCGGATCCGAGTGTTTATAGACGCCAAACGTGGAAGCAAGCTGTTTTTGCACCATATCCAGGATGCTTCTGTGACGCTGATTCGTGTCGATGAAGCTCGTCCCCCTGGACCAGGAGCTGATGCCAATCCGGAAGACGGCCCACAGGCTGACCGCCATTATGGCGACAAGGGTTACGGCGATCATCATTTCCAGCATCGTGAACCCTGCTTCGGATTTGCCCGATTGCTCTTTCCGCCGTGAAATCATTGCGGCCCTTTCGTCTGTGAGTCCTGCGCCGGCTTATCGACCAGCTTCAGGGTATGCAGTCGATAGTCCGGAGTTCTCGAATTGGGGCCGAACATTTCGACGGTGTAGGAAAGAAGTTTCACCGGCATATTCTGGGGCAAATTCCGCTGCACCGATTCGGGCTTCACCGGGATCTCGTAGTCCTCCACGCGCACGGACCATCGGCTGCCGTCATCGAAACCGCCCGAAAGAGAGGCGGGCTGCTGCAGGGATTTGTCCATCAACGCCGTTTCCATCACTTCCTGTGCGTGTTCGACCGACCGTGTCCGCAGCTGCACTTTTCGAATGTTGCCCAGGGTTCCCGAAATCAAAGACAGCGCCAACGTACACCCGACCGCCAGAACGGTGAGCGCGACTAATACTTCGAGAAGAGTGAATCCGTGCGAACGGCACAGGGATCCCTGTTGCCTGGTCACCTTACTGAATGCATGACGTGCCGCGCTCACGGCAGGTTCTCCTTTTCGCCAGAATCAATTCGGGCACCGCCCGCCAGTGGATCGGAAATGATCCTTAGAAATGAGCCCGTCGCCGATCTCAAAATTATTACCGCACTATCCGAGCCTCCATTGGGAAGAAAACGGACGACCATGGATGCTTCGTTTACTTCTTTTCCTCCCAGTGCGAGGCGCTCGATTTTCACATCCTTTGGCATCAGGTAAAACCGGCCTCCGTCGCCTAAATCATCCGCGACCACGAGCCTTTGACTCTCGCGGTCTGCCGTTACCCGCATGCCGACCTGCTCGGTAACCGCTTTCTCCCGCGCGTATCGGAATATATTGAGGACATCGCGGCCCGTCGTGCGAAGGTGCATGGATGCAGAACCTTTGGACAGGGACGGGTAGGACACCGTTAGAACCAGCGCCATCACAAGAATAACGATCAACAGCTCCAGTAATGTGAATCCTTGATTTGTGCGGTGATTCATATGAATTACTTCCAGTTCCCGATATCGTCTTCATTCCCATCGATGCCGTCGGGACCAAAAGAATACAGGTCATAATCAAGGCCATGGGTGCTGGGACAACGGTACGCGTATGGTTTTCCCCAGGGATCGTTCGGCGGCGCTTTTTTGAGGTAAGGGCCCTCCCAGGAATCGAAATTCCCCGGATTGCGAAGCAAGGCATCCAGGCCTTCATCCGTATTGGGAAATCGTCCGGTGTCGAACGCGAATTTCTCCAGGGCCTGCTCGATTTCCGCGATTTGAACCAGAACCACTTTGTCTTTGGCTTTCCCAAACTGTTTCACGACATAAAATCCAGCAACTCCGGCGAGCAATCCGAGGATTACGATGACGACCATAAGCTCCATGAGCGTCATACCCTTTTCCGATTTGCGGTCATCAGATTTTAAAATCATGTTTTCCTCCAGCCAGCCTTCATGTATTTCACGTCTCAGCTAAAGAGGGATATCGTTGATGCTGAAAATCGCAGTCAGCATCGAGACCACGATCGCTCCGATCACAATTCCCATGAGCAGTATGAGCGCCGGTTCGAAAAACGCGATGAGATTCTTGATGCTGTTGCGAACCTCGGTATCGTAAACGTCTGCGACCTGGAGCAACATGCCGTCGAGTCTTCCGGATTCTTCTCCCACCTCGATCAGGTGCATCGCCAGAGGTGGAAAAACCCCGCTTTGCTTCATCGGCTGCGCGATCCCTTCTCCTTTTTTGATGCCATTTCGGATCGGATCCACGGCTTCGGCGATGCTCTGATTTCCGAGCACCTCGCGCCCAATGGTCATCGCTTGGAGGAGCGGCACTCCGCCGTGGAGCAGGGTGCCCAACACTCTGGAAAATCGAGCCACCTCTAACTTGCGCAAAACAATCCCAACGAGGGGGATCCGGAGCAGCCACCGGTCCCACTTCATGCGGCCTTCGGGACTTTGCCGGAAGCGCTTGAAATAGAGGCCGGCGATCAAAATCAGCGCCAGCACGAGCCACCAGAACCTCGTCAGAAATGTGCTCAAACCCCTCAGGATTGCCATAGGCAGCGGGAGCGCCACTCCCATATCCTGAAAAATCGAGGCGAATCTTGGAACGACGAATAATGTCAGAATGATAACACTCGCAACGGCGACAGCCGAAAGCAGAGCGGGGTAAATCAGGGAGCCGATGATGTAGGATCGCAAGTCATCGCTGGTAACCAGGTATGTGGCAAGCCGCCCGAGTATTTCTTCGAGGGCTCCACCCGCTTCTCCTGCCCGTATCATGTTGAGGTAGACTTTTGGAAAAACCTCCGGATATTTTCCCAGAGCTTCGGAGAACGACTTGCCTCCCTTGACTTCTTTGAGCACTCCCTGAAGCACGTCCGCCATTTCCTTGCTTTCCGCCAGCTGCCTTAGAACGGTGAGGCTTCGATCGAGAGGAAATCCGGCGCGGATCAGAGTGTGAAGCTCCTGCGTAAAAACGAGTACGTCTTTGCTTCGAACCTTTTTGCCTTTCCAGGGCCACTCGATCTGTCGCGAAAAAATTGTTTGGCGGGTGGCAGAGCCGATCCGGACCGGGATGAGTCCCATTTCCTGGAGCTTCAGGGACACAGTTCCGTCGTCCGAAGCTTCCATCGTCCCTTCGACTATCTTCCCCTCGGCCGTGCTTGCCCTGTAGCTGTACGCTGTCATAAATTCGTCTGCATCCCCGAAAACAGGCAGTCAACCTGAAGCTATGTTTCCTGCGTAACGCGTAAAACCTCGGCGATACTCGAT
This sequence comes from Acidobacteriota bacterium, assembly GCA_035506515.1. Lineage (GTDB taxonomy): Bacteria > Acidobacteriota > UBA6911 > UBA6911 > UBA6911 > UBA6911. The sequence goes on from DATJPG010000005.1 coordinate 10,772, forward strand.
GTCCCCTGGCGGACCTTGAGCCAGCCGTCATCCTGGAGAGAACGCATGCCGTTTTCCAGAGCCTTCTTCCGGATCTGGTTGGAATCCGCTTTGGCCACGATCAGTTTGCGGATATCGTCATTCACGGGCATGAGTTCATAGATGCCAACGCGACCGGTGAAACCGGTATTGCTGCAAAATCCGCAGCCGTGTCCCTCATAAAATTGACCGGGCCCGCTTCTCGGATCGCTGCGGCGGAATCCGATCTCGTCCAGCATTTCGGGAACGGGGTGCACTTCGACTTTGCAGTATGGACAGTTGACTCTGACGAGGCGCTGCGCCAGCACTCCCAGCAATGAAGACGCGATGAGGTAATCCTCAACACCCATGTCGATGAGGCGGGTGATGGCGCTGGGAGCATCGTTGGTGTGCAGCGTCGAGAAAACAAGATGGCCGGTCAGCGCGGCTCGAATCGCGATTTCGGCCGTCTCCAGGTCGCGGATCTCCCCGACCATGATGACATCCGGGTCCTGACGCACGATGTGTCGCAGACCGGAAGCAAAGGTCAACCCGATCTGGGCATTCACGTGAATCTGATTCACGCCGTCGATCTGATATTCGATAGGGTCCTCAATGGTGATGATCTTTTTGTCAGGCAGATTGATGCTGCTCAGGGCGCTGTACAACGTCGTGGTCTTTCCGCTGCCGGTGGGGCCGGTGACCAGAAAGATTCCGTGAGGACGGTGGATCATGCTTTCGAATTCGCGGAGCGAATCCTCGGGAAACCCGAGCTTTCGGATGTCGTAGAGGCTCGTATTGCTCTTGTCGAGAATACGCATGACGACACTTTCGCCATACAGAGTCGGAAGCGTGGACACGCGCAAATCGATATCTTTTCCCAGAACTTTGAGCTTGATCCTCCCGTCCTGCGGCAGGCGCCGCTCCGCAATATTCAGTTTGGACATGATTTTTACGCGGCTGATGAGGGCTGCCTTCAGCTTCTTGGGAGGAGACTCGACGTCGTGAAGAATGCCGTCAATCCGATAGCGGATCTTCAAGTCTTTTTCAAACGGCTCGATGTGGATGTCGCTGGCACGGCTCTCGATAGCCTTGGAAATGAGGAGGTTGACCAGCCGGATGACAGGGGCTTCGGATGCAAGGTCCTTTAACTGCTCGATGTCTTCAATTTCATCTGATAGGTTCTCGAAGCTTCCTTCATCGATCCCTTCGATAATCCTTCCCAGCGTACTGGCAGCCGAGCCATAAAGTCGTTCCAGGACATCCATGATCTCGCTTTCGGCTCCCAGGACGGCGTGGACCTCATATCCGGTTGCCTGCCTGACCGAATCCAGAGTCGCGGTGTCCATTGGATCAGTCATCGCCAGCGTGATCACTTCGTTCCGAAGCGAGACCGGGACAAACTTGCACTGCTTCATGAAACGGAACGTGAGGACGTTTTCGAGTACCGGAACCGGCGGAAAGTCCGAAGAGGATACCGCGCGTATGCCAAGATGTTCGGAAACGACCGCCAGGCAATCCTTTTCGGAAACATATCCCAGATCCACGAGCAGTTTGCCGAGCTTTTCGCGTGACTCCTGCTGAAGATTGAGAGCCGTTCGCAGTTCTTCCTCATCGATCAAACCGCGTTCCAGGAATACTTGCCCGATAAGTTTCTTCGATTTAAAAGAGTCGATTCGAATGCTCAATTATTTTAATCCTCTGTTGTGTTTTCCCTGATCGGTTTTCACGGCGACTCAGTTCATTCAATTTCCAGAGTTGAAAAGGCTTACGCGCTTGTCTCATTTTATCGGGTGCCGTTCCCGGGGCCGGAACGACGAAAACACCCTCGCACCTCAATTTCTGCGGATAGACATCCTGAGCTATTATATCCAAATTTGAATACTTTTTCCCGCATTTATTTACAATACATAGAGATATGCCCAGTTCAAATTACGAATTTCGAGTCACGAATACATCTGCCATCGCTTTAGTTCGTGATTCACAATTCGGCATTCGCAATTTTCCTGGCCGGGCAACTCCCTACAGTTCGGTGCGATAATTAGGGGCTTCCTTCGTAACCAGAACATCGTGAACGTGGCTTTCTTTGAGCCCAAAGGAAGTAATACGTAAAAAGCGGGAGCGGGTTTGTAATTCTTCGATGGTCTTGCATCCGCAATAGCCCATGCCGGCCCGTAGTCCGCCGGTCAACTGCGGGATCATTATTTCAATGCTGCCTTTGTAGGGGACCATGCCCTCAACGCCTTCGGGAACGAGCTTCCCTTCATAGAAGGAGCCTTCCTGGCCGTATCGGTCGCGGCTGCCTGCTTTCATGGCTTCCAGCGATCCCATTCCCCTATAAACCTTGTAACTGCGATTCTGGTACAGGATGGTTTCGCCTGGACTCTCGTCGGTTCCGGCGAAAAGCGACCCGATCATAACGGAATCTCCTCCGGCAGCCAGGGCTTTTGCGATATCACCGGAAAACTTGATTCCGCCATCGGCGATGATTGGAATTCCCATTTTATGGGCTACTCTTGAACAGTCCATTATGGCGGTGATTTGCGGAACGCCGGCGCCGCTCACGACTCTCGTCGTGCAGATGGATCCCGGACCCATCCCTACTTTAATGGCGTCCACTCCGGCTTTGGCCAGCGCTGAAGAAGCTTCTTCAGTGGCAATATTTCCGGCGATGAGATCGATCTCGGGGAACCGTTGTTTCACCAGTTTCACCGCTTCGATTACCCTGCTTGAATGCCCATGAGCCGTATCGATCACAAGTACATCGACTCCGGCTTTGATCAGGGCCGCCGCCCGGTCAAGGAAATCGCCCGTAGCCCCGATGCCGGCACCGACGCGCAGACGTCCCAGCTTATCTTTGCATGCGTTCGGGTACGCGATCTTTTTCTGGATGTCCTTGACGGTGATTAAGCCCTTGAGCCGGTATTTGCCGTCTACCACTGGGAGCTTTTCCACGCGATGCCGATGCAGGATGCTTTCGGCCTCTTCCAACGTGGTCCCGACAGGAACTGTGATGAGATTTTCCTTCGTCATCAGTTCCGAAATCCTAATGTTCAGGCGGGTTTCGAATCGGAGATCGCGGTTCGTCAGGATTCCGACCAGCTTGCCGTTGGAAGTGATTGGCAGGCCTGAAATTTTGTACCTTTTCATCACCGCCATCGCTTCATGGATCTTTTGGTCGGGAGACATTGTAATCGGGTTCACGATCATGCCGCTTTCAGATCGCTTGACCCGGTCCACCTCGTCTGCCTGGCCTTCGATGGTCATGTTTTTATGGATAACGCCGAGTCCACCCTGCTGAGCCATCGCGATTGCCATGCGGGAATCCGTGACGGTATCCATCGCGGCACTCAGTAGGGGAATATTCAAAGGAATGTTCCTTGTCAGCCGTGTAGCAATCTCGACTTCAGACGGGAGTATGTCACTCTTCGCAGGCTCCAGAAGGACATCGTCGAAAGTAAGGGCTTCCCTGATATTCGCGTCTCTGACCATATGCTCCTCGTTCGGTGAAACCAAAAAGGTCAAGGTCCGGTAATAGTAGCTCTTTCTCTTTTACGCTGCCAAGTAGCAAAAGGCACTTCGGGAACAAAGGACCAATCGAAGAAGGGTAGAGCAAAAACATGCCGGCGCTAGGCTGCTCTTTATCCCGCTCCCCCTTTTCCCTTTGATCCGGCTCACTTGCCGTGGCACTTCTTGTACTTCAGACCGCTCCCGCAAGGGCAGGGATCGTTTCTGCCGACTTTGGCCTGCTCTCTTTTTGCGGCGGCCGGGGTGGAATCTCCAGCGCTGTAGACGAGATTCTGTTCTCTTTGGGCTTTGCGGCGCGCTTCTTCACGCTCTCTTTCACGGGCGCTTTGCTCTTCTCTGCTGATAGGTTCGAACAGGAAGAGGAAGCGGATTGTTTCCTCCTCAATGCGGGTTCTCAGTTCCTCGAACATGCTGAAGCTTTCTTTTTTATATTCGATGAGAGGATCCCGTTGTCCGTATCCGCGCAGACCGATGCCTTCTTTCAAATGATCCAGGGACCACAAATGGTCCTTCCACTGCATGTCCAGAATCTGCAGCATGATCATGCGCTCTTGAAAGCGGATGTATTCGTTCCCGAGCCTGTGTTCTTTGTCTTCGTAGATCGCCTTGACTTTAGCGGGCAGCTTGTCTCCCAGCTCCCCGTACGTCACGTTTTTCGGATCGAGGCCAAGCTGGGACATATCGAAGCCGAATTGGTTGCCGACGCTGACGCGCAATCCATCCATGTCCCAGGTGTCCGGAGACTTTTCCCGCGGAGTGTATTTCTCCATCAAATCCAGCAGGATGTCGTTTGCGAGTTCGAGGATATATTCCCGCTGGTCCGCCCCCTCGAGAAGTTCCCGCCGTATTGCGTAGATGGCTTCCCTCTGCTTGTTCATCACGTCGTCGTATTCGAGCAGGTGTTTGCGGATTTCGAAGTTCCTTGCTTCAACCTGTCTTTGAGCTCTTTCGATCTGGCGTGTGATGAGCTTGCTTTCAATCGGTACGCCTTCGTCCATTCCCAGCGATTGCATAATGCTGGAAATTCGATCGCTGGCGAAAATCCTCATGAGGTCATCTTCCAGAGAGAGATAGAACCGGGAAGATCCCGGATCTCCCTGCCGTCCGGAACGTCCGCGCAACTGGTTGTCGATGCGCCTGGCTTCATGCCGTTCGGTCCCCAGGATGTGCAGCCCGCCCATGGCTACGACGTCATCATGTTCCCTTGGACAGACCTGCAACCAGTGTTGCTGGATGCGCCCAAATTCTTCCTTGGGCATAGTGGCGGCATCCAGTCCCTTTTCGCGCAGGGTTTGCAGAGTGAGGAATTCCGGATTACCGCCCAGGAGGATGTCCGTTCCGCGTCCCGCCATGTTGGTCGCGATCGTGACGGCTTTTTTGCGGCCGGCCTGTGCCACGATCTCCGCTTCTTTCGCGTGATACTTGGCATTTAGCACGACGTGAGGGATGCCCTGTCTGCGGAGGAGTGTGCTCAGCTTTTCCGATTTCTCGATGGAGATCGTGCCAACGAGAACGGGTTGGCCTTTTTCATAGAGATCTTTGATTTCATCAACGACGGCAGTGTACTTCTCGCGTTCGGTCCGGTAGATGACGTCCGGAAACTCCGTCCGGATAAGCGTACGGTTGGTCGGGATGACATTGACTTCGAGTTTATAGATTTTGTAGAACTCTTCCGCCTCGGTCTCGGCCGTTCCCGTCATGCCGGCAAGCTTTTTGTACATGCGGAAGTAATTCTGAAACGTAATGGTTGCGAGGGTCTGATTTTCTCTTTCGATTTTGACGTTTTCTTTGGCTTCGAGCGCCTGGTGGAGCCCATCGCTGTAGCGCCGTCCCGGCATCAGCCTTCCGGTGAACTCGTCGACGATGACCACTTCGCCATCCTTGACCATGTAGTCGACGTCTCTTTTGAAGAGCAGGTGGGCTTTCAGAGCCTGATAGGTGTGATGTACCCAGTCCATATTCTGGGGCTCATACAGGTTACCGACCGCGAGGAGCTTTTCAGCCTTTTCCACGCCTTCCTCGGTCAGGTTGACAGTCCTGGCTTTTTCATCGACCTGGAAGTCGATGTCCCGCCGCAGTCTCGGGACGATGCGGTCCACTTTGAAGTACTTGTCTGTGGATTCTTCCGCGGGTCCCGAAATGATGAGCGGCGTCCGTGCCTCGTCGATGAGGATGGAGTCGACCTCGTCGACGATGGCGAACTGGAATCCCCGCTGGACGCAATCCGCCAGCTCGTATTTCATGTTATCCCGGAGATAGTCGAATCCCAGTTCGTTGTTGGTGCCGTAGGTAATGTCTGCGGCGTAGGCGATCTTGCGTTCTTCATCGGTCAGGGGATGCTGGATGCAATTGACGGTCAGGCCGAGAGCTCTGTAGATTTTGCCCATCCACTCGGCATCGCGTCCGGCCAGGTAATCGTTGACTGTAACGATGTGAACGCCCTTGCCTTCCAGAGCATTCAGGTAGGCCGGCAGCGTCGCAACCAATGTTTTTCCTTCACCGGTTTTCATTTCCGCGATGCGCCCGCTGTGCAGCACGACTCCGCCGATGAGCTGAACGTCAAAATGGCGCATGTTCAGAGTTCGCTTCGATACTTCGCGCACGGCGGCAAATGCTTCGGGGAGAAGATCATCCAGGGTCTCGCCGGCGGCGATACGCTCGCGGAATTTTGGAGTCAGCGCTGTCAGTTCGGCATCGGAACGACGTGCCATCTCGGATTCCAGATCGTTGATTCGCTGCACGATGGGATAGATCTGTTTAAGATCCCGTTCGTTTTTGCTGCCAACTATTTTCGTGATAATCGAGCTGAACATTGGAGATAGTCTCCGGAGGGTATAAATGCCGTAATCTAACAGATAGGGGTCGATGAGTCAATCCGCCTAAAAGTGATTCAGCCATTTCGGAATTACACCGGGCCGATGGAGATTGGGCCCCGCCAGAAGCGCTTGGCCAAGTCGAGATGTCAGTGTGTATGGAACATGGTGGTATTTTCAGGCGCCATTTGGCGGGCTTGGGCGACACGGATTCTGTTGCCTGCAGGATGCTTGCCAGCGGAGGGAGGAGAATCCTGGACACCCATTTTTTTGAATTATTTTTGGCTCAAACCATGAGTTCGCAGTTAGACGTAGTGAAACGAGGTGAACCATGGGGCTCGCGCGCAGCGTTTATGTCAAAGATGGTCAGGAAGGGGTTTTTCACTGTTT
>DATJPG010000006.1:0-19016 GCA_035506515.1 Acidobacteriota bacterium
TTTTCAAAAGCGGCAGCAATCTGCCGCAAGGCACCCTCCGGGCGCGATACCGTCAAGGCATAGATAAACCTCTATCTATGCAGATCTGAGGTCGTAACTGATTTCGGACTGAGGCCGCTTAGGGAAGGTTCCCTCGGGCGGGCAATTTTTCCCCGCTAGTCGTTGCCAGGACAACTCCAACTCCGGCAGCAGCGCCTGCAGCCGCCAGAATAACAAGGAGCTTTCCGGAGATGCCGGCGGCAGCGGTTCCTGCAGTCAGGACGGCGTTCGCCTGATTAATGCTCGCTGTTGCGCTCGATCCTTTATAGGCAGCTTCCACCTTAATCTGGAACTTCCCGGAGATGTCGTTCAGACGCAACCCTTTGGCGACCGCGCGTCCTTTGCTGTCGGTCATTACCTGGAGCGTTCGCGAGCCGTTGCCAAACACGCCGCTTGGACCGCCGTCCGGAAGCAGGAAGAGTACGGAAGCACCGGCAATCGGTCGGTGGTTTTCATCCTCTACCTGGACGATCGGTTCGCGCGCCGTGCGCTGGCGAACGTTGTTGATCGCGCCTTCGCCCTCGACGATGACGATATTGAGTTTTGACGCGCCGGGCGCCTGCAAAGGAGAAGAATAAACGACATTCGGCACGATCATCAGGAGTGCCAGACCCAGGGACAGCAAACATCGAATCTGAAAATTCAGAAACTTGCTCAGCATAAGGGGCTCCTTTTTGCGCTATTATGAATTAAAAAGATGCCGCAGGCAATGCAGTTTAAGTCATCAGGAACCTGTCCGGGTAATAGGAGTGGAGCCACTTCTATTAACCGGACAGGCTCCTGGAATGCCGATTTGAGGTTTTCGAGCTTTTTAATTGATTGGTCGGCTGGTATCCTGAACCACCAAGGAGGCTTCCGATGAATCTTCGCGAAATCTCTTCTATTTGCTGTTTTCTCACGATGCTTCTTGCTTTGCAGGCGGGCCCGGCTGCCGGGCAAGCTCCCGGCAAACTCAGCGCCCGCGAAATATTCTATTCGCCTCCGGTTGAGCCTCCGGCGGCCAAGAAGGAGCCTGCTGCCCAGGCAAAGAAACCCAAGGAGCAGAAGCCGGTCGAGACGGCTTCCTCCAAACCGGCGGTCGCCAAGCCTGCCCCTGCCCCGGGCAGGCCGGCAGATTCGACGGGCGTGCAGATGATTCCTGCTGCCTATTCAACAGAGGACTCCGTTGCACTGGGTCTCCGTTACAGCATTCTCAAACGCGAAGGATCCGAAACGACGGAAGTGAAGCCGGACACCGTTTTTCATTCCGGCGACAGAATCCGCCTGCGTGTGGATGTCAACACGCAGGGGTTCCTCTACATTATCAATCGCGGGTCGAGCGGCAACTGGAATCCCCTTTTCCCTTCGTCCAAAATCGCCAAGGGCGACAATCGTGTTCAGAAGGGAACCCAGTATGAAATTCCGGCCGGCTACGTATTCACTTTCGATGAACAGCCGGGGACCGAGAAGCTCTTCATCGTGTTCTCGCGCCGTCCCGTTTCCGACCTTGAAGAACTGATCTACAACTTGACCGGCAAGCAGGACCTCAAAACCTCTCCGCGCCCCGATGACGGGAAAATTCTGCTTGCTCAGGCAAAGATCGAGGACAAGATGGTCGACCGGTTCCGGACTGTTTACTCCCGCGACCTGATCATCGAAAAGGTGGATGAAGCAACGCCTCCACCTCCCTCGGCGCCGTCCAAAGATAACGCAGTTTACGTGGTGAACCCATCAAAGTCCGCGGACGCTCGTGTTGTCGCGGACGTAACCCTTATTCATAAATAACGCGCCTATGAAGCCACTATTCATAGTTCTTTTTGCGGCCTGCAGCCTGGTCGCTCAGGATGTGCCCAAAGAAACGCGGCAATCCCAGCGTATGGAAATCACTCTCGAAAAACAGGAAGGCGATCTCTGGAAAGTGGTGGATCCCGGCTTTGTTTTCGAACCGAATGACCATGTACGATTCCGCTTTAGAGCCAACTTCGACGGTTTTCTTTATGTAATGGATTACGGCACGAGCGGCAGCTACAGTTTGCTCTTTCCGCGCGATGAAACGGGGCGGGAAAACAAAATAGCCGCGGGAACGGAATACCGGATTCCGATCACGCAGGCGTCGTTCCGCATCGCCGGGCCGCCCGGATTTGACGTTGTGTACTGGATGGTAACTCCCGTGGCTCTGTCGAATGGGAACGAGGGCTTTTTCCCGCCGCCAATGCCCAAGTCCAAACAGCCGCCGAAGACTTTGCTGCCGCGCTGCGACGACGCCATTTTTCGTGCCCGGGGTGAATGCATCGACTCGAGCGCGGGACTGCGCGGAACATCCGACGACCTTCCCGAAAATCTGAAACAAGTCCCCCGCATGAATTCCAGGGAGCTCGTCATCATGCGCAGGGAGGAAAGCTCAACGATTTCTTCTCCGGTCCCTCTGGCGGGACCCGTGATCTACCAGTTCCGGCTGGCACACAAGTGACCCTATGATGCAAACAATCCGATTTTTTGCTCTGGCTTGTCTGCTGGCGTTGACGGCACTCGCGCAGCAAAAGCCCCAATCCCAGCGCGACCTGAAAGTCGAAAAAGACGTTGTGCCGGAGGCTCCGGCTAAATCCGAAACCGTGAAAATCCCCCGCAGTTACGCCCTCGTCATAGGAATTGCCAAGTACAAAAACCTGCCCGAACAGCATCAGCTGCACTATTCCGAAAGGGACGCCGAGGCTGTTTACTCTATCCTCATCAGTCCGGAGGGAGGCAATTTCCGCGCGGAAAACGTCCATACGTTGATCGGGGGCAAAGCGACGCTGGCGGGTATTCGACGGGAGTTGGAGGAGTGGCTGCCATCCGTGGCAAAGGAAGAGGATCGCGTGCTTGTTTACTTTGCCGGCCATGGCTTTGTCGCGCAAGGGCAGGCATATCTGGCCCCCTTTGACATCGAGCTGAGCCGTATCCCGCAAACCGCGTACCCGATGGCGACGCTCGGATCTGTTTTCGGCAGGATTAAGGCGAAGTGGAAAGTGCTGTTGACGGATTCCTGCCACAGCGGAGCGATTGCCCCCGACGCCGACGTGCAGACGATCAACCGCTCATTGATCGACGTGACACGCTCGGTGTTTTCCCTGACTGCCAGCCGCGATCGCGAGCGCTCGTTCGAAAGTCCCGATTGGGGTGGTGGGCACGGCATCTTCACGTATTACGTGGTGCGCGGCTTCGAAGGGGAAGCGGACGAGAACCGCGACGGCATCGTCACGGCCGACGAGCTTGCCGAATACGTGCGCACCAATGTACGCGCAGCGACTGAAGGAAAGCAAAATCCTACGTCGGACCGCAGCAGCTTCGATCCCGATATGCTGCTGGCGTACGTCCCGACGCACGCGGCCGCCCGGGAGGCGCCGCCGCCCAGGTTTGGTGCGCTGATCGTGGAATCGAACATGGACGGCGTCGAAGTCTTCCTCGATGACAAGTCCATGGGGATCGTCGACAAGGGCCAGCCGCTGCGGCTCCCCGGACTCATGCCGGGTACCCACACCATTCGCGGGGTGAAGATGGGATACGAACCCGACGGTCCGCGCGACGAGACGGTTTACCCCGGCCAGGAGAAGACCGTCAGCATCAAAATTCTGATTCTGCGCCGGCGCAATAAGGCCGCCGTGGACGCATTTGATAAAGGAATGGAGTTCTATAGCAAGGGTTACGAAACGAATTATCGAAAAGCGGTCGAGAGTTTCGAAAAAGCGCTGGCCATCGATCCGGGATACAGCCAGGCGGCGCTTTATCTCGGCCGCTCCTACAACGCGCTGTTCGAGGAGCAGAAGGCGGATCAGGCATTCCGCAAGGCCATCGAAATCGACCCGGATTATCTCGAAGCTCGCGCCAGTTACGCGGGAATGCTCCTGGATGTCGGCGGGACGGATGAAGCCATCCGGCAGTTGACCGTCGTTGTGCAGCGCGATCCGGGGAACGGCATGGCGCAATACCTGCTGGCCCAGGCCTTCCGTACCAAGGACCAGTTTGCGCAGTCCGTCGAAGCCGCGGATGCGGCCATCAAACTTAATCCAAGCAATCCGGAGCCGCATTTCTGGCTGGCCGAAAGTCTGCGGCTGAGCGGTTCCTATGAAAAGGGCGCGGAGGCTTACGCCGAATACCTTCGCCTCAGCGATTTCGACAGCAAGCTGGCGGGGAAGATGAATTATTACGTCCTTGGGTTCCTTGCCGGTTTCGGGAAGAAGAAGCGCGCCGCTCAAACGGACATCTGGAAGGATTTGCGCAGCCTGGCCTACTTCGGCATTTGCGACTGTCAGCGTAAGCTGAAAAATTACGATGCCGCAATCGCCAACTGCCAGAAAGCGCTGAATTACGATTCCGAGGATCCCTACATCCACTACGCGCTCGGCCTCGCTTATGCGTACAAAGCACAAGCTACCGGGAGCATGGAAACACTGTCTGCAGCCCGCCAGCATTTTGCCGCCATGCTTAAGCTCAACAGCGACATGGCGGAAGCCGATTACGCCCGCAAGAACATCGCAAGCATCGACGCAGCCCTCCGGGACCGAAGATAAAAAGAGCTAACAGCAAACAGCAAACAGCTTTCAGCTGATAGGCGGTAGCTCGTGCAGAATATGTGAAATAAAAAGCACGTGGCCGAAACAATAGTGATAGCGATCAGCTTTCAGCTGACAGCCGAAAGCTGATAGCTGATAGCTGAAAGCTGATACGCCATGCGCGATTTTCATCAATTAAGAGTCTGGGGCAAAGCACATGCGCTGGTTCTGGCCGTCTATAAAGTCAGCGAAAAATATCCCCGGAGTGAAATATATGGGCTGACAGGCCAGTCAAGACGCGCGGCCGCATCAATAGCATCCAACATTGCAGAAGGCTGCGGCAAGGATACTGAAACGGAATTTGCGCGATACCTCCGGATTGCGATGGGGTCTGCCAACGAAGTTCAATACAACCTGCTTCTCGCCCATAATCTCGGGTTACTGACCGGTGCAGTGTTCCAGCAATTGGGAACGGACGTCGTCGAAGTGAAGAAAATGCTCGCCGCCCTTATCAAGAAGCTGACAGCTGACAGCCGATAGCTGAAAGCTGAATGCTGATAGCTGTCAGCCAATACTACTCCGGCGTCTTCGCGCAGCGGAAACCGATGTCCGGGGCGCGGAAGCGGGCGGGGACGGCGCTCCATTCGGACGTTGCATTTTGGACAAGCGGAACGTCGAAGGCTCCGCCGCGAATGGTGTACCACGGTTCATCTGCTGCCGGAGGCGGCGTCATCAGTTTGGCAAACGCTTCCAGCGCGCCCTTGCTCGGAGTGATGAGTTCGTCCACGAATTCCCACGCGTTGCCCGCCATCTGCAATACTCCATATGGACTCGCGCCCTGCTCGAATGACTGAACCGGCGCGAGGATGTGGGAGCCCAGTGAGGGATTATCCGCGACATTCGCGAGCGATGGGTCGTGGGTATTGCCCCACGGATAGGCGCGCCCGTCGGCGCCGCGCGCCGCCGCTTCCCATTCCGCCTTGCCTGGCAGCCGCTTGCCAGCCCACTTTGCAAACTCCTGTGCGTCGACGATGGTAATGTTCACGACGGGGAGGTCTGGACGGCCCTGCGGGAATCCGGGGGGCAGGGGGCGCTGCCGCTCGGAGCAGAACCGGCTGTAGGCATCGTTGGTGACTTCCGTTTTGTCTATATAAAACGCCGGTACAGTAGCAGCCTTCACGAGAACCATGTCGCCGGTCGATGTCGAGATCGAGGCGCTCAACACTTTTGCCGGCGGCGTTTGGACCATGACTTCTTTTTTGCGCAGAGCGAAGAAGAGCGTTATGGCGACAATCAGCACGGCGACAATGGCTCCGGCCACGATCAGACCGCGGCGTTTTTGAGCCGTTTGCCCCTCGGCCCCGGCCGGCTGCCTCTCCTGCTCCAGCGCGCGCTCGATCTCGCGCCGCACGGCGCCCATGTCCTGCGGACGGTTTGCCGCATTTTTCGAAAGGCATTTTTCAACCAGGCGGACAATGCTTTCGGGGCACCCCGCTTGCCGGAGCGGAGCCAGGTCGATCGGTTCGTTGAGAATTTTAAAGAACAGCTGTTCGACGGAGTCTCCCTCGATCGGTCGTTTGCCCGTGAAGAGTTCAAAGATGAGAATGCCGAAAGAATAAACATCCGCGAGATGAGTCACGTCTTTTCCGGTCACCTGCTCCGGCGCCATATAATACGGCGTGCCCATGGTGAGGCCGGGTTGCGTCAGGGTCAGCCCGTGGGTTTTGGCAATGCCGAAATCAACGAGCTTCACCGTTCCCGCGGTATTGATGTGGATGTTTTCGGGCTTGATGTCGCGGTGGATGATTTTCTGCTCGTGGATGTATTCGAGAGCCTTCGCCGCCTGCAGCGAAATTCGCAGACGCGAGGGGATGTCTCCGGTGTTCCCGTTCTTGATCGCGTGACGCAGATCTTCGCCGCGCAGGAACTCCATAACCATGAACGGCCGGCCTTCTTCCTCCCCGAAATCGTATACGCTCATGATGTTCTCATGAGAGATTCCGCCCGCAACCTGAGCCTCACGCAGAAACCTGGCCTTCGCGTCGGGATCCGCTGCACCCTCCGGCGTGAGAACCTTGATGGCGACGGTGCGGCCGATGACAGTGTCCCGCGCTCTGTAAACGTGCGACATGCCTCCGCCGAGAAACTCTTCCAGCTCGTATTTGCCGATGCGTTTTGGTTCGTCCATAAAAACAATGTAGCACAGAAGGATAGGTGCAGGCACTTGATTGCAGGCCAAGCGATGCGCTAATTTAAGGCATGGCAGGTTGCGCGAAACAGATAACCGTTCACGGCAGAGTTCAGGGAGTCGGGTTCCGGTACTATGTGCAGCACGTAGGCAACCGCATGGGATTGAGCGGCGACGTGCGTAACTGTCCGGATTCAACCGTCCAGATCGTCGTGGAAGGAGAAGCGCGCACGATAGCCGATTTCATCCGGCAGGTGGAAAAAGGTCCTCCGCTCGCCCGAGTCGAGCGCCTCGATGTCCTGGATATTCCTGTCAAAGGCACCTATAGTTCATTTTTGATGGAAGGATGGTGACATGGACGCACAGAGCATAGGAACGCTGAAGGCGGCAATTCGCGAGATACCCGATTGGCCGAAGAAGGGTATTCTTTTTTACGATGTGACCACGCTGCTCAAGCAGGGACGCTGTTTTGAGCAGACGATCGACGGCCTGCTCGAGCCTTTTAAAGACAAGCAAATCGACCTGGTCTTGGGAATCGAGGCGCGGGGGTTCATCTTCGCTCCCAGCGTGGCTTATGCCTTGAAGGCCGGTTTCGTCCCCGTGCGCAAACCCGGCAAGCTGCCCGCAACAAAACTGCAGGTGGATTATGCGCTCGAATACGGCACGGATTGCCTGGAGATCCATAAGGACGCCATCGAGCCGGGACAGAGAGTTCTGATCGTCGACGATCTGATCGCGACAGGAGGCACGGCCCAGGCTGTGGCGCAGATGGTGGAAACGATGGGCGGCGTCGTTGTCGGGCTGGACTTCGTCGTCGAACTCACATTCTTGCGCGGACGCGACAAGCTGAAGAAGTTCGATGTGCACAGCATTTTGAAATATTGAGAATTGGAAGAGAGAAGAGAGAAGACAGGAGACAGAATGGAGGGCCGATGGAAGCCCTCCATTTTTTTGTTGCATGGAAGACGGAGATAGTTTATAAATACTGTAATGGATGAAGTATTAATTAAACAGATGATTGCGCGGCTGGGACGAATATTGAAGGCCTATCGCGAAAAAACAGGACGCAATCAGGGCGATGTCGCATCCAAGGCGGGGATCTCCGTGAGCATGTTGAGCCAGATCGAGCGCGGAATGGTTGCACCCTCGATCGAAACTCTGATAATGGTATGTTCGGTGCTCGATCTGGATGCGAGCCAGCTTTTCAGGATGGTTGCGGCCGATGAGCATCCGGTGCGGACCCTGCACAGCGGCGAACGGCTGCGCAACAAGATCGGCGGTGTGCACTACGAGCAGCTGATGACAAGCACGGAGGGTAACTGGCAAGCCGAGATGTTTCTTCTGGAAGTGGACTCCGGCTGCAGTACTACCTTCAGCGGTGGCGGGCATGAAGGGATCGAGATGGGATATATCCTCGATGGCAGGGCGGTGCTGACGGTCGATGCAAACGATCATCTTGTTTCCAAAGGGGATAGCGTGCACTTCGATTCGCATCTTCCGCACCAGGTGCGCAATTTGGGCAAGAAGCCCTTCCGGGCGGTCTGGTGCATCTCCCCGCCGCATGTGGATTATTTGGGAAGCAATGACGAATAGGTTTGATGGCGACGAATATCGCCGTCGTGCCAGGCGAAAGGAAGTATATGGGTAAGACGATTGCCGAAAAAATATTCGCGGCGCATCTGAGGGATGAGCCGTTCCCGGGCACATACGTGCTGTCGCTGGATGTGGTGATGTGCCACGAGATCACGACTCCCATCGCGATTTCCGATCTCGAGTGGCGCGGCAAAGACCGCGTGTTCGATCCGAAAAAGATCAAGGCCGTCATCGATCATGTGACGCCGGCGAAAGATTCGAAAAGCGCGCTGCAGGGCAAGATTCTGCGCGATTGGGCGACGAGGCACGGCATCGCGGACTTTTTCGATATCGGCCGCAGCGGCGTCTGTCACGCGCTGTTCCCGGAAAAGGGGTACATCCGGCCCGGGTACACGGCGATTATGGGCGACAGCCATACCTGTACGCACGGGGCGTTCGGCGCTTTCGCCGCAGGGGTGGGCACGACGGACCTCGAGGTCGGGATCCTCAAGGGCGTCTGCGCGTTTCGCCGGCCGAACAGCGTGCGGATCGACCTCACCGGTGTCTTGCAGCGCGGCGTGTATGCGAAAGACGTCATCCTCGCCGTCATCCAAGAGCTGACGGTGAACGGGGCAACGGATCAGGTCATTGAGTTCCGCGGCCCGGCCGTGGACGCGATGTCGATGGAAGAGCGCATGACGCTCAGCAATATGGCCATCGAGGCCGGCGGCACTTCGGGAATCTGCCTCCCCGACGCGACGACGGTCGATTATCTCTGGCCATTCGTCTCGGGCGAGTATGCGTCGAAGGCGGATGCGCTCAAGGATTTTGAAAAATGGCGCTCCGATCCGGACGCCGTGTACACGCGAACGATCTCCATCGATGTCTCGCGCATCGAGCCCTCTGCCACATTCGGGTACAAGCCCGATCAGGTCAAACCGCTGCGCGAGATGCGAGGAACGAAGATCGATCAGGTGTACATCGGCAGCTGCACCAATGGACGCATCAGCGATCTGCGCGCCGCGGCGGCGATCGTGAAGGGAACGGTGCTGGCCCCCGGCGTGCGCGGCATCCTGTCGCCGGCAACGCCGGCCGTTTACGGACAGGCGATGCAGGAAGGGCTGCTGAAGATCTTCCTGGACGCCGGCTACTGCATCGCGAACCCGACCTGCGGCGCATGCCTCGGCATGTCCACCGGGGTTCTGGCGGAAGGGGAAGTTTGTGCGTCCACGACCAATCGCAATTTCAACGGCCGGATGGGCAAGGGCGGCATGGTGCACCTGATGAGTCCTGCAAGCGCCGCCGCCAGCGGAGTTCGCGGCATACTGACCGATCCTCGGGAATTGATGCGCTGATCCGACACTGAGTCGAAAGGAAATGTTATGAAATCATTTGGCGGTCCGGTTCTCCTGCTCGATCGAGCGGATATCAATACCGACGAAATCATACCGGCGAAATATCTGACGGAAGCTAAAAAAGAAGCGTTGAAGCCGTACCTGCTCGAAGATCTCAAACTCGAGGGATTCTCCTTTACCGGCCCGTGGCGAGGCACGGCGCGCGTAGTCGTGTCGCGCGCGAATTTCGGCTGCGGCTCCTCGCGCGAGCACGCGCCCTGGGCGTTCGAGGTCAATGACATTACCTGCGTCATCGCGGAAAGCTATGCCAGGATCTTCCGGCAGAATATGTTCAACGGCGGCATGCTCGCCATCGAGCTTGAGCCGGCGGCGATCGACGAAATCTTCGCGCTCGGCAAGAAGGGCGTGCTCAGTTGTGCGGTCGATGTCGGCTCGAGGACGCTGACCTTCTCCTGGACCGGCGGCAGCAAGCAGGTTTTATTCGCGCTGGCTCCGTTTGACGAAGCGCTGGTGCGGTCCGGCGGTTGGGTCGAATTCGCCGACAAAAAATATTAGAGCCCTTGACCGTGTGTCTGGCCGGAAGGCCCGGCAGGGACGATGAAAATATTCCTGTGAGGACGGTGCTAGAGAGGGTCTCTCAAAACTCGTCCATTGCCGAATGGGTTTTACCCTGGGAGCGCCGCCGTCCTCGGCTAATGCTGCATTCTTTTTGTTATAGGAACGTGGAACCGGCGGTGTTGAGGTCCGAAGGACCGGTAAGGAATAGGCCCGACTGTAAGGTCGGGATAGAAGGAAAAATAAAGCGAGCGCCGAAGGCGCGGTACAACAGGTGTCGCACCTTCGGCGCTCATATAAAACAAAATGCCTATCCCGACCTGACGGTCGGGCCTACTCTCTATCGCCTCTTCGAGGCTCCCAGGATGCCATGGAAGCAAAAACCATGCGGCATCAGGCGACAACGCCGGCGATCCCGGGAGGGGTCCTTCGGATCTGAAAAATAGCATTTGGAAATAAACCTTCAGTTTTGAGGGCGGCTCTGAAATACGGTTCTCACAGAAGGTGAAGCAGGCGGACTATGAAAAATCGCCGCAACTATTACCGCATCTTGCAGGTGCAACCGGATGCGCCGACCGAAATCATCCGCGCAAGCTATCGCACGCTGATGAAAGAAATGAAGATGCACCCGGACCTTGGCGGGGACGCCTGGGATGCTTCGGTGCTGAATGAAGCGTACGAAACCTTGAGCGATCCGACACGGCGGGCAGCCTACGACGAAGAGCTGTTTGTCCGGTATACGAAACAGACGAACGCCTATACCAGGCACCCCGTCACCCCTATGCTGTGCCCCATTTGCAAGCGGCCGCTTTCGAGAAAGGCGAGGCCGGGCGAACTCTGCCTCACTTGCCAGACGCCGCTGCAGTCGGACGAGCCCGAGGCCGTCCAGAAAGGGAAGCCGCGATCCATCGAGCGCATAAAAAAAACGGATCAAATATACTATTATTCCGCATGGCCTGGAAGGCCGGAGCGGGGACGCATGATCGACTTCTCTCCGAAAGGCATGCGGTTTATCTGCGACGAAAAAATCCTGCCTGAAACCGTTTTGAAAATCAGCTGTTCGCTCTTCGAAGCTTCGGGTACGGTGACAAATTGCAGCGAGGAAATCAGCGATGGAGTGAAATGTTACGCGATCGGCGTCTGCTTCATCGCCGTCCGTTTCGCCGATGAACGCGGCACATTTCTGTCGACCTCCGTATGAATTGATTCGAGATTCGAATTTCGAATCATGCTATCTCAGCGTTATTTCTATATCCGCAGCGGACAGCTTCATGGTCATCACGAGAGAGGTTTTCGGGTAGTCCGGCACCGTAATAGTCTTGATCCCTTTGAAAAGTACCTTGGCGGCCAACCTGTACTCGCCGGGTGGAACGGGTTTGGTGAAATTGCATCTTCCATGATTGCCTTCGGTTCGTATGGATGTCGATTGATAGGTGCCCTGCGGCCCCTCAAACACGAGCACGAAGCCGTCAAGGCTGTCCATGTTGACGCCGCCGCTTGCCTTATCAATATCGACGCTGATGGATTTGGGAGCCTTTTTGAGCCTTTCCGTCTCCTGATCGCTCCGGAGTAAGTTAGAAGCATCCTTTCTTACGTTTCCGAACCAGGTCTCATCGAGCTTTTTCAACTCTCCCGTCATATTGAGCCGGTCGATGGTCCCGTTGATTTTCGACAGAAGCCCTGTTTCGGCCTTTCGCACCACCACGGCGTACCGGTATTGATGGATCAGGCCCGGCAACGGGATGGTACCGTGAAAGCTCTTGAAGCTGCTGTATGTGATGAGAGGTTCATCCCCGACAACGGCATCGATTTCCGCTCTGTTCAGCGCTCCCAGTGCGTCATCCGTCGTCGGGTATCTCGTGATGGCCACCTTGGCGGCCGTCTTTTGCGTTGTCATGAAATCATCCGCCGGACGCCCGTCGGCGATACCGACTTTTTTGCCGGAGAGACTGGTTAAGCCCGAAATACCCGATTTGTTGCGCTGAATGGCAATCACATCCCCCGTGTTGCAGTACGGAGTAGAAAATTCGAAATCCGCTGATTTTGTTGAGTCAACCGCGATTGCAGACAGGAGGATTTCCGCTTCGCCGTCTTTGAGCAAATCAAACAAATGCTGGTAGCCGGAGGCTTTGACCCATCGGACCTCGATGCCGAGATCTTTGCCGATCTCATTCCCGATATCCACGTCCATTCCCTGAACGCCGGTTCCGGCGCCGAACTCGAGGGGCGCATTCACCGCGTCGGTGAGAATGCGCACGAATTTGTTTTTCTCCATGCTTTCCGCAGCGCTGGGAACAAGTTTCTTCTTCTCCCCGCACCCTGCGAGTGTCAACAAAAGGCCGAGCATCAACAGCGCACTTTTCGCGGTTTTCAATGCAGACCTCCTTTCGCCCGAACACAGGCGAGTCGTTGAACCGGGATGATTGATTCCCGATTCTCGATTCTCAATTCTCGATTCTCAATTTTCGATTCTCAATTTTCGATTCTCGATTCACGATCAATGAAATATGCAACCAGCCTCGAATCGGGAATCTGCAACCTTAGCGCTAAATCTGCTATTTCGCATTCGGCCGGGCTTCCACAATTTCCGGCGACTCCTTCGCTCTTCTGTAAATTTTTTCGGAGCCGATCAGCGTGTTGTTGTGCAGCGCCCTGTAAATCTCTTCCAGTCTGTCCTTTGCCTTAGCCGCGAATTCGCCGCCCTGCTGTTCGGTTCTTGCGTACCAGAGCATTGCGTCATCGACGCGGTTTTGCTTATGCAGGCAGACGGCAATCAGGTAATAGCCTTCGCTGTATTTCGCCACTTGAAGGGCTTGCTGGAAAGACTTGATCGCCGCGGCGAAATTGTCTTGTTCCATGTGGATTTTGCCGATGCCGTCGTAGCAGCCGCGGCGGACTTTTTGTATTGCCGCTGCTGTTTCTGCGCCGGGATCCTTGACGCGGTCCGCTGCCGCCAGCGCGGCTTCGGCATACTCAATCGCTTTGGGGAAGTTTTTGTCTTCCACGTATGCCTGCATCAGTTCGAGACGCGTCCGGAAATCGGTTGCATATTCCGGGAATCCGAGGGCTGTCTGCGTCCATTCGAGGTATTTGGTTTTATCGTTCGCCCGCTTGTATGTCTGGGCAATTTCTATGGCCCAGTCGCCTGTTTTTCGTATTTTGTATATCTCGCCGAGATTCTGGATTGCTTTTTCGTTGTGTCCGAGCTCTCTCTCGGCTTTGACGGCGAATCCCAAACCATCCAGATCCCCGGGATGAAGCTTGAGCCACTGCTCGGACAGGGTTTCGAGTTCCTGGTATTTCTGCCCATTGTTGCATTCCATAAGCGTTCGTTTGAAGCTTGCGTCGGCGTAGGGCATCAGGGTGGATTTCGGGTATTTATTGATGAAATCGGAAAGCATAGCGCCGCGCTTCGGGAGATCCGGTTCCTTATCCGCTCTCTCCCACGCCTCGTACTGCTCGATGTATTCCGGACTTGATTCCGGTTCCTCCACTTGTGTTCCGTCGTCAGTTTGCCGGACTGGAGTCCCGGCACGACTGGCGGCCGGGCCGACAAACAAAACCGCGGCCAACCCAAGCACTGCAAATATTGGTGTTGTAGCATTGCGCTTCATGGATGCATTCCTCCTTCCTTGTCCCGCATGGCAAGCTGCTGCGCCTGCCGGAATCCCACTGCTCTAGCGTATTAGTTGATATTTCGAGCCGAAAGTTCCAAACAAAATGCGTTGCGAAAGCAACCGGATTGGCGGTGGCGATGCGGATTGTGTCCTTGCCGAGGTTAACCTGTTTGACCTCAGCGGCATATCGTGGCCCGTGCCCGTAGATTGTGGACACGGGAGGGGATTCCGTGGTACGTTACGGTGCTTTTCAGCTTGATGTGCGCCTGTAGCTCAGGTGGATAGAGCAACGGTTTCCTAAACCGTGGGCCGCAGGTTCAAGTCCTGCCAGGCGCACCAGCTAAGTGCTTCTCCTGTTTGACTTTCGGCTCGAAATCCCTTCTGGCTTCTCATCGCTCAAATCCCCTTTGGGGGTAGGGTGGGGGTAATCAGGCTATCCTTGCCTTATTCTCTTTCTTCTCTTTTTTCGGTGTTAAAGCAGATTCAAGTGTGGCAATTGCCGACTTCTTATGTTCCGGTGAAAGGTGGGCATAGCGCAAGGTCATCTCGATCGTCTTATGGCGCATGATCTCTTTGACGGTTGCCAGGTCCACGCCCGACATTACGAGATGGCTCGCGCAAGTATGGCGGAGCACATGAAACGTCACTCCGTCGAGGTTTGCGGCAGATACCGCCTTTTCAAACTGCCGCTTCAGGTCGTAAAACGGCTTGTCGGGAGTTTTCCCGGGGAATAAATATTTCGAATCCAGACGCCTTGGGATCGACTGCATTGTCTCAACCGCCTTCCGATTGAGCGGAATTGTGCTTCTCTCCCCGTTTTTTTGATCTACGAGTTCAATAAAGCCCTCCCGCAGATTGACGCCATCCCATGTAAGGCTGAGAATCTCACCCCGTCTCATGCCTGTGTGCAGGGCAAGCATGACTACTTGCTTCATGGTTGGAGAACTGGCGTCCAGGAGAGCTTTGCATTCCTCCGGAGTGAGATAGCGGAGTCTCCTGCCGGTTTCCTTGAACAATTTTGCGCCTCTCAGCGGATTGGAATCTAATATCTTCCATTCAACCGCTTTGCTGAAGAGATGTTTTAGACAGGCGATCTCTCTGTTAACGGTTGCCGGTTTGACATGTTCCTTTCTCTCGCCGGCTGAAGACAGTCTTTCGGCTTGATATTTTTCCAGTGCGGCGAGATCAATTTTTGAGAGGAGAGTTTCCGCTCCAACGCGTCTTACAATCAATTTAATTCGCTTTTCCTTGCTGGTATAAGACTTTTGTTTTATGTCCTTACACCAGTCAAGGTAGCGTTCGGAAAACTCCTGCAGGGTTTCTTTGGGTTGTCTGCGTTTCTCCAGATACCTTCCTTCATCAATCAGCGTTTGGATTTTTCGCAGATTGGTTTCAGCCATCTCCGGGGTTGCACAACATTCCCGGATTCGGACTCCCTTGTAGAAGGTGTCAATCCTCCAGCGATGCCCACGCGGCATGATGCCGGGCGGTAGCTTCCTTTTTGTCATATTCCGTTCCTTTCTTGGAGCTGCATGAGTTCCATGGACTGGCAAGCCTCATTGAGGTGCCTTTGGTGTCTTTTCCTGACACTGGTTTGTAGCAGTGTCAAATGAATTATTATCGTGATCGTATCACAACCGGACTGATCTGGCGCCTGCCTGGAAGGTATCGCCAGAAATGGCCCGCCGGATCCTGGAATATGACGGCGGCTTTGGTTTCCCACAGAACCCGCTTCACAGAATAACCGCCCGGAAATTTCGCGCCAGGTCGTGCGTTAGCATCGGCCATAAATTGCTTTGTCATTTCTAGGAAGCTCATTTGAAGACTCCACAGGTTGCGAGAAAAGCAGGAAAAGCGAGATAAGTATCCCCGACTTCTGTTTCAGGCAGCCTTCCATATCGTTACCGGCCGTCCCCTGGTCTGCTTGATCTCTTTGATTACCCGGCCGAGCCGCTGCAGAAGATTAAGTGCGAGGTCTTTATCCTGAGTTCGATGTCCACCAAAAAGCCGACCTATCTCATCGTCTGTCAGGCAGCCGTTTGCCGATTCACGTAGAGCATCCGCAATCCGATCCGCGCAGGGATTTCCGGTTTTAGAGCCAAAGATGTAGTTTACCGACGCCTCACAGTAGTCCCACACTGCAATGGCTGCCTGGAGATGCTCGACGCGGATCACTTCTGAACAATCCATCAAAGCATAAATCAGGCTCAGCCGAAGTACTTGTGCTTCGGCACGATTCAATACTGCACCCGCAAGGCCTGGACGTCCTTCTGAAAGGGGCTCATAGATCGTTTCCCACATTTCGTTTGCCGGCGTATCTCGGGCTATCCTGCCTGCATTTCGCCCGAAGCTCACAGCCTTTGCCATTTTCTCGGTTAGCCTGACCATTATCTCCTGGGGCAGGGCCGCCCCGTGCGGTAGTGCTTTCGATCTTTTAGCGAGCAACCAGAGGAATCTATTGGCAAAACCGTTGCCCTGCTCCGTCGCCGAGAGCGTTCTGGTCAACTCGTCCTTTGTTGTGTGCCCGATGACCGAGACGTGTGCTCCGGTTGCGCGGAGAGGATTGTTGCGAGTAAGAGTCGACAAGTTCCCGTTGTCCCACGCCTGCCGGACCACTCCCGAAAGACTGTTGCCCTCTCTTCCCATAACCTTCAGCATGCTCGAAAATTCGGACTCAATGCAGAGCATGCGTTTATCGGATTCGCCGGCATCCTCAATCTCTTCCTCGTAATCGATGATTCGCCCTCCCTTCCTTATCGGGACAGTTTTTCTCAGTTCGTCGCGGAGGTGATAGATCAGTCCTTCGCCTGAGGAGAGACCGGATCGGACTCTATAATCCGACCAGTGGCTGTCGATATTGCTGAAGATTTCTTTCGATGTGCTCCAAGATGTTCCTTTGCGGCCTTTTGAGGAGGCGCCGATGACTACGGCAAAAATCCGGGCCGGGTGCAAATCATTCTGAACGGCTGCATGCGCCCGTGACCCGATGATGTTGCCGAATGCTGATAAGACGTGAATGAGTACAGCCGCGGGGTCTGCTTCAGTGTATGGATCGATCGAACGCACGATTTCGCCGGGAAGTCCATACAATGCTTCCGAATCTAGGGACGGCCAGGGCAGGGAAGTCTGCCCTGTCATGCCTCCCTCCTGTGAGTTGATGTTCATGGCCTCCCAACCTCCCGTTGTTTCATCCACTTTACGAGTTCGGATGGCCGGACTCGAAATACGCGGCGCCGTGATCCCTGGGCAACGATGACGCTCGGGATTTCTCCACTGGCAATCATCTGATGGATCTTGCTGCGACGGAGATTGAGGATTTCACCAACTTCATTCGGACCCAATAGCTTTTCGATAGTCTCCATGTTTTATGCTTCCTTAATTTTATTATTTTGTCTTTTTTATCCGCTGTCCTATTCCTCATTTCTAACATCGTACGTGCATTCATCCGAGATGTTCCATGCTCCGGGTAGGGTTATTCATTATTTTTGTAGTAACCCCTTATTAACTCATTTAAGGGGATAAAATCAGTGGCAGGCGACTGGATCGCTGCGGATAAAACTGATGTATGTAGCTCAAATCACTGCTGAACACGAATCCATAATTGCAGACTGCCCTAAAAGCATGGGATCCACATCTGTCTGTAGTGGAACATAAAGGAGTGGCGGATTATCGAGGGATTTTGGGGGATTAACTGTTCTTATCATAACAAATTAGCTTTCCGGAAAGATCACTACACATATCCGGAAAATGGCGGATAGTTGATTTGCTGTTTCGAAAGGAGATTCTGGTAAATTACAGGCAGTATTAGGACGAAACTGGCCTCCTCTGGCGATCCGTAGTGGGGCGATTGAGCGTTGCAGTCATTCGATCTTCGGCTTCACGAATCGCAGAGTCTTCAAATCGCATCTCGTTGGATATTGCCTGGCGGATAAAGGAGCTCACGCTGTTGAATTCTCGGTCAGAGCCAATCTGCTCTATCTGTTTTGCATATTCGTCAGCGGTGCGAATGTAAAGCGTCCTATAGTGATTTCTACCCAATGATAATGTCGGCCAACTGGCGGCCACTGCAACGAATTTGTCGGCCACAATAATTATTCAATTCAATAGAGTTAGATGTTCTAGTGACCATGCGGGAGCCGCCACTCCTTTATGTTCCACTACAGATATGCGTGATTTCAGGTCTTTGGATCGCTTTATTAGTATTGCAGATTTGCAGGGAAAGGGGCTGAGGCCAAGCCTTCATCTACCGCTAATGCCATATGGACATATCCTATTCCCTAAGGAAAAACAGTCTCAACCGGGCCCGCCTCCGAGAAAAACATAAAACTGATGCAAAAGTTGAGCATTTCTTGAGCAAAAGTTGAGCAATCTGGGAACACGATGGGTTTTCCGTCGTAAAAGTGGAGCAATTGTTGTGCATTTTTGGAGCAATTCTGGCGCACCCTTGGCGAACAAATGGCGGAAAATGATTTCACACACATTCCAGGGCTTACAAATGAAAAACCCAAGACCAAAACTGGCCTTGTTCGATATCTCTGGCCGGAAATAAGACAGGCCCTGAATTCAGGACATACAATCAAGGAGATATGTCTCGCGCTGAACAGGGACGGATTTTCAATCCGATACTCACGGCTTCGCTACCTGGTGGCTCGTTTGCGAAGCGTTTAAGCAAACGGCAAAAAGTTGTAACTTCCCACAATGCGCATCTGGAGAAGTTGGCGCGGTGTCTCGGGGACTGAATGCATATTATCAGGAGTCGAGTGAGGGCATGGAGAGAGGCACGTCCAATCTCCAATGAAGAGGTTGGAAGCCAAAACGGCAGCCAATGCTTCTATCCTTCCTGGAAATGTCGGGATACTAGGTTTTTTAGAAAATCCGGGCTCGAATCTGCTCTCCCCTTATCCAACTATTCCCGATCGAACGATCGTCGATCCTGGTGGGAAATTGCTATCTTACGACCCCTCTTTTGGGATCTCTACCGAGGTTTCGGTAGCTGCACCGTGAAATAAAACAGCCTCGGATGAAACAATAGGGTTGCACGGCATCTTGGAACTCCCTGGATCCTGGGGTGGGCTTGATCCCTCACAGTTTTCCATAACTTCCCCGAAGGCTGTTTCGTGGGAGTTTGAATCCAATTTAATTGTTTGGTATCCCGACATTCATCCAAGAGAGGCGGAGC
>DATJPG010000007.1:0-11098 GCA_035506515.1 Acidobacteriota bacterium
AAATAATTCATCCTCGGGATCGCCGGTTCTTTTAGACACAGACTGTGAGGACGTCTCTCCAGAGCCATCCGACTGCTAATTTCCTTGCATCCCCGTGTGGTCCCTGGGGGGCGCCGGCGTCCTCGCCGGCCAGTTATAGCAATATAAAAACTTCCAACAAAATAAACCCCTTTTCGCTTTACCAATTGCCCTAAGATCTGTGTGCCGCCGGGACAGCGCCGTTCCCACCCCACAAAGCATGCAGCATTAGCCGAAAAGCCAATGCTCCCCGCATATGGGAAACAACCTGATCAACGCAGCATTGAGAAGGACCTAACAATCGCCACTCCCGCCGAAGTGCCGACGCGTGTTGCCCCCGCCTCGATCATCGCCATCGCAATCTTCGCGTCGCGTATGCCGCCCGCAGCCTTGACCCCAAACGCCGGCCCCACAATTTTACGCATCAGCGCAACATCTTCAACCGTAGCGCCTCCGGAGCCAAATCCCGTGGAAGTCTTGACGAACTGCGCGCCGCTAGCCATCACCAACCGGCAGGCGCGCACCTTCTCATCATTCGTGAGCAGACAGTTTTCCAGGATAATTTTCACAGTCTGCCCGGCTGCAGCCCGCACGATGTCGCACAGTTCGCGGAGAACGTAATTGTCATCCCCGTCTTTAAGCCTGCCGACGTTGAGCACGACATCGATCTCCCGCGCACCGTCGTCGAGGGCGCCTTGGATTTCGAGGCATTTCGCCGCGGTGGACATGGCTCCCAACGGGAAGCCCGCGACGGAGGCCACTTTGACATTCGATCCTTCGAGCAGCCGGCACGCATCGCGCACCCGGGAACCGTTGACGCAGACGCAACAGAAGGAGTATTCGCGCGCCTCGCTGCACAGCTTCTCGATGTCCGCGGCAGTGGCGTCCGCGCGAAGCAGGGTGTGGTCGATATAGGCGGCCAGTTGTTCCGGTTTGAGCATAGGCGAACTCATATCCTTCGATTCTAAAGCGTCGCGCGATCTGACCGATAATTAAATCTGCGTCCGAGAGCCTGCTTGACTGGGGAGTTACGGACGTGTACAGTAATGCGCCGTGGGGCTGTAGCTCAGCTGGGAGAGTGCCTGACTGGCAGTCAGGAGGTCGCGAGTTCGATCCTCGCCAGCTCCACCAATAAACCATTCATAATTAAATACTTACAGCTAGTCATAAAAACCTTGTCGTGAAGCTCTTGCTCTTGGGTGCGCCTGGGGTGCGGATTTTATCTGGCAAGATGATAAATGTCTGAACCGAGAATACAATTTCTGGAGCTTGGTTCAAGCAAGAATCTGCTCTGCGGTGTGTTAGAAATTGGATGTTTTACTTATCTAGGATGCCGGTGACTTATTCATGTAGCCGAGCGCGAGCGAGGGTAACTTCCCACATCCCGACTTGAACTTCGTGGGAGTAATCCATCCGACCCGGACTGATCCATGGGACAACCAGTTAACTCGTGTTGTGCATGAAGCGGAAGCCTTGCCTGCCCCGATCATACTGCAATGTCGTCAGTGTTCGGATAGAATGAAGCACTTGCGGAGCCTAGTATCAGCCTAGGAGGGAATCCTTGATGCGTACCACGTTAGAAACTGCCGGTTCTGTCCTTATGCTCTCTATTCTGCTTAGTGTTTCTGCCGTAGCGCAACAGAAGTTGGAAGGAGCATGGAAGGTTACCGAATTTAGAATGTATTATGATTTTGGGAAAACTCTTGCATTCGCCGGAAATCAACCCGGCATGGTCCTGTTCACCAAAACCCGGTTCAGCATGGTAACAGTTGTTGGTGACAAGCCACGTCCTGATCTCGATCGAGCAACTGCAACAGACGCACAGAAGGTTGCGGCGTGGATGCCATTTATTGCTCTTGCTGGAACTTATGAGCGTATGGGGACGAGGCTGATCTTTCACGACGATGTATCAAAGGACCCCTTTGATATGAAGCCAGGATTCTTCTATAGCATCGAGTATGAGCTGCAGACGGACACTCTGGTGCTTTCTGTGAAAGCCAACCAAGATGGTCCCATTCCCAATCCTATGGTAATAAAGCTCTCGCGCTTGGATTAAGGACACCCTAACTTCCCACAAAATGATGTGAGGGGCGTGCGTGGCGCTTATTTTGAAGTTTCCCCTAACCGGGGAATTATGGAAATTGCGCTGCGGCGATGGGGGCGTTCCAGTGGCAGAATAGCTTCTTAATTCTGGAGGTAAAATCCATATCTTGCGAGTATTGTGGCCTTTGTAGGGAGAACTATGGAATTCCTTGAGCCTTGGTTTGAAGATAGAGACCCTGAGTTGGCAAAGGAGCTTCATAAGGAGACTTGCTCTGGCCACGTTCTCCACCGAGTTCTCGTCAGCGCAGTGGCACGTAGGCAAGACTGCGATGATGTCTTGTTTTCGATCGACGATGGTTCGGGTCGAATGGCAGTCGTCCACTTGACGTATGCCAGAGAAACTAGCCCGGATTGGCCAACGGTAAGAGTCTTTGCTAACTGGCATTCTTGGTTGGAAAGCATGAAATCGGATCATGTTGAATTTAGTGGCGGATAGCCCGCTACTCTGGCGAGCGGATTGGAGTAACTTCCGAGAACCGTGTGCCTTGCCAAAATTCCATACTTAGGCGAATTGGCGCCCGGCGGTCTACAAATAATCTCGGCGGTCGCAATGGTGTCGTGATTTGGATTAGCGCCTATTGATGTTTGCAATGGTTGGATTGCGGGCGTGCGCGAAAAGAGACAGGTTATGCTGTTCCTTTTATAATGAACAACATGAATATGGCACTTACGCAGCCCGGCGTTCGTAATGGTGATGCAGACCGCCGACCTCAGGAATCTCTATCACTTCGCCAAGTTTTGCATCCTGAATCGGCCGTTGTTCTGGCGCATCCTTATCGAGCGAGAGGTGAGTACGATATTTATGATAATAATCAAAATATCGTGCCAGGATTTTTCGCAAATGCGATTCCCTGAGATTAATTACGTGATTCAGGCAGTCCCGCCGCACGGATCCGATTAAGCGTTCGCAGAAAGGATTTTGCCAAGGGCTCCGCGGCGGAAGTCATCACGACATTTTCCTCTATACCGATGCCGCCAAAATCCCGGTAGGCTTCCAGCCGGTCGTAGCAGATGAAGTCTTCAAAATTCCTTTCAGCTTTCCATCGGCTGATGAGCTCGGGAATAAAGTAGATGCCCGGCTCGACCGTGAAGACGAATCCCGGCTGGAGCGGGCGGGCCAGCCGCAGTGACTTGATGACGAAGAGAGTGCTCTTGGGCTGCCCTTCATAACCCACCCAAATTTCACCTAATTACTATGGCTGCCTTTTCTTGTCCGCGGCTTGGCTATTATATTTGCCATGGGCGCAATCGTCGGTAACAAATAGCTTCGCGATTGTTCCGCCATTGGTTGAATTATCCGAAAGAGTTTGCCTGATGACGACGTGTTCCCATAAAATGAATCCCGTAAATTCAATCGGAGGAACTCAGGATGCGCAATGATGGAAATGAAGGAATTCGCGTCGACAGACGAAGCTTTTTAAAGAAAACCACAATCGCGGGAATGGCGGCAGCGCTTCCAAGCGCGCTTCCGACATCAAACCTGCTTGTCCAGACGGCTGCAAACGCAGTCAAGATAAGCGCGAAACCGAGCGGCGGGAAAAAGAAAATGCTTTTCCTGAATAACATCCCGCAGCAGTTCGGGAAAATGATTGAATCCGTACAGGCAATTCCCGACCTTGATCTCATTCCCGTTACTGCATCAGCTTTCAAAACAACTCAGCAAATCGTCAGCGCTATTCAAAGCCAGAGTCCGGATATCGTCCTGATGCGCATACCGCGGATTGGGATGGCGCCTTCCGTAATGGCTGATGCGCTGGAAACATTGGATATGCCCGTCGTAGTGCTGCCGGAAAATCTTGGTTTGATCATGGGCGAAGCAGATATGGTGGCGCAAATGCGAACAAAAGGCGTCAATGCCTTGCTCGCGACAGACGAAGCAAAGGCGATAGAACTCTCAAAAATTCTAGCGGCGCCCGGTGTTCTCGCGGGTAAAAAAGCAATTATTTACGGCAGGCCTTTCGACTCAACCAGCGTAACCGCGCATAACCTTAATGCAGACATCATCTATAAGCGCACCGGTATCAAGATTGAATATCGTCCGATTGAGGATCTGAAAGCGCAATTGGAAGGCGTTTCAGTGGCAAGCGCGCAAAAGGAGCTCGATCGGTGGAAAAAGGAAGCCTATAGAGTAGATGACGTTAGCGATAAAGCGCTCCTGGACACCTGCCGCGTCTATGTTCTATTGCGTTCCGTTATCGAAAAAGAAGGGTTGTCAGGCATCTCCATCGATTGTCTGAGCTTCTCGTTTAACGCTCGCTGGAAGGGCGGTGAACTCAACGATACCCGCATGATTCCGCTTCCTTGCCTTGCATTCACTCGATTGCGCGATGAGGGCTATACCGCACCGTGCGAAGCCGACGTGGTTGGGATGCTCTCGTCGATGGTTTTGCAGGAAATCAGCCAAAAGCCTTCCTACTTCTGCAATGTGTCTGAAATCAATTCGCAGAAATCTCATGTTATTCTCCGCCATTGCGTTGCTCCCCTGAAACTGCTCGGCCGAGACAAGCCCGCGCTGAAATATAGAATTCGCGATTATCACGGAATGGGAGGCGCCACGCCGGAAGTGCAGTTTCCCGTCGGCGTTGAAATCACTATGGGCGGATTCACAAAAGATTTGAAAAACTTCGTTGTGTGGCCGGGAAGGATTCAGCCGGAAGTAATGGACACCAAAACTCCTTCTTTCGCCAATGCCACCGGCGACGCAGCAAAAATGCTCAAATACTGCTCAAACAGAGCTGAAGTCAAAATCAAGGAAGTCGATCGCTTTATGCAGAACATTGCGGAAATCCATCACACGATGGTCGCCGGCAACTATGCGAATGCGCTTCGAGATGAAATGATCCGGGTGAATGCCAACATCGTCGGGCCAATGGATGCGTCGGCCCCGGCTGTAAATGCCGGCGCTCCTTCCAAGAGCAAAACATAACAATCAGCCCACGCAAGGCCGCGAAGCCGTTAAGAAATAACTCTTCGCGGCTTCGCGATGGATACTCGGGTTTGACCTCCACCGGATTACAGGTGGTCAGCCAAAAATCCGGGAGGTAGCAGATTGGCGCATTCTGTTACCCGAAGTCGTAACCTTCCCGTAGCTGAATGCGATCCCAGGCGAATCGAGAAAGGCCGCCATATGGCTTCAACCCGGTTGCGAAAATATCTGCTGCCAGCCCGGTATGTTGAAATCGGCTTCAAGGATGATGGATGTGTTTTTCACGCGGCCCGTCGAAAGGAAAGGGGCTGGACAAAAAAGACTCCGGGCAGTCTTTAGCCCAATACTCCACGCTTGCGTTTTGCTTGCATCTGGAGGTTGCATAGGTTGGAATAAGTATGAATTTCTTGCAGGGAAACGTGTAAATTATTGATTCTATTGATTCAGAAGCCAGCTGGCATTCAGGAGGTCACGAGTTCGATCGTCGTCAGCTCCACCAATAAAATCAACAACTTACAGCAATTCCCCATCATTTCGGAAGCCTGCCCGCTGGAGAGGCTAAAGTCAATGGTTTCAGGACGGACGGAATTTTGGCAATGGAACCGTTTCCCAAACACGAGCACCGGCATCAAAGGAACCTTTTTAAAAAAGGAAAGTCAGGAGTCAATTATCCCATATAAGGGTTTTTGCAATTATTGACATTTGCGGTAGGGCTGGGCTTTTTGAGCTTGCGGAATGGCAAGGTCGAGCAAATAAAGATCGGGAAAAAACGTGCGCAAAATTTAGAATTCCGGCCTAATATCGCATTTTGCAAAACAGACTCAGCTTAATCCCAAGAGGCTGTCACTGGGGATCTTGAGATTTATGTGAAGATTCCGGATCATTCGCAAGCTGAGAGGCCTTTTTCGCGAAAGCACTTCTGATGCTCTGTTTTTTCCTCCAAAGTATTTTGCGATATCGGCTTGTTTAAGGCCCAATTGATCCATACGAAATTTTATGGCTTCCACGGGATCGGGCGGGGGAATTGGACAATGCTTCTCCTCATAGGCTTCAACCAAAGTGCTCAGGATTTCAAGTTCATCGTATTCCGGGGCGCCGGGTTTAACGTCAATTAGCTCATCGATGCGGGCAAGAGCCTCGCTGAGGTCTCTTTTGTTTCGTATCGGTTTCAAATTCATATTATACCTCGCTTGCGTCGATTGAATCGTATTCCTGATGAGTGCAAAAATAACGGATGAAAACGGCATCCAACCGGAATTCAATTTTTGCAATCAATCTAAAGACGCCTCCGTGGATATTGAAAACAACTCTTCCATTGCCGACCAGGCTTGCTTTGGGGAAATCGGCTTTAAGGTCGTTGAAATTCTTCCACTTTGCCTGCCTGACTTCGTCATACCATGCCTTGAGCGGTTCTTCAGCCGCGCTATATTTTTTTTGAGACCAATAGCTCTTCAGCCGCGACCGGGCGATAACGCGCATGCCTTTAATATACCTCAAAGTTCCCAAATATGGAACTTGTGTTTTCGAGCTTCTCGATAAAATCACACACTCCAGAAGAGGGTGTACCCGCGGTTGACTGGGATCCTTCAACACACCGAGACGAGAAGTACCCCAATGCTCTTCACGCTTGCGTTTTGCTTGCGTCTGGAAGTTGCACAGGTTGGAATAAGTTGGAATTTTGTGCAGGAAAAGCTATAAAAAATTTTGATAATACAGGAGATAAAGCAAGCCGGCAGTCAGGAGGTCACGAGTTCGATCCTCGTCAGCTCCACCAATAACCCATTCAGAATCTATCGCTTACAACAATCAGCAAACATCCAACTAATTAATTCTGATTTTGGTTGCGCCTGGCTTGTGTTTTTTGGGGCGGAATAGCGCATTTACGCAGGAAATATAATTGCAAAATTCTTAGGTTTCCACGCGATCTGCCTGAACTTCTTTGACCCGATCTTCCTTCCGAAAGTTCTTCCTTCGAATAAACTCGATCTCGATCGAGAATGACGTGGTGATATGGATTGGAATCGGAAAAGGCTTCCCGCAATTGCTGTGCTATCCAGAGACCGGTAGGATGTTCGGTGGCATTGAAGTTGACGCAAGGCCAGGATCTCAAGACCGAGATGATATCGGGAATAGAGAAAGGCACCAACGAAAGTGAATATTCCAGAGATAAGGGGAATCATGAGCCCGATTTATATCACAAACGGAGACAGCTGCGGATGTCTTCAACCCATTGGATCTCTGACGTTATGGGATTTTGGCGACACACAGCTCCGCTTCTGTTTCGATAGTGAATGTTGGGACGAATAAACCAGATCAGTTTTTGTAGAAGGTCCTAAGACTACTCAGGGAGATTGCCGCCCATTCGGCGCGGCCATAATTACCTGTATTTATCGTCCAATTGACTGAGATCATCGTGCATCAGCCCGTTCTCGTCATAAGATACCGGGGCAATAAAGCAATCTCGTATCTTGTCATGGCGCTTTACAATATCGCCGGCCCAGCAATCGGTGCTTCCCTTCCCCATATAGTTGTCCTTGGGAAGGATGGTGCCAACATGCTTCCAGCTCCTCAGATCCGTTGAACGATGAATTCGCCAGTCGGGCATGACCCATTCCGAATTTCCAAATCCTACATCGTGTCCTGAGAATACATAGCAAACATCCTTTTCCACCAAAACATGCGGGTCTGACATCCCGGGACTATCAATCAAAGGATTCTTGATTTTCTTCTTTGGCTTTTGAACTGTTTCCGAGGCAAACAGGCGCGAAGGTTTAACAAGCAATGAGCCTGCCGTTGAATAGGCCAGGCTTTTTGTCATTGTTCTTCTGTGGACCATATTATGGTATCTCTCCAGATATCAATCCCCGCTTCGGATATTGCATCAAGCTAAAAAGAATTAAACAAAAAAGCCAGCAAAACAGGGGAAATCCTCCAGCTCTTAAAGCGAGGCGATCAGCTCAATACCCTCTTTCCGGCCGAGATTGCGCGAATACTTCTTTTCGGCGGCAGTGTTCCAGTGCTCATGTGCGCCGAGGCTGGATAGTAGTCCGCTCTTATCGGGGTTGTACGCGGTCCCGGAAGGAGGCTTGCCGGCCTGCGCCGCTTCGTGCAGATAGTTGTCCGCATTGCCCCGGACATCAGCGCGCGTCTCGCTCCTCAAAATATCCAGACCGACCGAGTCAATCGCGACGGGATCTTGGGACATCAGCAGACTGGAAGCCCAAGCATCCCCAAAACTGGCGAAGCGGAAGACACTGCCTTCATTGTTTTCGGCCGTATAGAGGCCATCCAACATGTATAGCATCGTCTTGCCGCCAAGCTGACGGTGCCCCATCAGGTCCACTAGCGCATTGTAGGAGCCCATAGGGCGCGTTCGCATAATGTAGGAATGTAGCGGTGCGGGGGTCCAGCCTCCGTTGTCCGGAAAATGCACGGAGCCAAAGTGGTTCTTGCCGATCAGGGTGACTCCCGCTATGAAGTGCGGCCGAAGCAGCGCGACGTTTATCATGTATTTCGCCGCGTTGACCTCCTGTGCAAGATAGGCCGCCGGCACTTCCGGATTCGAGAAGTAGACCGGGTTGTCTCTATCAACGCTCGGTACCAATCTCCCTCCCAGGCCATAGTCGGTGTTCACCAGAAATTTAACTTCCTGGAAATCACGATTGGATTCCGCTCGGATCTTGCTGTAGATAGGCTGGCCAATATTGCGTCTTCCCGCCACTTCATAAAGCAGGATGTCTTCGCCCGGCACGCCCGCGCTAATCAGTTGCGACACCAGGGACAGCACGACTTGAGGGCTGGGCAGGCCATTCTGAGTCCCTCTGGGGAGGCCTCCGCCTTGAGCGCCGGCAGGAGGTCCGCCACGCTGGACTGAGCCCGTTGGAGGGGGACCGAACGAAGAACCCATGTTGGACCAGTCGGGACCACGATCCTGGTTGCAGTTGATCTTGATTGCGATCTTCTCTCCGCGGCGGTAACCGGAGTTGCCCGACTTCCGGGCTTGGTTATGGTACCGGAACAGCGCGTCCCAGGCCTGTTTCTCGTTCTTCTGGCCTGTCAGGTCAAGGACAAGCTTCGAGATCATACGATTCACGGCCTTCTGGTCTGTGTTGGCATTGTCCCACCAATACCCTGTGCTGCCATCCCAACCGGTTGAGTTCACGTCGCGAACCCAGACCACGCGGCCGGGATGAATGCCCCTGCCTTCGCCGATAGGATTGTTGGCGCCTTCGCTGGGTTTGAAAAGATCGGGCTGGGAC
This sequence comes from Acidobacteriota bacterium, assembly GCA_035506515.1. Taxonomy (GTDB): domain Bacteria; phylum Acidobacteriota; class UBA6911; order UBA6911; family UBA6911; genus UBA6911. The sequence goes on from DATJPG010000007.1 coordinate 9,307, forward strand.
ATGCCGCTCCGCTGCTGTGCAAGCGCCAGCTCAGTCCAGATGAGAGATGAATGACCCACAAAGCAGGCCGGAACTGCGGTCAATGATTTCAGAAAGAACCTGCGATCCATAGAGAACTCCTTATTCAACCGGCTTCCGGAGGCAGCGCATTCCAGCGAGCCCGCGATTCTCCGGTTGCAGGCCAGCATTTGCCGATCAGTTTCGCACCAGCGATTCTACACCCATTTATGTTGTCAACGACATTGCCTTCCGACCGAAGATCGGGATTCCCCAGGCTCGCATCGCCATCGGTTGCACACGGATTGAATGTCCTGTGACTGGACCTGATCTAAGGATCCAGCTCCCAGCCGCGCCCCCAGCTGCGCCGGATCGAATAAACCTGTTACTGTAATACATCCGAAACTACGAACCACGAAGACCGCAAAGTCGTTTCCCATATCTTTGTGGTCTTCGCGGTCTTCGTGGTTTAAGCTTCTTGGGGTGTTCCCCGATGCCCAAATCACAGGCCGGCAGGCGTGGGCTGATAACAACATTGTTCTGAAGGAACCCAAAGTCCGACTCAGGCTGCGAGCTCAAACGTCGGCCAGACTCATTGCGATTCCAGGAACTCCTCCGATTCCCTTGACATGCTCCTGGATGGAGTACTATATCTACCCCCGCCAGACCCGACCGCACGCGGTTTGACTCCAACGAATCTAATTTACAAAGCTGCCAACAGGGAGATGCATCCATGACACTTCAAAATAGAACAAAGATCACAATAGCCATCGCGGCATTGTGTTTGGCTGTTGGTCTTATCCTGGCTCAATTTGTGATCGCTCAAGCCCCCACGCCGCAAAGCGGCCGTGGAACCATGACCGGTCAACAAAGAGGCGGCGGCATGTTCGGCGCCGATCCTCGCGCCAAAACGCTGACTTATCACTTCGCGGAAGCGGATGAGGACATGCAATATTGCCTGTTTGTTTCCTCGAAGGTCCGCAAAGATGAAAAAAGTCCACTCATCGTTACTCTGCACGGGATGGGCGCCGGTCCGACCATTATGGTTTCGAAAGCGGCGGTGGATCTGGCTGAGGAGGGCGGCTATATTCTTGTCAGCCCAATGGGATATAACACGAACGGCTGGTATGGAAGCATGAGCGGCGGCATGAGCGGTATGAGGGGAGCTCCCGGCGGTCGCGGCGGCGATGGACGTAGAGGTGCTCCCATGACTGGCGGCGGCTTCAATGCCGAATTTACCGCCAGCAGAGAGAAAACCGATAAACCATCGACTGGGGCGGCGGGAAAGTGGCTCATAAAGGACAACAGCAATGAAATGAAGCTGGATCTCAAGGCCGAAGGCTCAAAATTAACGGGAACGTTCGAAAATTCTCAAACGCCTGGAGCCGTCGAACTTAAAGACGGGAAAATCGAAGGAGATAAAATTTCCTTCAATTATGTGCGCCAGATAAATGGCCAGGATATGAAAGTATCGTGGACCGGCACGCTGTCCGGCGATGAAATGAAGCTCAAACGCGAAATTGCGGGTGGCGGCATGAGAGGTGGAGGCGATGGACGCAGCGGCCCCGGCATGATGGGCGGAATGCCGGGCGGAGGGAACTCTTCCGGCAAAGACACTAACGCGCTGAGCGAAAAAGATGTCATGAATGTTCTAGACATCGTGCTTAAAGAATACAAGATCGATGAAAAACGGATGTATCTGATGGGCCATTCGATGGGGGGCGCAGGCACGCTGTACCTGGGAACCAAATATCCCGATAAATGGGCCGCCCTGGCTGCAGCCGCGCCTGCTGCG
>DATJPG010000008.1:0-35265 GCA_035506515.1 Acidobacteriota bacterium
CGACCGCCGCTTCGTGGCTGTGGATCGTGAACATGGCATTGTCTTCGCCTTCGGCTTTTTCGATCACGAGCAGATTAATTGGACCTGGCAGATCGCCGAGCTGTTCAAGATTGAAAAGGGCAAATTCCGCGCCATTGAAGCGGTTTTTGCCCGAGCCCCTTACGGGATTAACTCCGGGTGGAGCACTTACGAAAAGAGCATCTCGGAAGAACCTCAGACCATAAAGTAGTTGCCTATTGCAGCAAGGACGGAGCACAGGGGACGCTACTACCCTATTTTTCGCAATCCGGATCGGAGCAGAATATATGTTCACCGATCGAAAATAGGGTATAGCGTAACCTAATTCGCGGTTATCCAGAAGTCGGGTTTCGGATGATTTCAGGCGGGAATCGCTTCGACTTTCCTTGCAGGTACAAGTCCCGAGTGCGTCGATCGGCAAATGTTTTGATCACAACAAGAAGTGCACTCTGTCACGTGACGCGTGTCAATAGATCCCTGCCAAAGCCTCAAGACCTGCCCGTTCGACCAGCAACCGGGAAATCCTTTCGATTGTGGATTCCGGCTACGTTCAAGTCCGGTTGCGGGAAGTTACTCGCTGTAGGTTTGTATGCCGGAGTTTCATCGAGGCGGCCCACCACGCCGGCCCACTCGAGCGCACGGCATGCGCTGGCGCACTCAATACAAAATTACCAAAGTGCCGCTGCTGCAGCGCAAGCCCAGCTACTGCTTGCCAAAATCCAGCCTACTGCTTCTCGAAGAATTGAATAATGCTGGTATCCTTGCCGTTAGCGTCATTACTTTTTACGATGCGACTAAAGCTTTTGCCGTCCTCAGATAGGACATCCTGGCCTTTAATCGTGAACGTGCCAATGATTTCGACAAATTCCCTGGTGCGCGGATTGATTCGTTTTAACGAGATCGTATATGGCTGGGGGCCGGGGGGTGTTGACTTGACGGGATATTCTTTGCCGTCCAACTTCGCAGTGTACTCCACATGCTCCATTTTTCCCGTTGTATCCGTTTGGTTCGAAATGAGGTGAATCGTGTCACCCTGGATTTCAATTATATTGGTAGAGGTTGGGTGGGGGATGCGACCTCCTGGAGCTGTAGACTTGGCTGCGTTCAACTTCCACGTCCCGTTAAACGGGTCATCTGCAGCCATTGCGGCTGTGGCAACTACGAAAGCAAAAAGTACCGTGGCTGCAATTACAATAGATCGTTTGTTCATAGGACTTCCTTTCAATTGAGCTAAGCCGGCGCAAGACTCAGCTACCGGTTGTCGTAAACCTGATGTTGTTAGTAGTTTGTCTTTGTCCCCCGACGTTCGTTCCCTTTTCGGTGCGAGGACGAGCAATAACAGAGCTAAAAGATCGGCATCTCCTTATGCAGTTCTTGTCTCGCCGTCGCATACGATCCCAATAGAATATCACTATGTCCCTAAAAGCCGTGCATCTTTAAGCCTGAGGAAGTACCCGGGCGCCGACATCGCGGTTTAATGCTCATTCGCAGGCATGGTCGGCAAATCGGCCTTGAGCGTTTCGCGCACCACGACCCCGGCCCCGCCAAGCGAATCCTGGCGAATGATGCGCGCAAAGACAAAACGCTTTCTGCCCTTTTCGACTCAGCCGACAAACCAGCCGACGCCATGCGCACTGTCGAGGCTGCCACCGGCGGTACGCGGAATTCCCGTCCCGGTCTTGCCGTGCACGACGAGCCCGTCGAGATTGCCGGTCTTCCAGGCTTCCTCGGAATTGGCGGTCATCCGGGACAGCCTGCGATGCAAAGAGGTAACAACATGCGTCTGCGTATATTTACGATCGTTCTCACGGGAATCGTCCTCATGACTCTCGCGGCGTCGCTCGTCGTGGCCGGCGATGCGTGTTCGTTGCTCACCCAAAGTCAGGTGAGCGAAGCGCTGGGGATGTCGGTGGGCGCCGGGACGCCCATCTCCGGGCCTGCGTCGTGCCAGTGGATGGGAAAGGGCAAGTGGGCGACGTTGACGATTACACAACCGCTCGCCGGGAAGAGTGCCGTCGATCGCTTCAACTCGGGCAAGGCGGCGGCTCTGCCAGGCATCACGAAAGAGCCGGCTTCTGGCGTGGGCGACGAGGCGTACTACGTGCACTTCAGCAATACTTCGCACGCCGGATTGGGCCTGGTCGTCAGGAAAGGCAACTCTGCATTCGAGATCCGCATCTATGGATTCGACGTCAACGAGGCAAAACCGGTCGCGAAGACCCTGGCGGCCGACGCTGCAAAAAAGATGTAGATCACAGCATCTGGCCTTACCTTGTCGCGTCGAGTTCGGCTGTCCAGCTGCGATCACCCCAGGACATCGTCAAAAGCATGCCGCGGGAGGACGGTGAGAGTTTCATAGTAAATTTATCGGCGGGCTTTCCGATGCTGCCCGGTTTCATAACGACCCGCGCGACTTCAGAGCCCTTGATGTTCTTGTCGTATCCGTCCAGACGAGGCCATAATTCGTGAGCAACCTGTGGTGAAACGATGGGCAGGAGCTTGCCAAGTTCGATGCCTGGGTCCTTGTTGAGGGCCAGTTGCCAATCGCCTGAATCGGGAGCATACACGTAGATGCTGTATTTGCCCGCGGGAACGTTTTGCCCCCCCACAACCAGGTCCGTTTCCGCCGTAAGCGTGGTCACCTGATTTGCTCCGATCCGCCACATGTGGTCTCCTGGCAGTTTCTTCAGGAGATCGTCCACAGTTCGTCCTTCGAGAGAAGGCCGGCCATAGTTGATGGAAACCGCTTTCCCGTTCAGTGTAGCGGTGATCGTTTCTCGAGGTATCTCTCGCGGCAGAATGCGTCCCTGAGAATCTCGCGGCAGATTGCTGAATGGAGAGCCCGCTTGAGGCGGCTGGGCCATAAGTGAAACCACGAACATAATTGACAGGAACATAACCGAGTATCTGAAGTGCATGCCAACTCCTCTCTCAATAACTTGAGCCTGTGATAATAAGGAAAAAAGAACCGCCGTTCAATAAAAAGGGCCCTAGCCCGGCAGGAAGCTTGCTGCCGTCATCTTCCGCGCGGCGTTTCCCAGACCGCTCGCACGGAATTCGGCTCGGCAAGATACTGTAATTGCCCGTGTAGCCAGACCGGCAGATCTCTTTCACCTCAACGAATCAGATCTTTCCGTGGTCCCAGGAATTGGTTCAGCCTTCAAGAAACGCCATTCAGGGAGAATGAGAATTCCAGGAGGACGGTTTCCCACACCGGACCTGAGCGATCATCAACCCCCCTATATCTCAAAATTAAAAAGTGGTACAACATTCGGGGGGCGGTCAGGCCTTTTCCTAATTATTCAGACAAACATCAAATTGAGGGAGAAAAAAGATGACTATTAGTACGATCAACAGATTGCGTGGTTTCCTGGCGTTATCCTTTCTCGCTTTGGTTTGCGTCGCAACCGGCGCAAAAGCGCAAGGCGCTTTCGCTGCACAATCGCCCGAAGTCACCGCACTGATTGACCGCGCCGCTATCGAAAATCTGATGGCGGACTACTACTCGCACATCGGCAACAGCTCGTTTAATTTCAGCCAGTATTTCGTCAAGGATGGCGTACTGGATGTCAATGGCATTGTTGCAAAAGGAGCGGAAGAAATTAAAGCACTCTACGTGCGTGCCTCGGGAGGCGCCGCTGCTGCGCCGCCAAAGCAGGATCCCAATGCACCACCTCGATCCATGTTCAATATGCAGTTAACCAACCTTAAGGTCGAAGTAACAGGCAATACTGCAACGGCCGACATGTTCTGGAGCAGCCTGGAATCCAAAACGCTGATCAGCCCGCCGAGTGTTACCGAGTACGGCCGCGACCATACCGAACTTGTCAAACAAAACGGCCATTGGCTGATCAAGCATCGTGTCGTCACCAGTGGCGGTGGAATGCCGGCGGGTGAGTTACAATCGTATAAGAATATGAAGCGTTAAGGCGGGTTGCTTCGGCGAAGCCGGGATAACTGATTGGACAGAATCGCGTCGGATCTGATATCGTATAGGAACGTTGATTGCAACCGGGAAATACTTGAGAGGATTTCTCTGTGAAACGACAATATCGGCTGATTTTGGGAACCATTGGAGTATTCGCTTGCCTGTTCGTACTCGCGCTTGCCGCCTTCTCTCTGCGGACGACATCCGCGGCTGGACAGGCGCAGAGCGGGAATACGGCGGCCAAGCCTTACGATGAATCGGCGAATGCCGCGAAGGACATCAGCGCTGCGATGGCGCAGGTCAAAGCGGATCACAAACGCGTGCTCGTCGACTTCGGGGCCAACTGGTGCCCCGACTGCATCGTCCTGTCGAAGCTCTTCGAAGACAGCGCCGTGAAGCCCTACCTCGATGCTCATTTCCACGTGGTCAAGGTCGACGTCGGGCGCATGAATAAAAACCAGGATATCAACGCGAAGTACGGCAATCCGATCGGGAAAGGGATTCCCGCCGTGGTAGTCCTCGACTCGGCGGAACACATGATCGCCTCCACCCAGGGAGGCGAATTGGAGAGCGCGCGAAATGCCACCGTTCAGGACATTCTCAATTATCTCAAGAAATGGGCGCCGGATAAGCCCTAGACTGTCCCACCATGCGGATCGGCAACTCTAGCGCGCGCCGCGCGATCGCGGCCATGCTCATCATTTTGGTTTTGTGCACCGGCGCGGTGACGGCGTGGCGCCTTTCCCGCCGGCCTCGTCTCCTGATGAAGACTGCGACCCTGTTGCCCCCGCGATCCCTGGCATCCTTTTCGGAGAATGGGGTCACGGTGGAGATCGGCGTTCAGGAGGATACCTCGGGACGAATGTGGCTCCGCGGAACGTTTACTCCGGAGCAGACCGGTTTTCATTTGTACAGCAAGGATCTGCCCAGGGAAGGCCTGCAGGGACTCGGCCGCCCGACGCTGCTCGAGATCGCTTCCACCGGCACGATCCGCAGCGCAGGCCAGCTCGAAGCGGACAAGCCGGTCACGATGCTTCGCTTTAACATTCTCGATCAGTCCTTCCCCGTCTATCCGAACGGGCCGGTAACTCTGCGACTGCCCATCCGCCTCATCGCCGGGGAGACGGATGCGCCGATAGAATTGTCGGTGACCTACATGGCCTGCAGCGATGCCAAATGCCTTCCTCCGGTTATCAACAAGCGGGTCATGGTGCGCAAGTAGATCCCGGCTGCCACACAGGACTTGCTGCCGACAAGCCGGTCAGAACCTGCCATTATCAGCTCATTCCCATCTACCCGAACGGCCCCCTACGCGACCTGCAGCGACGCCAGATGTCTTTCTCTCAGGGTGTTTTTTGTTGTTCTGTCTGTGGATAAACGGGTAAATTTTGATAAAGAGACATGGAGAATTGTACGAAAGTCTTGGTGGTAAACGCGGATGACTTCGGCTTGAGCGAACAAATCAACCGTGGCATTGAGTCGGCGTTTATCCGAGGCATTTTACGCAGTGCGAGTATAATGCCGAACGGACCGGCGTTCTACGATGCTGTCCGGATTGCGAGACTACGCCGGGGCTGGGTATTGGCGTCCATCGCTCGCTCATGGATGAACCGTGCTCCGCTTTCACGAGTGCTCGAAGCGGGTATTGAGCCGACCCACCTCGACAGCCATCAACATCTGCATCTTTTTCGTCCTGTATTCAACCTTCTGGGATCCTTCCATCACATCCGTCAGCATCGAAGTCGTGTTGCTCCTCCCTCTCGTCATGAGCATCGCGATTCTTCGCGGGACCTCCAAATAGAATGTTTGATGGCGAGGACATGAAGAACTTTCCTCCCGTTTACATTATGGACACCGGGCCGACCGGTTATCACGACTTTGCCAAATACCCGATGACCAGCTATCCCAATTTGATGGCATTTGTAAAACAACATTACGCCCAAGAACCGTCTTACCTGAATGCTACGGTGTATCGCCGCAGGGATTAACGGGCGTTGATCACGAGATATGGCGCATTGAGGTCTATATCCAAACTGACTTGGATGTGGCCTTCTTTTTGCAGAAAGCAAAAGGCTGCAGCGAGGCACTTGAACTGACTTCTGACACCGGCCGATTGTCATCCCGCAGCTTCAAGCCAAGGCGCAATTGGCAGGTCGCTATCAATGTACAGGATCCATTCCTTGGTCGCCGCCGCAAAACCAGCCTTGAGGGACCCGCCGAGCTTGCGGTTGATGGGATGGTGCACAACCTTGATTTCGGGATGGCCAAGGGCGAGCTGATCCGCTATTTCGCACAGCCGTCGGTGCTGGCGTCATCCACAATCACGATCTCCAGATCGGAGACAATCGTGGTTCCGACGCGCAGCGCCTCCGACACCGCAGTAGGGATGTTCTCGCGCTCGTTATACATTGGATAGACTGCGCTCAGGCTCTTGATCATATGTCCTCGGCTGGGTCAACGATCCCATATGCCGCCAAGCCGCTGGCTTCCGCCAGGAACGGCATGCGGACCTGCTCCATTAACTGCCAGTCTGACTTCGTGTTATTGTGCCCGTACGAATGGTGTTCTACTTCTACGACTGACTAATGAATTAGTCAGCAACACTTTCCAGCCCAAGACTTGAATCAGATCTGATCCCTCGCAGACCGGCCCTAAATTATTCAAACGCTGGGGCTTTTCAAGTTCCCACAGGCGAATGGGAAAATCAGGCAGATATTTGGCCAAGCATCACCAGGCAGGGCCAGCAATTTCTGGAGTCCGATGTTAAGCTATGGATCATGGGATGGAAAAAAGTGACAGCCCCTGCGCTGCGGAAGGTTTCTGGCATCGAGAATAATCGCCAGCCGATCCCGGCGATTCAGGAACCGGTACAGAACGACGAGGTTCTTCTCGATGCTTATTCACAGGCAGTTACCGCCGCGGCAGCCAAGGTCAGTCCTTCGGTCGTAAACATTAACGTCCGGCAGATGTCGAGACCTCTCGGGCCTGGGGAGAATATGCATGAGGTTCGCGGCAGCGGGTCCGGATTCGTTCTCACTCCGGACGGATTCATTCTAACGAACAGCCATGTGGTGCACAGCGCCTCACAGATTGAAGTCGTATTGACTGACGGCGGACGCTATGAAGCCGAACTTGTCGGGGATGATCCATACACTGACTTGGCCGTTATTCGGATTTCTGCTCCGCCACTCACACCCGTATCCCTGGGCAACTCACAACATGCCAGAGTCGGTCAGTTGGTGATTGCCGTCGGAAATCCCTACGGATTTCAGTGCACCGTTACCACGGGGGTGATCAGCGCACTGGGACGCTCGTTGAGATCCACTTCAGGGTGGCTTATTGATAACATCATTCAGACTGACGCTGCGCTCAACCCCGGGAACTCCGGAGGTCCGCTAGTCACTTCGCGCGGTGATGTGATAGGGGTGAACACCGCCGTGATCCTCCCTGCCCAAGGGCTTTGCTTTGCCATTGCAATCAATACTGCCGAGTTCGTAGCCAGCCGCCTTATTCGTGATGGAAAGATCCGTCGTGGGTACATAGGAGTGGCGGGGCAAAACATCCCTCTGCCGAGACGGATCGTCCGATTCCACAAAATACCTGCTGAAACCGGTATTCTTGTCGTATCGGTGGAGCCGGGCAGCCCTGCTCAGCGAGCCGGTCTGATCGAGGGGGATATCCTTCTCGCTTACGATGGGCTTGCGACGCCCGGAATCGATGATCTCCACCGGCTGCTCACCGAGGCCAGGGTTGGCGTGGCATCTCCGCTCACTATCCTGCGGGGGATCGAGAAGCGGACTCTGCGCGTAGTGGCCGAGGAATCCGCTAATCCCGGCTCTTGATAGTTCTGAGTTGGCGTGCCCTATTTTGCGGTGTGGAAAATCTTCAAAGCCCACACGGAGTCCGGAGCTTGTCCCTTGAAGTAAGCTATATACTGATGCACTCTAGTAAAATCCCATCTCGGTCTCAAGAAAATGCGCAAAGATCTCGAGTCCCTTCGTGCAACATTCAATAGCAGCGCGGAATGGTATGACCAGGTGCGCCCAGGATATCCGGAAGCGCTTATCGATGATGTGATCAGCCTGTCGGCAATTCCAGAGGGTGGTGAGATACTCGAGATTGGTTGTGGAACCGGGAAGGCCACCGAGTTGTTTGCCGCTCGCGGGTATGCAATGCTTTGCCTGGATATCGGCGCCGATCTGGTCGCCGTTGCTGTGAGGAAGTTCCGTGATTCCGCCACGGTTCAGATTGCGCTGAGTTCCTTTGAGGAATGGGAATCCGGCGGTCGGCTTTTCGATCTTGTGATTGCCGCAACTTCATTTCACTGGATTGATCCGGCGGTGGCTTATGTGAAGAGTGCCGCTATACTCAAAACCAATGGTTCACTTGCCGTGTTCTCGAACACGCATATCCGCCGAAATGAAGGATTTTTCCTGCGTGTTCAGGATGTCTATCGCTCGTCCGCTCCGTCACTAGTGAGTGCGGCTGCAAACACCAATGGGTTTGAAAGTGAGCCCATGGACAGCGCGCTGTTTTGTGATCCGGTTGTGCGAAGCTACAGATGGGCGAAGGAATACAATGCGAAGCAATACGTGGACCTGCTTGGCACATATTCAGACCATATCAACCTTCCAGCATCAGAACGCAGAGATTTATTCTCGGGCATCGCGGACTTGATCGATCGAGAATATGGGGGGAGAGTGGTGAAACACTACGAAACAGTCCTAAAGCTGCATACGAAGAGGTAAGGGACGAAACCCTATGGGCGGGCGTCGCAGGCTTTGCCCAGCCCTGATAGTACTTTTTATCAGCAGCCTTAAGCCACCATTCCTTCGATGAACTCGAGCAGCGCGGAAAAAATAAACTCCGGGCCCGGAATCTGCGCGGATTTAGTTCCCTGCCCTCTTTGATATGCCCCATCCGTTCGGTATCATGTACGCCCTTGCTTGGAGAGGAAGATTTGATCGTTTTTGCCAATGTAGTTAAACAGTACGGCCGGCAGGTTCTATTCACGAATCTGAGTTTTCAGATCAATCCGGGAGAGAAAGCGGGGCTGGTGGGGCCTAACGGCTGCGGTAAAACCACGCTCTTTCGTTTGATTAAGGGATCGGAACAGCCTGATGAGGGTTCCGTATCCGTTCCCGCGAAACTCAGCATCGCCTACTTCCGCCAGGAATTGGATGAAATGTCCGGCTGGAGTGTTCTGGATGAAGCGATAGCCGGCAGCGGTGAACTGGGCGAGTTGCATCATGAGATTGAGTCGCTGCAACACGACATGTCCAATCCGGAGAACGCGGATTCGATAGAACGGATCCTTGCCCGCTACGGTGAGGCGCAGCATCGCTATGAGAGCCTGGGTGGATATGGCCTCGAAGCTCAGGCGCGCGAGGTGCTGCATGGCTTGGGATTCGAGGACGATCAGATCGACGCGGACGTGGGACAGCTCTCCGGAGGATGGAAGATGCGCGTTTCCATGGCCCAGGTCCTTTTGGGAAAACCGGATGTTCTCCTGATGGACGAGCCCACCAATCACCTGGATATCGAATCCATCCTATGGCTCGAACGCTTTCTGAAAGATGCCCGATGCACGATGATTATCACCTCCCATGATCGCGACTTTATGAACCGCGTCGTGGATCGGATTGTGGAAATCGACGGAGGAGAGGTCTATCTCTACAAAGGAGATTACGATAATTACGAGCGCGAACGGGCCCTGCGCGAGGCGAATCGCAAGGCGGCCTATGCCCGGCAGCAGGCGATGCTGGCCAAGGAAAGCCGTTTTATCGAGCGCTTTAAAGCGCACGCCGCCAAAGCCGCCCAGGTTCAAAGTCGCGTGAAGGCTCTCGATAAAATCGAGAAAATCGAGCTGCCCCGCACGCGCAAAGTCGTTGAATTTGACTTCCGCAACCCTGCCAGGTCCGGACAGGATGTTGCCTCGCTGAGCGGCGTCTGCAAAAGCTTCGGCAAAAGGGTTCTCTACACCCGATTCGATTTATTGGTCCGCCGCGGAGAACGCTGGTGCGTGATGGGGAAAAACGGCGCGGGCAAAACCACTCTGCTGAAAATGGTGGTCGGGGCCGTGGAACCGGATGCGGGCGCTGTGCGTCTCGGCGCCAGCCTTAAGTTGGGCTACTTTGCGCAGCAATCACTGGAACTGCTCGATCCCCAGCTGACTGTGATTGAGCAAATCCAGAAGGATTTCCCGCTGGAGTCTCTGGGAGTGCTGCGGAATCTGTTGGGAGCATTCCAATTTTCAGGCGACGATGTGGACAAGCCGATCCGCGTGTTATCCGGCGGCGAAAAATCCCGCCTGGTCCTCGCCCGGATGCTGCTCGATCCACCTAACTTTCTTGTGCTGGATGAGCCGACAAACCACCTGGATCTTGCAACCAAAGAGATGCTCGTGCACGCTCTGAAGGAGTTTGACGGGACGATGCTTTTTGTTTCCCACGACCGGACGTTCCTGCGAGGCCTGGCCAATCGCGTGCTCGAACTGGGCGGCGCCGGAACAGATCACCCCGAACCCCTGATCTACCCGGGGACATACGAAGAGTACACTCGATCCACCGGCCGGGAAGCTCCCGGAGTGCACAACTGACTGTCCCTGTATTACGGCCGAATAGGGTGTAGAATCTTAGAAACAATACAATAGGAGGGTTCGTTATGAAGCGAGCGATCTTCATCCTGTTTTGGATTTGTGTTTTGATTTCACCCCTCATTGCCCAGCAGCCGCCGATCATCGATCGCGAGCTTTATTTCGGCGACCCGGAAATCACCAATGCCCAGATATCGCCTGACGGCAAGTATATCGCCTTCATCAAGCCGTGGAACGGCACGCGGAATATCTGGGTGAAAAGAACCGAAGACACGTTCGACAAAGCCAAGCTGATCAGTGCCGATACGAAACGGCCGATCCCGGGATACATGTGGAGCCGCGACGGAAAATACATTCTTTTCGTCCAGGATAAAGCCGGCGACGAGAACTACAACGTTTTTGCCGTCAATCCATCGGACGCTTCCGCCGCGGGAGAAGCCGCGCCACCAGCCCGCAATCTTACGCCCGTTTCCGGCGTGCGTGCAGCGCTCTACTCCGCTCCCAGGTCCGAGCCGGATGCTCTTTACGTGGGAATCAATGACCGCGATAAGGCATGGCATGATCTCTACAAAATCAAAATCTCGACAGGAGAACGAACGCTCCTCCGGCAGAATAAAGACCGCATCACGGGCTGGATTTTCGACAACAAAGATCAGCTTCGCCTGGCAACACGCTCCTCCGACGCGGGAGACACGGAGATCCTTCGCGTCGATCCGGAAGAATTGAAGAAGATCTATTCCTGCAGTGTGTTTGAATCGTGCGATCCCTCGGTTTTCACGAAAGACGACCGGCGCGTCTATATCCAGACCAATCACGGAGACACTGTGGATCTTACAGGGCTGGAGTTGCTCGATCCGCAGACGGGAGAGACACAGGTTTTCGAATCCGATCCGCTGAAGCGCGTGGATTTGAGTGGTGTTCTGGTATCGGATCTGACTCACGAGCTCCTGGCCACTGCATATGTGGACGATAAAGTCCGGCTTTATTGGAAAAACAAGGCCTATGAAGCCGATTACAGATTCCTGCAGAACAAATTGGGGAATAAACAGATCGACTTCAGCTCGCATACCGATGATGAGCTTCTATGGCTGATCGGTGCTTCCAGCGACACGGAGCCGGGCGAAACGTACTTGTTCAACCGCCGGACGAAGCAGTTGACGCCGCAATACCGCATTCGGGAAAAGCTGGAGCGAAAATATCTTGCATCGATGCAGCCGGTTCGATTCAAATCATCCGATGGCCTGGAGATTCCGGCTTACCTGACCCTTCCTAAAGGCCTGGCGCCCAAAAATCTGCCGGCAATACTCGTACCCCACGGCGGGCCATGGGCGCGCGACGGATGGGGATACAACGGAGTCGTCCAATTTCTTGCCAACCGGGGATACGCGGTTCTGCAGCCCAACTTCCGGGGATCGACAGGTTTCGGCAAAAAGTTTCTGAACGCCGGCAATCTGCAGTGGGGCGAGAAAATGCAGGACGATATCACCTGGGGCGCAAAATATCTCATCGAGAAAGGCATCGCCGATCCGAAGCGCATCGGAATCATGGGCGGATCCTACGGTGGATATGCAACGCTGGCAGGCGTGGCCTTCACGCCCGACCAGTATGCCGCCGCCGTGGCCTACGTGGCGCCGTCCAACCTCATCACATTGATGCAGTCCATCCCTCCCTACTGGGAACCGATTCGCGCCATGTTTTATAAACGCATGGGCAACCCGAACACACCAGAGGGCAGAGCACAGCTGGAGCGGCAGTCTCCGTTGAACTCCGCTTCAAAAATAAAGACTCCTCTGATGGTCGTTCAGGGCGCCAATGATCCGAGGGTCAACAAACGCGAATCCGATCAGATCGTCATCGCTCTGCGCGATCGCAAGTTTCCCGTTGAATATATTGTGGCTCCGGATGAGGGGCACGGGTTTGCGCGGCCGGTAAACAACATGGCGATGTATGCCGCTGCGGAAAAGTTTCTCGCCAAACACCTGGGCGCGCGTTATCAGGAGGGTGGAACGCCCGAAGCGATGACGCGGCTCAAAGAAATCACGGTGGATCCGGCGACGGTCGCGATGCCTAAAAAGGTCGAGGCTTTGGCAGGCGCGCCCGCAGTGGTTGCCGGTTTCCCTGCGGGCCAGTATAAGCATAAAGGAAACGTCAAGGTGGGAGAGACATCCATCGATTTGTCCGTCGCAACTTCTATTCAGGAGGCAGACGGCGAATGGAAGATCATTGAGATCGTAACCTTGCCATCCGGCGATATAACCGAAACGGCTACGTTCGATAAGAAATCTCTGACCCTCCTGACGCGCGCGGTCCGGCAGGGACCGGTATCGATTGACCTGGCATTTCAGGGAAATAAAATCAAAGGCAAAATGATTGTCAATGGCCAGGAGAAGCTCATCGATTCTGAAGTGGGCGGTCCTTTGTTTGCAGATGGCGCCGGCGCCATGTTCGCTGTCGGAGCACTGCCGTTGGCTGAAGGATATTCAGTGGCCTTTAGAGAATTTGATACGGACACGATGAAAGAAGCGATGGTGCACTTGAAGGTGGCCGGTTCGGAAACAGTCACGGTCCCGGCCGGATCCTTCGATTGTTATCGCGTTGAAATATCACCGGCAGACGGCAGCATGGAGAGCTATACGGCGTGGATCGCAAAGGATTCCCGCAAGCCGGTAAAATTTGCCGCGACCCTTCCGCAGATGGGCGGCGCAAAACTCACCGCGGAGCTTCAGTAACGCGAATTCAAACCTCGTCATCGCGTGAATCGGATCGCTAAGAAGATCGCCTGACATATGAGCTTCTCCAGAGGCCCTGAAGAGCCCCGGTTGAATCTCTTTACAAAAGATTAACCAAACTTTGCGAACCATCGACGATCGATTGCGTCTAATTCAGCAGAATGTCGAGATTTCTTCTGATGCTTTCTTCTAAGAGGGCGGAGATCCTTACTCCGCCCCTCCTTCCCTGTCTTTCTCCGGCCAGATCAGGCCAGCGCACTGACAGCGCACCCGCTATCGGTGTGCTTGAGCAGGCAGGAATCGCCGGCTAGAACAGTTTCGAGCACGACCTCGCCGCCCCAAAGCTGAGTGATATGGGCGAGGGTTTTGTCGGCATATTCCAGTTCCAGATCGCGGCCGTCGTGATCATGGACGAGATACAGCGTGTGCCGGTGCCCAAAATCGGCATCGACCACTTTTATCACCGGCACCGAATCAATTCCGACATTCCTCAGAAGCGTTTCCTTAACTTGACGCCAGCCGTCCCGATCAGCCACATTCCGGACGGTGCGCCGGCCTTCCTTGGTTTGATACTCATACAGATTCAAGTCCCGTATCAGCTCTTCCGTCAGATGGCGTCGGAGAAAGGAACTGTCGCGGTCGGACTCTCGAACCTCAAACAGCCTGCCGGTTCCTTCGGATTCAGCCTCGTTCTCAGATGTCTCTGCGTTTCCATCGACCGGTTCATGGCAGCGGCGATCAATGTCCTGCCATATGGCCAGTCCGACATGGTATGGATTCAGGCTCGATGCAAGAGGCCGCACAACCTGGTTGTGCCGCACGATGAATTCAAGCTGCAGATCCTCCGGCAGATCCAGACTGTCGAGGATCCTCTTGTGCCAGTATGTCGCCCAGCCTTCATTCATGAGCTTGGTTTCAATTTGAGGGATGAAGTATTGCGATTCTTCATGCACGATGGTCAAAATATCCCGCTCCCAACCTGAAAGGTTTGGATTGTGATCCCGTATGAACAACAGCAGATCCTGATCCGGCACAGGCGGCACTTTTTTCAGATCCGGCTGAGCGGGAGTGCTGCGTCGATGAATACGTTGAAACGGGTCCAGCGGCGGATGAGCCGTATCCGTAAGCACTTCACGCTCTTCTTCCGGAGTGCGTTTCCGGATCGCAAGGTTCCGGCGGCACTGCAGGGCGATAGAATGAGCCGCATCCAGAAGCATCTCCACTTTTTCCAGGCCGATGCCGGGATTTTCGACATAGCTGCGGACACGGTCCCCGTGGGCTTTGAATGTATCGACGGTGAACTCCGGCCTGGTCGTCTTGAAGGTAAAGTTGTTTTTGAAAAAATCATTGTGGCCGTAAACATGTGCAATCGTCAGGATCTGAAGCAGCAGTGTATTGTCGCGCATCAGGTACGCGAGAACCGGGTTCGAATTTATGACCAGCTCATAAGGCAACCCCGATACGCCGTGATCATAGAGTGTTTTCTGTCTCTCGTATGTTTTGCCGTAGGACCAGTGCGGATAGTGGGAGGGTATCCCCGAGTAGGCCAGGCTCGAGAGCATCTGATTCTGGTCGCAGATCTCGAATTGCTGTGGATAGCAGTCGAGCCCGAATTCACAGGCTTTTTCACGGATTCTTCTATCCCAATCCTCAAGATCGGCGATTTCATAGAGACGGCTCATATATTTTCATTTCCTTGACCCGCCTTCTTCATCCGTCCCGGCGGACAGCAGTGGATGCGGCACATCGCCGCAATGCCTGATGGGAAGGTGGGCTACGTTCCCGATGGTTCCGCTGACGCACGGTCCTTGGATAAAAAGGCCTTGAAGCTCGGGAACACGTCTTCTTTGCGCCCTATGCGGATTGCCGAAAAATTCGGGGCGGCGAGTCTGCGAAATACGGTCATCATCGAGCTTTCGTAGGCGTACTGGCCATCGGGTTTAATTTCTCCATATCCAAAGAGATTGCAAATGGTACACAGGTCCTGAGCGCGGCTCAGGGCCGTATCATTGTCTTCGTCATAGTTCTCGCCGTCCGAGCAGTGGAATGCGTAGATATTCCACAGCGAAGGGTGATACCTGGATGCAATGATGTCGAGCGCCCGCTCATAGGCGGAAGAGATGATCGTCCCACCGGACTCTCCCTTGGTAAAAAACTCCTCTTCGGTGACCTCCGTGGCTTGTGCGTGGTGTGCAATGAAGACAATCTCGACATTGCGGTATTTGGCTCCGACGAACCGGCAGAGAAGGAAGAAGAAGCTCCGGGCAAGGTACTTCTTCAGCGTATCCATCGATCCCGAGGTGTCCATCATACAAAACACCACGGCATTGGATTCTCGCTTGATATCCGGCATCATGCGGCGGAAAACCAGATCCTCCACATGAAACGGGAACCTGGTTTCCGGCTCCTGTTCGACCCTCGAGTGATGAGATGCGATACGGCGATGTATTTTCTCCTTCACGGTGCGCTGCCTATCCAGACGGACGCGAATCCCTACCGGGCGATAGCCTTTGTGCCGGCTTTGCCGCTCTGTCTCGATTTCTCGCAGCATTTTTCGTTCGAGATCGGGCAGTTCCAGGTCTTCGAACATGATGTCGACGAGTTCATCAAGAGTAATGTCGGTCTCGTAATAATCGGTCCCAGGCTGATTGCCGGCCCCCGATTTGCCGGCAGGATTATCGCCGCGGATGTCTTCGAGGATATCTCCCGGTGCGACTTCCTTTTCGCCCTGCGCAACTCCGGGAGCGTTCTCGCCGTATATGAATCGATACTCTTTGATGCCCTGTATGGGGACTTTGATGATTCGATCGCCGCTTCTGCCGATGATGGACTCCTCGGCGATGATATCGGCGATGTTTTCGCGGATCGACTGGCGCACCTTTTGCCGGTGGCGCATGCGATCGCCCGCCGAGCGGTCACTGCGCTCGGCATCCGAGGCTCGATATGGGCGAAAAATGGTGTCTGACATGGCATCGCTTAGAAATCGAACGGTTCCTTATCCGCAAGTCTGCTCAGTCTTTCCATAAGTTGTTCGCAGCGTATTTCAGCACGACATCGACGCAGTTTTCGCAGTAGCCATTGGCGAGGAGGTTCTCAACCATAATGTTATATTTTTCAGTCTGACTCTCGTCTCTCGTCCGCGCCTTCGTGACAATGCGGCTGAGATCCCGAACTGAGGTCATGAGCCTTTTCTCAATGGCTTCTTTCAGCGGCTCATAGCTCTGATAGCTGACTTTGACTCCCCGGCGGGTGGCAGCCCAGAGATAGGCAATGACTTCCTGCCGGAATCCCTCTGCAGCCGAACCGATGACGGCAATCTGCTCCTCGATAGATTTAAGAAAGCTCTCGTCGGGTTGAAGCTCTTCTCTGGTATTGGGATCCTTTACCTTGGTTTTGTTTACATAGGCTTCCGCATGATCCAGATAGTTCTGGAAGAGGGACTCGGCCTGTTCCTTATAGGAGTAGACAAAAGCCTTTGTGACTTCCTTTTCGAGCATCTCGAGATATTCTTTGTGCAGATCATCCTGCAGGAACTCCAGGTACTGTTTGCGCGTATCGTCGGGGAGATCGACCTCCTTTGTTCCGGCGATCAGTGCATCGCGGACGCTGATGGGATTGATGCACCGCCCCGCCATGCTGTCGGATAAAGCGTTGTCGAGCGCTTTCATGATGAAGCGAGTCGAAATTCCGCGCATGCCCTCGCCCCTGGCATCGTCTCGCAGTTCGTTGATGTCGATCTTCACCGTCCTGCCTTTTTCAACCACCTCCTCGCCGTTGTAGAGCTTCAGCTTCGTCATGAGATCGCATTTTGGCGTTGGCGTCAGACGCGTCAGGACCGCGAACATTGCGGCAATTTCAAGCGAGTGCGGGGCCAGGTGCGCGCGGAAATCCGAATGGCGCAGTATCTTCTCGTAAATCTTCACTTCCTCCGAGAGCCGCAGGTTATAGGGGACCTTAACGACAACAATTCGATCCAGGATGGCTTCATTGGTGTGGTCTGATTTGAATTTCTGCCATTCCGCTTCGTTGGAATGGGCAACGATGACGGTATCCACGTAAACCATCCCATGCCGGCCGGGGGCGGGAATGACCTTTTCCTGCGTCGCGGTTATCATGGCGTGCAGGTACTCGGGCTGGTTCTTAAACACCTCGATGAATTCCACAATTCCCCGGTTGCCGATGTTCAACGCGCCGTTCAGATCAAGGACGCGCGGGTCCCCCTCCGAATAGAGGTCCAGCTTGGATATATCCTCACTCCCGATAAGAACAGACGTATCCTGGTTGTTGGGATCCACGGGAGGGACTACCCCGATCCCTACCCGGTTGCGCCTTGAAAACACCCTTGTGACAATGGGAACTTCTTCGTAATGATCGCCAAACTGATCCCGGAGCCGGAATCGGCATACCGGGCACAAGTCCCCCTCGATTTTGACGCCCAACATCTTCTCGAATTCGCGATGGAGATGGCGAGGGAGCAGGTGGAGCGGCTCCTCAAACATCGGGCAGTTTTCGATGGCAAAGAACGGGCCGCTATCCTCCAGGCCGCGTTGCAGCTTCTCAACGAGAGAGCTTTTTCCTGACCCGACGGGGCCCATGAGATAAAGGACCTGGCGGCTCTCTTCTCCCTTCAGGGAAGCGGCGTGGAAGTATCGCACTATTTTGGCGATTGTTTTTTCAATCCCAAAGAATTCGTCCGCAAAAAACCGATAGAGCTTCAGCGATTCATCCTTGAAAAACCGTTTGATATTCGGATCCCCCGAGGCGTCAATATCTGTGGCGCCCGATTTGAGTATCACGTCGTAGATTCTGGCATGGGAGAGTTTGGCGAGACCCGGATCTTTTTTAACGAGCTCGAGGTACTCAACGAACCTGCCCTTCCAGCCCTTGATCTCTCTTCCGGACCGATCATCCAGGATCATTTGCTGAAACATTGATTCATGCTGATCCATTGGCCACCTCTTTTGCTATATGAAATCGCATTTCATAATCACATTATAGCAGATGCAAATGACGTTCCATTGTTTCGCCGAACTGATTCGCGGAGGACCCCTTTTGGGGCAGGGCAGGCAGGCATGTTAGGTAAATGTTGCAAACAGTGGGAGTAAGTATCCTACGGCAGAGTCGGAGGCTTAAGCCTATGAGCCGCTCAAAGTGGTCTGAACAGTGCAATTGGCGTCGGAATCGCTATCGGGTTCGCCATCGGATTTGGGTGCTCTGCTTGTTGCGCCAAAAAGAGCTTCCCAATACCGGCTACGACAACGCCCCCCGTCCGTCCTTGCCGATTTATTGAAATCCATGCTGTTTTACGACGGATTTAAGGCTTAGAATGAAAATTTTGAACACACTTATAATGCGGCATCAACTGAGAGGAGTTAAGACTATGCGTTGGATGCAGTTCTGCTCGCTCGTCCTTTTGTGTGTCATTGGCGCAACTGCCCGGGCTGATGATTGGCCGCAGTGGCTGGGACCGCAACGAGACAGCGTCTGGCGCGAAGATGGCATTGTGCAACGAATTCCGAAGAACGGACTTCCCGTTCTTTGGCGAACGAAAATTGGCCTTGGGTACGCGGGTCCCGCTGTGGCGGATGGACGCGTCTACGTGTTGGACTATCAATTGGAGTCGGGCAAGGTTACCAATGACCCTGATGTTCGCGATAAGACGACGGGGAAGGAACGTGTGCTCTGTCTCCAGGCGCGGACTGGAAAGATTCTATGGAAGCACGAGTATGATCGCCCGTACAGCCTGTCGTTCGCCGGTGGTCCCAGGTGTACGCCTACTGTTGCGGATGGGAAGGTATACGCCCTGGGAGCGGAGGGGAATTTATGGTGCCTCGATGCTAAGACCGGCAAGGTGATTTGGAGCGTTGACTACGTGAAGGATTATGGGGCCAAAACTCCGATCTGGGGTTTCGCCGCTCATCCCCTGGTAGACGGCGATTTGCTTTACTGTGTCGTGGGCGGTGAAGGTTCGGTTGTAGTTGCCTTCAACAAGAATACGGGAAAGGAGGTCTGGCGAGCACTTTCGGCGCGCGAGCCAGGCTACTGTTCACCGTCGATTATTGAGCACGCCGGCGTTCGGCAATTGTTGATTTGGCACTCCGATTCGCTGAACAGCCTCGACCCGAAGACCGGCAAGGTCTACTGGACGGTTGCGCTAAAACCGTTCGTCGGAATGGCAATTGCCGCGCCTCGGAAGTGGGAATCTTACCTCCTGGCATCGAATTTCGGCATGGCTGCGTTGTTGAAGCTGGACGATGACAGGCCGGGTGCCGAGATTCAATGGCGAGGCGAGCCCAAAAACGCGATTTTTTCGGCCAACGTCACACCGTTCGTCCAGGATGGCACGATTTACGGTTGCGATATTGAAACAGGAGCGTTGATGGGCGTCGATCTGATGGATCGGACACGACTGTGGCAGACCACGGATGCGACCTTCGGCGGGCCAGGACGAGCTCGATATGGAACGGCATTCGTCGTGAAGAATGGCAAGCGATTTGTCCTGTTTAATGAGAAAGGTGACCTGATTCTGGCCAACTTGACTCGACAGGGCTATGAGGAGCTGGGACGCCAGCACGTGTTGGCGCCGACCAACACGGTTTTCAATCGATCCGTCGTCTGGAGCCATCCGGCATTTGCCAACCGCTGTCTCTACGCTCGCAACGACAAAGAACTGGTCTGCGTCTCAATGGCCGAGGTGAAGTGACGCAGAGCGGCCCTGCGGACGCCGCGGCGAGCGTTGCTCCCAAAACTTTGAATAAGCTTGAAGAAGCTACAAGTCGCCAAAAGAAATAGCCAGCCCCGCGCAACAGATGAGTAGTTGTATATCTGCTTCTGTTCTATCTCCTAGGAAAGGGGGGAAAGGGGGACGTCCCACTCGTCCACCTATTCTTGTGCGTGCTTCAACGGTGGCGATTTGCTCCTTTTTATAGACATATAGACAAATGGCAGCAGATGATTCTCAATGTATTCTAAGATTCGGATGCTTCTGATTCCTCTCTGTGTATTGCGGTGCCGCAAACCCGGAATCACGTCTGGACGCCGTCCTGGCATTGCTGGCTCTCTTTGCGAATGAAAAACAAAGGTGGACGAGTGGGACGTCCCCTTCCCAAAAACAGCCGTTCATTTGAAACATCTCTCCAGTCCGGATCTCTGTATTAATAGCAGAAGTATGCGAGACAAAACCTGCGGCTGGGCCGCCGAAGGTTGTGTCAGAGAGAGAGAAAAGTTTATGAAAAAAATGGGAACGATCATCATAATTGCCGGAATGTTGAGCCTGGTCACAGCGGCATTTCCGGAAAAAACTGCAGATCGTCATGTTCAAGGGCAGGTCGTTGTGACGGTTTTGCCCCAAAAGGGCAGTGAATCGTCCGTCAACTTACTGCAGCAGGATCTTCAGCTCAAAGTAAACGGGAAAGTGTGCGATATCAGCGGGTGGCTGCCCCTTCGCGGGGACAACGGCAACATGGAGATAGTGATACTGATTGACAGCTCTGCCCGTGCCGGTCTTGGGCTGCAATTAGACGAAATTGCCGGGTTTATCCGGAGCTTGTCCCCTGATGTGAAGGTTGCTGTCGGCTATATGAATGCCGGGCGGGCAGTCATGGCAGGCCCGCTTTCAACCAACCACGAGGAGGTAGTGCGCAAGCTACGCGTTCCCAGCGCTCAGGCCGGCTCCAGCGCCAGTCCCTATTTCTGCCTTTCGGATCTGGCGAAACACTGGCCATCCACTGACCACTCGGCGCGGCGTGAAGCGGTGCTGATTACAGACGGCGTAGACAACTACGGCGAGCGCCTTGATTCGAATGATGCATACGTCAATGCCGCGATTGACGATTCTATACGCGCAGGGCTGGTGGTCTATTCTATCTTCTGGCCAAACCGGGGATCCATGGACAGATCCGGTCTCGAGAGCTTTGACGGGCAAAATCTGCTGGCACAGGTAACGAAAGCGACCGGCGGATACAGCTATTGGATGGGGAGCCGGCAACCAGTTTCCTTCGGCTCGTACTTTGATGACATCACGTGGCGACTCAAGAACCAGTATCGGCTTAGCTTTCGCTCTCCGCTATCAGGCAAGCCGAAAGTGCAGAACATTGAGCTTAAGGTCAACAATTCGGCCACTGAAGTCTTCGCGCCGCAGCGAGCCTTCGTCGCTAATGCAAACGTAAAATAGGCGCGGATACACATATCCTTCAGCGATTCCCAGATGCCGCTGTAGGCTTCCGCTTGCCAGATGCTTGTTAAGGTCCAATTCCATCTGTGAATCGTCGGAGGCATCTTTGGCTGCTCGGTTCAAATGCTCTAAAATGGTGCTCACAAGCAGCTTCTGTGCGGGAGTTGACCCCCGGCAGCTTTTGAATAGCCTCATCAATATCCGAAAGCAGCAGGTCACTCAATTTGCGGAGATCCTCTGCGCGTGCCTCTGCCCTTCTGCCTTCCGAGTTTGCAATTTACGCTTGCCATATCACACCGCACATATCCGCCAATAGACTCAGGCACACCCAAGGGAATAAAAGGCAGCGGCTTGCCTGGCTCGATGCGCAGCAGCGCGACATCGGTTTTTTTGTCGGCAACCACGAGGGTTGCGGAATAACTGTCGTTATTGGCAAAACGCACAACGATGGTTCCGGTTTTGGAGACTACGTGGGTGTTCGTCAATAAAAACCCCTGGCTCGAAATTACAAATCCCGATCCAACGCTCTCCTGCGCGGCTCCGGCAGGCGCTGCCTGGATGGAGACATTAACGACTGCGGGCTGCACCTTTTTTACGATATTGACGATGGATGCTTGTGCGACAAAGGGACTGAAAAGCTCGGGAGGGCTGAAGGACGAATCTCTCTCCAGCACCGGTCCGACGAAAAGAAAGCATAGAGCAAGCCAGCATTGAATCATATCAGTGCGCAACTCTAACCTATGATCCGCAAAAAATCTATTCTGAACAAAACCGGAGGTGCAATCTCTGACTTGTTACACAAACTGACCTATTGTCTCGAAATTCTCCCCAATTTGCCGATAAGAACACTTGTGCAATTTCGAGGTTATGGCGCCTGTCACCGAAATTGTTGTATGCTTGGGTGAAAAAAAGGAGCAGCAGACATGGGCATCTTGGACAAAATGCGTGGCGAATTCATCGACATCGTGCAGTGGATCGATGATAGCAATGACACAATGGTGTACCGCTTCGAGCGCTATAACAATCAAATCAAGTATGGCGCGCAATTGACCGTCCGTGAGAGCCAGATGGCGGTCTTCGTAAACGAAGGCAAGATCGCGGACGTCTTTCAGCCCGGCATGTATTCGCTGGAAACCAAAAACCTCCCGATCCTTTCAACGCTCCAGGGATGGAAGTACGGTTTCAACAGCCCCTTCATGGCCGAGGTCTATTTCTGCTCCATGCGCCAGTTCACGGATCTCAAATGGGGCACCATGAACCCGATCATGATGCGGGATGCCGAATTTGGGCCCGTCCGCCTGCGCGCTTACGGCACCTATGTCGTAAAGGTGAAGGATCCGCAGACCTTGATCCGCCAGATCGTCGGGACCGACGGCCGATTCACGGTCGAGGAGATCGTCAATCAACTCCGCAACCTGATCGTTTCCAGGTTCGCAGAGATTGCCGGCCAGAGCAAAATCCCCGTGCTCGACATGGCCGCCAATTATGGCGAACTGGGCGACTTTCTCACCAAGCGGATCGCGCCCGAGTTTCAAAGCTACGGTCTCGAACTGACGAAGCTCCTGGTAGAAAATATATCGCTGCCGGAAGAAGTCGAGCAAGCGCTCGACAAACGCACCAGCATGGGCGTTGTCGGAAATCTCGCTGCGTACACTCAATTCAATATCGCCAACTCGATTCCGGACGCGGCCAAAAACCCCGGGGGGCTGGCAGCGGCCGGCGCAGGTCTTGGAATGGGAATGGCCATGGCAGCACCGATAGGGCAAGCGATGTCCGGCCAACAATCTGCAGCGTCCGCGGCTGGGGCCGCCCCTCCACCGATTCCCGGAGCAGCCACCTACTTCGTGGCAATCGAGGGAAAACAAACAGGCCCATTCGACATGCAAACGCTGGCAGCCCAGGCAGCTTCGGGACGTCTGACCCAACAAACTCTGGTGTGGACTCAGGGTATGGCACAATGGACGCCCGCCGGCCAAGTCCCGGGACTGTCGGCAGTTTTCGCAAACGTTCCGCCGCCTTTGCCCCCAAATGCCTGAGCCGCAACCGCGCGCGCTCGCTTTCGGACGGAATAAGCGAACCACCCGTTTCCTGTAACTTGCAACCTGCAACCCGTAACTGAGAATCTGTAGATGAACAATTCGCATCAAGAAGATACATCCGCGGTTCAGCAACTCCCGTGCAAACAGTGCGGCGCTAAACTCGATTTTGCGCCCGGCACTTCTGCGCTCAAGTGCCCCTATTGCGGATTCGAAATGCAGATTCCGAGTTCGAAGGCGCAAATTTTCGAAATCGACTATCGCGCTTTTCTCGAGAAAGCCGGACAGGAAAAGGAGTCCTCAGAATCTCAAAGAATACACTGCGAGAAGTGCGGCGCGGAGACCACGATGCCGGCCGAAGCCGCCGCAGGAGTCTGCCCCTTCTGCAGTGCAAATATGGTTTTTTCCCAAAGCGTGTCCCGCCTGATCAAGCCCGAAGCGCTTTTGCCATTCAAGGTTTCCAGTAAAAACGCATTCGAAAGCTTCCGCGGCTGGATCCGGAAGCTCTGGTTCGCTCCGGGCGACCTGAAGAATTATGCGCAGGATGAAGGGAAGCTCGTTGGCGTGTACATTCCCTACTGGACGTACGACAGCGATACGACGACAGCCTACGTCGGAGAACGCGGGGATCACTACTACACCACCGAGACCTATGAAACCACAGAACAGGGCCGTTCTGTGCAGAGAACCCGCCAGGTGCAACACACGCAATGGAGCCCGGCGAGCGGAACTGTCTGGAATAACTTCGACGACATCCTGGTCCTGGCCAGCAAATCGCTCCCCAGGAAGTACGCCGAGAGATTGGAGCCCTGGGACCTAAAAAACCTTGTGCCTTACGCCGACGAATTTATCAGCGGATTTCGGGCCGAGAGCTACCAGGTAACCTTGCCCGAAGGCTTCGAGGAAGCGAAGCAGATAATGGCAATCGCCATCCAGAACAGCATCCGCCAGAACATTGGCGGAGACGAACAGCAAATCCATTCGGCGGAGACGCAGTACGGAAGCATCACGTTCAAGCATATTCTGCTGCCGGTCTGGCTCAGCGCTTATCGGTTTCGCGATAAAATTTATCGCATCCTCATCAATGCGCGTACCGGCGAGGTCCAGGGTGAGCGCCCATACAGCACATGGAAGATTGCCGGCGCCGTATTGCTGGCCCTAATCGCCGTCGGCATCCTGATCCTTCTCTCATCGAACAGATAATAGCTTCCAGCTGACGGCTAACAGCTGAGAGCTGAGAGCTGATTGTCGATAGCTCTAATGCCGGCACCCCAGCAGACCGATTTTTAAATGTGATGAACGAAGAGCGAACAAAAAAGACTGTCTACAACTGCCCGAATTGCGGTGCTGCCGCCACACCCAATAGCGTTCGTTGCGCATACTGCCATTCCAGCCTGGCGACCATGGTTTGTCCAAAGTGCTTTGGCGCGATATTTATCGGAATGAAGCACTGCCCCTGGTGTGGAGAAAATGCGGAAGGCGGCAAGCCGGCGGAAGCCTCTGAAATAAAGTGCCCGCGCTGCGTGGTGCCTCTCATTGTCCTCAAAGTGGGCAAGCGGACGATTCACGAATGCAAGGCCTGCGGTGGATTGTGGGTGTCCAACATTGCCTTCCAGGAAATCTGCACGGATCAGGAGCAGCAGCAACTCGTAATGGGGTTCGACTTTAATCCTCCGGTCCAGGCAGACACGGCGCATTCCTCTTCGGCAAGAACTTATATCCCGTGTCCTGAATGCGGCAAACTGATGAACCGCAAGCTTTTTGCGGACTGCTCCGGAGTCATCGTGGACTGGTGCAAGGCACACGGCACGTGGTTTGACCGCGATGAGCTCAAGCGGATCGTCCAGTTCATTCTGGCCGGCGGGCTCAATAAATCGCGCGAACGGGAAAAAATGAAGCTTGAGGAGGAGCGGCAAAAGGTTCGCGACGAAAGACGGAACCTGGAGGTGCTGTCCCGGCTGGGAGGCGATTCGACCTGCACAAACTCAGCGGATGAAAGCGACGTCGATCTGCTCGGTCTCATGGGCGGGCTATGGCGGTCGCTGAAATAAACCCTTCCAAACTCGGGACTTGTGCGATTGATGCCTCGAATTCCCTGCCCTGAACCTTCTAACCAGGTTGTCTGTTTGCCCGGCCTATGTTACAGTTTTGCGTCTTAACTAACGTTCAGCGGGAGGGGACCCTTGGAATTCCGGAAATCGACGGTTCGAGAATACTTTGAGTCCATCGTCATTACTGCCATCATTGCGCTGTTCGCAACCACCTTTGTGATTCAGGCATTTAAGATCCCCACCGGATCGATGGAATCCAACCTCCTGATCGGCGACCATCTTCTCGTGAACAAGTTTGCCTACGGGTTGGCATCCGGACTCCCGTACAAGATCCTTCCCTATAAAGAACCCAAGCGCGGCGACGTTATTGTGTTCAAATATCCGAATAGCCCGGAAGTTGCCTACGTGAAACGGCTGATGGGATTGCCCGGCGATCGAATTGAAATGAAGGGCCGCACGCTTTACATCAACGGCAAGGCGCTGGAAGAACACTATACCCAGTATATCGATCCGGACAGCGTTAACGCGCATTATGGGCCATATGACGTGCCTCCGGGCCATTACTTTGCCATGGGCGACAACCGGGACAACAGCCAGGACAGCCGGTTCTGGGGATTCGTGCCTCGCGATTACATTCTGGGCAAAGCTCTCGTCATCTACTGGTCATTCGAAACGCCGCGAGACGAATATCTCCAGACAAGCATGCCTGATCGAATTAGACAGTTTGCCGATGTCTTCATTAACTTCTTCACCAAAACGCGATGGCTTCGAACTTTTAAGGTCATCCGTTAATTCGAGAGATTCGTTCAAGCTATTTCATCGGCCCGGCGCCGAATTCCGCCCCGGGGCAGCGCTTGCTCTGGCTTGGCTATTCTTGCTCTGCCTGACCGCCTTCGCCACGGGAGACGGCTCAAAATTTGCCCCATCAAAAGCGGCCGCAGCGCAGTGTGAAGTAAAACTGGACAAGCTGCAGGCCTTCCCGGAGAAACACAAAGCCGGCCAGATGCAAACGCAGACAACGAAATTTTCGGAAAGTGAAATCAATTCTTACCTTGCTCTTGATCTCAGCTCCCAATATCACCCCTGTCTCAAAAGCCTGGTGATGACTTTCGGAAAAAACCACCTTAAAGCAACCGCGACGATCGATTTCGACCGCCTCGGAAAGAGCTCGACGAAAATGCTGTCCAGGTTGGCCAGTTTGTTGTTTTCAGGAGTGCACACCCTGGCGGCCGACGGACAGCTGGTCGCAAAAGACGGCAAAGCATATTTTAATCTGGATCAGGCGCTCTTCGACGGCAGTGAGTTGCCGAAACCGCTGGTTGAAGCGATTATCTCTTCCGTCGGACGAAAGCAGAATCCGCCCTTCGACCCGCTGAAACCCTCGGAAATGCCTTACGAAATCAATAAAGTGGACGTGGATTCAGGGTATATTATTGTGCTTCAATAGTGGTGGAGTTTTGCTACTGTCACCGGATTTCAGGGATCAGAACAGGGGGCAAGGGTGAACAAACAACAATTTAACGCCAAATTGGCGAGTGCAAGTTCCAACGAAGAGCGTCTGTCGCTGATGGACGGCTACGCAGAGGAGTTGTTCGAAAAGGAACGCTATTCGGAAGCAGCCCAGGTTTATGC
This sequence comes from Acidobacteriota bacterium, assembly GCA_035506515.1. Classification (GTDB taxonomy): domain Bacteria; phylum Acidobacteriota; class UBA6911; order UBA6911; family UBA6911; genus UBA6911. Next base: position 27,163 of record DATJPG010000008.1, read on the forward strand.
CCAGGCGTTGAAAATTCCCAAGCAGCCGAATGTGAAGGCGTATTTTGCCGGCAGAATCGGCATCTGCCATTTTAATTCCGGAAACGATAAGGAAGCGTTTCAATATCTATTGAAATCCGGGCGCCTGTTCGATCCTGCGCAGCCTGAGTTTATGCGCGACATGTGCGGTTTCGTGCTGTTCCACGTCGGGTCGCTCTACGAGTATTACGGGAAAACCGTCAAGTCCCTGGAATCCAGGAAGAAGTGCGAGGAATACCTGGACAGCCAGGAAAAGGACACGCAGTGGATGTTGTACGCCGGGCTCAGCAGGAATTACGAGGCTCTCGGCAAACATGATGAAGCAATCCGCTATTCGCAGAAAGCGATTCAAGTTCTGAGTGATAACGATCCCGGATTGAGTTACCTGTACGAAAGCATGGCGAATAATTACATGGGCCTGCAGCAGTACCATGAAGCCCTGAAGCACTTCTCCAGGGTCCTGGAACTTGACCCGAAGTTCGAGCGCCGGAGCGAGATTCAGTTGAGCATGGCCGAATGCTATAGCCACCTTGCCAATTACTCCATGGCGCTGGAAACCTATGAAAAGATTCTCGAACTGAAGCAGATCAGCGGCAAGAAACAGGACCTGATTTGGCTCTATCTGAAAATGGCCGAGTGCCAGTTCCGTCTGGAAGCTTTTGAGAAGTCATTGCTGATTGCCCTGGAAACGCTGCGCCGCAATCCCAGAAACAAGATTGAAAAGGCCGAGGCAAGAAGCTATCTGACGGATTGTTACTACGAATTGGGACGGTATAAAGAGGCGGTGGAGGAAGGCGAAGAAACTCTCCTGTTGGCAAAAAGGTTCCCCAATGACGATCTGTTTTACTTTCGGATGGCTCTCGGCTACCACAAGATCGGGAACAAAAAGGCTTTTGCCAAATATCATGCTGTGCTCCGGAAGATGTTTCCCGAGGACAGCAAGGTTAAATACCTGGATAAGCTAGCCTGATACGACTGGGGAGCAAGTGAAAAAAGCTGCGCGGCGAATCGTCGAGAAGCTTCGTCTTCACGGTCACGAAGCTTTTTTTGCCGGGGGTTGGGTAAGGGATTTCCTTCTTCACCGGAAGCCGAAGGACATCGATATTGCGACCGGCGCCCGCCCGGACGAAATCTGCCGGCTATTTCCGAATTCCCGTTCGATCGGCGCCCAATTCGGCGTGATTCAGGTCCACCTCTACGGACACAGTTACGAAGTCGCCACATTCAGGAGCGACAGCACATACCTCGACGGACGACATCCGTCCTCGGTGACGTTTTCCGGCCCCGAGGAGGATGCCCGGCGGAGAGATTTCACCATCAACGGGCTCTTTTATGATCCGGTCGCCGATCGTCTGATCGACTACGTGCACGGCAAGAATGATCTGCAAAACCGGATCATCCGCGCCATCGGGGAACCGCGCGAGCGCTTCGCGGAAGACAAGCTTCGCATGCTGCGGGCTATCCGGTTTGCCTGCAGCCTCGATTTCGAGATCGCGCCCGAGACGTGGAGCGCCATTCGGCATCTTGCGGCTGAAATTCTGCAGGTCAGCTGGGAGAGAATCCGGGATGAACTCACTCAGATCATAGCGGGCCCCGCCCCGGATCGCGGCCTGGAACTGCTGCATGGCAGCGGATTACTGGCTCAGATACTGCCCGAGGTCGAAACAATGATTGGCGTTACGCCGTCGATGGATCATCCCGACGGCATGGATCTTTTCGACCACACGCGGGCTGCCGTGGAACTGCTCCACAAACCATCAACTCCGCTGGTGTTCGCCACGCTCCTGCATGAAGTGGGAAAGCCGATTGCCGGCACGGGAAACTCTCTCGGCTCTCTTGAGGAATCCGCGAAGATCGGGGCAACGGTCTGCCGGGAGATCTGCCGAAAATTGCGGCTGTCAAATGAAGAGACCGAACGGACAGTCGACCTGGTGCTGACTCACCCGGAATTCCTGGGCAAAGAGGAAATGCCGGAAAGATCGCTGCGGCGGATTTTTCGAAGGCCGGGCTTCGCCGATCGCCTGGAACTGTACCGGGTTCACTGTCTCAGCAACAAAATAAGTCTCGACTCCTATTTCAAATATTTGGACCGGGCGAAAGCATATGCACAGTCTCCCGAGGCGCCTGCCTTTATAACCGGAGCCGACTTGATCGCGATGGGATATTCTCCCGGACCCATTTTCACCCGGATCCTCCGGACGATTGAGGACCTTCAGCTCGACGGCGTTCTGCGCTCACGCGAGGAGGCTCTGGAGCATGTGCGAGCCGCCTTCCCGGAATCCGCCGGGAGCCGGTCATAGTAAGAGGCGACATTGGATATATTCGAAATTGAGCACCAGGCGCAAATTACGGCAGCTGCGGTCCGGCGGGTTCGCCGTGGCCATCTATGGATCTATGCCGGCGAATGGGAACGCGAGCCGGCGAATGGCAATCCGGCCATTGTGCAGGTGGTGGATCCTGCCCGCAATGTCCTGGGCTATGCATTTTACAGCCGGCAGTCTCAGATCAGGCTGCGCCTCTTCTCGCGTGACCCGGAACCGCCTTCGGAAGAGTTTTTTCGTTCCCGCATTCTCGCATCGATTGAACGAAGACGCACATTGTGCGGTTCGAGCACGGCGTATCGGTTGATATTCGGGGAGGGAGATCTGCTGCCGGGGATCATTGTCGATCGCTATGGCGACTACCTGGTTCTGCAGACGCTTTCGAGCGGGGCCGATGCACTGAAATCTCTGCTGGTCGAAATTCTTCAGGAAGCTGTCGGGCCCAAGGGCATTCTGCAGAGAAACGATGTCCGCGTGCGGCGCCTCGAAGGCCTCGAAGAAATCCGAAGCGTTTTGTGGGGAACGGTCCCCGACGAGATTGAGATCAACGAGAATGGCGTCCGTTTCGTTGTCGATCTCCAGCGGGGACAGAAAACCGGATTTTTCCTGGATCAGAGGGAGAACCGGTTTGCGGCATCCCGGTATGCTGAGGGCAGGGCGCTGGATTGCTTCACAAATACGGGGGCGTTTGCACTCCAGTTTGCTCCCCACTGCCGGTCTGTTCTGGCTGTGGATGTTTCGGCAGAGTCCCTGGCATTAGCCCGCCGCAATCGTGAGCTGAACGGATTCACCAACGTCGACTTCGTCGAGAGCAACGTATTCGATTTCCTGCGCGAAAAGGAGAGCGCGGGAGAAACCTTCGACACCATCTGCCTCGATCCGCCGGCCTTCGCCAAAAACCGCAAGGCTCTGACGGGAGCCCGCAGCGGATACAAGGAGATTAACTTAAGGGCGATGAAACTCTTAAAGCGGGAAGGAATTCTCGTGACATCCAGCTGTTCCTACCACATGTCAGAATCGGATTTTTTTGACCTGATTTGCGAAGCAGCGCGGGATTGTCGCCGCTTTGTTCAAGTATTGGAACGTCGCAGCCAGTCGAGCGACCATCCGGTTCTGGCAGGAATGCCGGAAACCCACTACCTCAAGTGTTTCTTCCTTCGCATTTTGTAGGGCTGACGGCTGAGAGCGGATAGGAATCTGAGGCGCGGCTGGGTCTGTCTGCAACGCCAGCCGCGTCCCATAGATCTGCGGTTTGCTGCTATTTGGCCTTTGTGGCTTTTGCCGCGTCTTCAGGAGTTGCATCCTTGGCGCATCTGAAGCCGAAATCAAACAGCGCATCCGGAGCATAGGCGGATCTGGCCGCCAGATTCCCGAGTCTGGCCTTAAGGTTGTACGCCAGACCTCGCAGTACTCGCCATTGTTTTCCCGAGTGGGGGTCCTTTTTAAGAGTTCCTTCGTAGTTCACGAACCATGAACCGGTCCATTCCCTGACGTTCCCGAGCATGTCGTGGACGCCGTAAACGCTGACGTCGTCATATTCTCCGATTGGAACTTGTTTACCCCTGCTTGCCTCCCATGTATTGGAGCGGTTGGAGGCCCATTCATTTCCCCATGGATAGGCCCGTCCGTCGGTCCCCCGTGCGGCTTTTTCCCATTCCTCTTCCGTGGGGAGTCTTTTTCCCACCGATGTGCAATATTTGTTGGCGTCATTCCAGGTAATCATGACAACGGGCAGGTTGGCTTTTTCCGGAGTCGCAGGCGTAAAGAAGATCCTCCAGTCTTTTCCTTCCTTGGCGCCTTCTCCCAAATAGCCGGTCTTGATGGAAAAATCCTGGAATTCAAAATTGGTGACTTCATATTTGTCAATCCAATAGGCGGGCAGGTTTACCTTGTGTTTTGGGTAAGCGATGTTTGTTTTATCATCCGTCCCCATAATAAATTCGCCCGCTGGTATCAGCACCATTTCGCCCGGAACTACAGCCGGCGCGGCCACTTCGGATGTAGTGGCTTCGCTTTGCGTTGCTTCTTTCTTGCCGCACGCACTCAGAGCGAGCATGGCAACCAAGAAGATAATGAAAACGCCAAACATCTTTCTGGACATGGAATTTCTCCTTTAATACACATTATTACGAAAGGCGATTTATACATCACACTCGTCCGGATAGTCAATTGCGGCGGAATTTGGACAGAGGGGTAACGCCGGCTAATTTTTGCAGGCGAAGCTTTTGGAATGCGCAAGTTTGCTGGTGGTGTGAACTAAATCCACCAAAGGCCTCAAAGACAAAAAATCGCCACGGATTCCAGGGATTTCACTGATTAAGGCATGGGCGGCGGCGCTTCGCGCATTCTCATTGCTTTTGCCGCGATCTGTCACTATCATTCGCAACCATAAGCGATAAGGTATCCGCGATTGCCGCAACTCTCAGCAGAGGCTCGAGATGGCAGAGGCATTTGTGAAGTTGCGATCGGATCTCGAGATTCACCAGGAATCTAACGGCAGCGTTATCGTAAAAGATCCGATCACGCATGGTTTCTACCGATTCACACCCGTGCAGGCATCTGTACTCGAGCATCTGGACGGGCGGCAGGACTTTGAATCCATCGCCTCGGTCGTCGCTGCGAAGCACCAAACCGAAGTTCTCGAAGAGCAGCTGAAAGACTTCACGGGCAAGCTGCAGACGCTGCTTCTGCTGGATCACCCTTATTGCTGGGCAAAGCTCGAAGGCGCCTCCAGGAAGAGAAGGCATCGGATACTCCGCAACCTGCTCTTCATCAAAATACATGCGTTCAATCCCGACGCGCTCCTGGACAAACTTGAAAGAAGGCTCCGTTTCTGCTTCAGCCCCGGTTTTGCCGCGACTGTCTGGATCCTGGTTGCGGTCGCACTAATATTGTCCATCCTGAACTGGGAATCGCTTTTTCTATCGCTCGGAACGGTATTCACGCTTTACTCGATTCCCCTCATCGTGGTCATCGTATTTGCGATTGTGACAATCCATGAATTCGCCCATGGCCTCACGTTGAAGCACTTTGGCGGCAAGGTGGATGAGATGGGCTTCATGATTCTGTATTTCATCCCGGCCTTTTACTGCAACGTGAGCGACGCCTGGCTGCTGAAAAAACGGGAACGAATCCTGGTTTCTTTTGCCGGAGGATACGTTCAGTTTTTCATCTGGGCCCTGGCAATCATATTCTGGCGGCTGCTGGCGCTCGAAACATTTGGCAGCCAGGTCTGCCTGATCATCATCGCTTTTTGCGGAATCCAGACTTTCCTGAACTTCAATCCCCTCATTCGCCTGGATGGGTATTACATGCTCAGCGATTTCCTCGAGGTCCCGAATTTGAGGCCCAAAGCGATCGCATATGTAAAGAACTGGACGCGGAGTCTCCTGACCGGGACGCCTTTCGTTGGCCAGGAGGGACTGAATGCGCGGCAGAGAGGGCTGTTTTTCTTTTATGGATCCGCCTCCGCTCTCTTCACGTGTGTTCTGGTGTGGATCATGGTGCAGCGTTTGGGAGGCTGGATTGTCGAGGAGTATCATTTCTGGGGGATTTTGCTGGTTTCCGTGTTATTTTTTGTGGCAATGCCCAGTGCAAATAAAGAGAATAGGACTGTTTCCGGAAAAGGGCCCCCAACAGTGAAGCTACGCATTCGTAAATTCCCGATCGCGCTTCTGATCTTGATCCTGATCGTGATAGCCAGTTTTCTGCCTTGGGAACTGAAGATTTCAGGTGATTTCACTATCAATGCGTCGAAGAAAGTGGCGGTGACGCCGCAGGTTTCCGGGAATCTGAAAAAGATCTACGTGGAGCAGGGCAATCAGGTCCGCAAAGGTGATTTGCTGGCAGAAATTGAAAATCTGGAGCTGTCAAACAGTTACGAAGAAACCAAGGGCGAGCTGGCGACTCAGAGGGCAGCCCTGGATTTGCTGCTGGCAGGATCCCGACCGGAGGAAATCGAAAAAGCCCGAAGACTCGTTGAAACCAAGAAGGCCGAATTATTCAACGCGTCACGGAATCAGCAGGAACGGGCGGTATTGCTCGAAACGATCGCGAAAAAGGAAGCCGAACTGGAAAACGCCCGTTTGGTGGATGAAAGGACGCAGCGGCTTTTGGAGGGCGGCCTGATAGCCCGTAATGAAGCCGATCGCACGCGGATCGCATATGAAGTGCAGAAGAAAGAGCTTTCGGAAGCAAAAGGCCAGTTGAAGGTCCTTGAAGAACAGACGGATCGCAACAGCGATATCAAACGCAAGGAGTTAGAAGAATCGGAAAGCGAGCTAAGCATTCTTCGTGCAGGCTCGCGAAAGGAATCGATTCGCGCGGTCGAATCCCAGGTCAATAAGCTCGAAGAAAAACTGAGCATTTTTGAACGGCAATTGGATCTGCTGAAGATCCGGAGCCCGATCGACGGGGTCGTGGCCACGTCCTATCTCCAGAACCGGATTGGGGATTTTCTGGATAAGGGGAACGTCTTCTGCGAAATCGTGAGCGAGGGAACGGTGATCGTGGAGATGCCTGTGCCGGAAAAGGAGATAGGCGACGTACGCCTGGGATACCCGATCAGCATCAAGGTTCGCGGTTATCCCAATCGATGGTATCGAGCAACCGTCAGAGAAATCGCTCCTACAGCCGGTGCAAGCGGAGTTGAGAAAACCGTTATCGTTCAGGGAGATCTGAAGAATCCGGACGGGAGTCTGAAGGCCGGCATGACGGGGGTTGGGAAAATACTCTGCGGCCAGAGGACTATTTTTGAGATCGCCTCACGGCGGGCGATCCGATGGTTGCGCACCGAATTTTGGGAATATCTCCCGTAAATCATCCTCACACTCATATCAAACGAGAACTCTCTTCGGGTGTCCGCCGACCTGCTTCTGGGCCGGCACATCATCCAATGCCTCACGTCCACAATAGCTAATTCTCAGGGGGATGAGGATTAGCGGTTTACGCCCAAAACCCGGAAGGTCCAAAATTTTTGTTGACATGGACTTAGGGGGTTTGTTAGGGTTCGATCTATCAAAGAGTTTTTAGTTGGGGAGGAGCACGCCGGGGGTCATTCTGGCTGTTCGGTTTTTATGTTTTAGGTGCGAATCCCGTAGAAAGCATCAGCATTCTCGAATAGCTCACACTCACCTTGATGAGTGTCCGGGCTTTCAGCCCTGTTGCGGCGAAAGGGTCCGGATACAGACTCCAATCTGAGCAAGAGCAAAACGCTGAGGCTGCTTAGGCAAATTGCCATTTGGGTATGTGGTTAGGCGATAGCTTCACCGCTGTGGCTTGGCGCACTGCCAGAAATGGTTGTTGATGCATTTGCGTCAATCGCGAATGCATTGCATCGCCAAAAGAACTGCCGCGCTGCAGGCCAATGCAAAGAAAAGGAGGCCTCATGGCAAGCGCAATCCTTTGGTTGTGAGGCGTGAACTTGAAAGAGTTCATCAGAATTAACCAAACAGCTTGATTGGAGACTGATATGCAGACCGAAATTGAAATCCTCGAACCACGCGAAAATCCGTTGATAATTTGGACATAGTCGAGGGATTTCTAGCTAGATTTGATTTGCATTTAGCTAACCATAAAAAGAGCGAAAGCAAATCAGCTTTTTGAATTGCTTTCGCTCGATTGGCATTGATCTAGATCGGCAGGACTTTATGCAGATCTGTGCTAACAATTCACTGGTTCGTTGCCGATATGCTATGAGTCTTATAACGCGGTAACGAGCTATGAATTGGGCGGAACTCCCAAATAAACTTAAGTTATATGTATA
>DATJPG010000009.1:0-44652 GCA_035506515.1 Acidobacteriota bacterium
CTCGGCGGAATGCGCAAATCTTCCAGCGTCTCGGCGCGATTGAGCATAGCCAGTTTGCGCATTGCCACAGTTTCAATGCTCACAAAACGCCTGACGCGCTGACCTTCAAACAGATGCTGCGTATAGGAGCATTTAAACGAGCATATTGGCACCGAAGAATAGTATCGCGTGGCGTTAGTATTGTCAACCACCATTATTGAAGAGAGAAAAACCAGAGCTAACACGTTGATAGATCGCAATAACTGAATTCGTTCTCAATTTTGCGGGGCTGTCAAAAGAACTTAAAATCCTGTGACCCACTGCAGATCCTGATGCATATATAGATTTGCAAGGATAGTAATTTCAAGCTGCCCTTTTTACCCGGGAAGGTTTTATCCCGTACACCCTGCTTCTGATAAATTTCCATTATGTTAACAACGAAGCCAAAAATCGCGATACATCAAACGAGTTCGATAGGATTATGCTTTACATAGTGGAGGGGATGGGACGAAGAAGCACATGCGAAGGCATAAATCGCCTCATGCCCAGGGGAAACTGAGCGGGCCGGGCTGATTCTTAGAAATTATCACATTGGTCTGCGAGCCTTGCCGGGAAAATAGGCGGCGGGCGCGAGGGCAGGCCGAGACAATTCAGAATTTTTCGGAGTTTTTCATCCCCGACTTCACCATGGCGTCGGCCACTCCGCGCACCAGTTCGTCGCTGACGTTGCAGCCGAATTTGTTCCAGGTGTTCCATCCCATGGGGGGCGTGAGCGCGAGGCCCTTGGACGCAGCGCTATCCTGAGCGGGCGCCGCGCCGCTCAGCGACAGTGCAAAAAGACTCGGGAAAAACAATTTTCTATTCATGTCGATCCGCAAATAATCTTTGTTATCAGCGAATAAAGAACTTCTCTGGGACCCAACGCCCATTAAGTTCAGTGGACAAATACCAATCGGATTGATCATGCATGGGCACCCAGCGACGTTCTTCTTTGCGATAGTGCCAATCTTTGTCCACTTGATAGAACACTTGCCGACCGACCATTTCCAGTATGTTGCAGATTTCATCGTTATGATAATTCAGCGTATCGTAATCGGTGATGATTGCGTGCGCCATTTCAGAATATAGATGATTTATTTCACCCAGCAATTCATCAACTGCGGAGTCAATAATTTTGATGTTTAATCCGAGCCTCTGAGCTTCGCGAGCAGTGATAGGGTATGAATGCGACGGATAATTATAGTTCAGCGCCTCGCTGATTCTAACGATTTTCGCCTTGCTCCGGACATGGTAGCTTAGCAGTTCCTGGCAAATCCGTATTGAGAGTGAACTGGAACGATCGAGGGCGCCTATTACCAAGGGATGAAGATATTTGTACACTTCTGGATAGGGATTGCCTCCGCTTTTTTGTTCTCTCCACAATCGCAATATGCGCATGACCTCGTCCTGGCTGACAGCAACGAGATAGTTGTTGTGATCCACTGGGGAAAGATCATGTTTGAGTGAAGAGTCCACCGCCGTCAGATAGGATGTTGGTCCCATATAGATTTCGTTGGCTCCGAGCGCCACCATGGTCGCCGCTGAAGCACATTCAAAGGGCGCTAAGAGTGCAATCTTATCGAATCGTTGCCTCATTAAATGCACAAGTCGCAAAGCAGCTTCCGGGTTTCCGCCGTCAGATTTCAAAAAGAGTGCGACCTTGTGCGCATGTTTCACGGAGCCAATCAGTTTGGACATGGCGATGACATCGTTCTGACAAATGGAGCCGCCAGAGGATGTCCAATAGACCAACACCGGCATCTTTAAATGCGCCTGCAAGGATGTCAAAATCATTTGTGTTTTAGCCGTGAGTAGGGGTGGTTTCTTCAGTCTTGCTTTCGTTCTCGCCACATTTTTCATTGGTTCACTCCATGTTCACAAATCGGCACATGATGCTTTACATCGCGGAACATTTTCATTATCTACAGTTTATATCCTTCCATTACGGCACAAACAACACCGTGCATCAAGCCCAAATCCGCTTTGTAGCTAGAATAGACGGCACTCTTCATCACTTTGGAATCGTGCTCAACTGACACCGTTGTCCAAGTCGGGATGTAGGAAATTGCGCCAAAATGCTAATTGCCGGTTCCAATGCCGGTTTTCGCCGCTGATTTTGAGGCTTCCGAGAAGGCTGCAGCTGGGCAACAATCCCAGCTAATAGCGGGAAAGCCGACTTCCCGTTTGCTATTGCAGTATTTTGAATTCATCGACTAAAGCTGAAGAGAGGTGTGCCTGAAGCCATATTCCACTGCATCGGCACGGCCTCGGACCCGCAAACCGTTCTTCTTTGAATTTCCCTTCCGCCCCCAGCATGACCCGCATATAATCAGCCATAGGAATCAGTAGACACATCAAAGCAGCATGTGGGCCTTCTTTCGGAGGGGTGCATGCCTGAAATCAGTCAAAACCCTTCAGATTACAGCATCGGGGAGAAGCGTATCATAGGACAAGAATAGCCTAAAAGGAGGGATCTCATCATGAGTTCGCCAGATATGCTCGGCAAGGTGTATGGAATCATCCTGAAGCGGATGGTTGAGACGGGACAGGCGCCGCACTATACGGATATTGCCGCGGAGGCAGGCGTGCCGGTGGAGGAGGGGCGGAAGGCCCTCCATGACCTGATCGATGCCAAAATTCCAGCGATGTGGCTATATCCCGAGACGGACTATATCTGTAGTTTCGCACCGTTCAATAATCTCCCTACGCAATACCGGATCAGCGTCGACGGTGTGCAGAAATGGTTTGGTCAGTGAGGGTTCGAATCGCTGGCAGTTAGCTGGCTTTATCCGGGGAAAGTGGTACGGATCGACGCACCATGCCTCGACTGCGGTGCACCGCTTCGCGTAGAGATGAAGGACGGTGTCGTATTGAAGGAGGAGCCGAAAGGGATTATGGGATATGTTGCTCTTCCATTCTCAACGTGGTTTCAGCGGTTTCCCTATGCTTGAAGCACCATGAACCTCTTCCGGTCGGAAGAGCACATCCGAAACTGGTCCTCGTTCGATCCCAATGCGGAACAGGGCATCGTCCCGCTCGCGAACGTGGTCAAGTTGTTCTCCATGGATATGTTTAAAAAGCGGCTGGAGCCGGATTACATCGCCCGTGTCGGGCAGTATGCGGAAGAGTTCTTTGCAGCCGTCGCCGAACTGGGAAAGACGCGCTCCTTCTGGCGCCTCTGAGAACAGAGTGGAAAGGGGGACGTCCCACTCGTCCACCTGCTTTTGCGCGTGCTTCAACGGTGGCGATTTGCTCCTTTTCACAGACAAATGGCAGCAAATGATTCTCAGTGTATTCTAAGATTCGGATGCTTCGGATTCCTCTCTGTGTAGTGCGGTCGGCAAACACGGAATCACGTCTCGACGCCATCATGGCATTGCCGGCTCTCTGTGAATAAAAAAACAAAGGTGGACGAGTGGGACGTCCCCTTTCCTTTTTAGCACGGCCAACGGTCACGTCGATCGGGATCGGGGGTCGGTATCGCGGCCGCGTTCGAAATCGGGATGCGAGAACCGTTAGCGATACCGAATCCGATTGCGACCCCGATCCCGATTCCGACAATGCTTTTCCAGCCGCTCAGAGCGGCTCACGATCTAAAGCCTCCGGTTCTGCGGGAGGAAACTTATTAACTACCGACTCCCCTCCGCCGTTTGTTTGACAATGGAGCGGTAGATGGCCCAGGGCAGGCCGATCAATACCAGGATGGAAAGAATGTCGCGAATGGGTTCCGACTGGATGAGTGTCCAGGGCAGGCGGACGTCCATCCCGATCGGGATTGCGAGGAAGATGCCCGTCAAGGCTTCTCCAGCAACTAGGCCTGCGCAGAACACCGTTCCCGCCTGGATTGCCATTTCCAGTTTTTGCCGTGACTGATATTTCTTGGTAATGAGCAGATGGACGATCCCGCCAAGCAAAATAGGCAGCGTGGTCGTGAACGGAAGATAAATCCCCACAGCGACCGCCATCGGGCTGATGCCGAATTCCGATCCGCGTTTCTTCAAATATGCGCCGAGCAGTATCAGGACGATCGAAAGCGCCGCTCCGATGCCGATCATGTTCCAAGGCAGGCTAGATCCTTCCATGAATAGCCCGTTTGCCATGGCGGAGAACATGCTGGCCTGCGGCGCGAGAAGTTTGCCGGTCCCGATTCCGAATGCCTTGTCGAGAAATGCCATCAGCGGAGCCGCAAGCAGCGATGTAACGACGACGGCGATGATGAGCCCGCTCTGAAGCGCGCGGGGCGTGCTCCCAACGATCAAGCCGGTTTTGAAATTTTGCGACGCGGTGCCCGATAAGCAGGCCGCCAGGCAAACAACGCCGGAGATAAACAGGATTGTCCGGACGGCTTCGGCGCCGCCGACACGGCCGACAAAAAGGAACAAGGCGGCAAGCAGAAAAGTGCAGATGGTAATCCCGGAAACAGGCTGATTCGTGCTTCCGATCAATCCCACGATATAAACCGAAATTGCCACAAAAAAGAAGACAGCCAGAATTGTATACAAGGTAGCGATGCTCGCGCCGAGAGGCCCTACGTTGAAGAAATACACTGCGGCCGAGATCAGGATGCCAACGGCTATGAAAATCCATATCGTGCCCTGCCGCAAATCGAAGTTCTGCGGTTCCCGGGACGATTGCGCAGAGTGATCGGCTCCCTTAAATCCGGCGAGTGCCGAATGAATCCCGGCTGCAAGCTGTCGCCTGATCTGGATAATGGACCACAATCCCCCGACAGCCATGCCTCCCACGCCGATGTAGCGGACCTGGTTCGCCCACACCGCGGATGCCACGGCGTCAGGTGCTCCGGCGGCCGGATGCAGTGCGGTGAACAGCGGTATCAGCAAGACCCACGCCAATGCCCCGCCCAGGGCTACCAGAACGGCGCCGTTGAACTCAATGATGAATCCGACGCCCACCAGGGCGGCAGAAACATCGGACCCGAGTCTGAAAGCCGCATTGCCCCAGCGAAACGCACCCGAGACGGTTTCCTGCAACACCGCAACTCCCGACGAGAATACTTTGACGGCGAAGCCTCCACAGAAAGCCGCAATCACACTCCGGATTCCCTCGCGACGGCCTTCGCCGAACGCAGCCATCCCCGTCTTCAATATTTCCGCGGTGGCGACGCCTTCCGGGTATTTCAGTTCCTTGGATTCCACAACCATCGGGCGCCGGAGAAACCCCGTTAGAACGATCCCGAGAATGCTTCCGGCCAGCACTGCCAGAGTAACGGACACATATTCCGAAATACCCCAGCTGGCAAAAGGTTTGACTGCGCCCGAAAGCACGAGAGCCGGGAAGACAAAAACCACGCCGGCTGCCATCCCTTCGCCCACAGAGCCGGTCGCCTGGGCGAGATTGACCTCGGCGATGGACCGCGTGCGCATGAGAGCGTGGAAAAGAATCAGCGCGATGACGCTGCATGGGATATTTGCGCTGATGGTGATTCCGACCTTGAGGCCCAGATACATATTGGCGGCCGCCATGGCCAGGCTCAAGATCACTCCGATCACCACGGCACGCCAAGTGAACTCGCGATCGTTATTCATGCTTTCTCCGTCAATTCCTCAGGGTTTGGGTCCGGGCCTTATGGCACCCCGCAACCATACTAACAGACGCCGGAACAGGTCGAGGATCAGAAATGTCAGGAATGCAATCAGCTCGAGCGAAAGCAGATACCAGGGCCACGGGCCCAGCCAGTCGAGCAACGAAGGCATCGAGGGCTTTCGGCAGAGATATCCATAATTCCATCCCGCAACCGCGTTGATCCCTCCCACTGCCAGGGCATAGATATTCAAAGCGACCATCATGCGCAGGATACTGTTTTTGCGCGGTTTGAAGTCGAGATCGGAAGCCAGGAACACGATTGCCAGCAAGGTTGCTCCGTGCCCCCAGAAAAACTGCACGAACCCCCACGACGGAAATGCCGTGGCAAGATCCGGTGTAACGGTCGCCTGCACCACTCCGCCCAATCCCCAGAAATAAGCGATTTCCGTGGTAAACCGGTTCGGCCGGAAAAGAGAGACGACACACGCAATCAAAACAAGGTCGCACAGATCCAGAGGAAGCGAATATTCCAGGCTGAGTGCATGCGTCAGTCCTTTTTGCACATACAGGCAGGCTGCGTAACTTAGCAGGATGGCGCCCAATATGCCGCCAAGCCACTTGCGCGCCGCAGAAGTGCACGATGCTGCCACATAGAAAAGGAGAACGCACGAGATAAGAATCAATCCAAGAGTAGTGAGGTGCTGGTTATCGAAGGCATGGAAGGCGGTAGCAAGAATTGACGATTGACGATTTGCGATTGACGAATTGAATAGCGCAGCATTCGTCATTTGAAGATTCCTCCATGGTCGCGATGGTCAATTCCGGATCGGGCTTCGGGCAGTTTCATTTTTGCAGCCATGGATTCACCGCATTCAGATTTTCCCAAGAACGGACCATCTCATTGTACTTAAAGAGCGAAACGCCCAAAATCCATATTTAAGCAAAAGCACCGGATCCGGTCATGGATTCCCAATGTGCCGGACCGCCGCCGAGCCCCGCGGGCAGAACAAATAAAAATGTCGTCTCGATGAGGTAGATGAGGCTACAATGGTTTTATAGGACTCGGCAAGGTATTTAGGGAACAGACTTGAATGGAGGGATGCATTGACGCAAAGATCCCCTTTATTCACAGGCTTGAGTTTGGTTTTCGTTTCGCTCACATTGGCTGTATTCATACCGGGGGCGCAGAAAAACCTCGCTCCGTTTGTGCCCACGCCGCAGTACGTCGTCGATAAAATGCTGGAATTGGCGCAGGTAAACTCGAATGACGTAGTCTTCGACCTGGGTTGCGGCGACGGGCGTATCGTCATCACTGCGGCCAGGAAATATGGGGCGCACGCCGTGGGCGTCGATATCGATCCGGAGCGCATCCGGGAATCGGAAGCCAACGCCAAAGCAGCCGGAGTAGAGAGCCTTGTGATCTTCAAGCTCGAGGATGCCACGAAGGTGGATGTCTCTTCCGCCACCGTGGTGACGCTGTATCTTCTTACTTCTTCGAACGAGGTACTGCGCCCGATCCTCACGAAACAATTAAAGCGGGGCGCGCGCATCGTGTCGCATGCTTTCGGAATGGGAAACTGGCAGCCGCAAGAGACCGAAGTGATCCCCGATGAAAGCGGATTCAACCGAACCATCTATCTGTGGATCACCGACGGAAAATTCCGTCCCTAATGCGAGCAGTACTCGATAATCAGGCGGGAGGTTTCTCCTGCGAATTTGAGATTTCGATCTCGAATCTGAAATCTGGAATCTGGAATCCATATTATGCCATTCGAACAATTCACCCAGTTTTTACCCGCCGACGGGATCAAAATCGTTCTGGCTCTTTTCCTGGGCTTTCTCATCGGGTTGGAACGGGAAGAGCGCAAAGCCAACGACACGCATTATGCATTCGGAGGCGTGCGGACCTTTCCGCTGATTGCGTTGATCGGCTATGCGATCGCGCTCCTGTCCGGCCAGCAGCTCCTTCCCGAGATCCTGGGATTTCTCGTGGTCGGCGGCTTCCTGGTGGTTTCTTACTGGCACAAAGTAAACACACAGAAATCTGATGAAAAACCAGGCGTCACATCCGAGCTTTCAGGGTTGATCACATACCTGGTCGGGTCGCTGGTCTTTCACAGTTATTTTTGGGTAGCTACGACCCTCACGGTAGCCAGCCTGCTTCTCCTGGAACTGAAGGAGGTCCTGGAGGGTTTGACACGCCGGATTGATGCGCATGAGATTCTGACCTTCACCAAGTTCCTGCTCTTAACCGTCGTGATATTGCCGGTGTTTCCGAATAAGGATTTCGGCCCTTTTTTGATTAATCCCTTCAAAACATGGCTCGTCGTCGTAGCCGTTTGCACGGTTTCTTACGGCAGCTACCTGCTCCTTCAGGTGACGAAGGAAAGCGGCATCCTCCTGTCGGCGATTCTGGGGGGAATTTATTCCTCTACCGCGACCACGGTGGCACTGTCGAAGCGATCTTCAAGAGAAGGCACCCAGCCGCACCTGTTCGCCGGAGCGATTCTCCTTGCCTCGGCCTTCATGTATTTGCGGATCACGATCCTGGTGGGCATATTCAACTGGCAGCTTTTGCATCTGATCGGCGGGCCTTTTCTGGCCCTGGCCGTCGCGGCGGCCGTGACGGGCTTTCTCTGGTCGCGGCGCCAGGATGGGCCACGCGAAAAACTCCAGCGTCAGTTTAAGCACGAAAATCCGCTGGAACTCCGCTCCGCGTTTTTCTTCGCAGCTTTGTTTCTCGGAATCCTAATCCTTACGCGGCTGGCTTTCTCCTATATGGGAAATAGAGGAGCCTATATTCTCGGGGCAATCATCGGATTTGCAGATGTCGATCCGTTCATTTTAAGCATGGCGCAGTCGGGAGGCGCAACAGCCCAATTGGCCGTGAGCGCCGGAGCCATTCTCGTGGCGGTCTCAAGCAATAACATCGCAAAAGGAATTTACGCCTTCAGTTTCGGCAGCCGCCGCACCGGAGTGCAGAGCCTTGTTTTGCTGACCGCCCTCGCCATCGCCGGTTTAGTCCCTTTGTTATGGATATAGCCTAATCAACGAGCCAACGGGGGAAACCGAATGAGGAGGCTTTATAAGAGTCGAAAACACAAGGTAATCGATGGCGTGTGCGGCGGCATTGCCGAATATCTGGACCTGGATCCGGTGCTGATCCGCGTCTTCGCCGTTTTATTCTTTTTCACTGGCGGCGCGGCTCTGATCGCTTACATCATTGGAATGATCATCATTCCCCAGCCGCCGCCGGAAGAGACTCAAGCGGGGGATGCCGCCTCGGCCCAGGGAACGGCGACGGCGCCCCATGGTCCAACAGAAGACCATACACGCAACGGCTCCCTAATTGCCGGCGTCCTCTTGATCCTGTTCGGCATCTACTTTCTACTGCGCAATATCCCCTTCTTTCAGCAGTTTTACTGGCGGTTTTGGAACCTGAGCTGGGATTTCTTCTGGCCGGCCGTTCTGATTGCACTCGGGTTGCTGGTTATTTTCAGGGGATTTCGAAAATAGAACAGCGGTCTCGGAAATTGTGTGAAGAGGGCCTGCTTACTTTGCCTCATCCGGGAGCTGCACCGCAATCGTTAGTTCGACTCCCTTGCGGAGGACTCTCAAAATCGATTGCGAATTCCAGGCGTGTGTCATAAGAAAGGAAGCGAAGCTCGGGGCATCCATGATGGGTTGGCCGTCGATGGAGAGGATGATGTCTCCAGCCAGGATGCCGGCCTGCTCCGCCGGCATTGCGTGGGCAACTTCCAGGACAAGGAGGCCGGTCTGCCCCGGCAATCGCAGGGCATCCGCCAGAGCCGGATTCAACATTTCGGTACTGAGGCCCATCAGCAGCCGCGGGCCGGGAGGCGTGAGCTCCGGGACAATCCCATTGGCGGTCGGATCCAGGGATCCGGTTAGATTGAAAGACAGCCTGCCGCCGTTCAGGTGGGGTTTTCGCGCTTCAATCAAAGCGGTTCTGCTCACCGGAGATTCTCCCTGCCTGACGACATCCAGCTTCACACTGGAACCGATCGGAGTATTTTGAATAAACTGAATAAACTGCAGCGCGTCCGTGATCTCCCTGCCATCGATCTTCAGCAATTCATCTCCGGGAAGAAGCCCCGCTCTTTGTGCGGGACTGTTCTCCACAACACGCTGGATTTTGACTCCGGGCCCCTTCGAGAGACGAGGAGCATTCAGAAAAACGCCGAGCCATCCGGTGCGGATATCGCCGCCGGCTTTGAGGATTTTCTCCGCAGAGGCAATCAGCTGTGAAATGGGATACACGACGGTCTGCATATCCACCGGGTCGAGGCCCGCAACAAAGCCGATCACGCGTCGGTCTTTTGTGAGAACCGGCAGGCCGATCCCGGGGATGGGCCTGCTCGTTTTCATCACCAGCGCCCCTGGATCCAACGATCCGGGACCCGTTCCTACCGAAAGGACCTGCGCTTCCCGGAGTTCCGAGCCATCCGAATTTTCCAGGATCGGCGCCATCACCATCACGCCGTCTTTCAGATCGCATTGGATGCAAACGGGTGTCTTTTGAAGCTTGCCGTCCAAAAGCTGCAGGACCGCAACCCCATTGCTTTGATCGATCCCAATCAGCTTGCCGCTCCATTTCCGGCCCTTGGAAGCAGTGATCACGACGCGTGCATTGCTGTCCTGAATATCGACCCACCGGTATCCTAGAAACGTCATGATATGGTTCTGGTGATCGAGGACAATTCCAGTAGACGGGAAATCCTGAATGATGATCGGGCTGTAGTTGGAAATCAGCTTGCCGTTTATTTGAACCGTGTCTTTTGCGCCACGCGTCTCAATGATGAGGTTGACTCTGACGAGAATCGGCTCGGCTTCGTCGTTTGCGCCTTCCTGAAAATGGGACGCTGCCGCGAACGCCACGCCAGCAAGCATGGAGCAGCATGAAAGAACGCAGATCAGAGGCAGTAAAGCAATGCGCTGCGAGCGGCCCATAGGAAATCAATGGCTCACATTCTGGATAAAATATTCTTCAGACATCTGGTTGTACTGCCTGTGAATCACCTTGGGCAGAGGCAGACGTACTGGCACGGGGCGATTATCCATCCCCGGCATTTCGTATTCGACATAATTCACATTCTGCAAATCCTGCAGATCCCGCATATCCTGCAAATCCTGATCCAGGGGCGGCTCCCTCTTTAGAATGGCAGGAGGCAGAACTTTCTTTGCGAATTTGGGCGTTTCCGCCGCCTGCTTCTTGGGCAACGGCAACGCGACCTTCGCAGCTGGAAGATTCCGGATTTCCTTCTTCTCCGCAGGGGCAACGGATCGTTCGCTGGCAACCTGCGGAGGAGCGGTTGCGCGATTAAAGCTGGTCCGATGAGAGGCATAAAATATGCCCAAAAACAGAACCGCCAGGCAGGAGGAAGCGAGCGCAAGTTTTCGGAGCGAGGGCCACTCGAAACCATACATCCAAACGCTGCGGAAGCCTGAGAACCGGCTGTTTGCCTTGCGCGCCCCGATCTCTCTCAGGACTGATGCCTCGAAATCCGCCGGCGCCTTGACGCGCTGCAATTCGGATACCATCCGGCGCAACCGCTGGGCGTCGGACAGTTCCTTGCCGCAGCTCAGGCACTTCTGGGCATGGCGCTCCATTCCAAAGCGGCCCGAAAAATCGAGCCCTCCCTCGAGGTAGTCTTCCAAATTCCAATGAAAGGTTTTGCAGTTCATGGCATTTATCTAAACGTAATGCTCCAGCTTTCTCTGGAGCAATTCTCTTGCCCTGTGCAGCCGGGACTTAATTGTACCGGGGGAACAGTTCAAGACCTTGGCGATGGTTTCATACGGCAATTCCTGGACCTCTTTCATGATAAAAGCCGTCCGGTATTTCTTTGGCAAAGATCGGATAGCGTCTCCTAAAATCCGGCTGCTTTCTTTTCTCAGGATCTCATCGCTGGGATTGCGCCTGGCATCCGTAATTTCAAATTCCCGTCCTTCGTTCTCTCCGTTCTGGCGGTTTCCCAGGACGTTTTTGTAAAAAACCTGGCCGCGACGCTTCCGGTATCGGATCTCGTCGATTGCCAGGTTGGTCGCGATCCGATAGATCCACGTGGAGAACTGGTACAGGTTGCTGTAACGGTCGATGCTCCGGTATACTCGGAGAAAAGTCTCCTGGCACAAATCAACGGCGATGTCATAGTCGCCCACCATCATATTCAGATAGTTGGTGATGGAATCCTTATACCGGGTGACAAGTTGCGCAAAAGCTTCGTCATTACCGGAAATGAATTCGCTCACCAGACTATTGTCGGTGACCGACCCATCCTTTCCGAGGCCTACATCCAGGCTTCGCATGCTAATGGTTTCTTCCCCAATCCCCGAACTCAAAACACTTCCTCCGGTACCGGCATCCAGCGTTTCAGATTTTCGCACCCGTCGGAAATCAGGCTTCTTCAGCGGACGTAGCCCCGACTTCAACGCTTGTGTACGGAATCTTCGAGTTCGGGTTCCGTTTTATTTCATATCCATCCAATTGCCGGCGACGTTCAATTCCACCTTCAGGGGAACAAGCAGCTCCGCAGCTCCTTCCATCTCCTTTTGAACCAGTTTATAGATGCCGTCCGCTTCTTTTTCCGGGGCTTCCAGCACCAGTTCATCATGCACCTGAAGTAAAATCTTAGCTGACGAATGTCGATCATGCAAAGCCCGGTGGATTCGTATCATAGCGATCTTGATGATATCCGCCGCCGCCCCCTGGATCGGGCTGTTGACCGCCGTCCTCTCTGCAAAATGCCTTAAGTTATTGTCTTTGCTATTGATATCCGGTATCGGCCGAATGCGGCCGAACATGGTTCTCGAATACTCCTGGCGGCGCACTTCATCCACCGTCGAATCGAGCCAGGCTCGAACTCCGCAGTAGCGCTTAAAATACGCATCGATGAAGGACTGGGCATCTTCTCTTGAGATCCCGAGCGTTTTGGATAACCCGAAAGCAGAGAGTCCGTAAACGATGCCGAAATTGATTACTTTGGCACGCCGCCGGCATTCCGCTCTGTTCGTCAGTTCCTCTTCGGTGAATACTTCCCGCGCCGTTCGTTCATGAATATCCTCACCCGCCCGGAAGGCGCTGATGAGCACCTCGTCTCTCGACAAGTGCGCCAGTATGCGAAGCTCCACTTGCGAATAATCTGCCGCAATCAGGATGTTCCCTTTTTCGGGGACAAAAGCGCCACGGATCAGGCGTCCCAGATCGGACCGGATTGGTATATTTTGCAGGTTAGGATCCGAACTCGACAGCCGTCCTGTAGCCGCGCCCGTCTGGTTGAAAGAAGTGTGGATTCTTCCGGTCTGTGGATGAATCAATGCCGGGAGGGCATCCACGTAAGTGGATTTGAGTTTCGAGACCTGCCTGTATTCGAGGATCAGTTTGGGTATTTCGTAGGTTTGCGCAAGCTCCTCGAGGACCGCCTGGTCTGTGCTGTACCCTCCGGTCTTGCGTGTTTTCTTTACGGTCGGCAGGTTGAGTTTCTCGAAGAGCACCTCCCCGAGCTGTTTCGTCGAGTTGATGTTGAACTCTATGCCGGCCGCATGATAAATCCTGCCGGTAAGATCCGCCAGCTGCTTTTCCATGGTAGCGGACATCTCGCGCAGCATGCCGCGATCCACCTTGATTCCCACGCGTTCCATATCTGCAAGGACCGGCACCAGGGGGAGTTCTATCTCCTGATAGAGTTTCCGCAATTGGAGCTGGTCAAGGCGGGGACTCAGCAGAGCGTACAACGCTCGGATTGATTCCAGTCGCCGGCAGAGACCCTCGACGATTTTTTCTGGTTCCGCTAGAAGCGAACCCTGGCGGTTGGATTTTTCTTCATCCAGCGAGATATGCAACTGATCCAGGGCCCAGCGTTTCAGGGAATAATCGCCGGTATTCGGCGCCACCAGGAACGCCATGAGCATGACGTCGTCCGGAACGGCTGCCGGCTGGATTCCGCGAGACTCCTGGGAGAGCATGTACAATTTGGCATCCCAGCACACGCTGCGGATTGATCCGTCTTCTGCGAGGCGGCGCCAGCACCGAGCCAGATTGTCGTTTTTCAGATCGATCAGGACGGCATCACCGGCTTCACCCTGGACGCAGGCGATTTCGGCAGTCTTCCTGTTCAGCACGCCATCGGCGTGGTACAGCTCCACGTATAGCCGCGATTGCCGGCTCATCGCCTTCAAAAATTCATCGGAATTTGCACTCTCCAGCCACATCCCCTTCAAAGGCTCCTGCTTTTCTTCTTCAAGGAATTCGCGCGTGAGCGTCTTAAAATCAAGTTCCGAAAAAAGGTCGTAGGCCGCTCGGCGATCCGGTTCGCACAAAACAAGCGATTGAAGATCCAGCTCGATTGGAAGATCCCGGCGAATCGTGGCCAGTTCCCGGCTCATCCGGATGAGCCCTATATTGTCGCGAAGGCTTTCCTGATAAGCCTTTCTCTTGACTTTGTCCCAGTTATTGAGAGTGTTCTCCAACGTGCCGAAGGTCTGGATCAGCTCTTTCGCCCCCTTTTCCCCAATGCCGGGAGCACCTGGGATGTTGTCCGAAGAATCGCCCCATAGTCCCAGAAGGTCCGCGACCTGATCCGGATTCACTCCCATTTTTTCGAGGACCTTTTGTGAATCCAGCAGCAGATCCTTCGCAGTATCGAGAACCAGGACATGATCCGACACCAGTTGCAGCATGTCCTTATCGCTGGTCACGATGACGGAATCCAGTCCCCGCTGCGTTGCTTTCAGAGACAGGGTCCCAATCACATCGTCCGCCTCGTAGCCGACATGGCTGATGACAGGCACGCAGAATACTTCGCAGACTTTGCGGATGTACGGAATCTGAAGAACGAGATCCTCCGGCATGGGCTTGCGAGTCGCCTTGTAAGCCTGATACTGCTCGTGCCGGACAGTGGGCCCTTCGAGATCAAGCGCAACGCCGATGTATTCTGGCTTCTGCTCCTGGATCAGCTTGCGCAGCATGGAGGTGAAGCCGTAAACGGCATTGGTAGGCAGACCTCTTGCGTTGCTCAGATTGCGAATGGCGTAGTATGCCCGGTAGATGTGCGACATACCATCAATCAGGAAAAGGCGTTTCGGGCTCATAACCTTCCTCTACTCAATTTCGGTGGCAGGCGCCACAACCTCGAAATTCCATCTAGCCAATATTTCATATAAATCTAATAAAAAGAACAATTTGAGAAAAAAACAAATTTTGGGGCACCGAAAGGTATCGAATCGCGCCTCGGTCATAATCCCTTTATTTTCAAAGGCGAGAATTTCGAGATTGAGTAGCCTGTCACCGAAATTGGGCTCCAGCAATCCGTTTCTTCGTCATGGCAAAGCACGTAAATGTTACCATCGCTCGCGCGTATACGAAAATAATGCGCTGACGGGCCGTACCATTGGTCCTCGACTTTCTCAACTTCCAAAACTCGTTCTCCCAGCGCAAAGCGCAATGGCCGCTCTGCTGCTTTATACCCCGCATAGCATTCCACTTTAATCGAGTCTCGCATAAAGCGTCGCCATCGATACCTCAGAAGTCAGGATTCCATTCCGTCTACTGTCTCCTGTCTTCAGTATTCTGCATTTTCTATTTTTCCGCCTTCTTCCTTGCGCGGGGGTGGCACGTTTGATAGACGCGCACCAGGTGATCCACGGAGACGTGCGTATATTTTTGCGTTGTGGAGAGGCTCTCGTGCCCCAGCAATTCCTGGATGGCGCGCAGATCCGCGCCTGCACCGAGCAGGTGCGTGGCGAAGGTGTGTCTCAACGTATGCGGATGCACTTTCAGCTTCTGCGACAGATGCCCCACGTAGCGATCCACCAGATTTCCAACGCTGCGGCTTGTCAGTCGCGTCCCTCTGAAACTCAGGAAAACGGCTTCCGCCGGCGCCCCGTCTGCTTTGGAAGGCGCCTTGCCCGCCCGCATCAGATTCGATCTGGCGTGGAGGTAGGACTCGATTGCTTCCGACGCTCTTCTTCCAAAGGGGACGATGCGTTCCTTCCTGCCTTTACCCACTACCCTCACAAGCCCTTCGCTCAGGCTGATATCTCCCAAGTCCAGTCCGACCAGTTCACCGACGCGGAGTCCTGCGCCATAAAGCAATTCAAGGATAGCGCGGTCGCGCTTCCCAAGATCGGTGCCTATATCGGGCGATTCAACGAGATTCGCTACCGCATCGATCGTCATGTAATCGGGCAACCGGCTCTCCAGTTTTGGCGAAGAAACGATCCTGGCGGGATTCGCCCGGATCGCTCCCTGGCCAGCCAGAAACTTCATGAAGGATCGCAGTGTGGCCAGTTTTCTTGCAACGGAGGATTTTTTGTTGGATTTCTGATACAGCGCGCCAAGGAACTCGCGAACCGTAATGTTATCGATCAGGTCCAGATCGGGCGCAGGACGCTGCGATCCATCCGGAGCGGTTGTCAGGAAGGAATAAAACTGCTCAAGATCCGAGGCGTAGTTGCGGACTGTATGTTCGGAAGCGTTACGTTGATAGCGAATATACTCGAGAAATTTTTCGATCCAGGAGGACAGCGTATCGGCCATAGTACCCTCGAAGGCACATTCCATATTTTCAAATATCCAGCGACTCGATCCACCCATCCATGGACTTCAGCGCCTGCTGAACCTGGATGCGATGCCTTTCCTTCTTGTCGCTCAAAGGCCGAGGAGCGCCTGTGGGCGCATCCGACAGAATTCCGAAGCTTATATTGACAGGCTGGAAGCTCTCGGGAGCGGCGTGGGCGATGTAGTGCACAAGACTGCCGCACGCCGTCAGGCGCGGCGGAAACAGGGGAGTCCGGCCTTGCGCCAGCCGCGCGGCGTTTATTCCGGCCAGAAGCCCCGTGGCGACGGATTCGATATACCCCTCAACACCACAGATTTGCCCGGCGAAAAAAAGCTCCGGTCTCGTGCGCATCTGAAGTGATGGGGCAAGCAATCCGGGAGATTGAATATATGTATTTCTGTGAATCTGCCCGAAGCGCTGGAACACGGCATTCCGGAGGCCCGGAATCATGCGGAAGACGCGTACCTGTTCCGGGAATTTCAGGTGATTCTGAAAACCGACCAGATTGTAGCAGTCGGCCATGAGGTTCTCGAGCCGCAGTTGAACTGCGGCATAGGGTCGTTTTCCGGTGCGGGGGTCCGTGAGACCTACGGGCTTCATCGGGCCGAATCGCAGGGTTTCCACTCCCCGGCGGGCCAATTCCTCCAGCGGCAGGCAGCCCTCGAAGTACATCGCTTTTTCAAACGAGCGCAGTGGCGCCGACTCGGCATTGACCAGTGCGTCGTAAAAGCGGAGATATTCCTCCTTTGAAAGAGCGGCATTCAGATAATCTTCCCCACCCTTGCCGTATCGCGATGCCGCAAAAAGTATCGAGCGGTCAAGCGTGCCGGCATCGACAATCGGCGAAATGGCGTCATAAAAATAGAGATTCTGTCTCCCCGCGAACCGGGCAATCGACTCCGCCAAAGGGCCGGATGTCAGAGGGCCTGAGGCCAGAATCGCAATGCCGTCTTCAGGCAGATCCGTGACCTCCTGCCGTAGAACCGTGATCTGCGGAACCCGAAGGATCTCTTCTGTCAGGCGCCGGCAGAACCTGTCCCTGTCCACGGCGAGGGCATGACCGGCAGGTATTTTGGTCTCATCGGCAATCCGCATCAGCAGACTGTCCAGCCGGCGCAGTTCCTGTTTGAGCAGGTGGGGCGCCGATTCCGGAAGATCGGATTTAAGAGAATTGCTGCAAACAAGTTCGCCTAATTGATCGGTCGTGTGAGCCGGCGTGGTGACGGTCGGCCGCATTTCATAGAGGCGGACCTCTATTCCCCTGCGCGCGATCTGCCACGCAGCCTCTGACCCCGCAAGGCCTCCGCCGATTACTGTGACAACCGGATTCATTTCGAGATTCTATCAGATTTCAGATTCCAGATTTCATATTCTCGATAGATTCTCGATTCCAGACTCTCGAAATAATACTGGTCAGCATTTGCAGGCTCGGCTATTATTTCCGATTTCCGGGAATGTGTATGACCGAAGCCGGGCATCAGGCAAACCGCTGGATCGTTTCCCTCTCGGTGGTATTCGCCACTTTCATGGAAGTCCTGGATACCACGGTAGTCAACGTCTCTCTGCCCCATATCGCGGGTTCCATGTCCGCCACTGTCGAGGAAGGGACATGGACTCTGACTTCCTACCTGGTTGCCAATGCGATCATTCTTCCGATGACCGGATGGCTTGCGCGGCAATTCGGGCGTAAGCGCCTCCTTCTCATGGCCATCGTCGGCTTTACCACCGCTTCATTCATGTGCGGACTGGCGCCGAATTTGATGAGTCTCATCGTCTTTCGCGTGATCCAAGGTGCCTGCGGCGGAACGATGCAGCCTCTGTCCCAGGCCATCATGCTCGAAGCCTTTCCGCCCGAAGAGCGGGGGAAAGCCATGGCGGCGTGGGCCCTGTGTATCGTCACGGCGCCAATTCTCGGCCCGGTCATCGGGGGATGGCTCACCGACACCTACAGCTGGCGATGGATTTTTTACATCAATATTCCGGTCGGCATTGTCTCTTTCGTCATGGCGAAGTTGTTTGTCTTCGACCCGCATTATCTGCAAGGGAAACCGGAACGAATCGACTACTGGGGCATTGGAATGCTTGCCGTCGGGATGGGAGCCCTGCAGATCGTGCTCGACAAGGGCCAGCAGGAAGACTGGTTCTCTTCAGACGTGATCACGATTTTGGCGATCATTGCAGCCGTGCTGCTTCTGTCTTTCACCGTCTATGAGTTCTATGCCAGGAATCCCATCATCAACGTGCGTGTCTTCAAGGACCGCACGTATGCGATCGGCGTTTTCATGATCACCGCCGTGGGATTCATCCTATACGGCAGTCTGGTCCTCTTGCCCATCATTCTTCAAACGCTTCTAGGCTACCCGGCTCTGCAATCCGGGATCGCCATGGCGCCGCGCGGCTTCGGCTCCATGATGTTCATGCCTATCGTAGGAATTGTGATAGGGCGGGTCGGCGCACGAAAGCTCTTGCCTGCGGGAATCGCCATCTGCGCGACTACACTTCTGTGGTTTGGAATCCTGAATCTGAGTGCGGGTTACTGGGATTTCTTCTGGCCCCAGTTTGTCCAGGGGATCTCCATGAGCCTGTTGTTCGTTCCCCTGACGACCATCACGATGGACAGGATTTCCAGGCAGGAAATGGGCAATGCGACGAGCCTGTTTAATCTCATGCGCAATATCGGCGGCAGTATCGGGATCGCGACAGCCGCAACCATGCTGGAACGGAATCGACAGGCCTATACGAACATCCTCGGCGCTCACATCACACAGTTCGGGCAAAGATCGCAACAATATCTGGAGCAAATGCGCTCCGCAATGATGAGCAGCGGCTCCGATCCGGTGACCGCGGGATATCGCGCAAATGCCATGGTCTTCGGCATGGTGCAGCGCCAGGCAACCATGCTCTCATTCATCAAACTGATGCAGGTCTTTGGCCTCCTTTTCTTTCTCTGCCTCCCGCTTGTGTATCTTATGCGTCCGCCCCAGGCATCCAAGAGGCCATCTGCCGCAGCATCTCACTAATCCTTTTTTTTCGCCACGATTGAAACTTGTCGCATCGCAACGCATCAGTACAAATGCCGGGTTATCCAGATTTTGAATTTCATGTTGGAGAACTGCTGGCATAGGAGGCTTCTATGCGTAAGTTATTGCTTGGTGTTTTTATAGCGCTGCTGATCCCGATGGCCGCATTGGCACAGACAGAATATCCCAAGGCTGAGATTTTCGGCGGCTATTCCTATCTCAGGGTAAATCCGGAGGGCTTTAACCTTAACGGATGGAACGCTTCGGTGGCGGCCAACGTCACCAGTTGGTTCGGTGTGGAAGGAGATTTTAGCGGGCATTACGGGTCGCCCGGAATATTCGGCTTTCAAATCCCATACGTCAACATCAACTCCTATACCTTCATGGGGGGCCCCAAACTGACCTATCGCACGGACAAGTTCGAACCGTTCGCGCATTTCCTGATCGGAGCCGACCGCGCCAGCACAGGAGCCCTTGGATACAACATCTCCGACACGGCCCTGGCGGCCGTCGTAGGCGGAGGCATTGATATCAACGTAAGCAAATCATTGGCTGTTCGCGCGATTCAGGTAGACTATCTCATGACACGCTTCAATGCGGCCCCACAGATTTTTTTCAGCGGGCTTGGCGACCACCAAAACAATTTCCGGTTCTCGGCCGGACTGGTGCTGAAACTGGGCAGGTAACTCAGATTCTCGATTCCAGATTCTCGATTCTCGATCGAGGATTCGGTTTTCGCCCGAACCGGAAATCGAGGATCGAGAATCTGGAGTTTCAAATCGGGAGCACTAGAACTTGGTGTCGCGGATCTCAGCCTGGCACTCTATTTTCAGTTCTCGCTGCGTTTTGAGCAGGTCATCCAACTCTTTTTCAGTCTTCGCCGGAGTGCCCGTCAGAAGCGTCTTTTTCATCCTGTCTCGATCCGCTTGAATCTTCTGCTTCTCCACAATGTCCCTGATCGGATTATCCAGCGCTATCGAATACCAGACATAAGCAGCCGCCGTGTCCCTCTGAACACCGCGTCCGTTTTCATATGCATAGCCGAGGCATGCCTGCGCTTTATAATTTCCTAAATAGGCATATCCCGTGCAGAAAAGAAAATCAGATCTGGGCGTTTTGCCGACGGCCAGGTCTTCCCAAATGCGTTCCATCCTTCGGTCCTGCTCTGCGGCCGGCAATCGGCCGACCATGGCCATCAGCGTCGTAATGTCGTCTTTGGCAAGCTCCGTCCGTGCCCGTTCCGGAGCGGCCTTCGACTCCTGGCCGGCGGCCGTCATCGACATCAACACAAGCGGCAAAGCAATCATTGCCATCCGCAGAAGCCTCTTTCCCATAAACCCTCCCGCTTCGCACTTCATTGTATGGAGATCATCGTAGATGAATTAAACTCTCAGTAGCAAGGGGTAGTCAGGTTTCAGTCGGCAGTGGGCGGTATTCCGGTATTTCATTTTTCACTCGATTACCAATGCAGCAACCTCCAACAAGGAGCGACGATGAAATCAATTGTTCTATCTTCCGCTTTGGTGATTGCTCTTTCAACCGGCTTCATGGCCATGGCACAGGCGCAGCCACAAACCGGCTCCTGGTGGCAGGCTCAGTCTCCCGGAGCCTGGCCCTACAAGTTGAACGCAAAAAAACTCCCCCTGATCTCGGTGAAGGGAAACAGGTTCGTTGATCCGGACGGCAATACGGTTCTGTTCCGGGGGTTGTCCATTTCGGATCCGGACAAGCTGGCATCGCAGGGGCATTGGAGCCGGGATCATTTCGTAAAGGTGCAGGAAATGGGCGCGAAAGTCGTCCGGATTCCGGTGCATCCCATAGCCTGGCGCGGGAGAACTCCGGCGGAATATATCAAATTGCTGGATCAGGCAGTGGACTGGTGCACGGAATTGAACATGTACATCATGCTGGACTGGCACTCTATCGGCAATCTGACGACCGGTCTGTTCCAGGACCCGATGTATGAAACCACGCTGCAGGAAACATACAGTTTCTGGCGCATCATGGCCAGACACTATGCCGGGCACAACACGATCGCTTTCTGGGAGCTATTCAACGAGCCTACAACCTACAGGGGGCAGTTGGGTCCGGTTGCCTGGTCGGAATGGAAACAGATCTGCGAAAACGAAATCACCATCATTCGAGCCTATCATCCGCAGGCGGTGGTGCTCGTAGCCGGATTCGATTGGGCATACGACTTGACACCGATTCGCGAGGCACCTATCAATGCCACAAACATCGGTTACGTGACACACCCGTATTCGAATAAGCGGCCTCAGCCGTGGGAATCCAAATGGGAAGAGGATTTTGGATTTGCCGCCGCCACGTATCCGGTGGTTGCGACAGAATTCGGCGGTGCACAGGCCGCCCCACCGAACGCAACCCAGCCCGCCTACGGACCGTCCATCATGAATTACCTCGAGAGCAAGGGTATCAGCTGGCTGGTATGGTGCTTCGATCCGGAGTGGGGGCCAACCCTTATCCGCGACTGGCAATATACGCTGACCCCAGCGGGCGAATTCGCAAAGCAAATCATGACGCAAGGCGGAGTCGAGCCGGGAAAAGGGAAAAAGTAGCAGGTGGAATACAGAATTCGGGAATCGAGAATTGGGAATGGTTAATCTGGTTTACGCGAGCCAGACATTGCGGGTACGCGGCCCGTCGAATTCGCAGAAGTA
The DNA here is from genome assembly GCA_035506515.1 of Acidobacteriota bacterium. Lineage (GTDB taxonomy): Bacteria > Acidobacteriota > UBA6911 > UBA6911 > UBA6911 > UBA6911. The sequence goes on from DATJPG010000009.1 coordinate 21,841, forward strand.
AATGGCCTGCCACGTTCCGAGCCGCAGCAGCCCGTCCTCAACGATAACTTGGACTGACGATCCCATCATGCTTGCCTTGACATGCGCTGCCGCGTTGCCTTCGGAATGTTTGTATGGTGCCTGCCATGGCACCGCACTATCGAGCGCTCCGGAAATGTCCGAAGTGACATCCGGATCAGCATTTTCGTTAATCGTGATTCCCGCAGTCGTATGCGGCACAAAAACGGTAATCACTCCGCTTTTGACGCCGAGTGCAGACACCGCCGATTGCACTTCCCTGGTGATATCCACGAACTGAGTGTGTGCTTGGGTACGAATCGATAAGGATTTCATGAGTATTTCCTCAACAAGATTCCGGAACCATCCCAACGGAAACCGGAATTGAAAATTTGATTCGCGATGGATGACTCGGTTTACTCCTGAATCGGAAATCGAGAATGGAAAATCGAGAATCTGGCATCATACCTCTCGGCAGCGACTCCGGGATACACGGCCGGATATGGATCATGGCTGCCTCAAGCGATGGGACGCCATGACCGTATCGCGCTGCAGGTAACGGGTCCCCGCGAGCCAGAGCACGCCGGCGACAAGAAACATCAACCCGACTACCAGGAACGAAGTATTCATGTTTCTGTACCAGTCGTTCAAAAAACCAATGACGACGGGCGAAATGACATCTCCAAAGGCGTGAATGATGAAAATATTGAACGCGAATGCTGCGGCGCGCATGGATGGATGCGTGACATTGGCGAGAATCGTATTTGTGGGGCCCGTATTGAAAAAAAGGCAGAAGCACGCAAAAAAGACCATCACCCAGATCGCCCAGGGGAATGGAGCCCGCAGTGCCGCAAGAAAAATCGGGAATCCGGCAATCATCGCGATGCCGGAGACCAGGAAGTACGATCCGGAAAAACGATCGCGCAGTTTGTCTCCCGCGATTCCGCCGAGCAATGTGGCGCTGAGCCCGGCGACTGCGGTGATTGCCCCGAAAATAACCGTCGAGTGCCTGGGGGCACCGGGCCGACTTTCGAGATAATAGGGCATCCAGAACGCAATCCCGCCGATGGCAAATGTCATGGCTGTTTGCCCCAAGGTACAGAGCACGTAGGACGGCGTTCGCGCCAGGATCCAGTAATTTCTCCATTTCACGGACGCGGGGCCGGCAGGCGGACCGGAGTCCGGATCCCCTCGCGGAGGCTCGCGCATCAGGACGCTCAGCAGCCCGAGCAAAACACCGGGCAATGTCACCAGGAAGAAAGCCCAGCGCCAGCTTTCATGCTGCAGTCCGCTCCAACCGGCGGCCCAATCCCCGAGATTGGAATTCGCCACCCATCCGCCCAGGACGTAGCCGAGGGCGCTCCCTACGGGGATGGCCACATAGAACCAGGCCAACACTTTGCCCCGAATCTTCAGCGGAAACATATCGGAAATCATGGCCGGCGCAACCGGTCCGTAAGCGGCCTCTCCGATGCCGACGCAGCAGCGCGTAAGCAGCAGCATGACGAATGTTTGGGCGAGACCGGAAGCGCCGCTGGCAAGACTCCACAGGAGCACACCCAAAGCGACCAACCTCCAGCGCGATCGTTTTTCCGCCAGCCGTGCGAATATCGGTGCGCCGACCATATAGGTCAACATGAACGCCGTCCCCAAAAGGCCCAGCAATGCATCTTCGGGTTTGAATCCCAGCTGTGTCTGCAGCCAATGGATCGCGGCACTCAAAAAACCGCCGGCCGCGCCAATGTCTCCGTTCTGGCTGAAGAATGTTTTCTTGATGGGCCCGATGACAGCCGACAAAATCTGGCGATCAACGTAATTGAACAGGTTGATCAGGAGAAGCAATATCAGTGCGGATTTGGCTCCGGGAAACCGGGAATCAGCCTTCAGCCAGGCTTTGAATTCCGGGCCCGGTTTTTCTGTTGATTTCACACCCGCTATTTTAGATTGGCGGAAGCTGTGGGACAATACGTGTTTCTGGCAATTGCCCGTTTGAATGCAAAAGGAGTCGGCATGGATGAGCTGGACAAAATCCGGAACCAGATCAACTCAGTGGACGAGCGCATTCTTGAGGCGCTGGCGGACCGGCGGAAGCTGGCTGAACAGATCATTCAGGCCAAAGGAGTCACTGGAACTCCGATCCGGGATTTCTCGAGAGAAGAGCAGCTGTTAGCGGACCTCATTGCCAGTGGGCGCAGCCGGGGACTGGATGCGCACCTCGTGACGCGCGTCTTTCACGAAATTATCGACGACTCGATCCGATCCCAGCAACTCCATCTCCTCGATTACGGCAAAACCGGCATGAATCGCGTCGCTTTCCAGGGAATTGAAGGCGCATACAGCGAACTGGCGGGACGCAAGCACTTCGCCCCATACCTGGACCTCACGCTGTTCACAGGCGTCGCTACGTTGGAACAGGTTGTCAACTCGGTCGAGGATGGGGATGTCGACTATGGGCTTCTGCCGGTCGAAAACACTACGGCCGGAAGCATGAACGAAGTCTATGATCTTCTCTCCGTCGCCCAGCTCTCCATCGTCGGGGAAGAAGTGTTGCGCGTGGAACACTGCCTGCTGGCTGTTGACGATGTGCCTCTGGCCAGCATCCGCCAGATTTACTCCCATCCTCAAGCCTTGGCCGAGTGCTTGAAGTTCGTTGCGAAGCTGCCGAACTGCCAGGCGATGCCTTATGCCGACTCGGCGATGGCAGTGAAAAAAGTCAAGGATGAGAAGGATCTGAACGCCGCGGCCATCGGCAGCGAGGAAGCCGGGAAGCTTTATGGTTTGAAAGTCCTGCGCCGCAACATTGAAGACCAGCAGAACAATTTCACGCGTTTTCTAATTCTGGCCAAAAAACCAGCCGCCATCGATCTCCGGATCCCGTGCAAAACTTCGCTCATCATGGCGACTTCCCATGAAGAGGGGTCTCTGCTGAAGGCATTGAGCCTGTTGCACGAATACAAAATCAACCTGACCAAGCTCGAGAGCCGTCCCATCCCCGGGATGCCGTTCCAGTATATCTTCTACATCGATTTCGAAGGAAATATCGCTGAAGCGCGGATCGCGGAGGCGATCGAAAAGCTGAGGTCGGCAACGACTTCGCTCAAGGTTCTCGGGTCGTACCCTACACAGCACCGCGCAAAAACTTCCCCAAGAGTCGAGATTCTTGCCGGTGGCTCGCCCGAAACAGGTCCCGAGCCTGCGGAGCCGCCCGCAGCAAAAAAAGAAAAAGTGGGTTACAAGCTGGCCAGCCGCGAGCACAAACCCGATGACACCATCATCGCGGTGCGCGGCGTTAAGATCGGCGGTCCCGGATTCGTCGTGATTGCCGGGCCCTGCGCCGTCGAGTCGCCTGAACAGATACACAAATGCGCCCGATATGTTCGCGAATGCGGCGGCCAGCTGCTGCGTGGAGGCTGTTTCAAACCGCGTACGTCTCCATACAGTTTTCAGGGCCTGGGCTTTGAAGGGCTGCGGATGCTGTCGGAGGCAGGGAGAGAATATGACCTGCCGATCGTCACAGAAGTCTTATCTCCCGCAGACGTGGAGCCCGTAGCCCGCTATGCGGACATTCTGCAGATCGGCGCCCGAAACATGCAGAACTTCAGCCTTCTGAGCGAAGTGGGCCGTTCCAATCGGCCGGTATTGCTGAAGCGCGGCATGATGTCCACGATGGACGAGTTTTTGAACGCCGCTGAATACATTCTCGATCGCGGGAATCACCAGGTAATTCTTTGCGAGCGCGGCATCCGCACTTTCGAGACCGCAACGCGCAATACGCTGGATCTCGGATCGATTCCGATTCTCAAGCGCTTGACCCACCTCCCGATCTTCGTGGATCCATCGCACGCCGCGGGCAAACGGGAATTGGTAATACCGCTGGCTCTGGCTGCTCATGCGGTAGGACCCCATGGCCTGATCGTCGAGATCCACCCGGAACCGGAAAAAGCCCTGAGCGACGGCCCGCAGGCTCTGCACTTCTCCGAATTCGCCGATCTGATGCGGCGCATTTATCAGGGATAGGCAGGCCGCTTTCTCCCGACAATACGGTCCTCGATTTGGCAGTAAGCGGAATGAGGGATCTCGGCGCAGCAACTCGAAAGCGATACTATCCACGAACGACCGAGTTGGTGCTGCGCTCCTGCTGAATCGTCGACGTCGGGCGCATCCCGTAGTTGTGGCCCGGCAAGACAACGGTATCGCCCGGAAGAGTATAGAGCTTCGTGCGAATCGAATGCTCCAGGTCCGCATAAGACCCGCCCGGGAAGTCCGTTCTTCCAACCGAGTCTACGAAAAGCGTGTCGCCGGTAAAAACCATTCCATCGATATAAAGGCACATGCCGCCGGGCGTATGGCCAGGAGTGTGGATGACTTTGAGGGCCACATTCCCTACGCGGATCAGGTCTCCGTCGGAGACGAAGATATCCGCAGGCGGAGGCTCTTCGGCGCCAAACATATTCAGGATATCGGGAGGCGTTTCCAGAAGACCGGCCGCATCGGCTTCATGAATAACGATCTTGGCTCCGGTCCTCCGGGCCATTTCCCTGTTCCCCATGGTATGGTCGATGTGGCTATGTGTGTTGACGATGTACTTGATGGTTAGATCGTGTGCTCTTGCCTCCTGGAGCAGCAGATCATGATCATCGGAAGGATCTATGAAGAGCCCTTCCCTTGTCTGTTCGTCCGCAACCAGGTAGCTGAAAATACTGAAATTCCCGACCTCAATCTGTCTAATAATCACAATCTCTTCTCCAATCCTCGATCTCATCTCTCATCATACTGCATTCGCCCGCGTTATTCATAATTCATCTTCCGCCGGACCCGCTCAAAGGCTCACAGGTTACAGGTTTCAGGTTGTCGGTTGGAGACCTGGTTGTGCGATTGGGAATCTGCAACCTGCAAACTGCAACTTGCAACCTGCAACCCACCAATTGATTTTCCTGTTCACTATTCCTTGCCGACTGATTTCTGATAGAATGCTAGAGAAGAAAGCAAACGTATGAGAAACAGTCTCTGCAAATATTATTACTACTACTCATATGAGGCCGGCCCCTGAGGGTTGCGTCTTTGCTTTCTTTGCGAATTTCAGAAAGAAAAAACGCGGCCCACCATGAAATTGGCGGGCCGTTCGCATTTATGGAGAAAGAAAATGATCATCATCTGTGAGACAAAAGCAACGGAAACCCAGATCGCCGCTCTGCAGCAGAAAATCCGCGATGCGGGCCTCGAAGTGCACCGCTCCGACGGCGTGGAGCACACGATCCTGGGAGTGGTTGGAAACAGGAACCGGCTGGATATGGAAGCCATATCCATGATGCCCGGCGTACGGGATGTGGTTCTGGTCTCCACTCCCTATAAGCTTGCCAGCCGCGAATTCCATCCTGAAGACAGCGTCGTGCGCGTCGGGGAATCAAGCCTTGTCGGGGGCATGGAAGTTGCCGTCATGGCCGGCCCGTGCGCCGTTGAAAGCGAAGAACAGATCGAGGCCAGCGCCGCATTTGTGGCTGCTTGCGGGGCGCAGATTTTGCGCGGAGGAGCGTTCAAGCCGCGCTCATCGCCGTATTCTTACCAGGGTTTCGGCGTGGAAGGGCTGAAATTGCTTCGGCAGGCGGCCGACAAGCACGGTCTGGCCGTCGTGACGGAAGTAATGACGATTGAGCAGATCGAGGTGATCTCAAAGTACGCAGACCTGCTTCAGGTCGGCGCCCGGAATATGCAGAATTATCCTCTTCTTACAGCGCTGGGGCACGCGGGAAAGCCCGTTCTGTTAAAGCGCGGCATGGCAGCCACTATTCAGGAATGGCTGATGAGCGCCGAATACATATTGACCGAGGGGAATCCCGACGTTATTTTGTGCGAGCGCGGCATCCGCACTTTCGAGACTGCGACACGCAATACCCTGGACCTCTCCGCAGTTCCCGTGATCAAGCATTTGTCTCACCTGCCGATTATTGTGGATCCAAGCCATGGCGTCGGCAGCCGCAGATTCGTTGCTTCTATGGCAAGAGCGGCGGTGGCGGCCGGTGCTGACGGCATTATGATCGAAATCCACCCGAATCCGGACAAGGCTCTTTCCGACGGCCCCCAGTCCCTGAATTTTGAAGAATTCGGTCTCATGATGAACCGGTGCCGCATCATCGCAACCACAGTCGGCAAACGCCTCGGCAAGGCAAAGTGAGGAGAAAATGAAGATCACGATTATCGGATGCGGATTGATTGGCGGATCGATGGCGCTGGCACTCAAACGACGACGGCCGGACATTGCCGTTACCTGCCTTGATTTGCCCGAGCGCCTCCCGGCAATTCGAGAAGCGGGGATTTCAGAGCAGGTTGGGACGCTCCAAGATATTGCGTCTCACATTCCCGAGAGCCAAATCGTTATTCTCGGCACACCGGTGCAGACAATCCTCGAAACCATCGCCAGCCTCCATCCGTTTCTCCGGGAGCACACGGTGGTTACAGATGTCGGAAGCACCAAAAAGCGCATCATGCAGGAAGCACAGGGGCTGTTGCCCCGGGGCGTTCATTTCATCGGTGGCCACCCGATGGCAGGCTCCGAGCGGTCGGGGGTGGAGGCCGCCGACCCGCTTCTGTTCAGCGATAGAGTGTATGCGCTCTGCCCCTACCCAGACACACCGCCGGATGCCCTGCTTGCTCTCATGGATCTTGCCGAGAGTCTCTTGGCGCTTCCCATTACCATTGACCCGGATGAGCATGACCGGATCATGGCCATGGTCAGTCACCTGCCACAACTTATCTCCGTTGCGCTGATGCATACCGCCATGGCCCGAGACGCGGAGCATGCGATGCTTGACAAGCTCGCGGGCCGCGGATTCCTCGATATGACGCGACTCGCCGCTTCGGACTTCGGAATCTGGCAAGGCATTCTGGAAACCAATCGGGAGGCGATCGGCGAGGCTGCATCGCAATTCGCAAATAATTTATCCCTCTTGAGCGGAGGAACTCTGGATCGCAATGCGGAGCTTGTGTGGGAACAGGCCGGCAAACGCAGACGGAAAATGGGTCCCGAGAGCCTCTCGAGGCCGCGGAAAAATGATTTGCGCAGCATGATCGATCGCTACGACAAACAGATCCTCGCTGCGCTGGGACATCGCATCGAAATTGCCCGCAGAATCGGCAAGCTGAAAGCCAACCAGGCAGCGCCCGTCGTAGATCCCGATCGCGAACGACGCATGATGGCGCCGCGAAGGGAGTGGGGAAAATCCCTGAGCCTCCCGGAGGATCTGGTTGAGGAGCTCTTTGCCGTGATCCTGGCACACAGTTCCCGCATCCAGGCGGTCAAATCCTGATGATTCCGGAAACAGGAATCATAGCTCGGCGGGATCGGATTTCGGGCAACAGACTATTGGTTACAGGTTAGGAAGACCCGCCCTGCAGCATGCAACCTTTAACCCAGATTGCAACATATGCGCTTCATCCTACGCGGAAATTGCTGGATTTCCGAAACATCGGCCGCTCTGCGGCCAACTTCGGAATCGGGGATTAGCACTCAATATTCATGAAGCGTCTGCGGCGGCGGCGGAAATGCGACGCTGCTGCTATGCTCCGGCGTGGATCGGGAGGATCCTGAGATCCACCAGACCGTTCATCACAAACTGAACGGCGATGGCGGTCAGGACCAATCCCATCAGGCGCATCAGGATGCGGATCCCGGTCTCACCCAGGAATTTTCTGACACGATTTGCGCCGGCCAGCAGGAAATAGGACGCGACTGCCGTAATCATGATCGCGGCAAAAACCGGTATGGCCTGCCACCAGTTCCTGGACTGCCCGATGAGCACCATTACCGTGGAGATTGCTCCTGGCCCAGCCAGCATGGGAATCCCGAGCGGAGTCACCCCGACCTCTTCCTTTACGGCCCCTTCCATACGCTCCTCGGTGACTTCCTGCGTTCCGGATCTTCTTGCCTGAAGCATGTCCATGGCGACCAGAAACAAAATGAGGCCCCCGGCGATTTTGAACGCGGGGAGCGTGATGCCGAAAAGTTTGAAAATGAGCGTCCCTGCGATTGAAAAGATGGTGAGAACCATGAAGCACGTCCACGCGGCCTGGCGTGCCATCTGGCGCCGTTTCTCATCACTGTCCTCGACGGTCATTACCAGGAAGGACGGAATCGTGGCCAGCGGATCCACGATAAAAAATACCGAGCTCAGCGAAACCAGAGAAAATTGAAGAATGTCTTTCAGATCCGCATTCATAGTTTTAACAGATAGCGCGTGCCTGGCCCTTCAACCATCGCCCATACTACACTAGCCTCTTCCTTTCTTTCAATGAAGACAAATTCCTGGGCTCGTTGCGGAGCGCCCCGCCCTGAGTCAGGTTCGGAGCCCGATTGTTTGAGTTTGAGGGGATGGATATCGAGTGGTGCGGTTTGATACACTTATATCATGAAATGTGTGCGTGTCCTTAAATCCGTCGGACCCTCGAAATTGCATTCCCGGCTTCCCGCATCGCTCTGGTTGGCATTTGCGGTCGTGGCGCTGACGGCCATGCTTCTGGGGGCGGGATGTGGCGGCGCTGCGTCCTCATTCGAGGGGGGATCATCCCAAAACGCGGCCAGTTCACTCAAAAGGGAGGCTTCCAATAAATCCATGGACGGCAAAACTGACTTGAAGCTGGCAACGTTTGGCAACGGGTGTTTCTGGTGCTCCGAAGCGATTTTTCAGAGACTCAAAGGCGTGGAAAAAGTGATGCCGGGATATTCGGGAGGCCATGTCGACAACCCCACCTACGAACAGGTGTGCACCAGCACAACCGGTCACGCGGAATCGATCCAGATCACCTATGACCCTGCCCAAATAACGTATGACGAGTTATTGGAGGTTTTCTGGAAAACCCACGACCCCACTACCAAGAACCGCCAGGGCAACGACATTGGACCGCAGTACCGCTCCGTCATCTTTTATCACGACGCCGAGCAGAAAAGGCTGGCGGAATCCTACAAGGCAAAGCTGGATGCAGAGAAAATCTGGGACCGCCCGATCGTAACCGAGATCGTTCCGTTCACGAAGTTCTGGCCCGCGGAGGACTATCATCGAAATTACTACAACAACAATCCTTCGAAAGGCTATTGCAATCTGGTCATTACGCCCAAAGTGGAAAAATTCAAAAAAATCTTTAAGGACCGGCTGAAAACCCCATAAACCGGAACACGGTCTTCCATACAGAACGCGGAATCCCCAAAGTCCGTCTAACCGATTACCTCCCGAGCCACAGCAGACGTTTGCCTTGAGACCCGAACGGGTTCACAGAAAAGTGATGAAAATCACTATTCAAAATTCCGAACGCGCCGAAAATTAACCATATTGCTGTTTAATAAAAGGAGTAGCAAAACATGGGGGCATCATCCCCGATTGAAGCGATGTTAAATTTTGGCAAATATACGCTCCTCGAAAAGATCGGGGAAGGGTATCTGGGATCCGTCTACAGAGGATTTGATCAGGGCCTCAACCGGGCCGTAGCGGTACGGATTCTGTGCGACGGAATGAAGTGGGATTCGAAAATCGAGGAAGCTCTCGATCAGCAGTGCCGCGCACTCGAAGCTCTGAATCACCCTGGCATCGCTTCCGTTTTTGATGCGGGCAAAGAGGGGCAAGCCCACTATATCGTAATGGAGTCTCTGGGCGGAGTCAGCCTTAAAAGCCTTATCGCACAAAAGTCTGCCATGACGGCGGAAACAAAGCTTTCCATCATGATCCAGGTTGCCGAGGGACTGGATTACGCCCATAAAAACGGCATTCTCCATCGCGACCTCGAGCCGGCGAAAATCCATTTGACCGCCGATGGCGCCGCCAAGATCAGGGATTTTGCACTGGCTCATCTGCTGAAGAGGCACCTGCCTCATCCCGCAATCCGCTGGGGTGCGCCCATTTATCTATCGCCGGAACAGGTGCAGCAGAAAGACTGCGATTCGCGCTCCGATATCTTCAGCGCCGGGACAATCTTTTATGAATTGCTCACCTACCGCCATCCCTTCTTCGACCGGGATGGCAATAAGGCTCTCGACAACATCCTGCTGAGCACAGAGATCCCGACTTTCGAGATGTTCCCCGATGAGCCTCCGGGGATATGGCCTATTTTGAAGACTTGCCTGGAAAAAAATCCGAAAGACCGCTACCAGAGCATGGTTGAATTTGCGAGTGCCTGCAGGGATCTGCTGAAAGACATAGCGGAAGACACCCGCCTCATACTGGCGGAATTATATGCCGCCCTCTCCCCTCTGAAGGCAGCGGCAGCACAACCGGGTGCTTCTGAAACCACGACCCGGCTTTTGGAAGACATCCAGATGCTTTTGCGTGGAGAAAAGCAAGTTGACTACGCCTCGCTTGACCGGTTGATGAATGTCCTGCTGGAGCAATACCCGGTCATCCGCGCTGCCGCCGGCGCGCCGTCAACAACGGATTCCGCGGATCTGCAGCCTCCCCTGGAGGAAGCGCAGGCTGCATGCGCAAACGAACCCAGCCCGGTTCCGTTGAATGCGCCGGTTGCAGCAAAGGCGATCGCCACAGCAGATCGACCTCCCGAACCAATCGAGGCGCCAGCCAATTCTTCACCTGATGTACCAACCGGTCCGGAAATTCCCGCGACACTGCCGACAGAAATAAATCCGGACCATCACGAATTGATGGAACCATTCTTCATAGACGCAGGGGATCTCTCTCCCTTGCCGATGTCGAGCACGCCGCCTCCAATCCCCGAACAGAAGAGCGAAAAGGCGCCGGCCGTGGAGCTAAAACCTGACACCGCTCAACCCGCTGCCGTGGTTCCGAGCTCGCATCACGTCCGGGAAATTCCCGGCGTCTATAAGGCTGCCCCGAAGCCGAAATATCGCAAGACCCGGAAGCGCTCCTATCGAACCGCCGTCGCATTGCTGGCCGTTCTGGTGCTGGCGGTCGCAGCGTATATTGCCTGTGGCTCCAAGGCAGCTGCAGGCATAGGAAATATCTGGAACGAGCGCATACGGAACTCTCACCCGATTGCAAAAGCCGTTGCTTTCTTTCACGGGAACAATGATCACGGCGTGGTGAGCGCCGCAAGCGCCGATGCTCCGAAGCATCCGGATGCGTCCATCGCGCCGGCCGGATTGGCAAGCGCGAACGGCACAGAGACGATCGCCCCCGGCGCGGAAACCGGAGGCATCGTTCCTTATCCGCCTCAGGATTCCATCACGCGAATTTCCGCCTTAATCAATTCGGGCAAAATGCAGCTCGCTCGGGAGGAGCTGGATAAACTGCAGAAGGCGTTCCCGAGTTCATCCCGGGTGTCCGCATTACGCAAGCAATTGCAGGCGAAGGATGCGAGTGCGCTACAGGAACAAACCCTGAAGGAACAGGAGCAGCTGAATGCCGCGCGAAAGCAAAGGGCCGACGATTGGGACCGTCAGATAACCGCCCTGTTAGCCGGGGGCAAATACAGCGAGGCTGAAAGCGTATTGACTCTCTGGCTGGCGGATAATCCCGGGGATTGGAATGCGCATGAATTCAGCGCAAAAATCTCGGAAATACAGCGCGACCTCAAGTCCTATTCGACGGCAATGGCTGACAGCAGATATCAGGACGCTCTCAACGCACTTGCCGGCGCAGAACGGATGAACCCAACCGACTCCAACCTGGCTGAGCTGAGACGGCAGGCTGAGACCCGAAAGGCAAACGCGAGGGCTTCATTGACCGTTCACCGGCTGGGTCCCAAAGGCGTACTGTATCTGGATGGACGGCCGGTCAGCAATGACGGGGAACTGGAAAACGAGAGCATCCCGATCGGCAGCCATCTGGTCACCGTTGAAAACGGAGGAAACCCGGTTGTCTCCAGACGTCAGGACTTCCTTGACGGCCAGCGCATTGTGCTGGTCCACGATCTGGAGAGGCAGTACCTGCGTGCGATGGTCGATTCGGACCGGGAACTGCTCTCGCAGAGAAAAGCCATGGAGGAAGTGCGCAACTTCGAGGTGGAACACGTACACGGCGCATTCCGCGGCAGTTGCCGGGGCACCCTGGCCATGGATTATCTGGATATCGCCTTCAAGCCCTCGTCGGGATATCACGGATTTCGGGTGCCGTTTAAGATTCTAAAGCTCAGCATCAGCGGGAAATCGATCAACCTGTTCAACGCATCCGACAACACTCTGTTTCAGAGCTTCAAGTTTCACGACGATCAGTCTGCCGCGAAATTCAAACAGTCCTGGGACGAACTCAAGGCATTTGCCCGCCAGGTTGCGGAGAACAAGTAGAAGCCGCGCCACTCGTGGCGGGCCCATCGTCCGCTATTTCGGGGCCGCGACCCGGAATCGCTGCGTCTTCACCCACACATGCTCCCGCTTCAGCACAAAATCCTCGTACGCCGCCTTCAGGACAACCAGGATCCAGAGCTGGCAATAGGTGAAATAGGATATTGCAATCAGTATGATGTTCAGCGGAGCATCCTCTTTTTCGCGCGATAGCGCGATCACGATCTCGAGGATGAAGAGAAAATACGCGAACATCCATACTTCCTTGTACGGTCCCGGGACAGGGATCATCACCAGGCTTGCGAACGACAGTACGAACAGCAGGTCCGACAGGAGGATGGCGACGAAAAAGACGTAATAGACCGCCATCGCATAAAACAGCTCCAGCCCGATCACGCGCGGCTTGATTTTAAATACCCGCATGAAGTATTTCTCGAGCACGTAGTTGTTGCCCCGGGCCCACCGGGTCCGCTGCTTGATCCAGACGCGCAGCGTTTCGGGTTCCTGTTCCCATGTCACGGCATAGGGAACAAACTTGATGAGACGGCCGGCCTGATAGATGCGGATCGACATTTCCGCATCTTCGGTCAGCGCCTGCTCGTCCCAGCCCCCGAGTTCCTCGAGCAGACTCCTGTGGATCAGATAGTTGGTTCCCGGGAGTGTGGACATCCGGAGCATGTGCCATCGGCCCGCTTGCACGATCCATTGAAACGCCAGCGACTCCAGGTTGATGAATCGCGTCAGGAGATTCTTTTTCTTGTTAATGCAGCGAAACTTCCCGATGACGGCTCCCAGTGCAGGGTCCGCAATGAGTTGCCGCGCAAGATGGAGAATGGAATCGGTTTCCGGGAGGTTGTCCGCGTCGAAGATCCCGATGATCCTGTGTTTGCATTCCACCAGGCCGCGGTTCAAAGCAGCGGATTTCCCCCTGGCGGCAAACTCGGCCGGAACACTGAAAAGGTGGACGCGGGCATCCCGTCGGGCGATCGCTTCCACCTGCTGCGCCGTATCATCCGTGCTCCCGTCGTTGATCACGAGAATTTCCAGTTTATCCGCCGGATAGTTCGACCTCAGCAGCGCCTCCAGCGTGTGGGTAATGACAAGGCCTTCGTTGTGTGCGGGGATCATCAGGGATATTTCCGGCAGCTGAATGTCCTGCTTCTCCAGCGCCACGCGCTGCTTATCCGCCCGGAAGCCGTACAGGTATCCGAGAAAAAATAGAATGAACTGATAGCCGAGCATGAACCAGATAATGATCACGCTGAACACAAACGCATAATTGATCGCAATGTGTGAAAACATCGGGAGTCTCAGGATTGTGATGGTTTCGAGGATGAAGCCGATGCCTTACCGCCGACCGCGCGGCCGATCGCTCTTCTGCCAAGAACAGAAAAATAAATCAGGAGCATCAAGCCACAGGCCACAGCTCCGAAAACGACAATCAGCGTCGAGCCATACAAGCTTGCCCTGTCCAAAATCACGGTGGCGGTGCTGTCCGCAAGAACATCCACATTGTGGCGACCCCTCGGCAGGCGGACACCCCACATGCCGGCATGCGTGCCGACCTGATCCTGATACGGCTGCCCATCCAACAGCATGCCGAAAGGCTCTTTATTGAACAGAGCCACGTTGCGCGTGTTGGAATCGTAAGCGAATCGGAATCCCCGATCGGTGCGCTCGAGGCCGCTTAAATCGCCGGTAAAACGCAAAAGGCGGATATCCAGGATGGAAGTGTCGAACATCGAGAATCTTCTTTCCGCGGCGGTGATGCTGTGCTTTCCTCCGGGGACCAGGATTTCGTTCTCGCCCCAGCCCGGCCAGAGCGTGTTGTCCACTTTGAAATCCTGCCATCTGCCCGGAGTCGCCAACAGCACAGAGTTCTTCGAATCCGTCACCCAGGAATTCCACCGGCGTTCCACCCTGGCATCGCGAGCAAGAACCGCTGCCAGCGACTGCAAATCTTCGAACGGAATCGTCCCTTCGCTGTAGAGACCTACGCGTCCACTGGCGATGGTGGCTTGAGCCAGCGTCTGGGCCAACTCGGATCCTACGGCAAGCTGCGTCGGCGAGTGCGAATAGCGGACATCGCGGTTGCTCACAACGTTGATGTCGAACATCAGACGTCTTCGATCCGGGATTAATTTGAGATAGGTATTCGCAAATTTCGCATATCGATCCGGGCTATCCGCCCAGTAGTGCGCAGGATCCTCCACCTGCAGCGTGAACGGGAATTCATTCATCAACGAAACGATCAGGCGAGAATCCATCCCGGTATCTCGCGTCACTGTCGCGGAGTGGAGACTGTCGAGCATCGTGACAATGATCTCCATGTCTTTCTCCCCGGCGATCGGCGCGACTTTTTCCAGAAGCGAACGATGCCACACGAGGATGCGCTGGGACCGAAAATCGTTGAATCTCTTGAAGGCCCCCGGATTCCGCTGCCAATAATATTCGGATTTGGGCGAAAAAAGCTCCATAGGGTCGAACCCGCTCTGCGCTTTGAACGCGCTGCGCGTTGTCGCGCCCATAGGAAGATAGTTTTTAGGATCTTCGGGGCCCTTCGTATCGAGGTTCAGCTCGGCGATATTGACACCGTCCCAGGGATAGCGCTTCAGCAGGTCGCCAACAAAAGCGTACGCCGCATCCCGGCACTCCGGGATGTCCAGATCCATGTGGTAGCGCCAGTCGACATGGCCGTCGGCCCCGGTTGCGGTTTTTGCCCGCCAGTTCGGGTGATCTTCCCAGAACTTCACGCTGACGTGCGGCAGCTCGAACCAGGCATACACAAGGATGCCGTTCTTGTGACACACCTCCAGAAGGCGTCCATAGTCGTAGGACCAGTTGGGCCAGAATTGGTAGGCAGCCGCATAAATTGCCCGTACGCCCAGCTTGCGCCACTGTTCGGCCAATCGCTCGATGTCCACCGCCTGCCTGAGACCGGGATCGAAATAAAGCTCGAGTTGCCCGCGTTGCAGCGGCAGCTTGACGCCAAATCCTTTCATCGCATAGTGAACGAAATATGGAAAACGACTATACCCCATCGTTGTCAGCTGATCGAGGGAAGTACCGAGGTACAGCAGGCGCCCCTGTCCGCGCTGGCTCAACACCACGAGCGGGAGCTCGCTCGCTTTATCCTCGGCATAAATCGCAATGGGATTCCGCGTTGAAAACCGCACCACGTTGACCGGCGGATTCCACGTGAGCTGCTGCGAACCGTACAGAAGGTCCCTGGCCTGATGCACTTTCAGAGAACGATTCTCCGTCTTGATGCCCAGCATTTCGCTGAGGTGCGAGGGTCCATCCAGCACCAGGCATCCCCCTTCGTTCACGAATTCCACAATCCATTGGTTCTGCTTTGCAGACAATTTTGTTGCCACTGCCTGCGGGACGACCAGGATCGTCCCGGCTGGAACAGAGCCCTTCGAGTAACTGCTCCAGCGAATCGTGGACACCTTGAAGCCGTAGGTCGAAAATACACTTTCGTAGCTGGCCTGATCGTTCCAATCGCCGTGGACGAGGGAATTTTCCCAGAGAATGGAAACCTGGGGCTGGGTCAGGGTGTAGGTGGTCGGACTCTTCTGTTCGAATTTGCTTTGGACCCACGCCCACATCCTCGACCAGGCGCTGGGTTGTTCCGGTTCGGTCTGTACCGTAATTTCCGAAACTCCTTCCATCACCAGGACCTTGTCCGGAGGCACAACCCCAGGATCGCGGACAACTCCGGTGTGAGGTTTCCGGGAATACGATTCGCTATAGCGTCGCCCGTGCTCGTCCAGGAAAAAACGGTGCAGGTAGAGGCCTTTCATAGGCAACTGGATGGATTCGGTGTAGGTCTGGGTGAGATGGGCATCCATCTGAACCCTCAGATCATAATCCGTGATGGAGATGAACTTGTAGCCCAGGCTCTCTATCCCGTCAAGGCACTCTTGGAGATATTTGATATCCAGAAAAGGATGGAAGAAGAACGATGCAACTCCATCCCGCACGACCTTAATTCGCTCGCAGTTCTTGATCAGAGTCTGCGGATCCGGATTTTCTTCGGCAATATATCCAAGATTTTCGGGAATGATAAACCGGCCATATCGGTCTACGGTCGTATAGGGGAAATAATGCCCGGTTTCGACGCGATCCATGCCCAGGTTGCGTTCGTAGGCGGAATTGAAATACTCGGATAATATCCGGTAATCCAGCTGAGAAGCAGCATAGTGCGGCGTTTCCCATGTCAGGGGATAGATGCCGTTTTTAAAGCACTCCTCCATTGCGAGGCGCAACTTTTTTTCAACCAGCGCCCGCGAATCGTTCGGGACGGGAGCATCTGCGTATTCATCCCAGAACTCGTAGTCATCCGTGCTTTTGCCCCGGAATTGATGCGTCACCCCGTGCATCACCACGGAACCGCCCTTGGAAACCATGTAGCGTATGGCGCGGACAAACTCAGGCCGATCGGACAGGTAGATCTCCGACTTGTCTTCCGGATCCACATAAATAGGGACGAGGGATATTTGAAAAGGAATGTTCCGGTCGTGGAGATAATCCGCGTATTGCCTCAGCACTGCGGGATCTTCTTCAACGGAGATGTCTTCCAGCCTCACAAGTGCCTGGCGCTCTTCCTCGTGCGGCATCTTAAAAAAATCGTGCAGAAGGTCGCAGAACGCGAGGTACCGGTCGCCTTCCTCGGCAAAGCCGAATGGAGAGTCCGCGCAATACCAGAAATCGCCGGATCGAACGATGTAGGGAACAGTCAGCCCTCCGCCATTCTGCGCCGTTGCCACGACCGTAGCCTTGGACGGATCGACGATGTCTATCAGGAAGATATGCGGATCGTTTTTTAGAAGGGATCCTCCTTTGTACTGAACAGTTTTAAAATCCTGCGGGATGCTTCGTCCGCCGGGACGGAATCCAATTCGGTCCGTGAAATGCGGGTCGGCGGTAAGGTCGGCCAGGTGATTCCCGATCCAGAAAACCGGGATTTTCGCGCTCTGCATATTCGCGATCAGGGCTGCCGGATATTCCGTCTTGCGCTCATCCACGCCCATCACGATTGCAAATCGGTACCGGTTCAGGTCGCCGGGTTTGTATTCCTCGATGCGGATCACCGTGCCCTTCAGTCCGAAATGACCAAGCAAATCCAGAACATTGTTGCCGTCGATCACGCCGGGAGGAAGCGCTCCAGGCAAACTGTCGTGGATGATGAGGACATCGGCCGGCGGAGCTTTCTCGGAAACGGGTGAGCTTTTGGGAGTATCCGCGCTCGCGCCGAAGGAAAACAAAAGCAGAAGAGACAAGATCACACAAGAGCAAGCGGTTAAATATCGCATAGAGACTGGCCCCGGACCACGCATCCATTCACAGTTCAGTCCGGATTGCCCGGGCAAAAGCCGCAGACAGGTATATCCGGACGTCAAAATATAGCATTTGCGCCATCTGAATATCCATGTACCGTTTGAACGAACGGGGCTTGAGTTTGCCGATGCCGCACTAAAGAGCCTGTTCGTCGGACGGCGCAGATTGATAGCGGAAGGGCTCCGGACTGGGTCCGCGCCCTACAAGGAACTCCAACGCCTGCAGAATTCTCTCGCTGGCCAAACCATCTCCGTAAGGATTGACGGCTTCCGCCATTTTACGGTAACTGGACTGATTGGACAGGAGCTCTGAGACGGCGCCTGTAATATTCGCAGTCTCGGTGCCGATCAGGCGGACAGTTCCGGCGACTACTCCTTCCGGTCGCTCCGTCACATCGCGCAGAACGAGTACCGGCTTGCCGAGAGCGGGACCTTCCTCCTGGATTCCGCCGGAATCCGTAAGGATCAGATAGGACGCTTTCATGAAATGCACCGTCTCGAAGTAATCGATCGGGTCGAGGAGCACGATGCGGTCATGCTGGCGCAGCCGGGGGAGAACCACATCGCGCACCGCGGGACTCAAGTGAACCGGGAACACGACTAAGATGTCTTTGAAACGTTCTGTAAGCTCGAGCAGCGCGGCACAAATCTGCTCCTGCGGCTTGCCCTGGTTTTCCCGGCGATGCGAGGTAACGAGTACCATCCGCCGCTTTTCGCGGGCCACCCTTTCCAATACGGGGTGCGCGCAATCTCTCTTCCATCGCAAGACATCGTGCAATGCATCGATCACCGTGTTGCCGGTCACCCAGATCGTTTCCGTCGATATCCCCTCGTCGAGCAGATTCTTCCTGGACTCGGATGTGGGCGCAAAATGCGCATCCGACACAACGGTGGTCAGGTGACGGTTGATTTCTTCGGGGAAAGGATAGTACTTCTGGCGCGTTCTCAAACCCGCCTCCACGTGCGCCACGCGGATTTTATGGTAGAAGGCGGCAAGGGCGCCGATGAAGGTCGTGGACGTGTCTCCCTGAACCACAACAAAATCAGGTTTGACTTTCGAAAGGATCGAGTCAAGCCCGGTCATCGCGCTGGCGGTAATCTGAGCCAGCGTCTGGCGCGGCTTTATGATATCGAGATCATACTCGGGCTGAATCGAGAAAAGCTCCAGGACCTGGTCCAGCATCTCGCGATGCTGGGCAGTGACGATGGTGACGGGATCAAACCGCTTCGGATGCTCCTTGAGACGATTGATCAGCGGTGCCAGCTTGATGGCTTCCGGGCGAGTGCCGAAAATAACGGCAATTTTCAAAGGGGATTTGGACTTCGCTATGTCTGATTGGCGATCCACCACATGTCACTCCGTCATGAAA
Organism: Acidobacteriota bacterium; assembly: GCA_035506515.1. Lineage (GTDB taxonomy): Bacteria > Acidobacteriota > UBA6911 > UBA6911 > UBA6911 > UBA6911. The sequence continues at coordinate 40,788 of DATJPG010000009.1, forward strand.
AAAGAGAGGCATAATATCATTTTTGACCTGTCGGATTCGAGAGCCATCGATCCCGAAACAGCATGGCCGGAAAATAAGACCTGTCCGCGAAGCCCGGTCATGATCATGTTGCCTGCGGCAACGCCGCATTGAATAGTCAGATGCCGATGGAGGAAAATAGTTGCTGCCTATATTATGCTTGCTTGAGGTAGCCTGCCTAGTTCGCGGGTTTTCGCAGCAAGGCACAGCAGCCGGTCGCTCGACGCATGAGGTTTGTCTGGAATCTGGAATTTGGAATCTGAAATCTGTAATCTACGCTGACATGCCGGAGTTATTTTAGAAAGGCTGAGAAATGCTTTATCCATCAAGGCGCCCGTCCCACAGGGAGAGGAGACGATACCCCCGGCCTCTCTCTTCAATCATCGCATTGGTTATTCTGGCGGCGGCGTCTTTTGCCTGCTCGCATGTGACCAACCGGCCATCGCCCGACGGCGCAAAACTGTATCTGCCGGAGTGCGTGATTTTGAAGGCGGACTCCACCGCGGAGGATCTCGACGGCAAAGCCTATGCCGAGGCGCTCCAGGCCGTCGCTCTGAATCCACGAACCGAGCGGCCTGACGCGCTCGAAAAATTGGGCATGTCCGGGAAGCATCTGGTCCTGATAATTCCGATGGCCACGGCTCGAACGCTTTCGGCGCAGCAGATTCAGAAGGCGCTGCTCCTGGTTGAAAGAGGCGCAACTCTGGTCACCGAAGGGATCACGCCGCTCTCCGAAAAATTGGGATTTGGCGCCGGTCCGGATGTGCAGGTCAGAAACCTGCTCGAGCTTGCGCATCCCGATATTGAAATCGAGTGGGAAACGCAAGAGCGCGTGACCTCCATCCGGCCGCCGGCAAAGACGACCGTGCTGACCCGCGAACAGAAAAGCGGAGCACCGATGGTCTGCCTGCTCCCTCGTGGCCGCGGATATTGCCTTCTGCTGGCGACCTCGCTGAGTCCGCAGGACAGCGAGGCCTATGCCCGTTTTCCATATTTCCTCCATGAGCTTCGACGCGCCGGAACCGAATATCCATATCGCAGCGATCGCCTTTCCGCCCTCTTCGATTATGGTTACCGGTACAAAGAAGATCCCGAGAGTCTTGCCGCATATTACAGGAAGATCGGCATCCGGGACATTCACGTCGGCGCTTGGGACGTTTTCGATGAAGATCCGGACAACGATGCCTTCTTTCGAAAGCTGGTGGATGCCTGCCACCGCAACGGAATTCTGGTGTATGCATGGCTCGAGCTGCCGCACGTAAGCACGGAATTCTGGAACAAGCACCCACAATGGCGCGAAAAGACGGCCACCGGGAAAGATGCGCACGTCGACTGGCGTTACGTGATGAATCTGAATGATCCGGAGTGTTTTCGCGCGGTTGCGCACGGCCTCGAAAAAATGCTCCGGCGCATTGACTGGGACGGAGTGAACCTTTCGGAACTCTATTTCGACAGTCCGTCGGGCCCAGGCAACCCGGCGATGTTCACCCCGCTCAGTTCCTTTGTCCGTTCGGAATTCGAGAAGAAATCAGGAATCGATCCGCTCGATTTTTTTAAAAAGGATTCGCGCTTCTATTGGAAGAAGAATGCTGCAGCGTGGAAACGTTTTGTGGAGTACCGTGTGGCGCTGGAGAAAGATCTGAACGAACGCTTTATCCGGCTCTTTTCGGGATTCCGAAACACCTTCAGTCCCAATCTCGACATCGTAGTGACCTACGTCGACAATATTTATGACCCCGATATGCGTGAAGCCGTGGGTGCAGATGTCAGCCTTATGTTCGGGCTGCTGGACCGGTACGACTTCACCCTGGTGCTGGAAGATCCGGGCACCGTCTGGCATCTGGGGCCGCGCCGATACGCGGAATTGGCGCAAACCTATACGACGATGACTCGCCACATGGAACGGCTCGGCATCGATATCAATATAATTGAGCGCGACGTCCAAACCTATCCGACCGACAAACAGACGGGCACGGAATTTTTGGAATTATTTCTCCAGGCAGGACGCCATTTCAGGACAGTCATGGTGTATTCGGATTTCACGATGCTGCCGTACGATGCGGAGCTCGTGTCCTGCGCCCTCTCGCCGGAGGTGAAGGCCGAAGTCGACCGTCGGGGCATTCGAGTGACCACAGCGTCGCCCGTCGTTTATCGATCGGGTCTGAAACAAAAATCTTTTGATGTGGACGGCGCCCCGTGGCCTTGCAGCGAAGAGGGCGACGTGCGGTTGCCGGCCGGATCTCACTCAATCGCAGTCGCAGAGAACGCGGACCTGTCCCGGCCACGCCTTGTAAAGCTGAACGGCAACCTCACGGGCGCACGCTACGTGGATGACATAACGATTGAGTTCTCCTATGACACACACCGACGCGCCATAGCCATTTTCGACAGAACCCCGAAGTCATTGCAGGTTGACAAAAACGCGCAGCCGGCCCCGGTCGCCCCGTGGACCATGCTCCCTCGCGGTACTCATACCGTGCGCGTCACATTTTAGAGCTGCACGTTTCAGATGACACGCCGAGGGCCTGCGTTTGAAATCCACAACCTGATACCTGTAATCCTCGATTCCGAAATTGGATATGTCCGGAGCATGTCCTTGTTCTTTATTCTCGATCGATTGATCCCTGAAAACCTCATTTCACCGAAACTAGTTCTTGTGCCGCACCTTCGCCGCTCCTTTTACTGATCCCTCCCAACCACGGCCTTACGGCCGCGGCTATTCTCTATCGCCTCTCCGAGGCTCTACCAAAAGCTGCTTTAAAAGTTCAGCAAGAGAGCCGGAGGCTCGTCACAAAATGGGCCCGACCGTAATGTCGGGATAGGCGGACAATACGACGATGAGCGCCGAAGGTGCGGCACTTGTATACTACGTTACCCCTTCACCTTCGAAACCGAGGGCAATTCGAATTTTGTGATTCTGATCCGGGAGTGACCGCTGTTACTTTCGTTCGGGAATTATTTCAACCCAGTAGCCGTCGGGATCTTCGATAAAGTAGATACCCATGGCTGGATTCTCGTAGCACACCCATCCCATCTTCTTGTGATGCTCAAAAGCAGCGGCGTAGTCGTCAACCACCATAGCCAGGTGGAATTCGTTGTCGCCCAGGTTGTAGGGTTCCGCGCGATCCCGCAGCCAGGTCAGTTCGAGCTTGTGTCCGGTCTTTTCATCGCCCATGAAAACCAGGATGAAACTCTTGTCGTCAGCCTCTTTTCTCCTGATCTCGGCAAGGCCCAAAGCCTCTTCGTAGAACTTCACACTTCTTTCGAGATCTCTGACATTGATGTTATTGTGATCGAACCTGAATTTCATATTTCCTTCTCCAACTTAAAAAATTACGTTAAATCCCGACGCATCGGGGTCGGGGTCGGAATCGCTACCGCAATCGATATCGGATCTCTAATGCAAATATTTCGACCCCGATAATTCCAAATGGGCATCCGTCATCTACTTTGCGTTCGTCCGGCGGCGCCCGGTCACGGGGTTATCGTAGTGAAAGGGCAGGTCGGCGATCTTGGGAAACGGTGTTGCGACAATTCCCTTCTCTTTTTCGGAGACGCGGGCCCAGCCGCTCTTGTAATCAGCGGTCCACGTGTAATCGAGGCTCATCATCTTGAACTTCCACACTCCGTCTTCGAGGCCGGTCACGCACTCGTAAATACCCGCGAGCCAGAGACCGCTGCCACCGGAAGCGCCCGCAAGCTGAAACAGGCGTGTTCGCATTTTTGCGGTCTGCCCGTCGATCGAGACGTGGATCACCGGCTGGATCAGCTGATGCACGGTGAAATAGTCCGTCGACTTCTTGCCGGGATAGCGGCGCTTGATGGATTCGCGGATGCGTTCGCGTCC
>DATJPG010000010.1:0-81452 GCA_035506515.1 Acidobacteriota bacterium
GCGGTGGTGTTTGATGGGGAGGGGCTGAGTTATCGGGAGTTGAATGCACGAGCGAACCGGCTGGCGCACTATTTGAGGAAGCGTGGGGTAGGTCCCGAAGCACTTGTAGGGATCTGCATGGAACGCTCGCTGGAAATGGTGGTGGGGCTGCTGGCGATTCTCAAGGCCGGAGGCGCTTATGTTCCACTAGACGCAGATTACCCTCAGGAACGCTTGGCATTCATGATTCACGATACACGGATACAGCTTCTCTTAACGCAAGATCAACTGAAGGGCAGTTTCCCGGATGTATCGGGAATAATTTGCCTCGACAGCGATTGGGAAGTGATAGAAGCCGAAAGCGACTGCAATCCGATGAGCGGTGCGAAAGCGGAAAACCTGGCCTACGTAATGTATACCTCGGGTTCGACAGGAGTACCGAAGGGCGTGGAGGTCGTGCACAGGGGCATCGTACGTCTGGTAATGAATGCCGGCTATACAGGATTCCACAAAAATGAGACATATCTTCAGCTGGCAACCATTTCTTTTGATGCGTCAACCTTCGAAATATGGGCGCCGCTCCTGCATGGAGCTTTATGCGTCATTTATCCGGCGGAAGCCCCGAATCCCGAACGGTTGGAAGAGATCATCAGAACAAACCGTGTGAGCACGCTTTGGCTCACGGCCTCTTTGTTCAATTTAGTCATGAATGAAGCCCCTCAGACACTACGAGGAGTGTCGCAGCTTCTGATTGGCGGAGAACAATTGTCGACGCCGCATGTGCGCAAGGCACAGCAGGAACTGGATGGCACGCAGATTATCAACGGCTATGGGCCTACGGAAAGCACGACCTTCGCTTGTACCTATGCAATTCCGCGGGACATTGCGGACACCGAGATTTTGCCGATTGGGCGGCCGATCGCTAACACGCGAGCATATATCCTGGATGTAAACCGGCAACCTGTTCCTGCAGGAATCCCCGGCGAACTCTACATTGGAGGTGACGGACTTGCTCGCGGTTACCACAACCGTCCCGATCTTACAGATGAAAGATTCATTCCGGATCCGTTTGACGCGGAGGAAGGCGCGCGACTGTACAAGACCGGTGATCTAGTCCGCTATCGCCGTGACGCCGCCATTGAGTTTCTTGGGCGTATGGACCATCAAGTCAAAATCAGGGGGTTCCGAATCGAGCTTGATGAGATTGAAGCCGTTCTGGGACAGTACCCTGAGGTTGGCGAAGCAGCCGTAGTGATGCGGGAGGACGCGCCAGGAGAGAAGATGCTGGTAGCTTATATCGTTCCCAAAGCAAAGAACGAGGTGGCTTTGGCGACGGATGAGATCCGGCGTTTTCTGAAACGAAAATTGCCCGCCTACATGGTCCCGTACACATTTGTTCTGCTTCAGCGCATGAAATATACATCCAGCGGCAAGATAGATCGCAAATCTCTCCCGGCGCCCGAGCGACAGAAAGCGTCTGAACTCGATGGAACCCGGATTTCGCCTCGCACCGCCATAGAAGAGAAGCTGGCCAAGATCATGGCGGAGGTTTTGGGCTTGAAGAATATCGGGATCAACGACAGCTTTTTCGAGCTGGGAGGTCATTCACTCAAAGCGACACAAATGATCACCCGGGTACGTCATGTATTTCACATAGACCTTCCCTTGAGCCGCATCTTCGAATCGCCCACAGTCGAGGGCTTGGCAGAGCAAATTCAATCGATTGTTTGCTTAACTCCCGCAGCCGCTTCCGGCATCGGTTCATCCATTATTCCGATCCAGTGTTCCGGTTCAAATCCGCCGCTCTTCATCCCCCATGATTTGAGCGGAGATGTGGGATTCGCGAATCGACTCTCTCTCTACCTCGGAAGCGATCAACCCGTTTATGGATTGCACAATACATCCAAAGCAGACGTCTCCAAAATGGGATCCACAATGGAGGAATTTGCTGCCAGATATGTCAATGATCTTGTCGCGTTTCATCCGAAGGGTCCCTATTGTCTCGGTGGTTACTCCTTCGGAGCGATTCTCGCATACGAAATCGCTCGACAACTGCGGAATCGTGGATTGGAGGTTGGCCATTTGGGAATTGTGGATGCCGGCCCTTCTTTGCCGAAAGCAATTTCACCGAATTTGATCCTGGCAGGTACCTCCAATTTTCTGAAGAATGTCCCATTATGGCTATGGGATGACCTACTGAAATGCCCCTCAAAAGAATTGCAGGCTCGGCTTTTAAGGAAAGCGAAGCAGATAAAAAAAGGGTTTCAGAAGATGGTTCGTTCGGGAATAAGGGCCGGTCTGGTTAAGGATTTGGAGGACATCTTTGACCTGCAACACTGGGAAGGGGACGTATTGGAGAAAATGGAACACCACATGAAGCTCTTGCAGGAGTATGTGCCGGGATCATACTCGGGTCCGCTCACTCTCTATAGGGCAAGAACGCAGGCTTTCTTCCAGTTTTCGACATTCGACTTGGGATGGGGGGCGATAGTCAACGGAGATGTTGAAATTGTTAATATCCCCGGTTGCCACGACAATTTGCTCCGCAAACCGTATGTTTTGTTCCTCGCAAAAGCTTTTAATACATCGATTGCAAAGCTCTCGAATTAGGAGATAACGATGCTGCGAGCGGACATCCGGTAGCTGCGAAAATCAGCCGGATACAAAGGGAGGCCATAAAAAAATAAGGGCTGCAGATAAGACATTACCTGCAGCCCTTGCCGTTTAATGCGGAGTTGAACTATAGGAGTTTACTTACGAGTTCGATTCCTGGCTATTATACCGATCCCTGCCAGACCGAGTCCCAGAAGAAGGATAGTCGACGGTTCAGGAACTGGCGTAAAAAGCTGGTCCTGAGCATTTCCAGTATAGACCCAGTGACCCGTACCGGTGTCGTTATCGCTCACCCAGGTTCTGGTCGTGAATAAGTTTAGAACACTGACAGAATCGAGGCCCTGGGGATTTAGCTGGTTCACCATTTTAACCAAATCTGCACCATCTGCCGGGTCGTCGATCTCATCCTCCAAATACCAGATGGCATCCTGAACGGCAGTTTGGCTGTAGCCGGACAAATTGCCCTTAACCCACTGGCTATAGATATAGGCTGTTTTGGGATCCAACGGGTCAAAATTCGGAATGTTGTTGGGGTCGTGATTATCGATTCCGCCATTCACTGCCCCGTTATTGACAACCGCGTAGTAGGTTCCTCCGACTTGGATATATTCGCTAATCTCCATACAGTAGGAATAAAAGGTAAAATTCTGGGTCAGATCCTTGAGCACAAATGCTCCACCGGCCGGACTGTGGCCAGAAAGCTGCCCTATTAGCTGGATCTGATCTCCATCCTGGACTATCGGCGTAGCAAACACCGATCCGGCACTAATAATAACCGCTAGAAGAACTACCGGTACCCCAAAGATGAAGTATTTGCTTTTCATCGCTCTATTCTCCCTTTGCGATAACGACAACGATAAAAGCAAATTTGGTTCCCATACTGCCGCATTGGATCACGGCCAACAATAAACTGTTATTATGCAATATTTAGCATGGCTTTGATTCTGCATGCCAAGATTCAAAGGTGGTTCGGCCGGCATTTACTGTAAGAGACTTTTACAACCGCAATGGCGAGCTTTGGCAAAAATCAAGTTATCTCATTTATTGTGAATTATTTAGGCTAATTCTGTTATTGTAAGTAATCCCGACACGTTCCATAAACCAGTGAAAAAACAGATGATTTGGGGATTTCATGAGCTGCATTTAAGGAGTCTGATGCGCAAACAGCTAAATCGGTTTTGTATGATAGAATTTTAAACCGCTGCATACCTCTGAAATAGAATCAAATCGGAAGTTATTTAGCAGACGCTCGACCTTATTTTCGGTAGTATTCAGACTTACGTAATGCCTGAGCCTTGAGCGCAGGGGAATCGATGAAACGCGGGGTTGTGACGGATCGAGTTCCCATGGATGGAAATAAACCATTGCGGGTTGATTCTCAATATTGTTCAGGTGCCGGATTGCCCAGAATGTAAGCGGATATGGTAAGAGTCTCAGATATCCACCCCCGCCTACTGCCCAATTGTTGTTGACCAGCCGGATCGTGGAGGGCGGAAATTCAAATATCCGCTTTCCGCCAGGCGTATTTTCCCAATAAGGGAATCGCTTTCCCCCAGGCATGCCGTACAGGTCGTGTCTTACGGGGAAAATAGAGGAGTCTATGGTGAAACCTTCTTCGGCAAGAGCATCGAGGGCCCAACGTGTGGATTCTGTAACAGAGAAGCTTGGTGCCCTGTAGCAGCTGACAGGCCTCCGGGCCAATTCTGCTAAAACGGTACGGGCTCTCCGGATGTCCTGTCGAAACAGATCGGGAGTCTGGCGATGGATACGCTGGTGGCTAAACCCGTGACAGCCGATTTCATGTCCGGCGTCGGCAATCCTCCTGACGAGTTCCGGTCTGCGTTCGGCAATCCATCCGAGAATGAAGAAAGTGCTCCTGGTTTCATAGCGCTGAAATAGTTGAAGGATCCGGTCCACGCTCCGCTCGACCCTCGATTCGTAATCACCCCACGATTTCGGGTCAATGCTGTCGGCAAAGGCCTCGACGTGAAAATATTCTTCTACATCGACGCTTATCGCATTGAGCATATGCTACCTATTTTCCATGAAACTCAATTTGGTATTTGAGCAGGGTAATATCTCTTTCTTCATTTTGCCAAAACAAATATTTTAGCGGATATCATTTCACCGGTATGCAAGAGTGTTCTGACGATTGCAAATCTGGTGTTTAAGTCTAACATAAATGTCAGGCTCCTTGACCGTGTCAAAAGTGCTTTGGCGCACATGAGCCGGGTTCGCTCGCAAGGAATTGGAGAAGATTTATGAAATTCATAATCGTTGCCGAGTGCCTTCTTTCCATCGGGATTTTGGGAGCAAAGCCCCAAGAACATCCTAGTGTGTCGGATTCTCACGTGACTAGAGGGATTGCGCTTGCCGCAAAGGGAGACCTGGAGGAAGCAATGGTGGAATTTCGAGCGGCCATTCGCTTAAAGCCTGACGACCCGATCGCTCATTACAATCTTGGTAATGCCTTCTTTTCCACGGGTAAATTGAGAAACGCGATCGTTGAGTACCGCAAGGCAGTTCGTTTCAAGCCAGACTATGCGAACGCGCACTGCAATCTCGGCAACGCGCTTAGAGACAGCGGCGATCTGGATGGCGCGATTATGGAATTCAAAGAAGCCATACGTCTCGAACCGAATTATGGCGCGGCGCATTGTGGATTGGGAAATGCTCTAGAAATGAAGGGCGATAAAGACGGTGCAATCGTTGTATATCGCGAAGCCCTCCGCATCGAACCCAAAAATGCAGAGGCGCATTTTGGGCTCGGAGTCTGTCTCGGAGCAAAAGGAGAATTGGATGATGCGATTCTTGAATACAGGGAAGTGATTCGCCTGAAACCGGGATATGTTGAAGCGATCGTCAACCTGGGCATTGCGCTCTACTTCAAGGGTGACATGGACAGTGTCATTGCTCAATTCCGAGAAGCCATCCGCATAAAGCCCGATTTCGCACCGGCCCATTTTAATCTCGGCAAAGCATTCGAGGAAAGAAAAGAGAAGACGGCTGCTCTTGAGGAATACCGCAGAGCTTCCCAAATCAACCGAGAGAACGTTTTATATAGAGACAATTACCGGAGGCTGGCGAAGGAGCTAGGGAAGCAGGGCCTTTGATTGAAAGCCTAATCCGGATACGAGCCAAAATTACCGGACCGAGGCGCCGAAAGGAAGCTGAACGCAGAAATCACAAGGCGGCCGCATCCGGCCCTATTCCAAAGCCAGGACTCTATTTTGAGGTTGGGCTGGATTTTTTATAGTAGTACTTATAGTAATATCGGGCAGTTCGTTTTGCATTTATCCTATTCATCAGGATTCCGCATATCCGGTTTTTGCCGATCGTCTCTATCGCTTTTTGGATCAATTTCGCCGGCGTTTTATTGCAGCGAATTACAAAAAGCACCGTGTCGCAGAGTGGCGCAAGATGCGAGGCGTCTGCGACATTTAAAACCGGCGGTGCGTCAATGACGATCCAATCGAATAACTCTCCTGATTCGAGGATTACTTGCTCCAGTTTGTCGGAAGCAAGCAACGCGGAGGGGTTTTGCGGAATCTCGCCTGAGGGGAGGTAATAGAGCTCCATTCCGGACAGCTTGATCAGAGATTCTCTCAGTGTACGCCCATGCTGCAGAATCTGAGATAGCCCGGTCATTTCGCCTTCTCGCTCCAGCCCCATTTTTTTTGCTGTCCCCGGCACCCTCAAATCGGCATCCATAAGAAGCACACGTTTCCCGGGCTCCTGTGCCAGGATACCGGCCAGACAACACGAGACGAAGGTTTTTCCTTCTTCGGGAATACTGCTGGTAATCAAAAGCTTTTTAACCCCCTGCTGGCGCTGCAGGAGACTCAGACGAGCGCGAAGAAAACGGAATTGCTCTCCGGAGATCGTGCCGGCGTCGAGCGTTGAAGTGATTTTGGGATCCGCCAGATGAAAATCAAATTCCGCTAAACCGGAGAGGAACTTTTGGGGGTGAGTGGGCTCCAGATGAGGAATCGGCTCATAGGCGATATCATCGTGGGCTTCGATATCAAGCATATGCGACATGGAACTATCGAGACTTTTCCCATCTGGCCTATTCAACCATTTGAACAGTTCGCTCATTTTTCAATTCCCCGGTTCTGATTCGCAGCCATTATTTTTTAGCAACCCCCGCGATTTCCGGTATGCTTGCCAGGACAGGCAGTTTTAGTATGGCAGTGGCTTCATCCTCGTTGGATAAAGATGGTTCTACGACCTCTCTCCCAAGTGCCATGCCATAGCCTGCAAGAAGGCTGGCCGCAATCCCAATCAAAATAATGTGCAGCCGCGTTGGGGGTATGGGCCGTTCCGGGAGGCTGGCCTCATCAAGAATCCTGTAGACATCATTTTTTCTGTTGGATACAGCGTTCGCCGCGATCTGCGTGTTAAATTTTCTGGTGCCCAGGTTCTCAACCTGTTTCTGTTGGCCATCATGCTCGCGCATGAGGGTGAGCAATTCCTGCTCGAGGGCGGGTGCGAGATTCAGTCTCTTCTTGTAGAGGTCGATATTCTTAAGCGTTTCCTCTCGCTCCTTCTCCTTTCGGGCGATGTTCTTGCCAAGAATATCCAATTCATACTTTGCGCGGGCGATCTCGGCTTCATCATTTATCCCTCCCTGAGCGGCGCTTTGATTTTTATCTGTTCCTTCACCGCCGATAGCCCCGGATGCATTTTGCGGGACGGCATTCTCCGGCGTGTGGTTGGGCGCATGCGCATCGATCTCCATCACCTGGCGTTCCAGGTCTGCTACTTCCATCCTAAGGCGAATGACGTCAGGATGCTTGGCCGTGAATCGGGATTCGGCTTCGGCCAGTTGAGAGCGTTTTGTAGCAAGCAGCGCGGCGGTGGGGGAAGGCGCGGCCGGATTCTTCGCTTCAGCGGATGCCGATTTATCGTTAGGAACGATGCTTTTAGCCAGCTCGCTAATCGTGCGTTGCTCCTGGATGCGATACTCCAAGGTCTTCTGTTGATCTCGGAAACGATCCAAGGCATTCTCGATAGCGACCAGTTGGTTGTTCAATCCGCTCAGCAAGTTCATATTAGCGGTTGCCTGCTCCGGCAGTTCCCCCAGATGGCGTGCTTTGAATTGCGATATCTTCTCGTCAATTGCACCCAGATCCTTCTGCGCTTGACTAAGCTCCTGCTCCATGAACTCGTCTTTGTCCGCGGCCTTTTCTTTCTGAGAATCGCGATTGGTATCGATCAGGATATTTGCAAGGCGTTTTGCGACCGCTTGGGCGACCTGAGGACTGCTGGCAATGTAAGCCATCGTAAAGATATTCCCCGTGGACTTCGATATTTCCAGGTAATTGCGAATGTCATTCACACGGTCTTCCATTAAAACACTGCTGTCCGCGGCTCGCAGATTAAATTCCTCGACAACCCGTTCGAGGATCGTCCGACTTTCCAGAAGCTGACGAATCGTGTTCATGCGGTCTTCCGTTCGGTCCCGGGCTGCGTTTGGAGACAGATTGTCATCCAGCAATGTTGCCGATTCTACGAGAATCCGCGTTTCAGACCGATATAAGTTGGGCCTCAGCCGCGCAAAAATTGCCGTTCCACCAAAAACAAGAATCATGGCAGCAAGGAAAAACCAGCGCCTTTTCCAAGGAACGGCCAGATAATCGCGCAATTCCCAACGGGTCAGGTCTTTCATGTCGTGTAGATATCCTCCTCAAGGAACAACTATCTGATCGCCGTTTTTCAGCAAGATGTTCTGGCTCATGTTCTTACCGTTTAGCATATCGTTATAGTTAAAAAGAAACGTTATCGATTTACCGTCTTCCTTACGGAAAATTTTGATTTTTTTGCCCTTAGCATCGATGGTCAGCCCGCCTGCGCGCGCCAGCAGTTCGAGGACGGTCGTTGGCGACCCAATTGTATACACTCCCGGTTTTTGTACCTGGCCCACGATCGAGACAGATTTGCTGAAGATCCTGGTAATCGTAACGGTCACAATGGGAACTGTTACATAATATTCCTTCAGCTTACCCGCAATCGTGTCCTGCAGTTGTTTGACGGTCAATCCATCCGCGGTCAAGTCTCCGATCAGGGGCAAACTGATTTTTCCATCAGGGCGGACGACCACATCTTTAATGGAAAGGTCGGCATCCTTCCAGACGTTTATTGCCATGACATCCTCGACGCCGATGATGTAGTCCTTGTTGGATCCACCGATGGCTTCTTGGGCCGGCTTCTGCGCCGCCGCAATTCCGCTGAATGCAAACACGAATATGAAAAGAGTGAATGCTGCCCTATGCATTTTGAAGAACCTCCTTTTAACTTTATCGTCGTAGCATTTACAAACCTTCTTGATCTGTATGGAGATAAGAATAAAACTGTATAGACAGGATTCTCGCGTCGTCTTCAAAAAGGCGGTAAAGCAACACCAGGCGGTTGGAATAATTGTGCTGCCCTATTTGGTCCGTTTGAGATTAGCTTCCCAGCCATTGCTGCCGTATATGGAGTCCCGGTTTATGGGTTCGCCTAATGGCGGCTCACGCCCGGAAGAATGATTTCGATGCCGGCGTAAATCTCCAGGCGTTTCAGGGGGACTGAGTTATCAAGATTGAATGCCCGGTCCTGATACTCGTAATTTCCGCTAATGCTGGCCATAATGTAGCGGAACAGCAGGTACTTGAATCCTGCTCCTGAAATGAACGTATTCTGAAGCACGTGTTCCGCATAGGGTTCAGTACGGTAGTAATATGCTCCCAGCGTCAAGCTTGATTTCGATGTCAGCCGCTGGTCGAAGGACAGAGAAATAGTGTGCGTGTTGTTTAGTTGGGGAGTCCCGAGTTGATACTGCGCCGCTTTTGTGTACGATATTGAGAATATGCTTAAGTCCGTTGTGCGGCCGATGGCTGCACTAAAATATGAGGGAATATAGGAATGGCCGGGAGTATCAACCCATTCCACGCCTCCGTTTCCAAACAGCCGCCACTTTTTGCTTATTTGATATCCAAGACCGCCGCTAAGCCTTTTTAGTTCATCCTGCCGTACACCCGATGCCGTTTCATAGCGGCCATACATGAAATCGATATTCATATCGTATCTTCGGCTTAACTTGCGTTCAAAGTTCGTGCCGACATTGAATGCATCCGTGTCGTTCACCCCACTGGTTTCATAACGGAAAACTTGAGAATTGCCTTGGAAGCCGATACTGGTTTTCCTGTCTGGAGAATAGTTGAGCTGAGCGGCACCCCTATTCATGAAAACCCGTTCGTAGCTATACCCGGATATTCCCGGGCCTATCGGATTTTCTATCGGGAGCCCGGGTGAGAATCCTCCGGAAAGAGAAAGCAGATCTGAAGGCGCGCTGCGCACTTCATCTGTTGCGATGAAGGTCCAGTGACGGTTTGGCATGGATACAAAACTCACATTTCCCGTATGAAACGTCAGATCTCCTAAATTTGTTGCGTCGCTGAAGAATCTCTGCTCCAGTGAATAATCCACATGAAATTGGGTCTTTCTTCTTCCCAAGTTAATAAATACCGTAGGCAGAACCAGCATCTCCCGAGTGTCGGTATCTGAGACTGGCTCCGATTCCAGGATTGTTCTGTCGTAGAGTCCGAATAGGCCAAGAGAGAATCCCGCCTTGTTTCTCGAATTCATCACTACCGAATCCTTTAGGGATCGTCCACTTGTCGGCATCTGATAAGCCGCATCGCTAATAGGCTGCTGACCGGATATTGCCTGGTCTTCCTGCGCAGGTTCGCCCGATGGCCCGTCCTGCGCCAGGATCGGGCCTCCTTGCAGAGAGATCAGGAAAATCAATTGAGTCAGTATGCACAGGCTTATTTTTGCGGCCATGATTCGAGTCCCCCAGAGTTGATTCACCTCTCTGCTTGTGAGGTTGTCTGTAATCTCTCTTTGTTCTTTGTTGGCGCGTTCACCAAAATACCAATCCTCTTCCCGGGTATCACTTCCTGATCAAGCAGGAGCCACCCTTCTCACGGTATGCCCCGTCACAATAACAATCGGCCGTATCTACGAATTGATGAGAAAGTAAAATGAATAACTTTTCCGATGTCCCTATATACAAAGCAGGTCCTTTGCCGCATACAAGGATTCCGATATCAACTTGTATGTCCGCGTGAAGCCATCTATTCCATGCCCGAAAGGATCCGCAATTTCCATGCCTCTGCCTTGATCACTGCTGAGTGCGCCAAGCAGGATGGGGAGGTGGGGACGGTTGCCCTCCATATTTGAAACGAACACTTCATTATCAAAATCAAAAACAAAGACTGCGGCTGCAGAATTTAGAAGAGAATACGTCAAAGGGCGCGAACGGTGCGGGCTTAAATCCACACCAAAAGAGAAAGCGGCTTCCACCGCCTCCGGAGGGCATGACCTGCCATAAGGTGGAAGATATCCGGCGGATTGGATTGTCAGTGATGAAGGGAAGATGGTCATCGCAAGCCGCTCCGCGAAGGGACTTCTGCAAATATTTCCTCTGCAAACGAACAAGACCGGACCGTCCTTCGCCTTGGCGCTGCTTAGCGTCGCCCGCATCCGGCGCCGGTATGTTTTCTCGAGTAGCCCATTGGAGGCAAGAAGCCTCTTAAGGCGTGTTTTATAAGGCATCAGAGTCTGCTAGTAGGTTAGGAAATGTGCTAGCTTCAATTTGGACAGGTTCCTGGATATCAGTGACGGCTATCTGCAAGAGCATGCGGCAAAAACCTTCGCATCCAGTTGCCAAAAGCGGCAAGGCCAGGCATAGGATCCGCGAGTGAGATATCTTCATATCGTAGGCCTGGATACCATGGAATAGCGACCTTCAACAAGCTCCACCAAAAATTAGGGAACGCTGAGGGCCAGCCGATAGGTTTCCCTTCCCAGACATTTTCCAGGAACACCAGATCTCCCACCAGCGATCGCGAGGTTATCGCTTTTCTGTAACTGACGACTGTTGGCGGCAGCTTGCCATGCAGAAACCACTCTACAAGAAAGAGAGGATAATTGATGCCACAACAAACGGGGAGATGAATGGATCCCCACGGCCTGGCATTTACTTCCATAAGTGTGTAACACCCTGTTTGAGGGGAGCGTTTGTATTCAACCATGGCAATGCCCTCGAAACCGACGGCCTGCAGAAGGCTCTCTCCTCCCTTGCGAAGCAGAGGACTGATTTCCTCCGATATGCGCGCGCTGCTTCCCGAACCTTTAGGGTCTTTTTCTCGCAACCGACGCCACTGGAAAGGGGCGTGCGACTGTTTGTTGATCAAAAAGCATGAAAATCCGATTCCGTTGCCTTCCACATATTCTTGAACCAGCACATCCCTGACTAGTTGCAGCCGGTTTTGAGCCGCTTTGACAAGATCCTCATAGGAGTACGCATAGACAACTCCGCCCGAAATCCCTCCCAAATCCGACCATCGGATGGAAAACCTGTCTTTCATTACCAGTGGGAAGCCCCAATCACGCACGGTTTCCAATTCTTCTATCCTTGTAATGAGCAATGTCCTCGGCACGGCTATGCCAAGCTTTTGAGCGATCCGAACTGTGTGGTATTTGTCATTCAATTGTTCAAGGGCAGTATGCGGAGGCAAGCACAAATGTGTGAGCCCTTCAAATTGAAGCCGGTTATAAGAAAGCGGCCAGATCGTGGCATCCGTCATCGGGATAACCAGATCAAATGGCCTAGCACGGAGGAGAACTGTTAACCATTCGACAAAATGTGGAGCATCCTGTTCCGGCGACGGATACACGTCTGTGTGGGCGACATAGCGTGAAAAACGTGATGCGGCAAAATGCTCAGAACTGTACGCAAGAGTGACATGGAATCCATTGCGTCCCAATGCTCTGACGCACGTCAATGCCGCAGTGCTATGACCGTCCAGGACCAGGATTCTAGGCATCAATTCGGTTTGATCCCAATGTGCTCCGATGTGAATCGGAGATGCAAAACTATAGAACACGCCCGCAAAAGGTATTTTCCAGGTGCCATCGAAACCCGTCAAAATCCATGGGCACATAGATTCGACGAAGGTTCAAGCGCGCACCCGGCGAATAGACCGGCCCGGCATCGCACGTGACGGCCGTGGCATACCCGATCGTATCCGTAAGGCTGCGTGTCAAATTGTTCCAGTGGGGACTGAGAAAAGGCGATGGATATGAGAAATGAACAACCGGAGCGCCGAGTTTTTCCTCGATGCGCGCTTTGCTATCCCTCAACTCCTTTTCAGCCGCGCTGGCGGGTACATGGGCCAGATTGGGATGGGTCATGCTATGAGAGCCAATCACATGCCCTGCGTTCCGCAGCATGCTGGCCTGCTGCCATGTCATCATTAAGGGCGGAATTTCTGTAACCGGAGGGCTTCCCAAAGCATTCTCGATGTCCTGCAATGCACTTTCTTGTTGGTCTCCTGCAAGACAAGCCAGAGTGGAGCACGCGGCGTTGATCGCGCGCTCTCTTCCCTCTGTAGTATCCACTGGGAAGCGGACGCTGTCCCCGGGATTCAGCCAGCTTCCAACGGAGGCTTTTCCAAAAGCGAAACGCAGACGAACAAACCAGGGCGCGATGCCGGAATCGATTGAACCCACTGTCAAATAAAACGCTCCTGATATTTTAAATCGGTCCAGAATATCAGCTGCAAGGACGGCATTATCCGAAAAGCCGTCGTCGAATGTGATGGCGACGGCTCGTGACGGAATGGGATGATGATCGCGCAGTATTTCCAGGACCTGATCTACTCCAAGGACCCTGCAGTGGCTTGAAACATATCGCATCTGGCTTAAAAACACTTTGGCGGAGTGCGTGATGCCGCAACCTATATTCTCCGCAGATTCGGCCGGATTTTCTCGCACCGAATGGTACCGGAGAATCGCCAGTTTGGACGCAGTCCAGCGTTGAGAGGCCTGCAACAAGTGGCTCTCTAAAATCGCTCTTTTGATGAGACTTTTCATTTTCTGCCGCAGAAAAAGTGAGTCTTCTCCATCCGATGCCTATGCAGACACTCAAGACTTCCCGGAAAGCCCGCGAGGGGATCGAGGATTGCAGGCTTCTTGTCCGAGGATGCAGGCCAGGCGGACCAATCGTCTAATCCCCGCTGCCTGTGTAAAGAACTGCTGCGCCCGGAGGCGTCCTTTCTCTCCCATGGTTCTTGCTTTTTCCGGATGATTCCACAATTCCAATATCCGCTCGCGCAGTAACGCGATGTCGCCGGGTGGGACAATGTATCCCGTTTCGCCATCGATAATGTAGTCATGAGCTGAAACGTCATCCATGGCAATCACCGGTTTCCCATGCCACATTCCGTTACAGAAATTGGCTTCTCCTCCCCCCTTAAGTCCGGTAGAAATCATGGGGATTACCACCAAACGGCACAACGCCATCAGCTTGGAGTAAGACGGCTCTGAAGCCGCCAGAGGGATCACGTTGGGCAAGTCTTCGATAGTCTTTATGACTGACGGATGAGTACAGCTGATAATAAGCTTTACGTCTGTGCCGCGAATTGCCTCCACTAAAGCCCTATAGTCGCGCTTGCCGTTTCCGCCGGCAAAAACGAAATCAAGCGTCTGCAAATCTCTCGGGCTTCTTTTCGAATGGTTTGCCTTATAGGGAATGAACATAAAGAGGTTTTCGGGAAGCCCGAAGAAACGGGAATAGTTTTGCGGTTGTCTGCTCGACCAGAATGTGGCTAGCGAGCAACCGAGGAAACAGCGCCGAGCCAAATAGCGCTTTAACGTGCTTCGCGGTTCGAGATGCGAATCCCAGAAAAGAATCACTTTTCTTCTGAAAAAAAGGAAGTAATTGAGGAGACAGGCATAGTTCCCCAAAGAGGCACTGCCGTTCGCCAGCACCACTGTTCGGCCGTCTGCCGCGCACAATAACTGGAACGCCCAGATCAATTCGGAAAGCGGCTTGCAGAAGGAGACCAGACGGCTAAGCGTACAAGGTCGGACTTCCTCTACCGGCAGCAATCCCTCCGTATAGACGGAATCGAAGGCTTCATGGGAAATAAGGCGTATTCCTTCCGGCACGCCAAAATGCTCCCCGTCTAGTACCCGCCAATCTTTTCTTGCCTCGTCGATGGTCACGAATCCTCCCGGACCGACCTGTCGCGCGTTGTCCTGGGACTTTTCTGAACGTCGGGCACTATGAAAGCGTGGCTTCCGCTGGCCATAGGCTTTTCCTGTTATCGTTTAAAAACCATGCAATGTTATGCTTGAGAGAAATATTATTTTCTATCCGACGCATTAAATTTTGAGGCCGGTTTTCAATTTTGGCGCAAATGCAACACACTCGATGGAGGATTTCGCAAATGAGTGCAACCGGCAAGGCGATCTCCGGCGGCTTTCCATAGCCGGCCAGGAAACCATTCTTAAGCGCATCGATCGTTCGTTTGCTATACAATAAATATGCTTTTTCATCCTCAAAGTTGGTCATCATCTTGAGGAAATCCATGGGCAGCAAGTCCTCCTGATATCCGAGGAAGTCAATGACGGTGATGCCATTAGCCCCGGCAATAATGTTCCAGTTGCCGAAATCACCATGGCGTCCGGCTACCGGCGGACGATCTCCGGCCCGATGGATTTGATCCCTGATCAGAGATCGTATGCGTTCTGTCAGGTTTCGAGGGCAACGAGGGTCTGCCGTCCTGTCAATGATGTTGAGCTTTTGTTCGCACCGCTCCAAGGTGACTGCATAAATGGAAGGACTGGCGAACTGTACTCCGGTAAATTCACGAAGCTTTCTGAGCCACAGACCACAGAGTCTGTAAAACTCAACCAGCCTATTGAGAGAGTCATGCCTCGTCAGTAACCGGATTCCATTCAGCATCTCCACCAGGAGCTGGCCGTCGACGAATTCCATAATGTACAGGTCTTGCTCCGGAACAACAAGGATCGGTCGGGGAACGTTACATCCAGGAACGTTGAGGAACTTTGGGTACAGTTCGCGCAGGATCAAAAATTCAACCTGCGCCTGGTTCTCTCTATCCGTTATGCTTTTGTTTGCGGAATGATGCACGATTTGTTTCAATACCAGTTTGCGTTCTCCTCCTGATGTCAAAGCACGGATGAATATTATCCTGGAAAATGGACGATGAACCGTGTTTATGACACCAACGGATTCCAGCCGAACTCCATCCTGCTCAGAAAGAGTAGTTGCAATCAAATCACGTAGATCGAATTGGATTATATCCGGCATTTTCATAAAAATGAATATTGGGGCAATTCGGTAGAAGAGGGTATTTCGTTCATCCGCTTTTTGAAAGAAGCATGGGACCGGGAGGCGAGAAGGATTCCAATAGAACCCAAGTCGTCACGAGCCTTCTGCCGTACGCGTTTTCCGGCTAAAGCTCGATGTGTCCTTGCCACCCGGATGGAGGTCTAAAGCGAAAGAAGTGTTCCTGAACGCCAGCGCGCAGGTGCCTCCATTCGCCCGTGCCATTTCTGAAGAGTATGTCTTCCGGAGCAAAATCGGCAATCGGCCAGACGGACCGTTCGAATGCATTCCGTATTATGGGAATCTTGCGAAAATTGAAACCTACGATTGTTGCCAGCACGGCATCTACCGCCGCTGGATTAAAGCCGGCTGCTAGTATTCCACAAACGCGAGGTTCCGGCTGCATGGGCCCCTCTCCTTCACCGGCCACGATCCCATCCACGATGTTTAAGCAGGTTCGCTGGGGAGTGTGGGTCATCTCCCCGTTGCGATCCGCATAACGGAGGATGCGGTTTAGGTCCAGCACGGTGCGCCACAGCGTATCGTTTCCGTACCAACTTCCCTCGAAAAACTGATCCCGGGAAAAATCTCTGCAAAGCCGCAGCAGGCAACGATTGGCTAATTGCCTTGCCGGGTCGAGAAAGGAATGGGGCCGGGAATCGATCGCCTCATTCACAGACGATATAGCCCTTTTTAAAAAGGAAGGATGCCTATATTCGTCTCCGCCTTCCTCTATGCTGCCGTGGCGGTGGTGAGGCAACCAGTCTTTATGGCCGTTAATTCCGACGATATTTTTCAAACTTGCTGTTAATCCCACTTTGCGATGTGTTTTCAATTTCGCAACGTTTAATATGCAATCTGCTTCGAGTACCGATTTGGAAACTAGGTATTCGTGCACGGCAGTATTGTGATGGCTCCGCATGTTCTTGCAGTCATAGTTGGTGACTCGAAAGCGGGCAAAATCTCCATCGATCGGGTGCAAAAGACTTTCGCTGCCCAAATTAATCCGATGATAGCCCTTTGAATCTCCTGATAATTCAGATTGTGCTCTGATTCGATGGTTCTCGTCGAGACTGATCGAGGACAAACGTAAATCCATTAGGTGAATCGGCACATCCCATCGTCGCGCCACACGCTCGCAGATTTCGTGGAGGCCATGGATCGCGATGATCCTGGTAAAATCTGCGCTCTGAACGGGCGCATCTGCAATAATGATTCGTCCGCTGTGCTTTAAGGCCAGCGCCGCGTATTCGAGCACGCATCGAATGACCGAACCATGAGTGATGACCGATTCGATGGACCCGCCTTGCGTGTGAATGTGGCGTACAAGATTAGGCTTTATAAGAACGGTTTGTCCGGGAAAGATGAAATCTCCAAACGGATTCCATCCCGGGGTTCCAAATGCATTTGGATGAAAACCCATCGAATACAGCAGATCCCGAAAGAGAGCGAAAACGGCATTAGGTTCAGCATTTGTTAGTCCGCGTCCACAAAATTCAGGATACTCACAATCCGGATCAAATGGTGGAGTCTGCGGATATTCCGATATAGCAGCCGACCTGCAAATAGATACGTTTTCTTCGTTCATAAATACAAGGGAGATGAAACCGTTTAAAGCGCCACAATACTATCGCAGGCCGCTGACCGCACGGGGATGTGCTACAGCCGCGATTCTAATTTGGCTTTCTCTTCACAGAATTGACGTCAACTCCCTGGCTCTCGTTTCCCTGGCGGTCAACGCTTGTTACGCGATAATACGGGGTTTTCCAGGGATCTGCGAGCCAGTCAAGATACTTTGTTGTTCCAACGGGCAACGACGCGATTCGGAATCTCTGATTTGTGGCAGGCGCGCCTGCAGTTGAATAGTAGATGTTATAGTATCGGATCTTTCCGGCATTTGGAGGCTCGCGCCAAGTCAATTTATAATGGCCGGCAACCCGGGACGATTCGATGGTGAGATTTAACGGCGAAGGTGGCGGTGTCTTCCAGAAGTTCTTGAAGCCCCGCGGTTGCACAATAACCGACGTTAGCAATCCAGTCGGATCCAGGCTGCACTTTAGGATTTCGGACAGTTCCCTGGATTCAAGCCGCGAATGCTCCTCTGAGGTAACAGCATAATAATAGGTCTGTCCGTTTTTGACCGTCGCATCTTTGAAAAATGCGGCCAAGGAAACAGTGGGTGTTATTTCAGACCAATCGCTGTCTCCGGTATCGGAGCGCCATACGTGATAGCCCTTAATTTCCCTGGCGGCGGGGACTGGATCGTTCTCCGTTGGCCAGCCTCGAGATGTATAGGAAGGAAATTTCCAGACCAATTTGATTGCTGCCCCCGCTTTTTCCGCACTTAAGTTCTTTGGAGGATAAGGGTAATACGCCACGGCCCAACAGATATATGGATGGTTATCCCCGTGATTATTTAGCCATAGCGCCTGAAATGCGACCTTTGTTCCATCAGGAGACTGGCTTGGCCTGGGATATCCATTATAGTTGCCGGAATACCCTGGATAATGAAGGCTGACAATCGGGTAGCGGGATGTTTCGTCAGACGTGTAAAGGTTGCCGTATATATAATCCACCAGCGGATTCACCATTACGACATGGTCTGTCCAGCCGTTCCAGGAATGATGCTGCCCATCGTAGATCCCCTTCATCATATAATTGGGCAGAAGGGTGTGTGTCCGGGAGTCCCAGAGACGTGTTCCTGCGGCTGATTGTGGATCCGTATATGTTCCTATTACAGCATATCGTCCCCATCTATCGAATGCAGGATGGCCAAAATATGGCATGCCGTAAGGATTTGGCGGGCCTTCATCAGATCCGGAACTTTCCACCCTGATTTCGCCAAATGACTTTCCATCCCAGTCGCTCCAGATAGGTCCGCCGTCAGCCGCGTGCCCGGTCCGATCCATGGTAACAAATAGTGATGATTGGCCCGCATAGTCTCCCATAATCCACTTTGGATCGGGGCCTGGGGCCCAAACGTCATGCCAGTGCTCCTCTGCTAGAGGGATGTGGTCGGCATAGGGATCTTTCGCGGGACCAATGCCCCGGGCAATGCCCCAATGGTATTTTAGGGAAGGTTTTAACCCCAGACGGATGAAATACATCTCAGTGGTTAATATCGGATTCGGGGTTTTAGCGTCATGCGGGGAAAAGTCTCTGGCTACGATCCACCCGTCATCGCCACTGACCCCCTCTTTGACTGGCTCTTTGCACTCCATATTTGTGCTGGCGGTATCCAAGACTTGAATGCCACTCACACGATTCAAAGCATCCAGAGTGTTTTTATATAGGATATAGCATTTAGATTCGGATACATCGCCTGTGCCGGACCCGAAACTGTAATATGCGTTTTCTGTATGAGCCCAGCCAAATCCGTCCAGCGGAATGGTGCGCCGACCATAGCCTTCGCAGACCCTCAGCCCGCTGCCATCCGTGTTTGTAACCCACCGGTATCGATAGTCGGACACGATAGCAGGGTTGCGTGTGGTTCGAGCGATGTCGAAAAACCCGATTCGCGATCCGTCGTAGGACCAAATGTTCGAACCGTGTTCTTTCGAATAGTAATCAGAATTATCGGGCGCTTTAACCAGGATCCAAACTTCTCGCCCGGTTGATTGATCGGTATAGCAGAGTGTCTCCGGCTGCCACGTATAATGATTGGACGCATCCTCCAGGTACTGTGGTCCCCAATTGGCAGAACCCAGACGACTCTTGCGGCTGACCATTTCATCCAGCATTTCAATCGCGGCCCCTTGAGAAGAAATTCGGGCCGCATTAATTCCAAGAATAATAGCGACTGCGACTAATAGAAGGCGTTTCCGCGTCCAATGAATGTTTGCCATAGTTGTTCCAAGATCCTTGGCCGATACCTATTGCGGTGCTTTCACGTGGATCTGCCGGCAGAGAGCTCAACGGTGCGGCTTTGCATGTCAATGAAAATCGCGGAATCTCTGCCGGTGTTATCGTGTGAAATATTGCCGATGAATTATTGAAACTGCTCTTTAGATTTGCCAATCTCGGAAAACACAAACCTGAACTTGCCGGTCGGTGTTTTTGTCAGCGCAGATACCTTTTCAAAGTCGAGGACTACGCCCGAAGGCAGTAGCGGCCTGAAACGCTGACGGATGGAGTCTTTTTGCATGGGAGATATGCTCACCAGAGTGCGCAATGCCAGACGATCCGGATGCGTCTGAACGAATTGGTATTCTTGCAGAGAAAGATCTTTCAACATATGGATGAACACTTCTCCGGCGGTTTTTGTGCCATCCCCAAATGTGAATATCTCCGTTGTCCTGCCTATTAGGTTCTTTATGCGCGGCAAACCCCGTCCGCATTTGCAGGTTCCCGGCGTGCCGGGAATCCCAAGATCCCCGATTTCATAGCGAAGAAAGGGCATTGTGTAATTATTTAGATTCGTTAGTACCAATTGTTTTGCATTGGAGGAATATGGATCGGGACAATGGGCGAATTCGATGTAATTGTTGAGGGAAACCTCATGCAATTCCGATGAGGCATTGCATTGAATCGCTGTCAGGCTAAATTCACGTCCCCCATAGGAGTTATAGGACCGAACCTTGAACACGTCCTCTATGTATGACTGCGTTCTGGAATCAACCGCCTCGGCACAAAGAATCACGGCTTTTAATGCCTTGAACTCCACATGCTCCCGTTCAACATAGGAGGCAAGCTCTTTGACGGCCGAGACATACCCCCTCAAGATTTTCGGCCGTATCGCGGTGCACCATTTCAGGAAGTTGCGTATACGATCTTCGCTTAAATTAAAGGCGTTGATGGCGATTTCTCCGAACTTCAAGAGATCTCTCAATCGCTCCGGGAACGTGAAGTCTGCTTTGACGTCGCGCACGGCTCCCCACAAAATTGCAGAGGTATCTCCGGGCCTGCAACCCGCCATGTAATACCAACCCCAAAGTCGGGCTGCATCTGCGGAATTCAGATAGCGTCGGTCTTGGAAAAACTGCAAAGGTTCTCCTGTAGAGCCACCGGTTGCATTTGCCACCCGGTCCGCTGAGCAGGCGTTATCTGCAATCATTTGATCTGAATGTTCCCTGATGAGTGCCTTGGTTAATGCCGGCAGTCGCGAATATAGATCGAGGGACGTTATATCTTCGGGGTGTGCCCCGATCCGCTTAAATAAGTTTGTATAATAGGGAACATGAGAATATGCATGGCCCAATAACGACCGGATCTTCCTAAATTGCGCTTCACGGATCTGTTCGGTACTCCAATATTGAGTTGCAAGAATCTGCTCCAGATCCGGTTTTACATCCCGCAAAGAGAGTGTTTGATATATCCGCGATGCAAACAAGCGTTTACCTCGATATCCTGAATTCTTCGAGATCCATGTTCCCCGGTACACGGCCCAAGCTATCGGAATCATGGTCGAATCCGTCTTCAGATAGGGACTTTGAAAATGTGAGAGCGAGAACAGCGAATGCGGCAATCCAGAGCCAATTATATCGAGTCATGTTATGTCCAAAAATACCCTCGAATAGGAGAAGTAAAACAGAATTCCGGCAAGCGGAGGCTAAAAGACTGAGACCGGATGAATCTGAACCAGACAGTCTGCGACAGGTTGCTTTGATGACATTGGAATTGTACAGAATTGCCAGGATGAGCAGCAGAAAAGCCCCTGCACCGAGAATTCCCGTTTCTCCCAATATCTGTCCAACCAAATTGTGAGGGTTTAAACTGACTCCATCAATATGCGCTACTCGGTAATCTATGAAATTTCCGAGGCCTACTCCGGAAATAGGGAAACGCTTGAATATGGCGATCCCGGCTTTCAATCCTTCAATTCTTCCTTGGGCGGATATTTCTGCATTTGTGGGGCCCGATTCAGGATCCCATACCGTCCTTAATCGGTCTCGGTTTGATTCGGGCATGACCACCCAAATCAGAGTCAGAAAGAGCATGCCTGAAATCGGAAGCAATATTTTTGACTTAAGCCCGCGCCCACTTAATGCTGTCATCAGAACGAACAAGGCCATGGCCAGCATGCCGCTTCTGCTATTGGTCAGGATGGTGGAACTGATCGCTAAAACGAGATATCCCAGGAGAAGATTCCTGTATAAGCGGCGATGTTTCGATACATTAAACCAAAGGGCATCGTGCCTGGTCTTCCAGAGATAAAACCAGAATGGCATAGAGGCTACAATCGACATAGCCAGCGCATTGGGCCCCCCAAATGATTCCTCGATTCCCACCATGCGCATCACACCCATGTCATATCGGTGCTGACCATTCAAGAAAAATTCCCACTGAGCTTTTGAGAGATAGAGAAACATGCTGCCTATGTAAGAGGCGAGAATGAATTGGAGGTCACGATAGGAGCGAATGCTCATCATCAAAAGGAAATAGCACACGACCTGAGTAAGGTATTCGTAGAAAGGAGGCCAGGAAGTTGAGAAACTGATCCCCAAAAGGCCCGACAATGCCAGGGCGATGACAAACATAAAGATAGTGATGGATTGCAGGGAAACGCCAGGCATCTTTGTTTTCCGACTGAAAACCGCAACCAGGATTGCAGCAATCGCATAAATCAGCTCAAAGTGAATCGGAGCCAATCGGGGGAATAGTTGTTCCCATGGCCGGATGACAAACAACCCCAAGTAGCCCGCTACCATCCAGAGAGGCAATGAATCGGGTAGCCGGGTTTCTGATTTGGATGATGGATCTCCCGATACACCGATGTCGGAGGCTTCAGGGAAGACGTCGCTATTGCCTGCGGCTTGTACCATTGGATATTTCAGGGACACAGTTTCGATGATTTCATGATCTGCAACTACGTTGCTGCGGATTAGCGCACAAATGACAGTCGCTGCCTCATCAGAGAAAATATCCGCGTAATTCCTTCACGGCCCCAGCGTATTTCCTCAGGTCGATAAAAGTTGAAAGCGAAAAGGATAAAGGGAAATAGCATTGCGATGGCACCCCGGATGATAAGCGTCAGGTATTGTGAATTCAGGCGGATCGTTTGTCCGAAGAGATAAAGAATAAGAGCGAGAACGAGCATTGAAAATATCCTGCGAATTTCAAATGGAATCCGGAATAATTTCTGGCTGATATAATAAATAATGACCAGACGTACACAGAACCCGGCTGCATTGGATGCGGCCGCTGCTATCAATCCGAATCTTGGTATTAACAGGTAGTTCCATAAAAGGATGACCGCTAGGGCGACTACGCTAAGCATTGCATCCCTGGAAGTTTTTCTCTTTTGAAGCAAACCGGCCTTGAAATGTGTTTCCAGACCCAAGAAAACGTAAGCGATTGCAACAAGCGGAACGACGATGTGCGCGTTTTGGTACTGAGTGTCTGAAAAGAGGGCTATCAGGCTTTCGGCGGAATTGGCTAGTATAAGAGAAAAAAATATGGAAAGCATGGCTGCATAGGTTGCGATTCTTCCAACGACCTCACGGTCGCCGCGTGAATCCCTCACAATTAGTTCTAAACGCCTCGGAGACCAGAATGAATTCAGGGGTCCATTCACAAACCGGTTTACCAGCACGCCGAATTTATGTCCCAATGCGAATAAGCCTACAAGCGTAAGAGCTTCCGCCGGAGTAAAACCGCTGTTCCACCGAAGGAAGAAACGATTGGAAGAAAATCCTAGCAGCAAGGCTATTTGCGGGAAGACGAGGGGAAACCCGAAGGCAACCATACGCCGCAAAACCTTCATGGAAAAATGGCATCCAATGCGCCTTAATATAATGACAGCCAGAACCAATCCCATTAATCCCTGGGTGATGAGTTGTGAAAGAAAGAAACCAAGGATGTCGTAGCCAAGAAATACAATAAAGAGTATGTTCAGCAAAACGGCGATTATCAGGGTAATTCCAGAAACGACCAGAAAGAGCCGGGATTGATAAGTCATTCGTAGATAGGTCGATATGGTTTCTGAAATCGTATAGGACCACGCTGAGAGTATTGCCAACTGAAGACATCGTTTGACTCCACCATCTGCCAGAATAGCCGCAGAGATTGGGCCTGAAACCGCCAGGAAGGAAAATACCAACGGGATGCCGATGACAGAGAGTCCTAATAACGCGGTACTGACAACGCGGTCTTTATCCGCTTGTTCCTTCATTTCATAATAGGAGCGAGGCAAAGCCTCGACGACTCCCATTGCCACGAAGATTGCGATCGCGGATGACAGGATCTCGATCATCTCCATGCCGCCATAGCTCTTCGGGGCGAGGTAGTGCGTATAGATCGGGATCATTAGAAATCCCACGGCGCGACTCATCGCGGCACTGATGAAATATATGGACGAATGCCGCCCCATGGATCCGAGTTCTTCACGGATGGAATCTTCTGCCATATCTGTGTCTACTTTTCTGTATCCGGTTTGCTCGAAATATTCTCTGATCCGGGATTTTCCTGACCCCGGTATTTTTTTATTACTGCGGGATTACCAACCGCTATGGCGTAGTCGGGCACATTTTTTGTGACCACAGCGCCGGCGCCGATAATGGCATGTTTGCCGATGGTGACGCCGGGCAGAATGGTGACGCGATGGCCTATCCACGCAAAATCATCGATGACAACGTCTTCCCCTTCAAACCCTTCATACCTCTGCGCATCCAGATATCGATGATTCTGGCAAATAACGATGCATTGCTTCCCCATCATCACGTGCTGGCCTATGATGATCCGAGCGGCGTTTCCGCTGAACAGCGCATCGTCCCCGATGTTTGCGTGATCCTTCATGATCAAATTGGCACCGTTGTCAAAGTCCACTCTCTTTCCTACTGAAATGACCCTGGCGGATTCGAGCAAAAGGGGACGCACCAAGACTGTCCGAAGCCTGGCAGCGAAGCGGCCGATAAATCCGAGCTGATCTTTAGAGGGCAAATGTTTGGCGATCAATAGGTAGCAGGAATAGCAGAATATCTTCTTCGGATTCCAATGCTGCCTGTACCCGACCCTGTCATTTCGCATTTCCAGACCTTGCTGGGCCATCGATGTTCCTCTTAGATTGAGAGACCCATTCGCCAGTAGAACATATCAAAGCCTCAATCGTGAGACCGGGGCCGTGGCTTCGGCGGATTCTAACCCGCTGTGAGCCGACATACTGTGCACCGGATCCAGCAGTGCATTGTAGAGGGCCTGATAATTCGCAGAAAGCCGTGCGATTGTCCAGTTGCGCTCGGCTTTCTCGCGAGCGCGTGTCCCCATCTCAAGGGCTTGCTCTGGCGCACGGAGAAGGGAAGCGACTGCCTCCGATATGGCTTCCGGGTTCTCGGGCTCTATGATGAGTCCTTCCGCTCCATCCTGAATAATCCTCTCGGCATCGCCGACTCGTGTCGCAACAATCGGTTTTGCCGAAGCCATATATTCAATTAAGACATTTGAAAAGCTCTCTGATATTGAGCATTGGACGGCAATATCGAATGCAGCCATCGCCTCGGCAATTTCGATTGCCTTGTCTAAGAAACAAATTCGCTCGCTTATCCTGTGCCGCCGGGCTCGTTCCAACAACTCCTGCTTCTGAGGCCCTCTTCCCACGATGACAAAACACGCTGATGGGAATTCTCGCAAGAGTATTTGAGCCGCATCCAGAAAATGGATCAAACCCTTGATGGGCCTTAGATTTGCCACAACTCCAATAACCGGGTATCTGTTGCCCAGTTCCAGCATTTCTTTCGCTCGATTTGTGGGAACCCGGCCAAACCGGCTGAGATCTACTCCATTTTCGATGAGATGAATCCGGTTTCGGGAGATATTCTCCTGTTGAACGCATTTTTCGACGACGGCAATTGAATTTGCGACTACGGCGTCTGCCCAGCGAGCCACAATTTTGTTGAAATGAAAGGCCAGGCGGTTTGCTGACCTCAGGTGATATGCATTGCGCCTGGTGGCAATCAGAATTGGCCGAAGTTTAGAAAATCGGACTGCAATTGCCCCAAGAATTCCCGAATCGACCAGGTTTGTTTGAACGATTGCGATCTCTTCTTCCTCTATAAACTTCCGCAAGCGGAGTAGAAGTGTCAGATTCTTCAGGCCCACAAGTCCGCTGCGGTCAAAATTAACGATCGGGGTGTCTAATTTCAGATCTGACTGAAAGAGTGTCGGCTGGAGCACCCCGATGATAGGAGCAAATGCAGTTTCCCGCAGGCTCTCTGCCAGCAGAATAAGCTGTTTTTCCGTCCCTGCAGGCTGCAGTTCGTCGATCAGGTAAAGAATTTTGTTGATTTGAGCAGGCAAGGAATTGATCTCGAAAAGTTGATCAGTCGAGTAACTTTCCGCCAATCTTGGTTTTTGCGGAAAGGACTCCGCTTTTTGAGCGGAAAATTGTTTGCAGGAATCCCCAACCTAAACCCATATGCGTAATGCAGATCGCCAGCGCCACAGGGAAGGCCATAAAAACGCGCCGTTGTTTCAGCGTTTGCAAAGAGGCTGCGCCGAGCAGCAATAATGCATATGCTGCGGTCCCGGCCACGAAGAATAGCCGCAGCACACGAGGCGTGAAGGGCAGCAGCAGTGCCGAGAGGGTCAGGGCGATAAAAACAAGAATGAGCGAAGGGATGGACGTTTCCTTTGTCCAAGAGGCCGGGTGCTTGATGACGAGTTTGGCGCGGCCGGTGCCATATCGCGTCTGTTGATAAAATAAACCGTAAAAGGTCGAGCGCGGATACGAGTAAATCATAAGATCCGGTGAGGTATATGCGGAGATGCCCGCTACCTTCAGCCGATAGTGAAATTCCACATCTTCCGCGGCATCAAAAGATTCGTCAAAATATCCAACTTTATCAAAGACGGATCTATCGTAAGCAAATCCGCTGCTCATCGGATCGATGAATCCCTCATGATCGCTGTATATATAAGAGTTGCGGCTGTGGCCTAACCAGTTCTTTCTGGCCATCGCAATCCAGTAAGCAATCCCTGTGCTGATTTCAGGCACATCGAGTGGCGCCGGGCGTGCGAGGCAGTAGGCCTGCTGCTTCTCTCGGAGTCCTTCAATGTTGGCAAAGAGCATGCCATTAGGTATATGCACATGGCCATCGATTATCGCAATCATCTGGCCTTTGGCCACTCGGAGTCCGATATTTCTTCCACGGCTGGACCAGAGTCCTGGATTTTCCAGCAGGCGAATGTTGATACCGGGATGCGCGTGTATGAAGTCCTCAACCGCCTTGCATGTCCGGTCCTCTGACTTGCCGTCTACTATAATAATCTCGAAGCGCTCGGGGGGGTAGGTTTGCCGAACCAGCATGTCCAGTGTTTGCGCAATGAATTTTTCCTCGTTGCGGACCGGCAATATAACACTTAGGTAAATCAAGATCCCTTCCAGCAAAATGGCAATCGTTAGAGAGAGCTTCTGTAAAAATCGCGGCCGGTCCTCTGGCTTTCCAGAGGAGTGCCCAATAGTTTTGCCTTCATCAGGTCATAGGTTCCCATGCCAAGAACCCGCCTGGCTGCATAGAGGACTAAATAGCGGCATCGAATACCCGCCAGCGTTCCGGATTTGGCGGCGATGATACGGCGGATGTAATCCTCCGAATGCGCAGTCTGGATATGATTTCGGCGTAGCAGAAGGAGTCCCATCTGCCGGACGACCGTGCGCCCGGGTATCATCGTGGCAAAGGCTTTATATCCCGCTCTGTTTGCAAAGACCGTCATCCAATTGCGAAAGTGCCCTCCCACGGGAGCAAACGACGTGACCTCGGTTCCCAGCAGATCTTCTAATGCATTTTTGGATTGCTCTATTTCCTTAGTGGCTTCTGAAGCGGGCAGCGTGACAAGATAGCCATGCGTGCGTCCATGACTTCCTATCTCCATCCCTGATTGAATCATTTCACGCAGCTGAGATTGTGAGCAATAGCCCTTCTTCCCAATGGTATCGGAATTCACAAAAAATGTTGCCCGAAATCCCCGCTTCACCAGAGCCGGAAGCACCAGTTCATAATCCGAGACGAGCCCATCATCAAAGGTCAAGATGCGCCAGTCCCCACCGACTATTTTGTGGAACTCGCAGACCGTGCAAGTCTGGGACGGTTTAAGAAGAGAGAGTGTCAGGACAAGCTTTGTTTCATCGACAGCATATCGCTGGGCAGCGAAATGGATGCTGCTGTTCCGGGCGGCAACCCGAGCGCTGGTGTTTTCTTTTGTGATCCCGTGAAATGTGATCGCGAGGGCAGAAGTCAAGCGATGCGTGCCTCCGGCGCGAGTAACTGCGCATAGATGGCTTCAAGTCGGCGTGTCTGTTCTTCGAAGCTGAACCTCGATTGAACCGTTTGGCGAGCCGCCGAACCCATGGATTCGCGCTGCGACTGATTCTTTACGCACTGTATTACCGCATCTGCAAGGAATTCCGGCTTCCCGGGCGCAACAAGCAGGCCGTTTCGTCCATGTTCCATCAATTCCGGGACGCCGCCCACGGATGTTGCTACGGCGGTCTTCCCAAACGAGAAGGCCTCCAGCAAAACATTTGGCAGCCCTTCACTGTGAGATGGCAGAATCAACAGGTCCATTGCCCGATAGATATCTTCAATATCCTCTCTAAACCCGATGAAGCGGGCCCGGTCCGCGATGTTCAGCTCGATCGCCTGCCTTTCCAGTTGTTTGCGACAAGGACCATCACCGCAAATTAGGAACCGGCACTCCTCCGCATGTTTTCCGATGAGCGCAATGGCCTGGAGGAGGTCCGCATGCCCTTTCTCGGGGCTGAGGCGGCCGGCCGTAACACATAATACGACGTCACTGGGCAAATCGAATTTTCTAAGAACCCGAGATCGGATCTGTTGTGTGTCGAGTCCCACATCGCGTGTGCAGACAGCATTGTGAACCACCCATGCGCGCCGCGGGGAAACGCCAAGCCCCTCTATTGTCCGTCGCTGACCCTCCGACACACAGACAACGCCATCCACTTTCTCCAGCGCAAGACGGTCCAGAAACTGGTAAAAGTCGACCTTTAGGTTCTCTTTTGTGTACCCTCGTGAGAATGCCAGTGTCGGAATGCCCGATGTCTTGCGTATCCATGCGCCCATAACGGTAGATTTGTAGCCATGTACGCATAACAGGTGAACACCTTGGGATTGAACTTGCCTTTTGAGTTTTAACCAGGCGCGCAGGTCCAGTGGACTCGCCATGTGTATGCCTATGTTGGCTATGCCGGCTCTTTTTGCTTGCTTGAGAAAATCATTCTCCTGAGCATCTTCAAGAAAGGAAAATACCATTCCAGAATATTGTGAGGGGTCCAGAAGCTTA
Source organism: Acidobacteriota bacterium (assembly GCA_035506515.1). GTDB lineage: Bacteria > Acidobacteriota > UBA6911 > UBA6911 > UBA6911 > UBA6911. The sequence goes on from DATJPG010000010.1 coordinate 29,012, forward strand.
AGATGGCCGACAATCTGTCGCTCCGGACCGCCATAAAAATTGGTTGCAATGAGATGCGCAACTTTCCATCGATTCTGACAGGGCGCCTGCATATTCATTTTTACCGTGGAGTCCTGTTCCATTGAAGGCTGCTTGTGTGGAATAGCCCGCTGACTGAAATCCAGATCAACCGCATCAAAACAACAGGCACACGGCACAGCAAACCCAAACGCCTTTTCGTCACTCCCAGGAGGATTATCCCGGATCCAAAATAGAGGACACAAAGAAAGCACAAAATCGTGGAAGCAAGCAGGAGCAGATCCGTGATCCAGCAGCGGACTATCCACCGGGCTATGGCGCTTGTCGCAATTGCGCAACACAACACGATTAAGAAAATTGGTCGGCTCATAAAGAGCAGCATGCAGCCTGCATCCAGCAAACCAATAGAACGTTTGCGGATGCCCGCCCAGAGCAATTTGAATCCCTGGATCCTCGCAAAAGACAGATTGCCCTTCGCCCATCGTTCCCTTTGAACACTCAATTGCCGGCGATCTGTCGGAAAAGCGGACCGAACCTCCGCCGTTTCGAGGAACCGGACATAAATTCCTTCACGAAACAACTCGAGCGAATACTCCAGATCTTCCACAACGGATCGCGCATTCCACGGAATGCGCTGCAGAAGGCTTTTGTGCAAAACCATTCCGGTACCACGGAGCATGACGGGCAGGCGCAGTCGAGATTTAGCGGAGTAGAACAAGCGATTTTCAATAATATTGCCTACGGAGAGCATATAGCTAATGGGATTCGCGTCGGGATTGGATACGCTATCGGCAAGTTGGAGAGCGCAGTCCCCCACCTGCATGCGCAGGTCGATTTCCTTAAGCGCATTCGAGTCGAGCACACAATCCGCATCCATCACCACAAAGGCGTCGCACATAGTCTCCCGGAGTCGTTCAAATCCATAGGAAAGGGCATAGCCTTTTCCCACGCATGTTTCATCCATCCGAACAAGGCATCTGACGCCGAAAGACGAGGCGATCTCAGCGGTCTTGTCTGAGCAGTTATCGGCGATGACGTATATGTCGAACTTATCCGTCGGGTATTCCAATTCCAAACATGATTGCACCGCCGTCCCGATGCTGGTTTGTTCATCATGGGCTGGAATGATGATTGTGAACCTATTCGTTGGAGAGGCATATGCAGCCTGTCGATTCTTGGCCGGAATCAGGGAAACGACGGCGAGTGCGCAATAATAAAGCATGGCAACAGCCGCTGGCATGAAAAAGACTATGGATACGGCTATTACGACTATTTGGAGGATTTGCAAAAGCTCCTCACTGAAATGGTTTGGTGTCGACCGGATGCAAACAAAACTATTCTTTTGCCGACGGCATTTCAGAGAATTCGGAATCGCCAATGAAGCGCCGCGGCTCTGCATAGCTATAGCTTCGCCTCCTCGCTTACATGAAGGAGTCGGCCTAAGCCATTCTGACGGAAGCAATTATGGAAAGATGAAATCCTTCCGTCTTTTTTTATACAGCCTAACGTCGCATCGGCCGATTTCTTCATTGTGTTAACAATTTTAAGAATTGAGAATTCAATATAATTCCTTTATCTCCTGATACTATGCGCGATTATTCAGTCATTGAACCAGAGGTGCTTCATGAGCGGCCACTTGAGGTAAGATGGCGCATGCCCACTATTCCAACCGCAGCCACAGTGCCGACTCCGCGGCAAGATGGGTCTCGTGTGTGGCGGCATTTTCACAGGAGCTTCACTGAGGCGGGACGCGATGTTTAATCTGGCCTATTTAAACTCGCTTTCATTCATCGTGGGGATTGTTACTGCGATGCTGGTTTTTTTCTTCCGGCGGTTAGGGAACGCGTCCCGGCTGCTTGCGCTGTTTCTGGTACTGTCTTCGTGTTCCGCGGGCATTCTCGCTTTTCCGTCTTTTATGGATGGAAGAACAATGGGTGCGTTTCTCCGGCTCTCATTCTGTCTGCTCATGGCTGCGGCACCGCTGGGAGTCATCGTCAGCTGCATGGTTGGCCGCGAGTCGCATCAACGGCTTTTGGGCGAGAGGCGCATTCCTACCTGCTTCATGCTGATCGCTGTGCCCATCGGAATCTTCTGGATTTACTCTGGATCGCCCTCACACAACCTGCAGCTTCCGCCCGGAGAAGGAGCGCTTGGGCCTGCCGCTTATTTCTGCTCCCTCTATCTCGTGCTGCTTTCCATCATTGTGCTGGCCAATCTCGAACAGACGCTCCGAAGCGCACAGGAATATGTCCGTTGGGAAATCAAGTTTCTATTGCTGGGAATTGCGGGCAGCTTCGCATCGGTCATCTACTGCGCTTCGAAAGTGCTTTTATACCCGCCGAGGCTGGGACTTATTTCCCTAAACTCCATGCAGATCTTTCCGCTGGTGTTTCTTTTTTCCTGCCCCCTCATTCTCGTGTCGTGGAAACGGAGCACCGGGCGATGGAAAGTATCCGTTTCTCCGGGTCTTGTTTACAGATCCGTTACCATCGTCGGCGTCGGAATCTACCTGATCGTTTCCAGCTTTGCGGCATGGTGGGTGGGACACTGGAATAATTCGGAAAACTCAATAGAAGCGGCATTATTCCTCATCCTGCTCTTAGTCCTCGCCTTGATTCTTCTGTGGACCGATTTCCGGCACCGGGTGAAGCACTGGATCCGCAGGCATCTTCTTGCCGGCAACTATGACTATCGCCGGTACTGGCTGGAGGCCAACGAGCGAATCCAGTCCATCGATCCACCGGACGTTGCCGGCGATGCCTTTGCGGACATTGTGCAGAAGGCAGTCGGCGCAATCGATGTCAGTATCTGGCTGCGACTGGCAAACCCGACGCGGCTGAGGTTGGTTGGAACGCGCGGCGAGGTGTCTTACCCGCCGGGAGGAGAAGTCTCCGGAGTATTTGAGAGGATTGTTGACCTTGAAAAGCCTACCCCTGTCGACTCATTCGGCTGGGGGCCGTCGCAAGAGCCGATGGCAACTTTTCTGACGCTGACAAAGGCGTCGGTCCTTGTCCCGCTACGGTCGGGGAACCGCATGGTGGGACTTCTTACCGTCGGTTCGGATCGCAGTGGGGAACGCTATGACTGGAATGCGTTGGAGTTCCTTGGTGTGCTTGGGAGACATGCGGCCGGCGAATTCCACAAGACGGACTTGCTCTCCACCCTGGTGGAAACCAAGGAAAATGAAGCATTTCATGCTTTTTCGACATTTTTGCTGCACGATTTGAAGAATTTCGCCTCAACCCTTTCTCTGATCGCAAAGAATGCGTCCCGCTACCAGGACGATCTCAATTTCCAGCGTGATGCTTTCCAATCTGTGTCCGATACGGCTGAAAAAATGAAGCGGCTGTGCAACAGCCTGCGGGCCTTTTCAGGGGCGGCGGCGGACAAAAGGCCCAATAATTTAAATCAGATTGTGCAAAGGGTTGCCGATAACTTTTCTGGAGATTTAGGAGAGCGACTGGTTCTGGATCTTGCTGAAATTCCGCTTGTCCCTATTGATTCCGAGGATACAGATCGAGTTCTGCGCAACGTGCTGCTAAACGCGCACGAAGCTATTTCGCAGACAGGTACCGTAATAGTTCGAACGCGCAACCTCGGTTCACAGGTCGAAGTTTCGGTGGAAGATAACGGATGCGGAATGAAGGCCGAATTCCTCCAAAAAGAGCTCTTTGTGCCGTTTCGTACGACGAAAAGCGAAGGGTTGGGGATCGGGCTATACCAGACGAAGAAAATAATGGAAGCGCATTGCGGGACGATTCTGGTAGAGAGCCGACCGGGGCACGGGACAGTGGTGCGGCTGTTGTTCCCGCTGACCTGAGGATCGCTGATTATTAAGAAAGCGGCAGCTCGCCGCCGCTTTGCCAAATGAGATAAGGACATGTTGCCGAAGCTGCTGGTTGTGGATGACGATGAGCAGATTCTTCGCCAGATTCGGTGGGCATTGTCGGAGGATTATGCCGTTTACATGGCATCCGACCGGCAGAGCGCCCTCGATTTGTTCCAAAGGGAAAAAGTTTCGGTCGCACTGCTCGATCTGGGACTGCCCCCTCATCCGCGGGAAGCGGCGGAAGGCCTCCTCGCGCTGGATGAAATGATCGCATTGAATCCGCTGGTCAAAGTAATCATCGTTTCCGGCAATTCTGAGCGCAAGAATGCCCTCCGCGCGATCGAGAGAGGAGCGCATGACATATTTCCCAAGCCTGTAGACCTCGACGCATTGAAGATCGTATTGAGCCGGGCTTTTAAGCGTCTCGAATTGGAAAAGGAGAGCATCGAGGAACGCCACATGGCCCAGCGTGTTTCGCTGGAGGAAATGATTGGCCAGAGTCCCGCGATGAAAAATATTTTCGCCGCGGTGCGCAAGGTGGCTTCGACGGAAGTTCCGGTCCTGATTCTCGGAGAAAGCGGCACAGGCAAGGAATTGATCGCCAACGCGATCCACAACCGAAGTGCGAGGAACCATGGGCCGTTTGTGGCTATCAACTGCGCTGCCATACCCGAAACTCTCCTGGAAAGCGAATTGTTCGGACACGAGAAGGGATCTTTCAGCGGGGCAATCGCCCAGAGACGCGGCAAGTTTGAGTATGCCAAAGGAGGAACCCTCTTCCTCGACGAGATTGGCGATCTGGTCCCTGAACTGCAAGTCAAGATTTTGCGATTCCTGCAGGAGAAAGTGGTGGAGCGCGTGGGCGGCAGGGAGTCCATCCACGTCGATGCCCGCGTCATCGCGGCCACGAATCAGGACCTGGAAGCGGCCGTCAAGAATGGCAGGTTTCGCGAAGACCTTTATTTTCGTCTGGCCGTGGTCCGTTTGGTTCTGCCTCCATTGCGCGAACGGGGCGAAGATGTCATTGAGCTCGCACATCACCTCGCGGAGTCTTATTGCCGCGAAATGAAGAAGCCGCCCATCCGGTTTTCGAAATCGGCGTTGGACGCCATGCGTCGCCATGCGTGGCCGGGGAACGTCCGCGAACTTCAAAACCGTGTCCAGCGCGCGCTGGTGCTTTCAGACGGCAAGATGATCAATCCCGCCGAGATGGATTTGTTCGAACTGCCGGGCGAGCAAGAGAATCCACTGAGCACCTTGAAGGAAGCGCGACAGGGGTTTGAACGCGACATTATTGCGCGCGCATTGAAGGAAAATGACGGGAACATATCGAAGACTGCGCGGGCGATTGGGATCAGCCGGCCCACGCTCTACGAACTTCTGGAGCGCCATGGACTTCGATAATATGAATGGCCGCCTGAGCGGAGAAACACTGAATCTGAAGATTGCCACCGCACTCGCGCTGCTTCTTGTCTGTTTCGGAATCCTGTATCGCCCAATCATCGGCGAATTGGCGCAGGATTGGCTGCATGACGACAATTGCTCTCATGGCTTTTTAATTGTTCCGCTCGCTCTTTATTTTGCGTGGGAGCGGCGCCTCAAGTTTGTCCTGGCCAAACAGAGACCCTCATCCACAGGCGCCGTGCTCTTCGCGCCGGCCATACTTGCAGCCGCATTAAACATGCATCCCTTCGTGAATCGCATTGCGATGCTGCTGTGTGTTGTGGGCGCAGTAGTTTTTCTCTGCGGATGGGCCCGGTTGAAGGTGATGTTTTTTCCTATTGCCTTTCTCTTGCTGATGATTCCGATTCCCGCGGTTATATTCAACCCCCTGACATTCCCTCTTCAATTGCTCGCATCCCGCTTCGGAGAATTGGTTCTGGTTGCGTGCCGTGTCCCGGTGCTGCGGGAGGGAAATATCATGCAGCTGGCAAACACGAGCCTCGAAGTTGCCGAAGCCTGCAGCGGAATACGGTCGCTGATATCACTTTTGACGCTGGCAATTGTGTATGGATATTTTGTCGAGTCACGGATCTGGGTTCGAATTGCGCTTGCAATCGCCGCCGTCCCGGTTGCAATTGCCTCGAATGCAATCCGTGTGGCCGGCACCGGGCTGGCAGCTCATTTCTATGGCGCGGAAGCCGCCGAGGGGTTTTTCCATTCATTTTCCGGCTGGCTGGTTTTTATAGTGGCCTTTGTATTGCTTTTCGCCCTGCACCGCGTGCTGCTTTTGTTTTTGGCGGCCAGGAAAGCCGCTGAGGGTGCAATGGAGTCTCCCTGATGAGGAGCCGCTGATGAACATGTCGATGACGGCCCGAGTTCTTGTTCTTTGCGTCTGCATGCTTGCCGGCACCTGGTTGCTTGCGCACGACCGGGGACCCGTTTCCGTTCCGCCACGCGATTCGCTGTCGACTCTGCCCATGGAAATCGGTCCATGGAGCGGCCAAAACATGAGCGATCTCAGCAATGATGCGCGCACGATGCTTCGGGTTACCGATTACACAAACCGCACCTATGTGAAACCGGACCGAACAAGCATTGGATTGTATATCGGGTATCATGCGGAAGGTGGATTCCACTCGCCGCTTAATTGCCTGCCGGGATCCGGCTGGATCCCCGTCAAAACCGGACGCATCGATCTCCCGGTGCAGTTGCTACCGGAGAAGAGCGGTTTCATAACGTCGATTCATATCAACCGCATAGTGATTTTAAAAGGTTTGGACAAACAGGTGGTGCTTTACTGGTACCAGGGATGTGGCCGGGTAATCGCAAGCGAGTACTGGGGACTCATTTATGGGATGGTCGACAAAATGCGTTTAGGGCGTACGGATGCGGCACTGGTACGCATCACCAGCCCGGCAACATCGCTGGAACCTGCAGCCGAAAATGCCGCCGGCAACAATGCTGTCGATTTTACCCGACTGATTTTCCCGATGCTCAGCCGCTACATCCCGAATTAGGCGTGCTTCGGTGAGTCAAGAGACAATAGTTGTTCGATACAATTCCTGTATCTAGCTGGAGGAAATTATGAGTAGCTCAAGGCGATATTCGGCCGGGTTGCTTCTTTGGGCTCTATCGGTTTTGCTGGCGGCCGGGTGTTCCGGGAATCACCAAAAGCATATTGCCAGCGGGAAATCATACCTCGCCCAGGGGAAATACAACGAGGCACTGATCGAATTCCGGAATGCGGTCAAGGCAAATCCTAATGTGTCCGAAACCCACTACAATCTGGCGATTGGACAGCTCAATGCCGGCCAATTTGGTGACGCCTATCAATCGTTGATTAAAACGGTCCAGCTGAATTCGAACAACACGGATGCCCAGTTATATCTTGCGGATCTTTTGCTGCTAGAGAGCAAGTTTGACGAGGCAAGGCTTAAAGCGGATCTCGTTCTTAAACGCAATCCCGGTAATCTTAAAGCACTCATCATCCTTGGAAATTCGTATTCGCAGATGATCCAGCTGGACGATTCCGCCGGCGAAATAAAAAGGGGCTTACAGCGAGAACCGCGTTTTCTGCCTTCCTACAAGGATCTTGCCGACAGGAAGGATGCCCGGCGCGAAGAAAAGCTTGCCGAGGAGTCGTATGCAAAAGCCGCGGCAGCGAACCCGAGCTCCGTGCTGCCGAAAATCGCACTTGCCAACTTTTACATGATCCTCAATCGACCGGTCGAATCGGAAAAGCTCCTGCAGGAAGCGCTGGCTCAGGACGCGAAATCGGCCGATGTGAACAACGCGCAAGGTTTCTTCTTTCTACAGAACCAAAGATTGGCCGAAGCGGAGGCCGCCTACACTCGTGTGCGAGATGCCGTCCCGAACGATCCCCTCCCCAAAATTGTGCTGGCAGATTTCCTAATGGGAACCGGCCAGACAGACCGGGCAATGGATGCCTATCGGAATCTGGCGGCCGAAAGTTCCACGAACATTTTGGGCCGGGCGCGGCTGGCTAATGCGTATCTGTCTCGCGGGGAATTCGACAAAGCCGGCTCCATCATCGATGAAATTCTGAAAATCGACCCGAAGGATGCGGATGGGCAAGTGCTTCACGGCCAGCTTTTGTTAATGCAGAAAAAGGTCCCGGAAGCCATGCAAGCCCTGCAGACGGCTCTGAAAACAAGGCAGACGTCCGCACAAGCCCACTATTTCATGGGGTTGGCTCAGATTAGCTCAGGCGATGTGCAGAAGGGTGAGTCGGAATTGAAAACGGCTCTAATCCTCGATCCGTCGCTGACGCAGGCATATCTGGCGCTTGCCCGATTGAAGATGAATTCAGGCGATTTTCAGAATGCCGCTTCTCTCGCGAGGCAAGCTTTGGATCTTAGTCCCAACCTGGATGATGCGCGGCTCATTCTGGCGGGCGCGCTTATAAAAACGAAGGATTACCAGAACGCAAGGGCAGAACTGGAATCGTTTGTCGGCAAGAACCCGTCCAATGAGGTCGGCCATCTCAGGCTGGGTGAGGTCTACAGAGCCCAAGGTAACGTACAGCAGGCCGAGAAGGAGATGGAGTCATCTCTGAAGATAAATCCGCATTACGCGGATGCCTTGGACTCGCTTTCGGATTTGTATCTTGCCCAGGGGAGTCCGCAGAAAGCTCTGGATCGGATCAACCGGGCCATCGAGCAAAATCCCCAACAGGCAAAACTGTATGAGATCCTCGGGCGGACGTACGGCAAGATGAAAAATTATGCGAAGGCCGAAGAGGCCTTCTTGAAGGCGGTATCGATTGATCCCAATAACGCGACCTATCGCCAGAGATTGGGCGCGTTTTATGCCGTGATAGGCAAGAATGACAAGAGTATCGAAACCCTGGAGAAACTGGCCAGGGAGAATCCGGCCAACATTGGATTTAAGTTCGGGCTGGCGAATGCCTACTTCGATCAGAAATCATATGGAAATGTCGACGCGATCGCGAACGAAATCCTGAAGGCAAATCCGAAGAATCCCGAAGGATTGCTGCTTAAGGGAAGGACCCTGCTTGCGCAGAACAACGCTGCCGCTGCCGTCGCCCCGCTAAAGCAGGCATTGGATGTGTCGCGGGATTCCGCTGAAGCACAATATCTCCTGGGACTGGCGTATTTTCAATTGGGGAATCGATCGGGCGCCGAGAAGGCATGGTCCGACGCAGCCCAGAGCCAGAACCGTTCGGCGGCGCCCGCTATCGCCTTGGCAAAGCTTAAACTTGAATCGAAGAACGCAGATGAGGCAATCCGATACGCCCAACAGGCCAAGACAATCGACCCAGGCAACAAGGAAGCGCAGCTGATTCAGGGATCGGCCAATCTTCTTAAGAAAGACTACGGGACCGCGACCACCGACCTGGAGTCTTATGTCCACGCCTGTCCTGATGATGCGGTCGGACAACAACGTCTGGGCACTGCATACCTGAATATGGGGAATTTCGCCCGTGCCGAATCCCAGTTTGAAGCTGCCCTCAAAATTGACCCGGCTTCCAGGGAGGCGCTGGTTGGGATCGCAAATCTGTGCATGCACCAGAAGAGACCGGAAAAAGCCATTCAGCGCATAAATCAACAGCTAACGCGTTTAAGCGGTCCGGCTCGGGGGGGAGCTTTCACCCTCCTGGCCGAGCTTTATTTCCAACAGAAGGACGCTGTTCGTGCTGAAGACGCGCTGAAGAAGGCTATTGAGGCCGACTTGAAAAATCCCGCCTATCGCACGGCTCTGGCGGCATTTTACGAGTCGAGTGGAAATCCCGGCAAAAGCGCGGAGGTGATGCAAAACCTGGCGAAGGAGCAACCCGGGAATGTCTCGATCAAAAAGCAATTGGCTGCTTTATATACGCAGCAGAAGTCATGGGAGAAGGGAATTCAGGTCATCGACGAAGTCTTGAAGTTGAACGCAAAGGATTCAGAAGCCCATGTTTTGAAAAGCCGTTTGCTGATCGGGCAAGGGAAGGTGGATGATGCCATATCCGAAGCGCGGAATGCCGTCAATGCCAACCCGAAGTCCAACGCAGCCCGCTATGCACTGGGACAGGCTTACTACTCTAAGGATCCTAAGTCGCCGAATGCCGAATCAGCCTGGACCGAAGCGATCAACTCCGATCAGCATAACCTTGCTGCCTATCTGGCTTTAAGCCAGCTGAAACTGAACGCGGGCGATTATCCTTCCGCTATTCGATATGCGCAGCAGGCGCTGCGTGTAGAGCAGAATGCCGACGCTCATTTGCTGATGGGAAAAGCCTATTCGGGCCAGGGCGATGGCAAGAATGCAGCGGAGCAATACCGAGAGTATCTGAAAATCAAACCGGACGATGTCGAGGTTCGTGCATTGGCGAATGCCCTGCTCAGCGGCGACAGCCCAGCCAAAGAGCTGCAAGCCATCAACCGGGAGATTGCCCGGTCCCCCGACCAGCCGAAGCTCTACGAAATGCAGGGTCAGGTTTATGCCAGGCAAAAGGACTTTGCAAAAGCCGAACAGTCGTTCCGAAAAGCCCTTTCGCTCGATGCCAACGACTTCGATGCCCATAATCTTCTCGGAATACTCTACACATTCCAGAACCTCAACGATAAGGCGATCCGGGAGTTCGAAAACGCACTGAAGATCAACCCCAAGTCTTCCCAGACTTGGTACAAAATGGGATTAATTTATCAGCAGCAGAGCAATCCTCAAAAAGCGATACAGAACTACCGTGAAGCGCTGAAGATCGATCCGCTGCATGTCGAGGCGGCAAACAACCTGGCGTGGCTGATCGGTGAAACCGGAGGGAATCTGGGTGAAGCGCTGAGTCTGGCGCGTGCAGCAAATCAGAAAGCGCCCGATGATCTCAATGTGACCGATACGCTCGGTTGGCTGTATTATCGCAATAAAGCGTATCGTTCTGCCGTGGACGCTCTAAAGGAATGTGTTGCGAAAGATCCGAAAAATCCCGTGTTTCGCTATCACCTTGGAATGAGTTACTTTCAATTGGCGGATAAAGCGAATGCAAAAGCTTCCCTGGTGAAAGCGTTGGAATTAAGCCAAAAATTCAGTGGATCAGAGGAAGCACGGGCAATCCTGGCAAAACTATAGTAGACCGGCATACGTCGGCTGCCGTTTTCCCATCTGGCGCTCATCGCGAAACAGCCTGGATTGATCCTTCTCCAATCTCTTCACTGGAATGCGATCTCTGTTGCGGAGTATATCCCGCAGGCGAAGCGAAACATGACGCGATTCGCCAACGAGGCTGATATGGGCGGGAAAAACACACCTGGGCCTGCAGCTTTTGAGCATCCTATGCTCGCAAACTGTCGATGAGTAACCGGTAGCTGTTTTATAGAGCAAAGAAGCGGGTCTATGTGGCGTTATCTGGTATTGCGGAAGCTAGGTGCGGTTTTTGTGGAGGCAGTACTGCTGGTTTTTTGTGTCCTGGCAGCGCATGAAATCCGTTTGCCGGAATGGCACATCAGTTCTGCTGTTCGGGACGGAACGCTCCTCAGAGCGATATTGATGGCGGCGGTTTTTCAGCTCTCGTTGCATTTGAACGATATCTACGGATATATCGGGAAACGACCTTCTAGAGAGTATGTAGTCCGACTGTGCCAGGCACTGGCGCTGGCAACAGTCGTTCTTTGCGTGGTCTATTACATAGCCCCGGAACTGATGCTGGGTCGAGGTGTTTTCGGCATCGCGGTGCTCTTGAGTTCCGCTTTTCTGGTTCCGTGGCACACTCTTGTGCGATTTTACGTGGCCACACTTACTCCCCACACGAACCTCCTGGTGCTTGGAACGGGTAACCTCGCACGCGAAGCCGTGAAGGAGATCCTTGCACATCCGGAATTGGGGATCAAAGTCCTTGGATTCGTGGGTGATAATCCCAAGATGGTCGGCATCTCGATCGTGAATCCCAAAGTAATAGGAGTCTATGATGATCTGCCAGCGCTTGTGGCAAGCCACAAGGTCGACCGCATTGTCGTCGGATTGCAGGACCGCCGGGGCAAACTGCCGATCAAAGAACTCCTCGATTTCAAAACCCGCGGCATAGCCATTGAGGATGCCACTACCTTTTATGAGCGCGTCGCCGGGAAAATCCCCATCGAAAACCTCAAACCTAGCTGGATGGTTTTTAATACCGGCTTTTCAGTGACCAAACGAGCGCTGCTGCGAAAACGCATCCTCTCGGTGCTGATATCGTCGGTTCTGCTGGTCCTGTTTTCCCCCGTCATCCTGCTCCTCGCAGTTTTGATTAAGATGGATTCGAAGGGGCCGGTCTTCTATCGCCAGGAAAGAGTGGGCCAGGACGGAAAGACATTCACTCTTGCGAAATTCCGTTCCATGTTTACAGATGCCGAAGCACAAACAGGGCCAGTTTGGAGCAAGGAAGTGGATGACCGGATCACGCGTGTAGGCCGCTTCCTGCGCCGGACCAGATTTGATGAGCTCCCGCAGTTCTATAATGTGCTTCGAGGGGATATGAGCCTGGTTGGCCCGCGCCCGGAACGCCCGCATTTCGTTCAGCAGCTTGCCGAATCAATTCCTTATTATCCGCTGCGCCACATTGTGAAGCCGGGTATCACAGGATGGGCGCAGATCAACTACGGCTATGCCAACAGCTTGGAGCACACGGTTGAAAAGCTGCAATATGATCTTTTTTACATCAAAAACATGTCGTGGGTCCTCGATTCACTGATCCTTCTCGAAACCATCAAGACGGTTCTGGTCAGAAAGGGGTCATAGGCCGTTTACTCGCCGGCCTGCCAGCTTTCACTAATTCGTTGTGAAATCCCCCTCTCCGCCGGGGAGGCAGCTAAAGCTTTACAACTGCGGGAGTAATTGGATGAAGGATTTCCATTAGCTTCCAATGCAAGAACTGTCGGCGCTGTCGCCGTCAATCCGATCGGAGTCGGGATCGGAATCGGCGTCGCTACCGGGAATCGCTTTTGGGCGCAACCGGCACAGCGCCCAAACCCGATTGCGATATCCGATCCCAACCCCGATAATGCTGCTTAAGCCGCTTTGAAAGGCTCATGGGCTAAAGCCTCCGGCTCTGCCGAGGATGCTTACTTCCGCCTGTTTGCAGGAAATGCGGGCAGGGGCTGTGAATTGGCCTCCAGGCAGGCCTTGATGAAGCGGTCGATGAGATTCCGCACAGTTGATCTGATCTGTTCTTTCCCCAGCGAATTGTTTTGATCGCCGATGATCAGGCCGCGTTTCCACGTGACCGCAAAATCTTTTAGTCCGTTTGCCTCGATCGTCACGCTTTGCCAAAACTCGACTTGCACATATGCGGAATATCCGAAAACGACTCCGGTTTTTGACTTATCCAGAAGCACTGTAACGGTGACTGCAAGCATAGGGGAATATTTGCTGTCCACTTCCATCCCCGCAGCTCTGAGCTTTTGCTCCACATCGGCCTTCAATTGCTGTTCTGTCAACCCAAGAGCAGCGGATGCATCATTCAGCCGTTCGATGACCACCTCGCATCCGCGAATATTCTTCAATGTGTGATTTCTTGTATCCAGCTTTTCATCAGAACGAGCCGTGGAAGATATGAGGCAAAAGACCAATGCGGGAAGGGCAAAAATTCTCATTCTATGTTTTTCTCCCTGGAGCGCTACATAAGAGCCGCCAAAAGCCTTCCTTGAAGCATCTGGATGTACCCATTTTACATTCGATGCGAGTCAGTACAAAGCAAGTTTGCCGCATGCTGCATCCAGTCTTTAAGGCTTTTAAACCATAACAAATATAAATAAACAATAATAAACAATAAAATACGTGACATTTTTGAGAAAGGATGGTTTAATAGAATTACACGCCAAGGAGAAATTAGTTGTCCAATGAAATCATGACCATCGAGGAGGTGGCTGAGTACCTCCGCCTGAAGCCGCAAACGATTTACACATGGGCACAGGAGGGGAAAATACCGGCTGCCAAACTCGGCAATCAGTGGCGCTTCAAGAAGTCGGTCATCGATCGATGGTTTGCCCGGCACTTTGACGACAAGTTTAAGGACCTTTTGAATGAGGAGTAGCGAAGGCACGTCGATGCCGTCATTCGGTGATTCCGCAAATGATTTATTAAGCATCCGTCAGGAGCGAATTGGTTTTGAGGATCCCAAACTGAAGAGTTAAGCAAGCAGGAGACTATCATGGCCAACCGGAAACTCTTGTCGTTTGACTTTTTCCAAAGCTTTCACAGCAATGATGCATTCTATGAAAAAATTACCGATGAAACGCAGCTCAAGCCCGAGATCTTGAAGCACCTGGTTCTGGTTCTGCTTTTTTCCATAATCTATGGCGCCATCATGGGGAGCTACAACAGCTTCTGGCAAGCCGTATCCTCGGCCATAAAGATGCCGGTGCTCATTCTGCTTATTGTTGTCATCTGTTTCCCGGCCTTTTATGTCATCCAGACGGTGCTCGGTTCCAGGCTCTCGCTCGGTCAGATGATATCGATCATACTCAGCGGCTTTGTGTTTATGACGTGCATCATGGTTTCCTTTTCCACGATTGTTCTCTTTTTTATGATCACGGGAAGCAACTACAATTTTCTCAAGTTGCTGCATGTCCTGATCATTGTCGTTGCCGGGTTTTTCGGCATGCGCGCCATCGTGGAAGCGCTTAAATATTCATGCGAAAAGAAGAGCGTCTACCCGAAAACAGGCGTGTACGTCTTCCGCATCTGGATATTCATTCTGGCGTTCGTCGGGGCTCAGCTTTCCTGGTCTCTGCGGCCGTTTATCGGCGCCAAAGATGCCCCTTTTGAAGTGGTCCGGCAAAAATACGGCAATTTTTATGTAGACGTTTTGCAGTCGATGGGCTCAATTTTGGTTCCTGCCAAAAAGGCACCTGAAAAATAGGACCGGTTGGGAAAAGTTACTGCACGCGGGGATGCTGGTTGGACACAGCTTGAGTTACCGAAGACGGGGAAGTGCGCCTTATCAATCGAAATGGACCAAGGGGCCGGATTCAATTTCCATGAGGCTTCGAACGCACTGTTTGCGGCGTCAGTTTGAGATTGGGGAACATGCGGAAGAAGGAATCAAGCGATCGGTCACTTCCATCAAAGATCTCGAGTGTGTCGTTGGGCAAGAAATGCCGCTTCGATAACTCGAGAGACTCCAGCCGAGCAGCTTCCAGAAAAATTTCCAGGCTGGAATAATCCCGATCATCAAGCACGACATACTCGACGATCTCGCTCCCTCTTTTGGTGACAGCAGCAATCACTCTGATCATTGTGATGGTAGTATCCCCGAACTCGATAGAGTTCAATCTGCTTGATAGCTGGGGCTGGTTGGGGACATAGTCTCCGACCTGCACTGATGCTTCCTGATGCCCGCTGTGTTATCGGTTCAACTTCTTTACCTGGCACGCCTCCACGACTTTTGTCGGGTCGATCGCGTCGCTGTCCAGTTGCATCTCTACCACTTTGCCACTCTTGTCGATCAGGTAATTCACCCGGCGCCCCGTTTTTTTCTGCAGGTCGTAAAGGCCGTACATTTTCGTGACCTCTCCGCCCCAGTCGCTCAGCAGCGGGAATGTCACCCCGATTTTCTCGGCCCACGCCCGGTTTGAAAACGGCGAGTCCATGCTCACACCCAGTACCTGGGTATCGGCGGCTTCCAGCTTGGCGAGGTTTTGCTGGAAGTTCTGCATCTGCCTGCTTCAACCGCCGGTAAACGCGAAGAGGTAAAACGCAAGCACAACACTTTTCTTCCCCCGGTAATCGTGTAACGATATCCGCCCGCCGCTCTGGTCGGTCAGCGTAAAATCCGGAGCGACATCACCTGTCTTCACTTTGGGAGGAGGCGTGTTGCCCGGCTGATCCACCGCGTAGCCGCCGGGCAACAGACTGCCCCACAGCAGCAATGCCAGCAATACTCGTCTCATGGACCCCCCCGATCTTTTGTAGCGAATCCCATACAGGCACTAACTATGCATATTGTGACACACTGTTGGGTGTTTTGCGATACGGCCTTGTGAGGGGCAGCGAAATGGTTTTCGCTCATAGCAAACCCCTCCATCGTTTGGGTGAGCTATTGAGCAAAATCCTCAGAAAGCAATTTCGAATACCGGATGTACGCGATTATCGAGGAAGTGAAATCTCCCTGTGACTCATCAAGAGTCCTCGGAAGTAATCTAGTGCGCAGGGCACGGCCTCCGTTCGCACTGATTATTTCCTGGAATGCTGGACCGCAGTGCTCAGAGCGATGGTAGGATAGGCTTCATTTTCATGGTCGGGGAGGCGAATAATGCGTCTGCATTTTGGAGCAATTGCCTTTATTGTTCTCATTAGCGCGACCTGTTCCAAGTACAACGGCCCGGAAACTGGTAACAAACGCAGCCAAAACGAAATTCCTGCCGAGTCAGTCGACCTGAATGGGGATGGAGTTGAAGATCGCGTTAGCATCGTTAAGGATTCTGCTCGTAATGTAACCCTTACCGCCGAAATCAAGCTGCCAAACGGTATCAAAAAAGAATCGCTGAAGTTTTATGTTGCTCGTGGCAAACAGGATGGTTTTTGCAGTTGGCCTGTTGAACTGATAGCAGAACCCCTTGACTATGATCCTGACCCTGCTGTTGGCCCACTGCAGGGCTATGTGAAATCAGATCGCACCGTCGGTTTGAGGATCTCAGATGGCGAGTGTGACGATTTCCATCTCTACTGGAATCACGTTAGCCAGAGCATCGACTGGTGGCGTCCATAAGCTTCTCGCCTAGCATGTTCTCGCTTAAAGAGGAACGCTGTATCGACTGTTTCAAGAACGATTGTCCATAAGTCGCAATGCGGTAAATTATACCCAATCCGCTCTCCAGAGTACTGGTATCCGCGCATAGCCGAGCACAAGTCCGAATCTGGAGGCGCTCCGGATGTTTATAGACTTCTGTCGTTTTTCTGTTGACAGGCATATAGACATGGGTCTACATAATAATATGGACGCGATCACTTCCCACTTCCGATATCAGAGGATGTACCATGACCGATAAAAATGTCCCGACAGCCGAACTCGAGGTGCTGGCCTGCATTCGGCAAATGGAGCAGGCAACAGCGAGGGAGATCCGTGAGCGTATGCACTCATACCGGCCGATGGCTCATGGCTCTGTCGTGAACCTGCTCAAGAGACTCGAAGCGAAGAAACTCATTACCAAGAAGAAGGGGCCCGTGGGTAAAGCCTTCGTCTACCGGCCGCGCGCCGCCACGGCATCGATCTATGAAGGCGTGCTGAACCGGCTTTTGAATCGTATCTACGGTGGAGATAGTTTGGCCCTGGTGGCTTCATTATTTGAAACCCGGCCGCCGGATATCCGTGAACTGGAGAAATTGGAGGAGTTGCTCGAAGAGCTGCGGGCAAAGCACAGCAGAAAGGAATTGCCATGATCCATCTGATCAACAGAATTGCAGAGGCGTGGTTCCCTTATATGGTGAGCGCGACCTTGCAGGCGACGGCGTTGACTCTGGTTGTTCTCGGCATGCTCTGGATCGGACGCCGTTGGTCTCCTGCACTGCGCTATGCGCTTATGATGCTGGCCCTGTGTAAATTTGTGATCCCCCCGATGCTATCCCTGCCCACAGGGCTGTTGAACCACATTCAGGCACAGCAGTGGGCCGAATCGGCGCTATCGCTGCGTTGCGTAGCACCCATTGCTCAGAGTGTTCTCGGCCCTGTTAGTAATGCCCAACACAGGAGCATGCAGGCTCTCCCCCAGGCTTCTCACCCGAAGCTATCGCTCACTACCAACGGGAGACTGTTATTGTTTCATCTTTCCGGAGCATTACTGGTTCTGGCAGTTGTAGCGCTGCAGAAGATTCGCCTTGGCCGGCTTGCTTCTCGCGCCGCTACAGCCCAAGCCCCTGCCTTGGCGGATACCTATGATGCGCTTTGCCAGAGCATGAAGCTGAGCCGCAAGCCGCGGCTTCTCATTTCCAGTGACAATCAAGCACCCATAACTTTTGGGGCATGGAAACCGGTAGTGATGCTGCCGCAGGCGCTTGTTTCCGCACTGCCATTACCTGAGATTCGAGTGATCCTCGGACATGAACTGGCGCACAATCGCCGGCGAGATCCGTGGATAGCCTGGCTGCAGGTGATCATTTCGGCGTTCTGGTGGTTTAATCCTGTTTATTGGCTTTTATCCCGAAGCATTCGTGGAGTTCGCGAGGATTGCTGCGATGATATGGTACTGGCCTCAGGACTTGCTTCGCGCGAAGTGTATTGCCGGACGCTGCTGAAGGCTGCTCGGGCAGCCTTGGAGAATCAAGCCGTAACGCGAGCCGCCTTTGCGTATCTGGGCAAATCGCTGCCGTTGCGACGCAGGCTTAAGAGAATCATGAGCGCCAGATTCATCCGCGCTCCGAAGCTTGCCTTGGCCGGGATGCTGTTGATTGTCGCACTCGCACTTGTTCTGCTGCCCGGAGTCGAGCCGCGCATCCTTGCTCAAAACGCGATCCGCTCTGAATCACACTCCTGGAACATAAATCCTGCCCCACAGGACACGGCTGCGGTTTCGGATGAAGCTTTGAGAGCCGAGAGCGGATCACCGGATGAAAACCGAAACAAATTGCATGAACCTCCGTCCGGATCCGGGCAGCCCCGAGCCGAGTTGTTTGAGACGGCCCAGAGCCCGAACGCTCCCAACACCAACGCTCAAATGACACCTAAGCAGCAGTCCCAATTATCTCAAGAAATGGCGATCTCCGAGTATTACGGGTTCCGGAAGTGGCTGGATGAGGACGTGGTTTACATCGCTACCCAGGAAGAAAGGGATGCATTCCTGGCTCTAAGGAACAACCAGGAGCGGGACTTTTTCATAGAGCAGTTCTGGGCCCGTAGAAACCCAAATCCTCCCCTGGCCGATAACCCATTTAAGGAAGAGCACTATCGCCGGATCGCGTATGCAAACCAGCATTTTGCTTCGAGTGTGCCCGGCTGGAAAACAGATCGAGGGCGGATCTATATCATATACGGCAGGCCGGATGAAATCGAATCTCATCCCATCGGCGGTGCATACACTCGACCGTTTAATGAAGGGGGTGGAATGACCACTACCTATGCATTTGAGAAATGGCGGTACAGGCATATCGATGGGGTTGGAGACGATATCGAGATCGAATTCGTCGACCTGTCTGGGACAGGCGATTACCGCATTGCAATGAGCCCGGACGAGAAATTTACGCATTCCGGGCCATAAGCTGCGACGCGGGTAATCTTCCGTAAAGATCAGATCTCCTCGAAGTAGAATTCCAAGACTTTGCGCCGAAAATCCTGTGAGAAGAAGCTATCAATTTTCGACGCGCTCATGTCGCGGTCACTCAAGCTACTTTTGAGAATAAAACATTTACTTGGTATTCCTAGGTTAATTATCATGGGCCATGCTACTGATCCGAACCCATTTGGGATCTATCGCCGATCCTGCCGTCGGTGCGCATGCCGTTCTTAACGCGTCAAATCCCGAAGTTGCTCTTGGTAGTGGCGTGAGCGGGGCAATCCGAACCGCATGTGGTGGTGCAGCGTTTCAGAAAGAAATTCGCGAACGACTCATGGAAGAGTTTGGTGGGTCGCTGGAATCAGATGATTGCCTTGTAACATCTGCTGGATGCGCACAATCTTTCCGCTGGGTGCTTCACGTGGCTGCTGTCAATTATAGAAAAGCCGACCCTGAAACAGGCGGAGTAAGCGGGCCATTGCGAATTGAGACATGTTTCAGGGCTGCTTTGGCTGCAGCCGAATCGCTGGCGATTCGGGAGGGACTTCAAGACTCATTTATCTTTGCAACGCCATTACTCGGAGCCGGTCATGGCGGCCTTGGGCCAGTGATTGCAGCTGAGGTCATGATAGGGACAGTGCGACGATTCATGGCGGAAACTGGCCAGGATTGCTCGATCGCGGAAATAATCTTTGCAGTCATGACTGAGAATGATCGGAGACTCATACGCCTTGCGGGTGAGAGGTTCGGTGTCAAAATCGACCACAAAACATAGAGTTAAAATCGGCTTTCGTGATCCTCCCCATTGTGAGCTTTGTATGCGTTGGTTGAATCGGCGTTTAAAGTTATGGCTTTACCGTCACCATTACCACGCCATGGGACGCCACTGTTGCCGAGAAACTCCCTATAAACTTTCCCAAATCTTTATGTGCCCATAAATCCCGCACCGCTGCGGTTAGGTGGGAGGGATAGCCGATTTGCTCCCAGTTCACCGTTATCTCGCGCTTGGCGCTGCCGCGGTTCAGCAAGATGACCGCGCGATCGCCGTCCTTTAACTGCCTTCCCCAGACCTCGAGGTCGCCGTCTTTCCATACGCGCTGCCCTTCGCGGCCGAGCGGATCCTGGTCAACCGCAATGACTTCTCTGTTGGTCAGAATATCGTGGATTTCGGGGCTCATGCTGCGGAGATCATTTCCGGCGATGAGAGGAGCGGCCAGCAACGCCCACAAACTGAAGTGCGCCTGATACTCCGTCGTGGTCATTCCGCCGTTGCCGACTTCGAGCATATCGGGATCGTTCCAATGCCCCGGCCCGGCGTAGGAATAGAGTTCCGCTTCCTGGTCAACGATATCGAGCACGCCATAGTTGCAGCAGTTGCCTGGATTCCACTCGCGTTTGCCTGCCCATCGGTCCTGAATGTCACCAGTCGAGCGCCACAGGTTGCCGCCGACTTCTTTGCCCCAGAGCCAGGGCTTTGCGGTCCCCCACTCGCAAATGCTGAGCACGATCGGACGGCCGCTGGCATCGAGCGCGTGCCGGATGTTGGCATAGGAAGCCTTTGCATCCTGCGTGGTGGTGTCGCACCAATCGTACTTCAGGTAATCCACACCCCATGCGGCATATTGAATCGCATCCTGATATTCGTGGCCGAGGCCGCCGGGACGGCCGGCACAGGTTTTCGACCCGGCGTCGGAGTAAATTCCGAACTTCAAACCCAGCGAATGAACGTGATCGGCCAACGCCTTGATGCCGTTTGGAAACCGTTGCGGGTCGGCGATGATGTTTGCGTTGGCATCGCGCGACACCTGCCAGCAATCATCAATCACAATGTACTGATAACCGGCGTTTTTCATCCCCGATTTCACCATGGCGTCGGCCATTCCGCGCACCAGTTCATCGCTGACGTTGCAGCCGAACTTGTTCCAGGTGTTCCATCCCATGGGAGGCGTGAGTGCGAGGCCCTTGGATACCGTGCTGTCCTGCGCCAGTGCTGCGCCGCTCAGCGCCAGTGCAAAAAGAATCGGGAAAAATAATTTTCTATTCATGTGGATCCGCCTCTTTTTCGGTTGTAATCAGCACTGGATCCCCATGGCAGCGAGTACGGCATATGCTGTCGCCAGGCATCAAGCGCGAATTGGACGATAAGGCCAAAGCGTGCAATAACTCCAAATTATATCATCCCACTTTTGCGGATCAGAAAATCCCTCCTGGATACTGCAGTGTTTATTTCGTGAGAGATATAAAAAATGCCAGAAATCTCCAATTGGATTAGATGTCAATTGGAAATTGGCAATTTGTCCTGCGTTTTTACACTTTCCCAAGCGCCTTTAGGACTTTATCCGGAGTCGTCGGATAATCCAGGACCCATTTGCCGGTGGCATTGTGGATCGCTGAGACAGTAACACCCGACATGCTGGCCCCGATGTTTTCACCGATGCCGCAGGCGCCATAGGCTGCGTATCCCAAGTGACTTTCGTTGATCAGGCATTGGGTAACCGGATAGTCGTTCATCGTCCCTATGTGGTACCCGATCAAATCGTAATTGAGGGCTACACCGGTGCGGGGACAGAAGATATGCTCCTCTGTGCCGCTTCGGCCCAACCCCATAACAGCGCCGCCGTATTGTTGGGCATATGCCCCTTCGGGATTGAACAGGTGTCCGACATCGTTGACGCAAACTATGTTGGTCACCTCGACCATTCCCGTTTCCGTGTCTACCTCGACCTCGATGAAGTGCGCCTGTCTGGGCATCGCGTACGATTGAGGGTCCGGTGCCCCGTCGGATTCATATACATGGACGCCGCCGGGTACAGGAGGATGAAAGATTGCAGGATCCTGTGTCCACCAGGCATCCGCCACCTCTCTCACTGTCTTTCGATTGCCTGGGTTCGCTTTCTCGAAAACGAAGCTGTCTTTGATATCCAGATCTTCGGGCTTTTTGTCGGGGAAGAGTGGTGGACGTGCGGGACTGGCAAACGAAGCCGGCCTCGGCCTTACAGCATATTCAAGAATTTTCTGTTTTAGTTGCTGGGCGGCGGGGATTAGCTGGGTATTGATGTAACATGTTCCAAAGGAACCTCCCGGTTGCCAGAGGTGGTAATTCGTATTGTCGGAACGTCGCTCCAGCATGACCGTGTCTTCGTACTTGAGTCCGGCCTCCGAGGCTACCGCAAGACGCGAGCCCGATTCCGTATCGATCCCCATATCGCTGCGGGCCCCTATAATGGCGGCCTTACCTTCACGCAGCGTCACGCATGCGAAGGAGGCACCGGGAGTGGGCGCATACCAGTGCCATTCATTCACGTGGATGAAACCAAGTCCATGCATTCTTCCGTTCGGGAGCTTTTTCGTCCCGGGTGGATGCCATTTCTCCTCCCATCCGATCGCCTTTTTGCCTTTGTCGATTACTTCCTTGAGGCTCCACTTTTCAGGGAATCCGTTTGTCTTCTGATACCGGGTGACCCATTCCCAATCATGGCCGGCGCAGCCGTCGTTTTTCAGGGCGACTTCTGTCGGGTCCAGCCCCATTTCTGCCGAAACACGCGCAAACATTACGTTGTGTGGGACGCACGTATGGGATCCGTGCCGGAAACACATACTGTGCCCCGTATTGACCAGGGCCCATTCCTGTGTGCCCAGGATGTTGGGAATTTTGGTGCTGACACGCGTCTTATCAATCGCGGGATTTCGAATCCCAAGCATGTGCCAATGAAGCGCGTTGATAGTGCCGTCCTTTTTGACTCCAACCTTGCACTTATAGGTCCCTGCATCGTCGCCGCCGCAATAATAGCCGCTCTCGTCCCAAAGCAGTTTCACGGGTTTCCCCGCCGCTCTTTTGGCAAGGATCGCGGTGAGGCGGATAAAGGCATAGGAGTAGGAAAGCCATGAAAAGCCGCCGTACCACGAACCCTGGTAGGGCATCGTGACGGTGATCTTGGCCCACTCGGCAAGAGGAGCTCGGGGCTTTTCACGGACCGTGTTAGGAGTGGTAACCGTAGCTTGAGGAAGATCCTGGTGATGGACCCAGAGATCGAGAAAATCGCCTCTCCACTGGGCAACACAAACAATGGGCTCAACACCTGCCGGCGTATTCCGGGCGCGAGTGATGGTGTATTCAATCACCTTGTCGGCTTCCGCGAAACCTACCTCGACATTGCCGAATTCAGTGCGATCGGTAAGAACCGTATTCGGTTCTTTAGCCTTCGGGTTCATGAACTTCACCTCAGGCATGATCTTTGGTGCGTCCGGCTTGAGGGATTCCGCCATATCGAGGATGAAGGGCCGTTCTTCCCATTCTATTTTCAGGAGCCGCAGCGCGCGGTCGCATATTTCTTCGGTGTCGGCCACGACCACGACACCCATCGGGTGCTGGAAGAATTCGGAGGTTCGGGGCAGGGTCAGCAGGTTGTAGTTGCGGGAAACCTCAAAGCCCGGCAGCGTCTCGTTGTCGAACTCGATGACCGGGTCATCGTATTTCAAGATGTCCCGCACGCCCACGAGAGCTTCGGCCTGGCTTGAATCAATGCTCTTGATCCGCGCATGCGCATAGGGAGAAAGGAGGATTTTCGCGTAGAGCATTCCGGGGAGATTGACATCTCTTGTAAAAACCGCCTGTCCGCTGACTCTCTCGAATGCGTCCTGCCGGTTGATCGCGCGGCTCATGTCTTTGCTGGTTTCGGGAACTTTCCACGTCCATGGTCGATATTCCGCCATCTCAAGCCTCCGTCGATGGTCTCAGCCCTGCTCTGGTTTTCGTTGCGCAGGAGTCCCTGCTAGTCCAGTAACACAATCTATCATGAGTTGCCCTTTGGGCAAGAAACTTCCCGTCCACTATGATAGCCTTCCTCCGATTGAAGCCAACCGGACGTGGGGCAAAACTTGAAGGAGTAATGAAGAATCTTCATGACACTCATCTACAACTATCTTTTCGTGGCAATATGGCTTAGTTATGCGGTGTATTGGTCGGCGATGTCGGCCAGCGTTAAGGCGACCGAACGCCTCGAGCCGGCATCATCGCGGCTTGCACGGCTTGTTTTGATGGTGTGCGCGATTGCGCTTATCTGTCTTACAAGAGTTCCGATTCCTTTGCTCAATGAGCGATTTCTGCCGCACGGCACCTGGGCCTTCTGGAGTGGTGCGGCGATTACCGCATGTGGTCTGCTCTTTTCCGTCTGGGCACGCCGTCACCTCGGAAGAAATTGGAGCCAGGCTGTCACTTTGAAGAAAGACCACGAACTCATTACAAGCGGCCCCTACGCCCTGGTTCGCCATCCCATCTATACCGGGCTGGTGTTGGGAATCCTCGGCTCTGCGGTGGCCCGAGGCGAGTGGCGCGGGATAGTTGCGGTAGCGTTGGTTTTCGTCGCACTCTGGCGCAAATTACGGCTTGAGGAGAAATGGATGCGGGAGCAGTTCGGCGAGTCGTATGAAGCCTACTCTCAAAAGGTGGCGGCGCTGGTGCCTTATATCATTTGACGCGGCGCAAGGAGACCTGCCTAAAGCTCTCGCCGGTAATGGGAAGACATTCAGACAATGAAATTTTCGACACTCCCACGAAGTCCAAAATGTACCAGGTTATCCGCAGCGGACCCGCGGTTTTCCAGGATGCCGTTTCTGGGAAGTTTGACGCAGGGCGGGATGCGTCGATCCCCATTTAATTGCTCCAACGCCGGTCAGGCCGATCTCCTCGTTTATCCCCGATCGAAGAAAATGTTTTTCGCGGCAACGGAAAGAGGGAGCCCGATGATCATATCCGCATCTAAGACCTTCATCTCCATGGCTCCAGCGCCAATTGTGTACATCAAACGATTGTCGATGTTTAGTTCCGCGGCCATCTTGACTGCAACGCCCAAGGCAATCCCCAAATCGATGGATTGAAACACGCAAAGAGGGCCGACGAAATCTTCGCCTCGCTTCCCCTTCTTGGCCTGGATGAACTCCAAACAACTGGGGTATCCGCAAGCTCCGCAGTTGAGCGGATTCTCCGGTTTCTTTGGCATCGTCCCCTTGACTCCAATGAGCACAACTGCGGCGGAGGAGCGGACATTCTGGGCATCCCGTTTAAAAATGTCTCCGACGGAGGCCTTTTGGGGCCCGTGGTTTTCTATCGCTTGGGCCAGCCGTTCCTTATCCTCTCCCTGGATCAGCACCGATTGAATCGTGCTCACCCCGCGCGTTTTGGGAGCCGTCGTAACGGCGGCCATGATCAACTTGGCGGCAGTGACAATTGTTTCCTGTTCAACTTCGTTTGCTGTGAGAATCGACATAAATTTCCTTTCTCTGCTGAAACGACCAGTATTATACCGACAAACATATATCGGTAGATAAGCAGTTTGAGAGGACCGGCTGACCATGAGTCCGATTGGGGAAAGTCACTCCTATCCGGCCCTTTTCAACCCCGAATGTTCCGTTTTTGCCGGTACAAACCCACCCCAAAGCAACATTCTTCCCATCATCCTGAACCTTAACTTACGCATTTGAAGCAAAAACTCGGCACCTGGGTCCGGAAAGAGCTTCCTTCTTCGTGTCTGCGAGGCAATCCATCTCCGGACCGATCTAAAACCGTACTTCCTGTGTTAGTAATTGACTTCTCTCTCGCATGGGAAAGACTTAATCGATAAAAGAATCTCTCCAAATACCGGCCTGACCGCGATCGCGCAGCCGCATTTAGATATCATCGCCATTGTCTGTTCCCATGCGAAGTATTTTGATCGCAAAAGCATTCATGGGCCGGCGATTAAGCAACTGCCGCTTTCCGTCATCATGTGAGAATTGTCACACTCAATATTTCGAGATAGTTCCATAGTCTCTAGGCATGAGTATTTGATGCCCAGATTTCCGGCTGGTAGTGGATGGGTCAGCCGGACTAATGTGCAGATAATTATTTACTAGCTGTCCAGACTGAGAGCTCCCCATGGCAACAAATTCGATAGATTCTGTCGCCATTCGGAATTCTATAGGCATTCCGCGTTAGTTAAAAAGGAGAACCATGATGTGGAAAAAATCAGAATCGGATGAATTCCATTCGCAGGCGGCTCCGGCACAACAGACGCAGCCGACTTCGGCTCAAAGAAATACCGTACCTCAGTCGCAGAACAAAGAACACGCCGTCATTGGTTCAACGATATTGATTAAGGGAGATTTGAGCGGTGATGAAGATCTTGTGATTGATGGCCGGGTGGAAGGGAAAATCCAGTTCCCACGAAATAGCGTAACGATCGGCAAAAATGGAACCATCGAAGCCGATATTTATGGAAAAACCATAACGGTCGAGGGGACAGTTGAGGGGAACCTTTACGGGGAGGAACAGCTCATCGTCCGGCATTCAGGGACTGTACATGGCAATATCGTTGCTCCAAGGGTTGCACTGGAGGATGGATCAAATTTCAAAGGGAATATCGATATGAGTCCGAAGGAGAAGCTCGGCTCTCCGACGGTTCGCGAAGAATTGATCACAATCAAGCAAGCATAGGTCGTCGCTCCAAGATGTTAAAAAAGGGTTCACTCGAACCAATTGAATATCGATCGCTGGGTCTGGGTGTGCTCTGCGAGACGCTTCAGGAAGCAGCCACCTGTGACATACTCGAGCTCGGGCCGGTTCGCGGCGATAGCATCGAGTTCTGGGCTCAATATAAGCCGTCGCTTTACATAGCGGATTTACGCTCCCACTTGCCGTTGCCGGTTATAGCCGAAAATTCCAACGATCCCGAGGCGCCGGAACCGGATTGGGATCACATCTTAGATCTGCCCGGGGATCGCCGTTTTGATGTAATTCTTGCCTGGGACCTACTAAACTATCTTGAGCTTTCAGCGGCTGCAAGTCTGGTCCGATATTTAAGCCGGTTTTGCCGGTCTGGAACGATGTTTTTTGCATTGATGTTTGACCAGAAGGAAATGCCTGAGGAGATCACTGTCTACCGAATAGTGGATCAAGGGAGGCTCCGCTACGATTGCAGCAGCTCTGCGATGATGGCATGTCCAAGGCATCAGCCTCGAGCCCTCACCGCGATTATGCACCAGTTCCGAACGTCAAATTCCTTCCGTCTCCAGAATGGCATGGTTGAATATCTTTTTTCCTACGAGGCGCATTAGCCGTGGATCGGCTGTATCGCCAAAGTTTGAACAATTCCGACGATAGCCACCCTCGATTGCAGTCGCTGTCCAGAATTGCTGAACATTTTCTTGTCTTCATTCGTGAAATGTGTCGACCAATTCAGCTAACATAGATAGGCTGCAATGATGAATTTAGAGGGGGATACATATTGCCTGGACTACTCATCATCATCCTTGTGCTCATTCTATTATTCAACCCCGAGCTTTTGCCCCGCATGGGGGATTGGCTTGGAGGGCAGTCTCGAAAACCTTTGCGCCAGGCCAAGTGGATGTGGAGCTCATTCACCGGCACGGAGGACGAATCGATTCGGGCGGAACGGGATTATGGGCAGGAGTGCGCTCGCGCGTTCGCGAAGCAGTTTTCGAACAGCGGGTCACGCACAGACCAGGAGTTTGTCGCAAACATCGGGGCCAGGCTCGCAGATGCCGTAAGAGACCCCCGCCGCAAGTTTCATTTCACGGTCGTTGGATCCACTCTTGCCAATGCCTTTGCACTTCCGGGAGGTTTTATATTTATCACCGGATCACTGCTGGATCTGTGTGAGCATGACCGAAACGAGATTGCATTTTTCCTGGGGCACGAAATCGGACACGTCTTGCGAGGCCATGCGAAAGACCATCTGACGGCAAACGTATTCCTGAACGCAGTCACGGCACGGCTTCCGGCGGCCGGGCAGATGCTCCGTCAGGTGATCAGCAAGGGATATTCCAGAACGCTGGAATTGGAAGCCGACCAGGAAGCAGCTCGATTAGCTGCCGCGGCCGGATTCGATGCCCGCGCATCCATACTTGCACTCAATCGCTTAGCGCAAGTTTCCCCCGATGCGTCCGGGTTGGCGGAGTATCTGTCTTCTCATCCGCCAATATCCGAGCGAGTTCGGGGGCTGGGAAAATACCTCCGCCTCGACTGATAACACTTTTGTAGCTCGATTTGCAGGAAGCAGGTCAGGTTCAAAGGCAGCCATGCCTCATTATTGTCAGCCGCGATGAGCAATATTGACCTGATGCATGAGCAATAGAGAACTAACAAACGAAATTCCTAATGATATAAAGCACGTGGAGCCGTCCAGCAGGATTTGGTGAGAAGGTGAGTGTCCGCCGGCTCCAGTGAACGCTATTTATTTTCTCGACGTTTGAGAAAGCGATGGAAACAACACCACAAAAAGTAATTGATAGGGCCGGCTGGCGGGGATTCGCGAAATTGCACAGCGTTAGGGTTCAAAATGGATGCACGACCAGCATCGTCAATCCGGGAAAAAGCGTTAAACAGCGATCCATAGTGACCAAAGAACTATTTCAATAGGGGGGAGTTAACCATGTCAAGTACCGCTATCATCACAGTTGCCGCTGTCATCATCGTTATCTGGCTGCTGGGGCAATCCATTCGTACCGTCAGGCCGACCAGCCGGGGTTTAATCGAGCGATTTGGCAAATACAACCGTTTTGCCAACCCTGGCATTATTTTTCTGATCCCGTTTATCGAGCAGCTGATTCGCGTAAATATTACGGAAAATATGATAGACGCAGGATTGCAGGAAATTATCACCAGCGATAGCCTGAATGCCCAAGTGGACGCCCAGGTTTACTTTAAAGTACGTACGGATGAATCGGATGTTAAGGCATCCCAATACAATGTGTTCAACTACAGGGTGCAGATCGTGGCCCTGGCGAGAACAACACTAAGAAACATCATCGGTACCATGACACTAAAGGATGCCAACAGCGAGCGCGGCAAAATCAACAGTGCACTGTACACGAACCTTTCCACGGAGACCAAGAGTTGGGGGCTTGAGATTGTCCGTACCGAACTCAAGGAAATCAATCCTCCGACAGACGTCCAAGAGACGATGAACAAAGTGGTCAAAGCCAGTAACGAAAAGATTGCTGCGATCGACTTTGCGACGGCTCGTGAAACTCAGGCAGACGGTGAAAGACGCGCCGCTATCAAGGTGGCCGAGGGACAAAGGCAGTCCGCAATCCTGCAGGCTGAAGGTCAGAAACAAGCCAAAGTGCTGGTGGCTGATGGTGAAGCTCAGGCGATTAAGCTCGTAAATGAAGCGGCCGACCTCTATTTCAGAGGGAATGCGCAGTTGCTTCGGCAACTGCAGGCGATAGAAACATCCCTCTCCAGCAATTCCAAAATCGTGGTTCCTACAGATTTGATCAATATTATCGGAGGTCTGGTGGGCATCAATGCTCATCCGCCGGCAGTGAAGTAACTCGATGACCGGTTAAGTTCCTTCTTCTTCGGATTTGATCCTACTGGTACAATCGCGGGTGTCCGTTCGTGCACGCGCCAGGGAATGCGTGCCTGCGGGCGAAGACCAATCAGGACAAGGAGCGTGCTGTGAGTGATCCGGAAGAGGAAGACTTTGCCGCCATGTTCGAGGCTTCGCTTCAAGCCAAGCGACTCGAGAAGGGCGAAATCGTTGAGGGAAAGATCGTCACCATCGGCCCGGAGGTTGCGCTGGTCGACGTGGGAGGCAAGGGCGAGGCGGTCATCCAGATCGACGAATTGAGGAACGCCGACGGCGAGGTCGAGGTTGCGATTGGCGATTGCATTCAGGCGATGGTGGTGTCGACGGCGGGGGGGCTGACGCTTTCCCGAAGGCTGGCGGGAGCGACAGCGACCGATCGGCAGTTTGAAGACGCCTTTCACAGCGGCCTGCCGGTGGAAGGGAAGGTTGAACGGGCGATAAAGGGCGGCTACGAGGTGCGCCTCGGCCGACAGCGCGCGTTCTGCCCGATTTCCCAGATCGACGTTCGCGGCGCGGACGCGGCGGCGCACGAAGGGCAGGTCTACCAATTCCGGATTATCGAGTACAAGGAAGGCGGCTCGAATATCGTCGTCTCCCGGCGGGCGCTCCTCGAGGAGGAGCAGCAGGCGAACGCCGCTGAAGTCCGCAACAAGATCGTCCCCGGCGCTGTCATGACCGGCCGTGTCACCTCCGTTCGCGATTTCGGCGCCTTCGTCGATCTCGGTGCCGGTGTCCAGGGCCTGCTTCATGTGTCGGAGATGTCGTGGTCCCGCGTGTCGGCCCCTTCGGAGATCGTCAGATCAGGCGACGAGATCACGGTCAAGGTTCTGCGCATAGACGAGGACAAGCAGAAGATCTCGCTTGGGTTGAAGCAGCTCTCTGCCGACCCGTGGTCGAGTGTGAGCGAAGCGTATCAAGTAGGCCAGCTGCGGAATGGCCGGGTCACGCGCGTTGCGCAGTTCGGCGCGTTTGTGGAACTCGAGCCGGGCATCGAAGCGCTGGCCCATTCTTCTACGTTTGCGCCGACCGGAGGATCGGGAGGCTGGTCCGGACAGGTCTCGCCAGGGATGACGGGCACATTCGAGATTCTATCCGTCGACCTTGAACAGAAACGGATCGGCGTGGCACTCGTTCACGAAGGCCCGGCGCGGACCGAGCAGGCCCCGGGAGCACGGCCCGGCATCGTTCCGGGTGCGCGCCTGACTGGAAAGGTTGAACGACACGAGAAATTCGGCGTGTTCGTCTTTTTGGCGCCCGGGCGTACCGGTCTCATCCCGCTAAGCGAAACCGGCGTCGCGAAGGAAAGCGATGTCCAGCGAGCCTTTCCGGTCGGGGCCGACGTCGAGGTCATCGTGCTGGAAGTCGATCCGTCATGCCGACGCATCCGCCTGAGCGCGAAGGCAGTCATGGAAGCGCGTGAGGCCGAGGAAGTGCGCGAGTGGACGGAACGCAAGGCTCCATCCGACGAGGGCTTTGGGACACTCGCCGACAAGCTGCGCTCGGCGTTCAAGTCGCGTTCTGAGAAGTAATCGATTGAGCTTCCTGGCAGTTTGTCTGGAGCGGGAAACGGGATTCGAACCCGCGACTTCGACCTTGGCAAGGTCGCACTCTACCACTGAGTTATTCCCGCTCGCATGAAATGCAGCGGAAGGATATTAGCGGAAGCAAGCGGAAAACTCAACCACAAACACAGCTGTCAGCTGTCGGATCTCAGCAGCCTGCTAAAAAGCATTTCTGAATAAGGTCACCTCTGTTCCGAGAACGGAAACGATGTCGAAACGATACGCGTATTGGCCGAGATCGTGATCGGCGATGAAATCCTCGGCGGTACGGCGTAGGGTCTGCTGCTTCTGCCAATCGACAAATTCCCACGGTTCGCCGAAATCTGCGGAGCTCCGGGTTTTTACCTCCAGGAAAACCAGCAGCGCTCCTTCATAGGCGATGATGTCGAGTTCGCCAGAGCGGCTGCGATAGCGGCGGGCAAGGATGTCGAAGCCCTGTTTCAGCAGGTAGCGGCAGGCAATACGTTCGCCCTTGCGGCCTCTGAGGAGATGCGGCGCAGTCATGCATATAGTGTTTGCGCCGACCGGGTTTTATTTCACGGAATTTCGGTGACAGTCACCATAACTCCCAAATTGTTCTGTCCTCATCGAACAGACTTCAGCCTATCCGAATTTAGGAGTTATGGTGACTGTCACCGAAATTCTACACGCGTTTCCAGCGGACGCCGTCTTTGGTGTCTTCGAGCTGGATACCCTTGGACAGGAGCGACTGGCGGATGCGGTCGGCTTCGGCGAAGTTGCGTTGCCGGCGGGCTGCCTGGCGAGCCTCGATTTGTTGGGCGATTTCTTCGTCCAGGAGTTCGGATTTTGCACGCAGGATATTGAATACCGCATCGATCTCCTTGAGAAAATCGGTGGCGATGCGGGCATCGCCGCCCGAAAGCGCTTTCTGGCTGTCTTTCTGATACGCAAGGCGAACGAAATCGAAGATGACGGCGAGGCCGGCCGACGTGTTCAAATCGGCGTCCATCGCTTCTATGAATTTTTCGCGAGCGGCCTGCAATTCCGCTGCAAACGGGGGACTCGGCGGCTCGTCGGTGGCGATCTCTTTGGCACGGAGCAAGAAATCCTCGAGACGCTGGATCGACGATTGCGCCTGGCGCAATCCGTCCATCGTGAAGTTGAGCTGCTTGCGGTAGTGCACCGAGAGCAGCAGATAGCGTATTGCTTCCGGTGAATAGCCTTTATCGAGCAGGTCGTTCAGCGTAAAGAAATTGCCCAGGGATTTGGACATCTTCTCGCCCTCGACGATCAGAAACTCCGGGTGCACCCAGTAATGCACGAAGGGCTTTCCTGTTGCACACTCGCTCTGCGCTATCTCGTTTTCGTGGTGAGGGAATACCAGATCCACGCCGCCGCAATGGATGTCGAATGTTTCGCCGAGATACTTCATGCTCATCGCGCTGCACTCGATGTGCCATCCGGGGCGCCCCGGGCCTATCGCGGTGTCCCAAAAGTCCTCCCCCTCTTTTTTCGCTTTCCAAAGAACGAAATCGCGCGCGTTCTCCTTGTCATACTTGTCCGTGTCGACACTCGCTCCCGCCTGCGCGCCGCTGAAATCGGCCTTGCTGAGCCTGCCGTATCCGGGAAACCGGGCGATGCTGAAATACACCGATCCGTCCTTGCGATACGTGTATCCCTTTTCCTCGAGCTTTTGTATCAAGGCGACCATTTCGGGTATATGGTCCGTTGCACGCGGCATCAACCCGGGCATCTCGATCCGGAGCGTCTTGCAGTCGGCGAGAAAAGCCTCGGTGTATCTCAACGTGTAGTCCCGCAGCGTCATGCCCTGCGCGCGCGCGTTGTGGATCGTCTTGTCGTCCACGTCGGTGATGTTCATGACGTGGACTACGCGGTAGTGGCGATATTCGAGGTACCGGCGCAGCAGGTCCTGGAAGACGAAGGTGCGAAAGTTGCCGATGTGGGCGTAGTCGTAGACCGTCGGGCCGCAGATGTAGAAGCGGACCACGCCTTCTTCGATGGGATGAAATTCCTCCTCCGCGTTGGTGAGGGTGTTATGCAATCTCAGCATAGATCGTCGTCTCCAGAAGGGAAATGGTGGAGGGAATAAGACAAAATTGCAACCACGAATTACACGAATTACACAAAATTTCGGGATGCGGCAGCTTGTGCCGTACTCCGAAGGAACTATTTCGCTACGCGAAGTAAGTAGAGGTTGGCTTGAGTGCAGAGAGGGGTGACCGTGACGCTTCGGAGGACCGGGATGGTTTTGGTGACGACTAAGGCTGTGGGGTGGGACTGCAGGAATTCTGCAAGCGACTCTGGAGAATCGAGATCTTCCACAATTTGGTAGTTGGTATAGTAGTGGAGAGTGTGGTGGAAGAACTGGTAGGTGACTATGGGTTCGCCGGTCGTTCGCAGGCTCAGCGCCTGATGCGCGATTTCACGCGTGGAGTGGTATGCGCCGAGGACGGGAAATGCGAATTGCGCGACGGCGACGAGCAGAACGACTCCCTGCAAGGCAGTGGCGATAAAAGCGCGCCGGACCTGTGATTTGAAGCCGAATGCAAATGCGAAAACTGCGGGGATCAGAACTGCGGCTGAAAGGATCAGCCCGATACCCCAATGGCCGCCATAGTTTTTGTTGAAGAAGATAGGGGCTGCGATAGCCATGCCGACGGAAAGAATCAACTGCAAAACCATGGCGGCGCGCATGCCGGATGTTTTTGCCGATCCATCAATCCAGCGCGAAACGCGAATGCCCAGAATTAACGCCAGCGGAGGCAGCGACGGAAGAATATAGCCGGCGAGTTTTGATCCTGAAAGCGAAAAGAAAATCATTGGGACCAGAAACCAGCAGGCCAGGAAAACTACCGCAGGGTTCCACTCGCGCCAGCGGCGCAGACTCTGTAATGGCGACTTTGAAAGAAGAATCAACAGCCAGCCGCTCCATGGAAAAATGAGCGCCAGCAGGACTGGGATGTAAAAATAAAAGGGCTGCGAGTGATGATGGATGTCGGTGAAAAAGCGCGCGATGTTGTGATTTATGAAAAATGATGCGATAAAGGCAAAGCCGTTCTGACGAAAAGCCAGCCAGAACCATGGGATTGAGACAGCGCCCGTGATGATGATCCCGGGGATAACTCGCCAGCGGCGCAGCACGCCGGCTCGATCGTCCAGCAGCCAAATGCAAAGTCCGATGCCGGCTGCCAGAATCAGGGCGACGGGACCTTTGGCTAAGATCGCCAGTCCCAGGAAAATGTAGGCGAGGAGTACTCTGGGCCCGATGTTTTTTTCGATGGCTGCTGCAAGGATTGCCATGGCGATCGTGAAGCAGCAGGTGAAAGGCATGTCGGTGGACGCGCCGCGGCCGTAACCGGCGAATCCAAGACTGGTAAGCAGGACGGCTGCGCTTAAAAAACCGGCGAGGCGAGTGGTAAGCACTGAAGCAAGCCAGAAAACGGATAAGGCTGCTATCACGGCGCAGGCGACTGGAGCGATTCTTGCGGCGGTTTCGTGGCTTTTTAAAACCGAATAGAAGGGAATCGTCAGCCAATAGTAGAGCGGGGGTTTCTCAAGCCAGGGATTGCCCTCAAGGGTAGGCGTTACCCATTTCCCCTGGTCGTGCATTTCCTGGGCGATTCTGGCGTACCTAGGTTCATCGGCTCCGGTGAGCGGAAGCGAGCCGAGGCGGAAGAAAAGCGTTGCCAGGGAGATTACGAACAGAACTATCAGGGAAGGGAGCGTGCGCTGCACTGTCCGGCTCGCATGGAATTTCGGTGACAGATGCCTTAATTCCAAAATTCAGATGAATTGATGAAAAATCGCAACGCCTGAAAAATATGGGAATTAAGGCATTTGTCACCGAAATTCGAAAAAAAGGGGCGACCAAATCGGTCGCCCCGTATGCTTGAAAACGGCAGCTTGCTGCCGCAATTCTAAAACTAGTACATGCCGCCCATGCCGCCGCCTCCGGGAGGCATTGCGGGGGCTTTTTCCTCTTCCTTGATATCGCAGATCAGGGCTTCTGTGGTTAGAAGCAGGGCCGCGATCGAGGAAGCGTTCTGCAGAGCGGTTCTGGTAACCTTGGTCGGATCGATGACGCCGGACGCAACCAGGTCTTCGTACTGCTCGGTATCGGCGTTGAAACCGAAATTGGGATCGGGATTCGACCGAACCTTGTCGACAACAACGGCGCCTTCGTGGCCGGCATTGACCACGATCATCCGGAGCGGTTCTTCAAGCGCTCTGCGGACGATGAGCACTCCAACCTTCTCGTCGCCTTCGAGTTTGAGCTTGTCCAGTGCTACCACGCAGCGGAGCAGGGCCACGCCGCCGCCCGGAACGATGCCTTCCTCTACGGCCGCACGAGTCGCATGCATGGCATCTTCCACGCGCGCCTTCTTTTCTTTCAGCTCGGTCTCGGTCGCGGCGCCAACCTTGATCACCGCCACGCCGCCAACCAGCTTGGCAAGTCTTTCCTGCAGCTTTTCGCGATCGTAATCGGATGTGGTCTCTTCGATCTGGACGCGGAGCTGTTTCACGCGGCCTTCGATGTCGGCATGTTTGCCGTTGCCTTCGATGATCGTCGTGTTGTCCTTGTCAATCGTCACCTTCTTGGCGCGTCCCAAGTCTTCCAGGCGGACGCTTTCCAGCTTGATGCCGAGGTCTTCGGAAATCACTTTGCCGCCGGTCAGGATGCCGATGTCTTCAAGCATCGCTTTGCGCCGGTCGCCGAATCCGGGAGCCTTTACCGCAACTGCAGCCAGCGTGCCACGCAGCTTGTTGACCACCAGGGTCGCCAGGGCTTCGCCTTCGACATCTTCGGCAATAATCAGCAGCGGGCGGCCGCTCTTGGCCACCTGTTCCAACAGGGGCAGGAGATCCTTCATGGAGCTGATCTTCTTCTCGTTGAGCAGGATCAGGCAGTCGTTGAGCTCGACTTCCATTCTTTCCGGATCCGTAACGAAATAAGGGGAGAGATAGCCGCGGTCGAACTGCATTCCTTCAACCACTTCGAGCGAGGTTTCGATGGATTTGGCTTCTTCTACCGTGATAACGCCGTCTTTTCCAACCTTTTTCATCGCTTCCGCGATGATTCCGCCGATGGTCTTGTCGTTGTTTGCCGACACAGCACCCACCTGGGAAATCATTTCGCCCTTCACGGGCTTGCTCAGCTTCTTCAGTTCCGTGATGGCCGCTTCCACGGCCTTTTCGATTCCGCGCTTCAGGGCCATGGGGTTGGCGCCGGCGGCGACGTTCTTTACGCCTTCACGGAAAATGGCCTGAGCCAGTACGGTAGCAGTCGTGGTTCCGTCACCGGCAACATCCGATGTCTTGGAGGCAACTTCGCGCACCATCTGTGCGCCCATGTTCTCTGTGCCTTCTTTCAGTTCGATCTCTTTCGCAACGGTGACGCCATCCTTTGTGATGGCAGGGGATCCGAACTTCTTGTCCAGAACTACATTGCGCCCCTTGGGACCCAGCGTAATCTTCACGGCATCCGCGAGCTGGTTCACTCCGCGGAGAATCGCCTGGCGAGACTGTTCGCCATGAATAATTTCCTTAGCCATATTGTCAACGCTCCTTATCTCTTTTTTTCAGTTTGAGTTATCCCAAAATCGCGAGAATTTCCTCTTCGCGCATGATGAGGTAGTCCTGGTCATCGACTTTAATCTCAGTACCGGAATATTTTCCGAAGAGGATCCTGTCGCCCTTCTTGACGTCCATGGCGGCACGCTTGCCGTCATCCGTGATTTTCCCCGGACCGGCTGCAACCACTTCGCCTTCCATGGGTTTTTCTTTGGCTGTGTCGGGAATGATGATGCCACCCTTCACAATTTCTTTCTCTTCTACGCGTTTTACTAGAACCCGATCGTGCAAAGGCCTAACATTCATAGATGATCTCCTCTCTTTAAGGGCCACTTATAAGGCGTCTCGCTAGATTATTCCCCGCCCGGATTAGCACTCTCCTAGGGCGAGTGCCAATAGTATAAGAGCCATCCTTGCGTTGTCAACCTGAGCACCAAGAATTTCGGTGACAGATACCTTAATTCCCAAATTCAAGTGAATTGATGAAAAACCGCAACGCTTGAAGAATTTGGGAATTGAGGCATTTGTCACCGAAATTCACCGAATCTTAATAAAAATCACATCATTGCTTCACAATCATTCTGTAAATCTTTCCGAGAATTGATATTAGGAGGAAATATGAAGAAGCTGGGATTGGCAATAACCCTTATCTTTGCACTCATTTTGGCCGGGTGCGGTGGCGGAAAGAGCGCTTCGAACGCCGTCAGGTCCGTCACCATCAAGGGTTCCGACACGATGGTGATCTTGGGACAGCGCTGGGCTGAAACATACATGAAAGAGCATCCAGATAAACGAATCCAGGTAACCGGCGGAGGATCCGGCACTGGAATCGCCGCCTTGATCAACGGCGGAACCGACATCTGCGAAGCTTCGCGGCCCATGAAGGATAAAGAGAAGGAAATGGTCCGCGCCCGTCATAACAAAGAGGTGACCGAAATACCCGTCGCCCTGGATGGAATCGCTATTTACGTCCCGGAATCCTCATCCATGCAAACCATCACGATGCCGCAGCTCAAATCCATCTTTACCGGCACGATCACCAACTGGCGCGATGTCGGCGGCAAAGACCAGCGGATTGTCGCCTATAGCCGCGAAAACAATTCCGGCACATATGTCTTTTTCAAAGAGCACGTCCTCAACAACGAGGATTTCGCACGCGATATCCAGACGCTGCCGGGAACGGCGGCGGTCGTCAACGCGGTATCCAAGGACCCGGCATCTGTAGGCTATGGTGGAATCGCATATGCGACAGGCATTAAGGCTCTTTCGGTAAAAAAGGACGATGCATCCGAGGCCATCAAGCCAACGATGGAATCAGTCGAATCGGGCAGATATCCGCTATCCCGGAGCCTCTACTTTTATACTGTCGGACAGCCTGCGGGCGAAATTAAGGAATTCATCGACTGGGTATTGAGTCCCGAAGGGCAAAAGATATGCGAAGCGGTGGGGTATTATCCTCTGAACCGGAGATAGTGTTGTTTACGCAGCGTGACGCGGGCCGATCCGGCGCCCTGACCGATCGAATTGCCGGGACTGCAATTCGAGGCAGCGCCTTCGTGGCAATCCTGTCGCTTATCCTGATTTTCATCTTCATAGGCAAGGAAGCCCTCCCCATATTCACCTCGGCCGAGATACGGAAAGAAGCGAACCTG
Source organism: Acidobacteriota bacterium (assembly GCA_035506515.1). Taxonomy (GTDB): domain Bacteria; phylum Acidobacteriota; class UBA6911; order UBA6911; family UBA6911; genus UBA6911. The sequence continues at coordinate 67,139 of DATJPG010000010.1, forward strand.
GGCAGGCTCTTCCTGCCCCGGGCGCCACGCGCGGGCGCGGACACGGAGCTTACATGGCAACCGGTATCGGAGAACCCAAAATACTCGCTCCTGCCGCTCCTGGCCGGTACGCTGAAAGTGACCGTCATCGCCGTGATTATCGCGATTCCGCTAGCCGTACTAGCGGCTCTCTACACCGCTGAGTTCGCGCCTCCCTGGGCGCGGGAGACTGTCAAGCCCGCCATCGAACTCCTGGCCGGCATTCCGAGCGTTGTCGTCGGCTTTTTCTGCCTGATGGTGCTGGCCGGCTGGCTGCAGCGCACGTTTGGCTGGACCTTTCGCCTTAATGCGGTGACGGCAGGGATCGGGCTGAGTCTCGCGGTAATCCCGATCGTGTACACCGTTTGCGAAGACGCGTTTTCGTCAGTGCCGCAGACATTCCGCGAAGGCTCGATCGCCATGGGTGCTTCGTCGTGGCAGACCGCATCGCGCGTCGTGCTCCCCGCCGGAATGCCGGGGGTCCTTGCGGCGTGTGTCCTCGGCTTCGGCCGGGCCATCGGCGAGACGATGATCGTCCTCATGGCTTCGGGGAATGCGGCTATTCTTTCGCTTTCCCCCACGGATTCCATCCGCACTTTTTCCGCCACGATTGCGGCGGAGCTGGGCGAGGTTGTAGTCGGCAGTCCCCATTACCATGTGCTGTTTTTCATCGGGGCTTTTTTGTTCCTGATCACTTTCGTCATCAATCTGTTCGGCCATTGGTGGGTAGGCCGCCTTCAGAAAAGGCTACAGGGAGCGTCGTAAGAGAATGATCGAGCGAAGCAGAGTGGTTGGCGGGCTGTTCCAGTTCTTCTGCATTGTCGCCTGCGCCCTCATCATCGTAATGCTGGTTGTGATTTTGGGGAACATTGTCGCCAACGGAGCCGGCTCCATCACTCTAGGTTTCCTCACGAAAGCTCCGGAATCCGGCATGAAAAGCGGAGGCATTTTCCCCGCGATATTCGGCACATTTGCGCTGGTCGTTCTGATGACGATTGCCGTGATCCCGCTGGGCGTGGCGACTGCGATTTATATGCATGAATACGCGCCCAAGCGGTCGCGCATCGTGCACCTCGTCCGCCTTGCCATTCAGAACCTGGCCGGCGTGCCGGCGATCGTGTTCGGGCTTTTCGGGCTGGGATTCTTCATCGAGTTTGTCGGCCGGGGAATCGATAAGGCATTTTATGGAGGCAACCTCGTTTACGGGCAGCCGGCGATTGTCTGGGCGGCGCTGACGCTCGCGTTGCTGACGATGCCGACCGTCGTGGTGGCGACCGAAGAGGCGCTCCGCGCGATCCCACAGAGCTATCGCGAGGTGGCGTATTCGCTGGGAGCGACGCGCTGGCAGGTGATCCGGCGTGTGGTGCTGCCGCAGGCGGTGGGGGGGATTCTGACGGGCGGCATTCTCGCGGTGAGCCGTGGATCAGGCGAAGTCGCGCCGGTCATGTTTACGGGCGCAGCGTATTTTCTGCCGGAACTGCCGAAGCAACTGAACAATCAGTTCATGGAACTCGGCTATCACGTTTATGTGCTGACGACCCAGTCGCCGGATGTTGAAGCGACCAAGCCGATTCTATACGCGACGGTGCTGGTGCTTCTGTCGCTCACATTCCTGCTGAACTTCAGCGCGATCATGATCCGCGCGCAAATCCGTAAGCGGCTGCGCTATGGGCGTTAATTTCCCAGTTTCGGTGACAGCTACCTTCATTCCCAATTTCAGATACGTTGGGGAAAAATCGCAAAGCTTGAGGAATTTGGAAATGAAGGTAGCGGTCACCAAAAGTTTAGGAAGGCAATTGTGATTGAGGGCCAGGTGAAGGTTGAGGATCTGAAAGTCCATGTGAACGGGACGGAGATTCTGAAAGGTATCTGCCTGGAGGCCCGGCGCGGCGAAATCCTTTCGATTATCGGTCCGGCAGGTGCGGGCAAGACCACGTTCCTGCGCTGCCTGAACCGCATGGCGGAACTTGATCTGGATTTCAAAATTTCCGGCAATATCCTGCTCGATGGGCAGTCCATTTACGATTCCGATGTCGCAATGCTCCGCCGCAAGGTCGGAATGGTTTTTTCGGTGCCGGTGCCTCTGCCGATGTCCGTTTACGAAAACCTGACCTTCGGCCTGCGGCTTTCATCCGGGTCCCGCAGGAGCTACGACGAGCGCGTGGAAAAAGCCTTGCGCGCGGCATATCTCTGGGACGAAATGAAGGACCGGCTGAAGGAGCCGGCGCGCAACCTTTCGGGAGGGCAGCAGCAGCGCCTGTGTCTGGCGCGCACGCTCGCGCTCGAGCCGCACGTGCTGTTGCTCGATGAGCCGTGTTCGGGCCTGGATCCGATCTCGACGGCGCGGATCGAAGAAGCGTTGAGGAGCTTGAAAACCAATCTGGCGATTATTTTGGTTACGAACAACGTCAAGCAGGCTGCCCGGGCGTCGGATCGAACGGCATTCTTCCTGTTCGGAGAACTGATTGAGCTCGAGCCGATAGAAAAGCTGTTCACTACTCCGCGGGACCGGCGCACCGCGGACTACATATCGGGGCGATTCGGTTAAGAGGAATTTCGGTGACAGACACCATAACTCCCCAATTCTCTAGAGATATAGGCTATCAGTCAGATCGCCTGAATTTGGGGGTTATGGCGTCTGTCACCGAAATTCTACAGAGCTATTTATGACGGCGAAAATTGAAACGAAGGGGCTGAATCTCTGGTATGGGAATTTTCACGCTCTGATGGATGTGAGCCTTTCCATCCGCCCGAGAGCCATTACCGCGATCATCGGTCCGTCCGGTTGTGGCAAGTCGACACTGCTGCGCGTCATCAATCGTATGAATGAAATCATCCCGAACGTCAAAGTCACGGGAGACGTCCTGCTCGACGGCAAATCCATTTATGACGGCGACATCAATCTGCGACAGCTGCGCAAACGCGTCGGCATGGTTTTCCAACGGCCCAATCCATTCCCGCTGTCCGTCTTCGAAAACGTCGCCTATGGTCCGAAGATTCACAGCCTGGCGAAGGGCGAAGAGCTAGCCATGCGCGTCGAAAGCAGCCTGCGCGCCACCGGCCTCTGGGATGAGCTGAAGAGCAAGCTCGGCGCTTCGGCTCTGTCGCTCACGCCCGAGCAGCAGCAACGCATCTGCATCTCGAGACTGCTTGCGGTCGAACCGGAAATCCTGCTGATGGACGAACCGGCGTCCGCGCTCGACCCGATCGCTACGGCGCGCATCGAAGAGCTGATGCTGGAACTCAAGGACAGATACACAATCCTCATTGTCACGCACAACATGCAACAGGCGGCCCGCATTTCGGATGATACCGCGTTCATGCTGTTGGGAGAGCTGGTCGAAGTCGGAGAGACCCAAACCATTTTCACCAAAAACTCCGATCCGAGGACGGAGCAATACATATCGGGGAGGTTCGGTTAATGCGCCACTTGGACGAAAAGATACAGGAGTTGCTTGAGAGGCTTCTCCTGATGGGCCGCCTGGCGGAATCGATGGTTCAGGCCGCGCTCAGGGTTCTGATTGAGCGCAACGAGTCGCTCGGCGCCGAAATTTATCGCAAAGAAGAGGAGGTGAACAACCTCCAGATTGAAATCGACGATAGCGCCGTCACGCTGACGGCGCTGCAGCAGCCGGTCGGCACGGACGTGCGTTTCCTGTTCATGGCCTCCCGCATCGCGACCGAGCTAGAGCGGATCGGCGACCAGGCGGTCAATATTATTCAAAATGCCAATCATGTGATCAAAGCACCGCCGCTCAAGCCGCTGGTGGACTTGCCGCTGATGGGGGAGATCGCGGAGCGGATGGTGCGTGACAGCCTGGAAGCGCTGGTTGAAAAGGACTGTTCTGCGGCGAACCGGGTGCTGGAAGAAGAGAAAAAGGTCGACGCATACCGCGACCAGATTTTCCGTGTTCTCCTGACCCACATGATGGCCGATCCCGGGACGATCGCACGCGCGCTCGCCTTGATCCTGATCTCGCGCAACCTCGAACGGGTGGGGGACCACGCCACGAATATCGCGGAAGAAGTCATTTACATGGTGGAAGGGCGGGAAGTGCGCCACCGCCACGAAAGCAGTACACGAACAACCACATCCTGAGCTCACTGTGTCCAAGGCAATTATTCTGGTCATCGATGACGAAGCGGATCTGATCGAGCTGGTCCGATACAATCTCGAGCGGGAAGGGTACACCGTGATCGGTGCTTCGGACGGCGAATCCGGATTTGCTCGGGCCGTAACCGAGAAGCCCGATGCGATTGTCGTAGACCTGATGCTTCCGGGCATCGACGGCTTGGAAGTGTGCCGCATGTTGCGGGCGGAGAGCACCACGTCGCGAATCCCCATTGTCATGCTGACGGCAAAAGCCTCCGAGTCAGACCGCATCGTGGGCCTGGAGATTGGGGCGGACGATTACATAACCAAGCCGTTCAGCCCGCGCGAACTCACGGCGCGGATCAAAGCGCTGTTGCGGCGCTCCTCCGGATACCGCCTGCAGCCCTCAATGATCCGGCATGGCAATCTCTCGATCGATCCGTCCAGCCACGAAGTGCGATGCGGCAACAAAAAGATGGACCTTACGGCTACCGAGTACCGCCTCCTGCAGTATCTGGCGTCCCACCCGGGATTTGTGTATTCGCGTGCTTCGATGATCGACGGCGCCCTGGGAAGAGATGTCACGGTGTTGGAGCGCACCATCGATGTGCACATCATGTCGCTGCGAAAAAAGCTGGGCCGGTGCGGCGGCTGGATCGAGACCATCCGCGGTTTCGGCTACAAGTTCCGCGAATCCAATCCGCAGGATTAATGTTCTTCTGGAGTGCAGCAGTTTGCTGCCGCTGTTGGGGGGGGTGTGCAGAAAGCGGCTGCAAGCAGCCGCACTCTGAAAGAAATTCCAATCCTTGCTTTTAGCCCAACGATCTGTTATTCATCGTCATTCCTATTCGAGGACGCGATGACACAGCCCGATCTTTCGATTGAACAAGAACTGCGTATGGGAGCGCGCTACATGGCGCAGCGACTCATGCCTGCACCTGGTGCCATTCCTCGCATACCGAACACGGACATCTACGGCGTTTCGATCCCATTCAACGGAATCGCCGGCGGCGATCTCATTACCTATGTGAATTTCCAGGACCGATTCGATCTCGATGCCAGGATTCGAGCCGCCAACGCACAAGGGCAGGAATCCGTGGCGAAATCTCTGCAGAGGCTCAAATGGAGCGGAGGGATCCTGGTCGCAGATGTCGCCGGCCATGAGTTCACCGACGCGATGCGCGCGCTGATGCTGCACCAGGTCTTTCACACGGCGGCGCTGTACGAAATGGATTTGAACGGCGAAATCACCGCGCGCCTCTTCGAGCAGGTGAACACACGATTCCTAAAATCCACGACGTTGCGCAATCTTGCCGCCGACCGGGATCGCGCGAGCTTCATCACGCTCATCTATGGAGAAATTTCGCACACGGGGCGTTTTCGCTTTGTGAATGCGGGGCATCCGCTGCCGCTTGTTTTTTCACGGGAATACGATTGTTTCGTGGACATCAGCGCGAACCGGTTGGTGAGCTATCCGCCGATCGGCCTACAGCCGACCGAGGGCCATGCCGATGCCAGCCATTATGAGCGTGCCCTCGGGTACAAAAAACGGTACAAGGTCAACGAGCTTAATTTGATGGGCAAAGGCGACGTGCTGTTGCTTTACTCCGACGGACTGTTCGATTCCTTCTCCCCCTTTTCCAAGATTCGGCTGGAACGGGCCGTTTCACATGCCAAGGACGGCAGCGCCAAGGAAATCTGCGAGGCAATTCTTCAGGCGCGGCGTGCGTCGGCACCGCAATCGGATGACCTCAGCCTCGTCGTCATCAAACGCCTGTAGTGTGAAAGCGTTTGCTTTTAGGCGAGGATGCCGGCGTTCCAGCAAACCCTTCATCAAATATTCATAATTCCGTCATCAAAGCTTAACAGTTGGGGGCTATGGTTTGCCTGGAGGCGGTGATGGGAATGTGCGCCGAAATAATCGAGCGGGAGATCATTCCGGGACCCAGGCACGGCGGTCCTTCCGTCTATCTTTCCATATTTCCCGATCTCTCCAAATTATGGGAAAGGGGCTGTCTGGATACCCTGATCGCAAAGCTTCTCGACCACATATCCACCATCTGCCATCCCGCGAGAAGTATCCGGGTTGCGGTCCGCGAAAAGAAGAGGATGTGCGACCTGGAGCAGTTCTTTTCCGTTTTTCCAGACCGCTGGGTCGACCTGAGCTTCGAATGCCAGTCGCTTTCCGGATTGGAAATGGGAGTGCAAGGGGTGCTCGAAAGCCTTGGCTACAGCTGCAGGGAGTGGGTGGGAGTGGAAGGTTCCGAATCACAGCTGGGCGCCTTCCATCTCGGGGCGCACGAAACGCCCGCGCTGATTCTCTATATGCAGAATCATGGGGCGCGCCGCAACTGCGATATCCTTATCCCGGAATTCCAGGGATAGACCCTGTTTCCCGTCAAAAACACGCCTGATAGATTGGCCCTCGGAAGCCGTTCGATACAGGAAGAGCAGCGGCCGCAGGTATGTGGAAATGAACATTCACCGATGTCGAGCGGGAAGAGAATATAAGCGACAGGTGCCGAAATTTCCCGGGTCGTGCTGTATAATGGGCGTGGCTAAAGCATGAAAAACAGGCTCTTCTGGAAAATCGGATTTTTGAATCTGCTCCTGCTGTTGCTGGTCCTCGCCGCGGTGGATACTTACGTTGTCCGGGCATTGAAGAAAGAATTCCTCGACGCCGCATTTTCCCAACTGGATTCCCTGATTCGCCTTGCGGAGACGAATCCTCCCCGATCGCTTGATGTGCCGCAGCTAAGGGAATGGACTCGGCTGTGCGGCCAGAGCGGGGCTCGCGTGACCCTGGTGGCGAGCGACGGGAAGGTGTTGGCGGATTCCGCGGATGATCCTGCTGAGATGGAAAACCATCTCGCGCGCCCTGAGATTAGAGAAGCTTTCCTCACCGGTACGGGACGTGCGGTGCGCCGAAGCCCGACGCTCAAGGTAGACCTCGTATACCTTGCGCACCGTTACGAATCCAAGACAATACCGCCGATCGTCCTACGGCTGTCCGCGCCGCTTCATCGCCTCGAGGAGGCAAGATTCGCTTTTCGCAGCCGCCTGTGGGGCATTTCGCTGGTGATTCTGGTCGTGGCTGGCGGAGTCTCGCTGCTCTTTTATCGCGCGGTATCGCGTCGCATCGGGCGACTCAAGGAGTTTTCCCGGCGGGTGGCCGAAGGCGATTTCAGGCCGCTCCCCATGGAGCACAGCAGAGACGAACTGGCCGAACTGTCCAATACCCTGGGGCAGACGGCCGTGAAGCTCGACCGATCGATTAAGACACTGACCGAAGAGCGAAATCGCTCGTCGGCAGTACTGGCCAGCATGGAGGAAGGCGTCGCCGTAATCGGGAGCGATCAGCGCGTGATTTACTGCAACAGCGCGTTCTGCCGGGATGCGGGCATCGCGAACACGCCCAGCGAAGGGCGGCCGGTGATGGAACTGATCCGGCACTCGGATCTGCTATCCATGATTCAGAGGGCGTTGACAGGAGGCGAACTCATCCACGGGGAAGTGGTCGTAGGATCGATCCGAACGCGAAGCTTCGCCGTCACCGCCGCGCCGATCTCCTTCGAGGGTGCGACGACTGGTGCGGTCATGGTGTTGCACGATATTACCGAGATCCGCAGATTGGAACGTGCGAGGCGGGATTTCATCGCCAATATTTCGCACGAATTTAAGACACCTTTGACTGCGATTCAGGGTTTTGCGGAAACGCTGCTCGGGGGCGCAAAGGACGATCTTCAGAATCGAACCCGCTTCCTGGAGATTATCCGCGAACACGCACTGCGGCTTGGGAGGCTGACGGACGACCTGCTCAAGCTGGCGCAAATCGAGGCGGGACAGATCAAGCGCGAAACCGTGCCGGTTGCGATTGCTGAGATCATCGATCCCTGCATGGAAGTCGCCCGCATCAAGGCGGAGCAGAAACGGCTTCTGCTCGAGGTGGAATACGCCGGCGATTTGCCCGTGCTGAATGGCGATGTCCGGACCTTTCAGGAGATCTTACAGAATCTTTTGGATAATGCCCTCCGATACACACCCTCGGGCGGAAGCATCCGCGTGAAGGCGGTCGCCGAAGGATCGGAAATCGTGCTTTCGGTCGCGGATACCGGCATCGGGATTCCCAAAGCGGATCAGGATAGGATATTTGAAAGATTTTATCGCGCCGATGCCGCACGGTCGCGGGAGTCCGGGGGGACCGGGCTCGGATTATCCATCGTCAAACACCTGGTGGAAGCCTATGGCGGCCGGATTCGCGTTGAAAGCGAAGTAGGCCAAGGCTCGACTTTTTTCGTATATCTGCCGCGAAAATAGCTTTCAGCTGTCAGCTCTCAGCCGTCACACGGGTGTCGTTGCTCCCTGTTGGCTGAGAGCCGAAAGCTGACAGCTAGTCTTCTGGCGCTGCTTCGTCGTCGCGGAAGCGGTAACCGAAACCGCGAACCGTTTCAATCCAGTCGCCGCAATCCCCGAGCTTCTTGCGCAGTCCCGTGATGTGGACGTCGATGGTGCGATCCTCAACGGTTACATCTCTGCCCATTGCGCCATCGATCAGCTGCGCGCGCGAGAAAACGTGTCCGGAATGGGAGGCAAAATATTGCAGTAGCCGGAATTCGGTGGCGGTCAGGACAATCGGTTCGCCGGCGCAGGTGACGGTGCGCCGTGCCATGTCGATCGTGAGGCTGCCGCGCCGAATCACATCCGGAGCCGTTTGGGGGCTCGAAGTGCGCCGCAGCACGGCTTTGATCCTCGCAATGAGCTCGCGCGGACTGAAAGGTTTTGTGACATAGTCGTCCGCGCCGAGCTCCAGACCCAGGATGCGATCCGCTTCAGCGGTCTTGGCGGTCAGCATGATGAGCGGAATCCGGGCTGTCCGGCTGTCGGATCGCAGTGAGCGGCAGACATCCAGGCCATCAATGCCAGGGAGCATCAGATCTACCAGGATGATGTCCGGCGACTCTTTCCGGGCTGCCTCTAACCCCGATTCTCCATCCTGCGCGCTGCGCACGACAAAACCTTCCTTCTCGAGATTGTAGCGCACCAGCTCGATCAAATCCTTCTCGTCATCGATCACCAGAATCCGGCCTCTTGCCATGATCAACCCCTGTTTTGCCCGCCATTCTACATCTTTTCCGGAGCCGCGCGATCCGAATTATTCCATAGAAGCCGCCGGATCTGAAGCTTTCACGTGAACTTCATGACAGCTTCATTTCAGGGTAACAAATCCCTGTTACTCTTCGGCTCGGTCATCAGTCTGGAGGCTGAAACTATGAATATATCGGACGAATTGACGATTGTCATACCGGCGAAAAATGAGGAGAAACTCCTTCCTCGGCTTCTGCTGTCGCTGGAGGAGCAGGATTATTCTCTGATGGCGAACACCAAAGTGATTCTGGCGGATGCGGATTCAACGGATCGAACCATTCCGATAGCAATGAAGTTTGCCAAAAGTCTGGCGCTTACCGTAATCCAGGGCGGGCTTCCATCGGTCGGCCGAAACCGGGGCGCGATATGCGCGGACAGCCGATACATCCTCTTTCTCGATGCGGACATAGAACTGGCGGATCCAACGTTGATTCGCCGCGCCGTCGATCTGATGAAAAAGAAATCGCTCCACTGTGTCACGACGGATATTTTTTGCTGCGGCGGCATCTGGCTGGATCACTTCCTCTATACCTGCAACAACCTGGTGCAGCGGCTATCGCGCTTTCACAAGCCATTCGCGACGGGGATGTTCATGCTTCTCGACAAAGAGGAATTTGACAGAATCGGGGGTTTTGATGAGAAAGCGCTCTTCGCAGAAGACTATCAGCTGACCCGCCAGATTGAACGCACTCGGTTCCGGGTCCTCCGGGGCGGAATCTACAGCACCAACCGCCGTTTTATTAAAATGGGCCACTGGAAAATAATCCGGTTCTTTGTATCCACGGCCGTCAATGGCAGAAAACCAAATTATTATCGGAACCGGTATTACGAAGCATATTGGGAAGCCTATTGACAGCTTTCAGCAGTCGGCTTTCAGCCGTCAGCTTTTCGAAGTGCGCAAGCTTGCTCGCGCTTTTCGCGATATCCTTGAAAATCGGGCAGTTCAAAAAAGCGACAGCAAGCTGCCGCATTTCGAACGATTCGCTTACGAGAGGTTGTCGTATTTATGAATACCAGTAATAGGATAAAAGCAGGAATTGAAATCCCGATAATTCCGGAAGACTTCGAGACGTCTGCCGAGGCGACGATTTTCGACATCATGAAATCGTGCCTTGAGCAGGCCGATCAAACGATTCAAGACGAAGCCTTCGCTGTCGAATGGGCAGTCGCGGAATCCCTCTTCGATCATTGTTGCCGAAAATAGTCATTGCTTGGGGACAAAGTCTTGACAAAAGAATTTGGAATTCCAAGGAATCGTTCCACATTTTCCTCCGCCCAGTTTTCTACCGGGTATTGCCGATGCCAGGGCCGGCTCGGCGATGAAGCTGTTCAGAATTCACGATTATTTCGCTGTATCTTAACAATAGATTCAAATCCGCCTGTTAGAGTTATTTCCACTCATATATACTCCTTTCAGGCGGTCGGGGTAACCGGTCTTCCTGCCCCGGCCGCCATAGAGTCATGTTCCGATATACGCGATTTGCCTTGAAAGAACCCCGAGTCTTTTGTCTCCCTTCAATCCTGCTGCCGAAATCACCTGTGAAGAAAGGGTGCCGCAATGGCTGGACATTCATCTGCCAAGACTTTTATTCTGGACACCAACGTCATTTTGCACGATCCAACCTGCATTCATCAGTTCCAGGATAACGACATTGTCATCCCCCTGGCCGTCATTGAGGAAATCGACCGTTTCAAGCGCGGCAGCCAGGTGATCAACCTCAACGCACGGGAGTTCGCGCGAACGCTCGATGCGTTGACCGGCAACAGCATATTCAACGGAGGCGTGTCGCTCGGTCCGGGCAAAGGCGTGGTGCGGATCGTCATCTCGAAAGGATTGAACCCCGAAATCCGCGCGATTTTCAGCGAAGACAGTCCGGACCACAGGATCCTCAGCGTCGCCTATGATGTGCACCAGGCAGCCGGAAAACGCAAAGGCGTCGTTCTTGTAACAAAAGATGTGAATATGAGAATGAAGGCAAAGGCGCTTGGCATACGGGCGGAAGATTACACGACCGATCGAATCCGCAGTGTCGATGCGCTCTATAGCGGAAAAGAGATCATCGAAGATGTGGAGGACGAATTTGTCAGCGCATTGTATCAGCCCCCCTACGAATCTCAAGCAGATCGCATCGCAAAAAAGCACTCGCTGGAGCTGATCCCCAACAAATATTTCATCCTGCGCAATCCCAGCCGGTCCGTGCTCGCCTGCTTCGATCACGCAACCGGGCTATTGCGCAAGGTGGACAAGACACCGGTCTCGGGAATCAAACCCCGTAACGCGGAGCAGATTTTCGCCGTGGATGCTTTGACGAGATCTTCCGTTCCGCTGGTTACGCTGACGGGAAAAGCGGGAACGGGGAAAACTCTGCTCGCGTTGGCCAGCGCAATAGCCGCGAAAAGAGATTACAGGCAGATCTTCGTCGCAAGACCCCTGGTCCCGCTGAGCAACAAGGACATGGGATATCTCCCAGGGGATATCGAGAGCAAACTGGCCCCGTATATGCAGCCTATCTGGGACAATCTCAAAATCATACAGAACCAGTACCCCGAGGAGGACAAGCAGTATCAGCAGATCGACCAGATGATCCGGGATGACAAACTGGTGATTGAACCGTTGAGCTACATCCGGGGGCGGAGCCTGCAAAAAATATACTTTATTGTCGACGAAGCCCAGAACCTGACGCCACATGAAATCAAAACCATCATCACACGCGCCGGAGATGCCGTGAAGATCGTGATTACCGGGGATATTTACCAGATCGATCATCCGTATCTGGATGCCGAGTCCAACGGGCTTTCCTACCTGATCGAGCATTTCAAAGGACAGAGTCTGTACAGCCACATTAATCTGGAAAAGGGCGAGCGGTCAGAACTTGCGGAGCTTGCCAGCAACTTATTATGATCCTGCATCCGCCGACAGCCGGGAAAATGCGGATCAATGGTTCTTCATCCACGCTTTGCGGAAATCTCATCATCTTTTAGCCGAATCATCGCGCGCAGTTCATTAAAAACAAATATTTAAAAAGTAAATATTCCCCCGTCGAGACCACTCGGAAGTTTGAGTGAGTGGGCGTAGGCAATAACTCGTGAATATTTATTTTGAAAGGATCTATCGTATGCAAAAGAAAACGCAATTCCTGAAAGTGTTGATTTTGACAACGGCGTTTATGCTCCTCGTCGGATCCATCGCCGGCTTTGCCGAACCCTGGAAATTCGGCGTAATCGCCGATACGCAATGGCTGAATAACGATGATGGCAAGAATCCGAATACTGTTGCCGCCGATGTCATCAAACAAGTGGACAGAGAATTCATACTAAAGGGAGTGAGGTTTGTTGTAGCCGTTGGAGACACAGTGGATGTGCCCAGCTTAGGCAGCCTTGATACCCGGGCTCTGTTTGCCCAAGACCTTTATAACGCCGGTATCGGCTTCTACCCTCTCCGCGGAAACCACGAATCCGAAATGCCCGGGTCCGGACCGGAATTTATTCGGATTTTCCCTCAGAACCTAAACGGCTTAAATAATCTAACCCCCAGCGACATAAACCCGAGTATCGGGACAGACGCTTTTCTCGCTCCAGATTCCAAGGTCGGCTTCCCATTCAAAATCGGGTCTAATTTTAACAGCCCCAGCCTCACCTTCAACGGTGTCTCCATAAAGGGTTTGACATACTCCTTTGACTATGAAAATGCCCGCTTTATTCTTCTGGATCAGTTCGATAATTCCGGGAACACGACCAATACGACGATCCCGCAGCAGCAGAACTGGATCACGCAACGACTATCGGACAAGAAGCGGCCGGACCACGCCTTCGTTTTTGCGCACAAGGGATTGATTACCGAAAACCATGCCGATGGTCTCTTCGGACCGAATCCCGCTTCGGACCCGGCATCGACGGATGCATTCATCGCCAGCCTGGCCAACCATGGAGTGCAATACCTCATCGGCGGGCATGATCACATGCATAATCGCGCCGTGGTATCGACGACGGATGGCAAAACGGCCATCGTGCACGAACTCATCTGCGCCTCCGACAGCAACAAATTCTATACCCCCGTGAACCCATCGAATGATACGAAATATGATAATCCGGCTCGTGAAATCCCCCTGTCACAGGACCTTTATCAGATCGGCTACTATATTGTGACGGTCGATGGACCTCATGTGACATTTGAATACTACGGTGTTCCCTCTGGGCAAATCGGCGGACTAATATCGGCCACGCCCGTCCTCTCGGGCAATTGGGAAAAGCGCGAAACTTTTGGCTATAGCCTAAATGGTGCCGAATTCCTGGTGGGCCAGGGCCAATCGTACACTATTGTTCAGGACAGCTTCAGGGGGACCACGGCCAGCATTCTTGCAGGGATTAACGGCAGCACTGCTCAGGATGCCGGCGGTCGACGCCTCACAAAGGCAATCTATACCGGTTGGTCGAAAACAAACCCTGGCGCTGCGAGTGACATTCTGCGTTTGGGCGGCATGGCAAAAGGCTTTGGAACCCAGGAAACCGATGTTTATGTTTTATCGATGAGCTACGAGGGACGAAGCTTGAGAACCGATGAACTGAAAAGCGGTCTCTTCGGTTTGGCAACCCGGAATGGAAAAGGGAATTGGATCAATGCAGTGACTAAAAACTTCGGTGGTGTCGAGAAGCAGTTTGTGGTCGGCCCATGGACTGCCGGCTACGGATTGGGCACTTACGGCATCGATCCCTCGACACATACCGCTTGGGCGGTCATCAATTTTAACGGCGAATTTACGGTTGCCGGCTTCGGCGATAGCGACGAACCGGACCGCCGATAGTTCTATGCTTTGCAGGCAAACCGCCGGGTTCCCGACAATGATCGGGCAAAGCGCCGGCAAGGATAATTCCACGATGGGATGCAAGAGGATCGGGAAAAGAAATACGATCGGGAAGAAACCTCTTCTCGTCCGATTGCATCCTGTTCTTTAGCCGAAGCGACGATGGCGGAGAGAAAGTTTCGGGTTGCCATGATGTGGAGGGCGAACAAGAGTCACGCATTTTGCGATAGAGCAGAATGGATCTGTTCTTGTCCCG
>DATJPG010000011.1:0-15000 GCA_035506515.1 Acidobacteriota bacterium
TTTCTTGGGTAGATTTTTTCCCGCTCCAGTGGTATAAAACTTCCCGCTTTGTCCGCAGTTCCAGTGCCGGGGTAGCTCAGTCGGTAGAGCAACGGACTGAAAATCCGTGTGTCGACGGTTCAATTCCGCCCCCCGGCACCATACAATCCATTGATTCTACACAACCTGCAGCTTTCATATAGTTTTACGCCACCTGAGTCGCAATATCTTTGCGTCCCATTTGCGTCCCAGCTTTTTCCTGTTTTTTGCGCCCCTCCAAAACCTGCAACGCGCGGTGCGCTGCAAATTCCGGAGAGAAGTGTGCGTAATACATCTCGGTTGCAGTAACCGAGGAGTGCCCGAGCATTGTCTGGACAACGTGCATCTCAGCCCCGTTTTCCGATAGCGTGATGCCGTAATGACGCCCGAGATCTTTTATCAGGAATCCTTCCAGGCATGTGGTTTCCAATCTTAGCGCTGGAAGCGCGCCGGAAAGATAGCCGGGGGTTCGTCCCTTGGCCCTCGATTATCCAAAAGATGCCGCCAATAACCTGATTCCCAAATCAAGACATCGATCATCCGCTTATCGCATTTACACCATTAAGGTGGATTGATTTCTCACAGGAGCGGCTTTTCAAAGAAACAAGTCCTCAGCAAAGCTCCCGCCGGCTTTATTACAATTGCCCTATAAAACTTCTCATGCGACTGCTTGTGGAAATTACTATAGCTTCACCAAGAATTCATAAACACTTAATAGTTATATAGCAAATGCTTCCCCTAGAATTAAATGGGGCCATCGGGTCCTCTGTAACGCCGGCAATCCAGGGATCATTTCTGGATTCTGGAGTTTATAGGGGCGAAGGAGGTGACTATTTGCCGGGTGGCATTGCGAGAAGGGCTGATCTATGACATGCATCGCTAATGCCAAGCCGCAAAAATGTATCGAAACCGCAGAATTGGATATGCGCCTCCAATCCGTGATTGATCTGGCCGCACGTTGCGATTACCCGCCCGAGCATTCCCATAAGGTTTCACTACTTGCCGGCCAGATCTTCAAAAATACAGCTTATCTGCATGGATTGGGAGAAACCGAAGGAAGGCTTCTTCAACATGCCGGCATTCTCCACGACATCGGATACCATATAGGATATACCAAGCATCACAAACACGGTTACTACCTGGTTATGAACAGCGACCTGCGTGGATTCACTCCTGAGGAAAGAATCATTCTCGCCCATTTGGTTAGATATCATCGGCGGGCAACACCCAAGGCCTCGCATCCTGAGTTTGCCTCCCTTCCGAGGAAATCCCGAAGAGTGATACGATGCCTATCATCCCTCCTCCGAATAGCCGATGCCCTCGATCAAAGCCATTTTCCCTATGTCAATGAAGTCAAATGCCGGCAAAGCCGTAAGATGGTCCAGTTTACTTTAATTATGGATACCAAGCATCCGAACATTGAACTGGATCTCAGGGCTGCCAAGCGCCATGCCAGATATTTTGAAAAGCTATTTGGCGTTGAGACTTTCTTTGCCGTGGGGAAGCCTGACGCTGCGCCAGTTCAGGGTGAAAGAGAGTCTGGGCACACGGTAGCGATTTCTGACTTTAGGAAGCTGTAAAAGTCTTCGCTGGTGGGACTATTGGGCATAAATTAGGTGCCCTGCATTTTTCTCGACAAAGCTTTCGAGTTTTTCGTTCACCGGCACGATATCGGAGAGTCTGAGGAGAACACTACTGTCACCGCTCACAATTCCTTCATTTATGAAAGCCTGTTTCACGCCGGAACTGTCGCACTCGGTAATGCTGTACTGATTATTACTTTTAAAAATAATAAATTGTGTTTGTTTCTTCATTTTCCCCGCTTCTCCAACACCCAGGGCCAACCCGATTTGATTTTTGCAATTGAGGCGCTCACGTTCGCCCAGAAATGACAGGCACGAGAAGACCTTCGGAATCCTTCTCGAATTCGGCAATGATCTGCTTGCAGATCTCAGCACACTTGCCGCAAAGACAGTAGCCTGGTCCGGCGGTAAATATGTTGACGTCGTTTTCGCTCCTAGAACAAGATGAACATTTCGAGAGATCAGCTGTCATCTGGGTCTCCATGATCGATCCAATTCCTCCGCTCTTAGCGAATAAGATTATGCTTCCGTTGTTATGATCTGATTAAAGAAGCGCAAAACTCTTGTTATTTCTTGCGCACTCCTGACTAAATGGCCGGGAGTCCGGTGAGAAGCTGCGGTGCTGGGAATGTTATGCTCGCCCCGCAAAAAAGAGGAGGAGTGGATGATCTCTGGGCCCCATCTAAAGCGGATCTCGATGAAGCACGCTTCAAAAGGAAGGATTTCTAAATATGTAATGACGATGCCCAGAACAGTGCCGCTGTCGTAATACAGAAACTAACGGTCCGGGCTAAACTCAGGTTAGTAACGACATTAAATTGGATTTTCATAAAAATCAAACAATGGGGATATATATTATTTTCTGTTGTGGAAGTACGCAACAATCTCGAAACATTAGATATTCGCCGGAGTGATTGAGGCGTTCGGGAATGAAGATTACCAATCGGCACAAGAACCTTGTGTTCACCTGACGACCAGAGATTGCTATCCCGAGTTTGAAGCCGCATAAACTTGGCCACATAAAAGCCGATTTACATATGATGCAGAAGAGATGATACAGGCAAGATCATGCAACAATAATGAATTCCTAAAATATTAAACGCGTCTCACTCAAATAGACCTGTTGACCAACAGGCAGAAGGAATCACGATGGACAAGAAACGAACCGCAAAGGGGACCAAGACCTTAGCGTCGACTCCTAAGCCCAAAAAGCTTATATCTGCAACAAAGAAAAGCTTCAGGATTTCCTCCAAGGTGAAGGCAACTGGATCTCCTGCGACCAATCAGTACCATTTTGGTTCGGCAGTCTCAAAACGGGAGAAGATTGCGTTGCTTGCCTATGCTTATTGGGAGCAACGGGGCTGCCCAGTTGGCTCCCCCGAGGAAGACTGGTTTCGCGCTGAACGTGAAATGAACTTGGCACCGTCCAGCGCTGGCCATCTCGAGGCACACGCATCTGGGAAAGATGCTTCCTAACTCGCCAAACAAGAGATCGTGTTGAAGATATTCTTCTCTGGAAAAGAGTGCATCTTCACGGATCTCCGCAAATATCGGACATTTCTATACCAGAACAATTGTTGGATGCAGGAAGAAGGGTTTGCCCTCAAAATCAAGCATGACATCCGGACCGGTTTTAAGCAGACAGGTCAATCTCAATAACTTCGTAGCTAAGGGTGAGTTATCTGTCGAGGGCTAGACTTAGATGCCATATTACGAGGGGAAAAACTCCAGCGCCAAAAAGTCTACGCTGAAATAACATCCAAGAAACCAAGGTCAAAGGCAGATCCACAGGGAGAACTCTATCTGCGCAATTCAACGTGTTCTGGATGAGTCGTGACCCAATCCGGTTATGCAATCCATCGCGTATCCCCACAGACTTCGCGAAAGGCCCATTTTTTGTATTCTCTACGTGCGGAGCGGATCAATTCGCCGGGCCGCAGGGTCAGGGCACGTTCTCCCTTTGGAGTCAACGTCCAGCTATCTTCTGTTTTTTTGAGATATCCAGCCTTTACGCAATCCGAAGTGTAAAGCCTTACATATGCGTCCCATCGGACATCTCCAGTATGGGTTTTCTCCTTTTCGTCATCAGTAAGGCCAAGTTTCGGCTCAACAGCCGCCAACACGTCGTTACCATTTGCGTGGCCACCCATCGTTTTAAGCTGCAAAAACACTGCTCTCATTATTTCATCGATGCGATTAAGAGATATTTGTTCAGCCATTGGCACCCTCTCTGATGAAGAACGGCAGATTTATATCCGAAAATGATAACCAGGTAATTATGATACCTGCAGGAGGGAATGTCCAATTCTTGCCTCCCGGACAAGCGGCTTGATTCAAATGGCATTATGGGAGGCAACAACCAGGCGGTCATTTAACGCCCATTCCGGAGAATTGAATTCCGAGGGTTTTCAATCCTTGATAGATCTTTCGGCAGATTTGTCGAGATCGGAGGTTTAAACCAGTCCGGGCGTTACTGTAAAGGATCTTTCCTGGAGATTGGCTTATCCGCCCTCGGGATCCCTTACAGCCCTGAAGCCTTGGCTGCCCAACGTGGATCCCGTATTTCGACGATAGACATTCCCGTTAAAGTCAATTCTATGGGCTCGTTCGCAGTCATGTTCCGATGAAGTCCACCAGTAAATGATAGGCGAATAGGGATTCCAAAGCGGGGACTCCTTGTCCGGCTTTGTGGAATAGAAGGGGCGGAGTCTAATGAAGTTCCAAACCACGGCGGCAGCAATCTGGTAGAGGAGCGACTTGTATCGGTATTTCATCCGGGAGTTTTATAACCCAGGTTAAACCGAAGTGTCCATGAAGGGATTTGGTGAAGAAACTTGGGAAGTAAGAACTCTAATCTATATATATTGCAAAATCCTCTGTGTTCGTGCCGGAAGCCATTTGAATATTCTTCATGGTTCAGCGAAAACACGCTGGTCACAACCTGCCAAGGAATTCCAGGATATGTTTTCTGTATTCAATGTCGGCTTGTCCTTTGCCGTTTCCATCTTCTTTGAAAATAAGGTGGTCTGCACCGGGCACAATCCACAATTCTGCTTTCGGTCCAGCTACATTCTTGAGCAGGTAAGCTTCATCCACTGGGATCTGACGATCGGCGGTGCCATGCATTAGGAGCACGGGGCGCGGACTGATTCTCGGGATGTCATGGATCGCCGAAGCGAGTGGCGTCCAGACATGATAAAGCGTCAGGATGCCCAGTCGCCCCAGCCAGAGCTGAAGACCGTTGCCCATCAAGTGATCGATGGATCCAAACGCGCTCACGCTGATCACACCGTCGACATCATGTCTGGATGCCGCGGTGCGAAGGGCAATGGCACCTCCCATTGAAAGCCCCAGCAAAACGATGGGTCTTTCTTTCTGGGAGGCTTGCGCTTCAAGCCAATCCAGCGCGGCGCCGACATCCCGCGGCTCCTCAATCGAAAGGCCAATGCGCCGGCCTCCGCTTCTGCCGTGCGCCCGCATGTCCAGCAAAAAGGCCGACCATCCTGCCTCGTGAAGAAACTTGGCATGAGGAAAGAGGCAAGCCGCATCAAGTCCATCCATGCCGTGAAGCACGATAACTGAGCCATGCGACTGCTCCGTCGGAATCCACCATCCCTTCAGCGGAATACCATCGGAGCTCGTGAGGGCAATTGTCTCGCCTCTCAGGCCCAAGTCCTCGGGTATGGCCTTGCAGGATTCCACGCGTCTCGTAAATGATTTGTGGATGAAGTATACGGTCGAACCATACGCGCCCAGTAGCGCCAGCGTCACGAGGCAGGCTATAGCCAGTAATACCCCGCGAAGTATTCTTACGATTCCAGTTCGGCGCTTGTGTTGGTCGCTCTCCAATTTAGCAAATCGCCGCATCAAAGCACCTTCGCCAATGCAAATGGTTTCCTGCTCAAATGATTAATCCAGATGAGCGATATTACGCCGACATAAGCCGAAAAAAACGCAATTTTAACGCACTCCCCACACTTGGTATAATTAAAAAATATCGCAGATTCAGAGAGGCTGCAGGGCAGATCATCCTGCGGTGTAGCCAACAGCCCCGTTTGTGTTGCTCGATGATGGCAGAACTGATTCTGAATCTATTAATCCAGAAGATCCCTGATTGCCTGTTTTAAGGGACATAACTTAGCGTGCCCGAGGATGCCGATAACAACATCTTAAGCGACTGTCCACATGGCTGACGCCAATCGTGAATCGATGAAATGGTACAATAAGCCGTGAATATGATCGCGTCAGAAATCCCCATTGATCCTAGTCAGGATGAGACATTCGGTCTGCGCCACTGGATGGAACGGGTACTCCAAGAGGCGGAGCGCACGAGCACCGATTTTTCTCCTGATCACATTCACGATCTTCGCGTGGCATTGCGCCGCTGCCGATCCATAGCCGCAGGCTACATGACCATTGACCCCGACAAAACTTGGAAAGCCTTGACCAGGGAGGCACGGCGCCTGTTCAAACGACTCGGGGAGTTGCGGGATGTTCAGGTCATGGAAGAATGGGTTGACCGTCTTGGAATGCAGGAGGATCCGGTTTATTCGGCAATGACGGCGTGCTTCGCAGCACGCAGGCAGGAACTGGAACTGAGGGCGATGAAGGCACTGTCGGAGTTTGATCGGGACAGCTGGGGGCGGTGGATCCAACGCCTGCACAGGCGTTCTCGCAACATTCCTCTTGGTGGCGCGGTCTTCCAATTGAATGCTTTGAATGCCTGGAAGGCGGCACACCGCCTTCACGGAGAGGCCTTGCGTAATCGAAGCAATCCTGCTTTTCACCGCTTACGCATCGGCATAAAGAAGTTCCGCTACATCGTTGAGAGTTTCCTTCCGCAGCTACACCAGGAGTGGGGGGGCGATCTCAAGGCGCTGCAGGACTGGCTTGGCGATGTGCACGATCTCGCAGTCTTCTGGAACACTGGCGTGCAAATTCACGCCTTTCCCGATGCAGAAAGCCGGAACTGCTGGCGCCGGAGGATTAACGAAGAGAAAGCGGAACGCCTCGAAAAATATCGGATCAAGATGCTGGGAAAACAATCATTGTGGAAGATTTGGCGTAGCGGGCTTCCGCCAACGAATTGTCTCACATCCCTTAATCTTTCGATGATACAAACATGGGCAAAATTTCAAGGGATCAATCTCAAGCAAGCCGGCATGTTGCGGCGGCTCGCCTTGCAGCTCTATGATGGCCTCGATCCCAAAACGAATCCGGTGCAGCCGGAAACTATCGATTGGCGTACAATTATGCACGCCGCCACGCTTCTTCACCGTGTATATAAAACCAAGGGCAAAAGAAGGAGCGATAAGCTTTACGATAGACTTCTGCAACGTTTGCCCATTTTGCCTGGCTTCAGTTCCGAATGGCTCCGGCTAGTTACGTTGGTTGTGCATTACAGTAATATCAAGCTACGGAACATAAGCGGAGCGGAGAGTGCAGACCTGCCCGAAACGCAGCGCCGGGCTGTGATGGAATTAGCTGGCATTTTGCGATTAGCCGCCGTTTTGGTTCGGAATTCCGATCCGCCGATCCGAAAATTAATCGTGGAGCAATCCGGGGAATCGATCCTAATTCTGACAGAAAACTATTCCGAGTTCGGGTGGGTGGCACAGAAGGCTGCACACGCCCGCTATCTGCTTGAATACAGCTGTAAGAAGCCGATCCTAATTCGAAACCTCACCTCTTGAGCTGAGCGAATACACCGGGCCAAAACATCCCTGGGAAGATTGTCCGCTGCAATCCTTGCGGCCAATTACAAATCCTTTGATTGCCGGCCAGTGGGTTTAGCTTGAGCGATAAAAATTGATAGAAAAGCATGGTTGAGTTGCGGCCATGGATGGAGCTAATGTCCCCTGATCGCCATCATGATTTCAGCAAGAATGAGCACAATGACGATTATTTCGAGGATCTCGGTGCGGTAGGTCGCGGCCTGGTCGGAGATAACCCCATAGGCGCCTTCGATCACTTCCAGCGTTCTTCGAATGCTCTGTTCCCACTCTTCGAGATGAAAGCGCTTGGCGAGCAGGCTGTAGACGCGTGCGATGTACTGGTCGCCCACAAGCTTAAGCACATTTACGGGGCGCTCGATCATGCTGTTGGCTTCCATCTTGAGTTCCCCGAGGGAACGCAGCGATCTGTGGTGAGTGTGCCAAAGGGGAAGCCGGGACCGGACAAGCGGTTGTATCAGCTTGTATGCCGCCGCCAACCTGATCGCCAGACGTTCATCCAAATGCCGGAATTCCAGCAGCAGGAGATTTACAAACTGGATGGTCTGAAGCGTTTCGTCGCAATCTCGATCAATAAGGACTGCGGCGGCCCAGTCTGGAACGAAAAGATCCTCCGGGCTGTAGCTCAGATGGAGCCTGACCGCTTCTGAGATCTCTTCACTGCTAAGAGCGCTGGTTTCCATCCGCACCAGGCCTGCGACCCAGCCTGCCTTTAAATCGAGCAAGGTTGCCGGAGTTGGTAGCAAAGGGCCCGGAGAAATTAAAAACACAAAATAGTCTTCACTGAGAGAACTCCACAGTGGTTGCTGGATGGCCGGGAGAAGTTTTCGATACAGAGGCTCGAGTGCTGACTTTGCCGCAATTACCAGAGGATCCCCCTCCGCGAGGTAGCCGGCAAGGCCGAGCAATCGGTCTGGCGTCAGGGAAAATGGAATTTTCAGATCGACGCTCACCCCCGCAAAATCAAACACGGTTGCATCGGCAATTGCGGCTAAAGGTCCGATCTCCGGTAATTCAAGCGGCACTTCATCAAGCGATATTGTGAGCGGTGCGGGCTTATAGGCGATGGACGAGGGTGTCCGGCTCCTGCGCAAGAGCTTATGCTCTTCCGCCCGAACCAGACGCTTTGCTTGCTCGAGATCGACTTCGTCTCCCCAATCAAATGCGATGAGAACGTGCAAGGTTCCTTTGATTTCAGAATCTGCGTCCATAGCCGGAAATGCCCTTCACCAATCGGTATATATTTATCCAAATGGAAGCCAGCATGCCATAGCGATCGATAAATCCTGAGTCCGATTAAGCCTTTCAGAATGGGATCGGCGGAGCGAAAAAGCATAACATGATTTCTTACATTCGGAAGCTGGGTGGCATTACAATCAAGCTCCAATGCAAAAGGGCAGCTTATTGTGTGTATACGAGCGCCACAACTCTAAGAAAGTCCGTTTATCACTTCCCGTGCTGTCATAAGGCCCGACGGCAGCCCTCCGCCTGGGCTGATCCATTGACCGACCATGTAGAAATCCCGAATGCCCGGTACCGTACACGGAAGCTGTTTCGCGCCTGTTGCCGGCGTCAGAAGCCAACCCTCCATACTCCCCTGCCAGTTGTTTGTATAACGGAACACGGTAGCCGGGGTTGCGACGTCGACGACCTCGATCTTGTCTTTCGAGCCCGGATATCGTTTGTCAAAGATATCAATGATCTTATCCGCAACGCGTTGCTTCTCGCTTTCGTATTTCGCGGGTGAAGTTTCCTTCAGCCGAGCCCAGTACTCATAATTGTAGGTCGGAATAAACGAAACAATTGCCGTCTTGCCCATTGGGGCGAGGTTCGGATCGTAGTTGAAGATGCGATAGGAGGCATTGTCGAGTTCCGTGCGGTCATCGATGCGGATCGGCTCATCGAGCAGGATGGAGAGCAATTCCGGTTCTCCTGCAAACTCCCGTGCGACGCCCAGGGAAACCATTAGATAGGATGGAAACGGCTTCAGCGTCTTGAATTGCATCTTCGTCTGCTCATCCAGATACTTTTCGCCAAGCATGTCAAACAGTGTCGAATGCGCATCCGCGGCGGATATCACTACGTCGGCGTTGAATGTTTCGCCCCCCTCGAGTTCTACACCCTGGGCACGTCCGTTCTCGACAAGGATGCGTTTAACGCGCGCATTAAAGCGGATATCGCCACCCAGCTTCCGATAGTTCTCCTCAATGAGCCCAATCATTCGCAAGGAGCCGCCGAGGGGATAGCCGCCATTCCCGCTATTCATCCATGCAAAGCTGAAGAGAATGGCGATTTGAGACAGGTCGCTCAGGGTCCCCTGGAAGCTGGAACGAAGCAGGGGATTCTTAAAGCGTTTACCGTATTCTCCCACGGTAATCTTCGATGCACTGCTGAGGAGCGGAAGGTAAGGAATGGCTCGCATGTAGGAAATGATCTTCTGGAGAAAGTTATCACCCATTGGAATCCGGAACCGCGTCAGCCTGCGGACGTCACGCATAAAGGTCTTAATTGCCTGGGCATCTTCCGGGGCTTTAGAGAGAAGCTCCCGCTCGAGCGCATCGTTATCGCGATAGATCGTTATCTTCTCCCCGCCATGCTCCGTCACCGATTGGATAGCGCTTTCATAAAACTCGAGTTGGTCGATGTCGAACACTTCGCGCCACCAGTTATTAAGGTCTGCACCTTTCTTTGATCCGACGAGCCAATGCACGCAGTTCTCGAACGTATAGCCGCCTCGCTTCCATGCCGTGGCGAGACCTCCGGCAATATTGTGCATCTCGAAAATATCCGTTGCGAAGCCTCTTTTTCTGGCATACACGCCGGCGCAAAGTCCCGCGATGCCTCCACCGATAATGATCATATTTCGCTGCGTGGACATCACAGCCATCCTCCCGAGAAATCAAAAGTGATATCAGATTATCACGGAACCAATTTCTCTGCGTCAAATACTCTGCGACAGGCTTTCATGACCTGCCCCATTAAATCGATCCAGTGATTGTGTGCCTTTGAGGCGATCATGCCTGGCTTGCTGAACATGTAGCTGAAGAGGCTATTAATGTAGCCCTGAAACAGAGCTCGAGTTGTGTTTCGAGAGAATGCGACGAGACGCTGGATGCCGGTTGCTTGTCTACGAACAGCGGCTCGCTGGCTGCATTAGCGTCTTTCTGCCATAATGATGCTCTGAGTGTTGTTGACGTGGCCCACAATTCTCCCCCGAGCATCTTTGAAATATGCCTCTTCGAGGTCACGCGGATGCTTGAGATCCAGGAGCTTAAAGCCGAACTTTGCAAGAAGAGGCTCGACCTCTTTTTCAGCGAGGCCGAATTGCCAGGATTCTCTGAATCCGGCCAGCTTCTTTGTCACCTGCCTTTCGTCCCTTCCACCACCTTCGCCTCGCAACGCGCTCGCATGAGCGTAGTCAAACACGAGCCAACTACCATTTCCAACATGATCCATAATCGTCTCGAGCGTCGCATAAACAGCATCAGGTGCGAGGTATTGAAGCACCCCTTCCATGAGCACGAGAGTCTTTGCTCCCTGGATGAACCCCGCTTCCTGAAGCCTTTGCCCGAGGTTTTCCTTCTCAAAATTGATGGCTACGAAACGGAGATTGTCCGGGATGCCAATGGATCGCTTGCGGAACTGCTCGATCTTAGCGTTCTGCGTCGTGGCTGCATCAAGTTCGAATATGCTTAATCGTCGCATTGCCGACTGGAACCGTATCGCTCTGGAGTCAAAGCCAGCTCCAAGCAGAAGAACCTGGACAAACCCCGCGGATGAAGCGCATTCGAATATTGCATCGACATAGCGAGTTCTGGCGATGACCCATTCGTACATTCCACGTGGGCCAAGCATTCTAATTAGAAGCCTCCTTGCCGGCGGGAATCTGAACAACAGCTGTAACTTGCGTGGAAGAAGCAGTCCTGCAACCCAGTCGCCACTTCTGAAATGGGGATTCGATTCCATCGACGATGCCGCACGATAGCCGCATGTGATGTCCGCCGTTCTGGATGCGGCAGACTCGATTCCTCTTTCCGGCATGATTCTGCGCCTTTCCCACTTCCCGAACCCGCTCGAGCAATACTAAGGATTGTTCATGGGTTCGAGATCAAACGATCTATGCGGTTTTTCATTGCTCGGCGATCCGATGGTAGAGAGCTTCAATGTCTTTTAGAATCTCCGGTTGATTTTCAGACAAGGCGCGGTTGCAACCGCCCGCTAGGTGGTGTCATTAGAGAGCATGATGCAGTCGGACTTTGTGCAACAGAGCCGCCCAAAAGTGATACGATCCCCCTACAATGGCGGCGGCAGTTGCCGTCAGCCATGAGACCTGTCCGTGGTGTAAGAAGTACCAGAAACCAAAGGCAGCTAACGGGATGTACAGGGCAACGGCTGTGACCACGCCGGGCGAATACGCCCTCGTTCGCACAGTGCCTATGACATGAAACACAGCATTCGAGCACAACAGCGCAGCGATGGTTAACCACGCGGCAATGCCAAAGCTCTGTGCCTCCACTTCAGGGGCCCTTGCCAGCAAACCGGTCTGCACGCACACGAGCAGTAGGGCCGCATTGATGATGATGTGGAGTCGACGCGTGATGCTCTTCCGGATTGCGGGCCGATAGCTTCGATCCCACGCTGCGAACCCGCCAGGCCAGGCGAATTCCTCTGACATGTGAAGGACTACTGTCGCGAGCGGGGTCCACCAAAGCCATGTCATAATTCTTACCCTAGTCTCAGAGGTCGCGGACGAGACGCGCTTGCATCAGCACGACGCCCCGTATCAGCAGCCGTGCGCACTTCGTGACGGCGGTTGCATGCCGCCGTCGGCTCTGTATTTAAGAGCTACGCGCTACCCACAAAATATAGCACAAGGATTCATTAGTAGTCACCGCCACTCCTTCGAGGAATCCTGCGTGGCTGGAAATCGCCCCCTTGGAAAGCGTAGCTTCACCAACGTGTTTGCTAGCAACCTCCAGTTTCTGCCGTTCGGCCGCAATCCCGGGCACGGCGCAGGCAGGTAGTCCCAAATCAAACATGACATCTGGACCGGCTTTAAGGCGGCAGGTCATCGAAGACTTCCTCAATCCGCAGACGGAATAATCTGGCAATCTTGAACGCAAGCGGCAGGCTTGGATCGTACTTGTCTGTCTCGATCGAATTGACGGTTTGGCGTGAAACGTTTAATCGCTCAGCCAATTCAGCCTGCGACCAGTTCAATTGCTGTCGGAGATCTCTCAATTTATTTTTCACCGGTATCTCCTCTTCGCAATCAATTTGCCTGCGATCAGGCAGCCACCCATTACTGGCCAAACCCAAACCCAGTTTGCTTCTGGCAACCCGGCATGCTGAAGGAAGCCATATCCCAAGGTGAGAATAGCAGCGGCGGTGAATCCGAATGCCAACGCTTCCAGCTGTATCTTCTTCTGCAGTTCATCCATTTCCCGGAATGTGCGCGTCACCAGAATTGCGAAGTACAGGGCGGGCAGCATCGGCAAAGCGGCAATCACGTATTTCCATGGCGCCGAAAGATGTCCGGCCACAAAAAACGCAGCCCAGACAATCACGGAATAGAGAACCAGTGCACCGAACAGTTGGTAACGATATTTCCAGCAAGGTGAATTCATAATCCCTCCCGATGTAAAGTATGCTTGACATGTCAAGCGTACTTTACATCGGGAGAATGTGTCAAGCATATTTTACATCAGGAAAAATCAAGACGCTCTATACCTCATTGTTTTCATCAACAAGCCGAAGATCTTGCCCGGTCCATTATGAAATCAGCATAGACCTTCATGAGACATAAGGCATAGCCATATCTTCAGCGATATGCAGCAGGCTTTTGTGTTTGTTGGCTTGTATCCTCATGGTAGCAGCAAGTGCGCCGATCCGATTTACTTTTTTGTTTTACGGACATTCTGCGAGGATGCTGGGCGAGGCACTTTACACTTTTCTGAAGAACAGTTCGGCTTTCCTGAGAGGGTTTAAAAAAGTCGCTAACGGAATTATCACGATCTGCGCAAGCAAACTCTACCCGGTTCCTGTTAATCGTTCTATTTTCAAAGTTCCCGGTTTCAAATCCGCAGATTTCCACCCGCAACTTTGAAATGAATTAATTCAAATCGCAGACAACTTGCTCTTTACCGGGACCTATTTCCCTGGAGGTAGCCTGCTCGGTGTTTCCCCGGTTTCGGTATCTTTTTCCGGTGGGTTCACACTGCCGAGATTCAATGCATTGCCCATGGAAGTTATCTGGCCCTCGGCAATGATCTTTGCCAGACTTGAAATCAGGGGAGCCAGATCCTGCACATTTCCTTTGGCATTGCCGATATTCAGACCGTTGCCAATGATGACCACTTTGCGATCCAGAATAGCCTGCAGAAGCTGCCGTACAACAGTAGGTTTTTCTTCTGGCTCAGGCAGAAGTTCCACGCGCACGTCATCGCCCTCCACGATTAAAAATCCGAAGGGAACATTCTTGGAACTCATGCCGCCTCCTAATGCAATTTTAGCGTCGCCGCTGGCAAGTCCGAAATGTATTGCGGTAAAAGGAATAATGGCGGTTTCACCCACACGAAACGGTTCGCCCACCAATGTGCTCGGTTTCAAGTGGGACAGCAGTTTGTCATACTCGGCCAGCGGCTTTTCCAGAGGCGCTTGGGCGCGGGCAGGAATTCCCAGCAGGAAGAGTGCTGCTGACAAAAATACGTATTTTGATTTCATGATGAAAACCTCACTTTGCGGTTGATCTAGTTACACTGATGAAATGAGTTCCTTTTCTGGTAATCGCGACAAAGCCTAAAGGCCGAGCCTCACCACTGATATAAAACAGATTGGCCGGAGGGACGGCGCTTTGCGGCGCCGCTGCGGTAGTCGGCGCTGTAGTGGCAGCGCTGCCGAATTTGACGTCGATCATTAGAATCGGGATCAGCGTGACAGAACCTATTTTAATCGGCTCACCTATTACCGTCTTCACGTTGAGATCATGAGCTAGGCGTTGAGCCATGCTGTCGGCCAGATCTGCAGTGGCCAGTGGTTCGGAAGCCTGTGATTTCTTTTGCGGCGCACTTTGAGTAAGCCCCAGACAGCCGAGCAGCAGGAAAAACATCATTGAAAAAATGATTTTGGGAACCAAGGGATACCTCCAGTGTTGAATGTCCAGATAGTACAACTAAGCAGACCAAAAACAACTGATAATCTCTTTTCCAACTCCAATTTGTCCGTTCCCGCCAATCACATGCTGCGCTATTGAAGATGTTGACCGAAATTACAGCTGCGTCAATCTGCCTGACCCCAGTGATGGATGAGAATTTTCAGATTCTTCATCCCTCCGTCACAATTCCTTAAAGAACGATTGATATTCTGAATTTGCCAGGAATTCTCCTTTGACAAAAGCAGGGTGTTCTGGCCGGCAATCGCCAAACGGATGGGATACCCGGTTCCCGACAATGATCGGGCAAAGCGCCGGCAAGGATAATTCCACGATGGGATGCAAGAGGATCGAGAAGAGAAATCCGATCGGGAATAAACCTCTTCTCGTCCGATTGCATCCTGTTCTTTAGCCGAAGCGACGATGGCGGAGAGAAAGTTTCGGGTTGCCATGATGTGGAGGGCGAACAAGAGTCACGCATTTTGCGATAGAGCAGAATGGATCTGTTCTTGTCCCG
>DATJPG010000012.1:0-7643 GCA_035506515.1 Acidobacteriota bacterium
CTCGGCACAACAGGTCGAGGGATTGAAGGACATCTTCGGCGGTGCGCGCAATCCGCGGGGCGAGTCGCTTTACGGTGCGACTCCTTATGACACAGGGATTGCCCAGCCGGCCTGGCGGCAAATGCATCTGGGCACCGCCACCGGCGCGCCTGCAAATGCGTCTCTTGGCCGTGATACGCTGCGTCTTTTCTCCATGACGCCGCCCAATCCCGATTTCGATCCGCTGCGTTTCGATTTTGATCACGATTTGGACACGCTAGCCGAAACCGCAGCCATCAACGATGCCGTGGCCACTCTGCACACCACTTTCGCGGGACATGGCGGGAAAATGATTGTCTATCACGGACTGTCCGACCAGGCTATGTGGACTGGAGCTTTGACTCAGTGGTATGAGAAACTAACCCCTCGGGACAGCCAGGGTCCGCAATCCTGGGCTCGGTTATTTCTCGTGCCCGGCATGACGCATTGCGGCGGCGGGCAGTCAACAGATCAGTTCGACATGCTCACGGCAATCCAGCAATGGGTGGAGAAGGGACAAGCCCCGGACCGTGTGAATGCCTCGGGTCGGGCGTTCCCCGGCAAAACCCGTCCGCTGTGCCCTTATCCGAAGGTGGCTCGCTTCGACGGCGGTAACCCGGACAACCAGGAAAGCTTTTCCTGCCGCTAAAACGGTTCTGCCTGAAAAGAGTCCTGTGTCATTATTGCAATGCGGCAATTATTTGCACAGTCGTTCGAACTGTAGGAAATCCAAATGATGAATGGAAACATGAGAAAAGCGACGCAATTTCTTTTGACTATCAGTTTATCCTGCCTTTTTGGTTCAACCACCTGGAGCGAAGCACAAACCAGGACTTCAAAGACGCCGCCCGAAAATAAGGTCATAACGGAAGCCGATTGCACGGCGGCAAAGCTGGGCTCCACCATCCCCATTTCGGCCATCGGAGAGCCGGTTTCCGGAGTAACGCTGAATGCTCCGGTATGGAATGCCGCAGCAGGAGCCAATCCGGGCTATTGCAGCGTGAAGGGAGCGATGGCGCCCGTGGATCCCAATGCCAAACCAATCAATTTCCAGGTCGTGTTTCCGGCAACCTGGAGCCGGCGAGCGGCCCAACTTGGCGGCGGTGGAATGAACGGCTCCATTCCAATGCTGCTGGGCGGAGTGGACATGGGGCCGGGGACGTCGCTGATTCAGCTCGGATTTGCCACCTACGGCAGCGATTCCGGGCACCAGATGGCTTTCGGTATGGGATTCGGACGCGGGATGGCCCGGGGTTCGGGTGCGGGGCCGCAAGAAGGAATGAGCCAGGGAGGAGCGCCGCCTGCAGGTTCAGGGGATGATTGGGCTCTGAACGACGAGGCGATGAAGAATCTCGGGTACATGCAACTGAAGAAAACCCATGACGCAGCAATGGTTTTAATTGAGAGAATCTACGGAGAGAAGCCACGGTTTAATTACTTCTTCGGCTCTTCCCAAGGCGGAAGGGAAGCACTCACCGTGGCGCAAAGATATCCAGCGGATTATGACGGTGTTGCCGCGAATGTTCCGATTGTGAATTTTTCCACACTGATGCTTGCGCCTGAATTGATTCGAATTCAGGAGAAGCCGCTGGCCAATTATGTTCCACCGGCCAAGGTGAACGCAATCCGCGGCGAGTTCATGCGCCAATGCGACAAGTTGGACGGGCTGATTGACGGAATAATCAACAATTACGCGGCATGCCGCGCCATCTTCGACCGCGCGGAATCGCCGCGCAACAGCAATCCGTGGAGCGCCAAGCGCTGCCCAAACAACGTTGATCCGAATCCCGGCGATACCAGCGCCAATGCGTGTTTGACGGATGGCCAGATTGCCACATTGAATTTTGTATACAGCCGCTATCCGTTTGCGACGCCGCTGGCGAATGGAGTCAAATCGTTCGGCATGTGGGTGCCGAACACGGATCCATCCGGCAGCGGACTGATGGTGCCGGCCCGATACCGCGGCCAGGAGGGAGCTGCGGATAATGCGCCGATCCACACGCATATGGGGGCTTTGGGAGTTACCGGTTTCCTGATGAAAGACCTTAAGGCGAATCCATTGGACTACGTCGAGGGCGGTCCGCTGAATGCAAGAAGGAAAGAGATCTCGTTGATCCTCGATTCCACAAATCCGGATCTGAGCGCGTTTTATAAGCGCGGAGGCAAACTCATCGTTGCCATCGGCACGAATGACACGCTCGCGTCGCCTGGCGCACAGTTGGATTATTATCAGTCGGTCATAAAAAAAATGGGCCGGAAAAAGGTCAATGCCTTTGCCCGCTTTTTCGTGCTTCCCCAGACGGGCCACGGCCTGAGCGGGACGAACTATTCTGTGGACGGCGAAGGTAAATCCATTCCGACTGCGCCCATTCCCAACGCGTTCAGCCGGCTGAACTTGCTGGTAGATTGGGTTGAGAAGAATGTCGCGCCTTCGATGTCCGTCACCGTGACAGCGGGAAAACGCAGCCTTCCAATGTGCTCCTACCCCGCGTATCCGAAATATGTAAGCGGTTCGGTCGACGCGGCTACTTCATATGTATGTGCAGAACGGTAAAGGAATCACGGCGGAATTGGCATCTCTGGATAGGAAGTATGAATGAGTCTTGCATCCGGAGGGCATAACGGAGAAGTCAAGCGCAGTGCTGAGGGGATGATATGAAATGCAAATACTGGAAGTGGTCAATGCTGAGTATGCTGGTGTGTGTGTGCATTTTGATATGCTGCCAATTGCAGCCGCTGGATGCGAGGACAAAGGCTATGTACGGAGGGGCAGGGAAGATTCTGGTTCCGCACAAATCATGGCCATGCGGGATGGCGGAGGGCATTCCGGTGCCGGAACGCGGCGCGCCAGTGCTTGAGGCCAACCTGAAGCTGGACCAGGTTTATGAAGTGGGCAAGACGCCGTATGGCCAAAGGGAAGTCTTTGTGATTCAAGGCGGGACGATATCGGGCGAGAAAATCAATGGGTCCGTAATGCCGGGAGGGCTGGACTTTCAGCTGACTTTTTCAAACGGCGGCATGGAAATTGAAGAGATGTTCGTGTTGCGAACGGGCGACGGGAAGTACGTCTATCTGCGAAGCGCCGGCGCCGCAGCGGACCGGAGTGACGTGAGAATGGTGCCGGATTTTGAGGCGCCAAACGCGAGCGATTACAGCTGGCTCAACGCGGGGAAGTATGCGGGGAGGCGGGTGGTGGATTTGACCGCCAAGACGATGAAGATAAGCGTTTATGATGTATCGGGCGTCGCCACTGCACGGGACGCAAAGAACTCGGTTCAGGTAACGAAGCCGGCGGATGTCCAGGATCAGCCGTGGGACTATCGAAAGGCGTCGGCAGAGGAGAAGCGAGGCGATGAGCTGATCCGCGAGAATGTGACTCTGGGAGCGAGCCAATCCGTGGGAGCTGCCAAGAAAGGCAACCGGAATATCATTCCGATAACAGGCGGAACTCTTAGCGGGAAGATCACCGGGAAGGTCCTGCCTGGTGGTGCGGATTATCAGAACCTTGCGAATCCGGCCACAATTGATGCGCGTTATCTCTGGCAAACGAGCGACGGAGAAGTGATCATCGTGCGAAACGGTGGCACGTTTGGATTGCTGGCGCCGGCGTTTGAGGTTCGAGTGGGCAGCAAATACGAGTGGCTGAACAAGGGATTGTATCTGAGTTCCAATCCGGGTATGGGCGCCGGCGGCGTGGGCCTCACCTTCTATGAGAGCAAGCGATGATCTGAGAGCTTTCATGATTCGAAACTTCGGTATGAATAAGACAGGAGATTTCAAGTTGAAAGCCAAACGGTTTGTGATTGCTTTGTTTTGGTTGATTGGCCCGGCGGTATTCGGACAACAGCCGGGCAATGCGCCATACCTGGATCCGAATCTGTCGCCGGAGCGCCGCGCGGCGGATCTCGTCTCCCGCATGACGCTGGAGGAAAAAGTGCTCCAGATGCAGAGCACCGCTCCCGCGATTCCGCGCCTCAATGTGCCGGCCTACAACTGGTGGAACGAGGCGTTGCACGGCGTGGCTCAGGGCCGCGCCACCGTTTTCCCTCAGGCCATCGGACTCGCCGCCACCTGGGATACAGAACTGATGTATCGAGTGGCCGATATCATCTCCACCGAGGCCCGGGCCAAGTACAACGATGCCCTGACGCGTCCGGCCCCTTCCGGTCCTGACGCCACAGCTATCCTTCCGGGCCGTACCGCCGGCCTGACGTACTGGTCGCCGAACATCAATATCTTCCGAGACCCCCGATGGGGACGCGGGCAGGAAACCTATGGCGAAGATCCCTATCTCACAGGCCGCATGGGCGTCGCGTTCGTCACCGGAATGCAGGGAAAAGATCCCCATTACCTGAAAGTCGTTTCTACGCCGAAGCACTACGCGGTGCACAGCGGGCCGGAGCCGGAACGGCACGTCTTAGACGCTAAAGTGAGCGAGTACGACCTGGTGAACACGTATCTGGCGGCGTTTCGGGCCACCGTCATCGAGGGCAAGGCCGATTCGATCATGTGTGTCTACAACTCCGTGGCTGGCGTGCCCGGCTGCGCCAGCACAGACTTGCTGCAAAGGCGCCTGCGGGAGCAGTGGGGCTTTCAGGGCTACGTCGTGAGCGATTGCGGCGCGGTGAATGACATCTACCGGAACCACAAATACTCTTCCACGCTGGGCGGCGCGGCTGTTGCGGCCGTCAAGGCGGGCACGGATCTTACCTGCGGCACCGAATATCGAACCCTGGTCGACGAGGTGAAAGCCGACCGCATCACTGAAGCCGAGATCAATCGTTCCCTCGTGCGGCTCTTCGTGGCGCGATTCCGGTTGGGCATGTTCGATCCTCCGGAGCAAGTCCCTTATTCGAAGATACCGATCTCCGAGAATGATTCGAGCGCGCACCGGCAAATGGCGCGGGACGCGGAGCGGAAGGCGATCGTGCTGCTGAAGAACGAGCGTGGGGTCCTGCCTTTGAGCCGGTCGGTGAGCAAAATCGCGGTCATAGGCCCTTCGGCCGACGACCCGATTGCGCTGCTGGGAAATTATAACGGCATCTCGTCCAGGCAGGTGACTCCGCTGGAGGGAATCGAGCGGCAGTTCCCGACCGCGCGAGTGCGGTATGCGCTCGGCGCGACCTATACGGCAAGTACTCATGCGCTCGTCCCTTCGACCTTTCTGACGCCGCCGGAAGGCAACGGGCGCGGATTGCTGGTCGAGTACTTCGACAATCCGGATCTCCAAGGGCGACCCAAGCTCCGCCGGCCCGAAGCGCGTGCCTATTTCGATATGGGGATGGAAGACCCCTCCGTTATCGCGGCGATTGGTCACGAAAAGTACTCCGTGCGTTGGACGGGCACGCTGACGCCGCCTGCAACCGGCGAATATGCCCTGACCGTTCGCACCGGTATGTGGAATCGCACCGCTACGGCTCGACTGTTCCTCGACGACAAGGAACTTGCATTTGGCTCCGGTCCCTCCACGCAAATGACCTCGACGCAAATGGCGCCGGGAACTCAGCGGGGCCCATATGCACGGGTGCAGTTGGAGGGCGGCCGGAAGTACGCATTGCGAGTGGAATTCCGGCAGTCGGGTTCTGGAGGCACAATTCAGTTCGGATGGATCCCGTCCGCCGACACTGCCCTTGCCGAGGCGGAGAAGCTTGTGAAGGATTCCGATGTCGCCATTGTCTTCGTCGGTTTGAATTCCGAGCTGGAAGGGGAAGAGATGCGGGGAGTCAATATCCCCGGTTTTCTTGGCGGCGATCGCACCAGTCTGAACCTGCCTGAGACGCAGGAGAAACTGGTGAAGGCGGTTATTGCCATCGGCAAACCGGTGGTCGTCGTTCTGACCAGCGGCAGCGCGATTGCGGCGAATTATGCAGCCGCGCACGCTAATGCACTACTCGCGGCATGGTACGGCGGCGAGGAGGCCGGGACGGCAATCGCGGAGACCCTGGCCGGGATCAACAACCCCGCGGGCCGTCTTCCGGTGACGTTCTACAAGAGCGCGGATCAACTGCCTCCGTTTACCGATTACGCCATGAAAGGCCGCACCTACCGATATTTCAAGGGCGATCCTCTGTACGAGTTCGGTTTTGGGTTGAGCTATTCGAGCTTTGCGTATTCAGGCCTGAGTGCGAAACGGACACCGAACGGCGCCGAGATCCGCGCGACCGTCAAGAACACTTCGGTCCGGGACGGAGATGAAGTGGTGCAGTTGTACGTCGGAGGCGGCGCTGGAGAGGAAGCGCCGATACGGAGCCTGCGCGGATTCCAAAGGATCCATCTGCATGCGGGTGAAAGCCGTGAGGTGCGGTTCACGCTGGGTTCCGACGATTTGCCGAAGTCCACGGTGGATATCAGCGTCGGCGGCGGACAACCCTTGGGAAACATGCCGCGCGTTCAGGGCACGCTGTAGAGGCGGCGCGCTGCACACAAGATCAAGATCTTTTGCACTTGAAGTGAAATTTAGAAAGACGAAATCCTATTACTGACGGAGGTTTTATATGAAACGTTTAAATAAGCTGCATTGGGGCTCTCTGGCAAGCTGCCTGCTTCTGGCGGCATCGATGCAGATAGCAATCGGAACTCTGCCGACTGGACAGGCCGCCGTGCCGGTACTGGCGAGCGCGGATGTGGCATTGCCCAATCACGCGCCGGCCGACTTTACCCAAGTCCGGCCGGGCATTCCGAAAGGCAAACTGGAGACCATTACTTACAACTCTAAAAGCATAGGTGTCGACCGCAAAGCCGTCGTCTATACTCCTCCCAATTATGACGCCAGTCAGAAATATCCGGTCCTTTATCTGATGCACGGCATCGGCGGCAACGAGACTCATTGGACGAGCCTCTGCGCGGCCAACAAGATCCTCGACAACCTCATCGCCGACAAAAAGGCCGTGCCCATGATTATCGTAATGCCCAACGGCCGCGCTACTGCCGAGCCCCCTTCGAGCAATATCATGTCGGATTTCAATTACTACGCTTTCTTCGAAA
The DNA here is from genome assembly GCA_035506515.1 of Acidobacteriota bacterium. Taxonomy (GTDB): domain Bacteria; phylum Acidobacteriota; class UBA6911; order UBA6911; family UBA6911; genus UBA6911. Next base: position 7,003 of record DATJPG010000012.1, read on the forward strand.
AGGATTTGTTGCAGGATTTGATGCCCTACATTGAATCGCACTACTCAGTGAAAGCGGACCGGGACCACCGTGCGCTCACAGGCCTGTCCATGGGCGGCGGCCAGGGCCTCGATTTCGGCATAAACAACATCGACAAATTCGCCTGGGTTGGCGGCTTCTCCTCTGCGCCCAACCTCCAGTCGCCCGATATTCTTATCCCCAAGATCCAGCATGCCAAAGACAAGTTGAGTCTGCTGTGGATCGGCTGCGGCGACAAGGACAACCTGATCACGGGGAGCTGGAATCTCCACCAGGGTTTGGTTAAGGCCAATATCGACCACGTCTGGTATGTCGACACTGGCGTGCACGAGGTTCCCGTGTGGAATAACAATCTGTATCTGTTCGCGCAGATGCTGTTCAAGCCCGTCGGGTCGGTCACGCCTCCACCCTCCATCGGGAGCTACAACGGCGAACCGGTAAGCGGATTCGGCGGCATGGGCGGCGGCCGCGGCATGGGCGCTGGCCGTGGCACGGGCGATGGACGCGGCATGATGGGCGCCGGAGCCAGTGCCGAATTTACTGCCAGGAGAGATAAAAGTGGCAATCCGTCGACAGGGGCTGCAGGCAAGTGGCTCATTAAAGATGGCGAAAACGAAATAAAG
>DATJPG010000013.1:0-16925 GCA_035506515.1 Acidobacteriota bacterium
TTGTGGCCGCCGGCTTAGGAGCGTTCTTTACCGGCACCTCCGTGAGCAATTGGTATCCAACGCTCCGCAAGCCTTCCTGGAATCCGCCGGCCTGGATCTTCGGACCGGTCTGGACGGCTCTCTACCTGATGATGGCAATCGGAGATCACTGCGTGGGAACCGCCGCACCGCTTTGTTGATGAGCAGCGTCGGGGGCCTTACCGTATGTGGGTCCATGAGCACACATTCAAAGAAAGCAAGGACGGTTGCGAGGTGCGCGATTTTGTTCGCTATGCCGTACTGGGTGGCTGGGTGGCGGACCGGCTGTTCGTCCGGCATAATGTTCGTCGGATTTTCGAATATCGCGCCCTTAGGCTGCAGGAAATTTTTGCTGTGAAGGGCACGCATTCGAAACCTGCCGAATTATGTCATACTGCGTAAATGATTGATGTTTCAATGCTGCTGCCGAAGATTCACAGGACAAAATGCAGGGAGGACTGAATGAGCTCGGATATGCATCGTAGAGATTTGCTGAAGGGATTCGCCGCATTGCTTCCGCTGATGCCGTTGCATTCGGCGCTGGCCGATACATGGCCGCAGTTTCGTGGCCCGGGCGCCCGTGGGATAGGCCCGGATGATCCCCGCCTCCCGGAAACCTGGAGCAGCCGCGAGCACGTTCTCTGGTGTGTGGACATCCCGGGAACCGGGTGGGCTTCTCCTGTGGTATGGAACGACCGCATCTTCATCCATACAAATGTGAATGCGGCGGGAGAGGGGACTGCACACAAGGGAATGTCCGGAGGCCGGATACAATATTATCCCCCAGCGGAAGAGCACCGCTCGATGGCCCTTTCCATTGATTTCAAGACCGGCAGGACTCTGTGGGCGACAGAACTCCATCGAGGCGTCCCGAAGCCTTCCCGCCATCCGAAGAACAGCTATGCCTCGGAAACCCCCGTCACCGACGGCCGGCGCGTCTATTTTCACATCGGCGATCTCGCGACCTATTGCCTGGATATGAAGGGCAGGATCTTATGGATGAAGGACTGGCCTCTCCAGGCAACTCGGTACGGCTACGGCACTGCATCGTCGCCGGTACTCCACGAAAGCCGGTTGTATATCCTGAAAGATAATGAAGAGGAGTCGTACCTGATTGCTCTGGACAAAATTACAGGACGCGAAATCTGGCGAGTCAAGCGCGATGAGCCGACCACCTGGTCCACTCCATACATATGGCAGAACGCGCGACGAACCGAGATCGTCACATCCGGGTCAAGAAAGATCCGTTCCTATGATCTGAATGGCAAGCTGCTTTGGGAAATAACCCGTCTTGCCACTTTGGCAGTCCCGACCCCCTTCTCGGATGACGGCTTGCTCTATGTAACCTCGGGGTATCCGACCGACCCAATCAGCCCTGTCTATGCGATCCGTCCTGGAGCGAGCGGCGACATTACCCTGAAGAATGGTGAAACGAACAATGACTACATTGCATGGAGCCTGGCCCAAGGCGGTCCGATCGATCCCTCCTCTGTAATCTACAAGGGGAAGTACTACAGCTTGTCCGATGTCGGATTCCTCACTTGTCATGATGCGAAGACGGGGAAGGAGATTTACGGAAAGCAGAGACTCGACCCCGCAAGCGGGACATTCACGACCTCTCCCTGGGCATACAATGATCGCATATTCTGTCTTAGTGAAGACGGCGATACGTATGTGGTTCAGGCCAGCTCCGAGTTCAAGGTGCTCCGGAAGAACAGCATGGATGATGCATGCATGGCCTCGCCGGCCATCGCGGGCGGGAGCTTGATCCTAAGGACATACAGGAAGCTTTATCGAATCGGAATCAAACGGTGACCCCGACAGTGCCATCGCGTTCGTCATTCAGTGAAAAGACGGGTTGCGTCTCTCGCCGGTACAGCGCTTGATCCTGCTTCCGATTTGCAGTTCACAACCGCATTCCCCGATCCGTATTAGTACCCAATCTCAATTGCGTACTCAGTGGCATTGATTTTCAGGCGATTGAAAAATATAAAACCATCAGTTGCTGAATGGTCTTTGCCTGTTTTGCCGTCTCCCCTCTTCTTTTTAGGCGCAGGACAAACCTATGAAAACGCTTTTGAACCAAAACATCACAAAACTGCAGAATGAAATCAAAGGAAGAGTATTGCTGCCCGGCAGCTCAGAGTATGAAGAGGCACGTCAAATTTGGAATGCCATGATAACGAAATGGCCCTCCATAATCGTCAGATGCGCAGATGCCGACGATGTGCCGCGTGCAATCAGTTTTGCACGAGAAAACAAATTGGAAATGTCTGTTCGCGGCGCCGGGCATAATATCGCCGGCAATGCTCTCTGTGACAGTGGTCTCACGATTGACCTGTCCGGCATGAAAAATGTCCGGATCGATGCCAAAAACCTGCGTGCCCATGTGGGTCCGGGAGCCACGCTTGGCGACTTTGATATGGCGGCTCAAGCTTATGGATTAGCCACTCCCGTCGGCATCAATTCCACGACGGGAATTTCGGGGCTGACGTTGGGCGGCGGATTCGGCTGGTTAACCCGGAAGCATGGCCTGACGATCGATAACCTTCTTTCCGCCGATGTGATCACCGCCGATGGACAAAAAATAACGGCAAGTGAAAATCACCAGGAAGACCTGTTTTGGGCAATCCGCGGAGGCGGAGGAAATTTTGGTGTAGTAACACAATTCGAATTCCAGCTCCATCCCGTAGGGCCCGAGGTATTGGCAGGACTGATCGTGTTTCCATTCAGCCAGGCAAAGCAGGTGCTGTCTCGGTATCGTGGGTTCGTCGACTCGGCGCCATTGGATCTGAACGTGTGGGCAATCATTCGCCATGCACCGCCTTTGCCCTTTCTACCGGCGGAAACGCACGGCAAAATGGTGATGGTGCTGGCCGTTTTTTATGCAGGGCCGATGGACAGAGGCCTGGAATCTGTACAAACTCTCCGCCGCTTTGGCGATGTCATGGGGGAACAGGTTGGTCCCCTTCCCTATGTTCAGTGGCAGAAGGCTTTTGATGCTCTCCTGACACCAGGAGCCAGGAACTACTGGAAATCCCATAACTTCAACAAACTCGACGACGGCGCGCTGGAACTGATGGTCCAATACGGTGACAGGATGCCAACGCAACAGTGCGAATTATTCCTCGGACTGATTTCGGGAGTCGCGAATGACGTTCCGGCAGACGCCACGGCATATTCCCCGCGCGACGCGAAGTTCGTATTGAACGTCCACGGCCGATGGGATGCAAAGAATCAGGATCAGCAATGCGTTGCCTGGGCACGAGAATTTTTCAGGGCGTCTGCTCAATATGCTTCCTCGGGTGCCTATGTAAATTTCATGACTGAGGATGAGAGCACCCGGGTCGAATCGGCCTATGGAGTGAATTATGCCCGATTGCGGCAACTCAAAAGACGATACGATCCGGAAAATCTGTTTCACTTCAATCAGAACATCAAACCATAGATATCGGGAACAGGGTTCCCTTTCCGATCATCCCCCAGATCAGTCCTATAAAGAGTCGTCTTTTCGATTTACAATACAGCTGCCGGGATTATCCCGGCCGATTCGACCGGCCCGTAGAGGTTGCTCATCATGGTCAGCAAGCAGGTGGGACCGAGCCTATTCATCATATTCGGCAGCACGGGGGATCTGTCGCGGCGGAAGCTATTGCCCGCCATCGGACGTCTGGTTGCCGCCGGCAGCCTTTCTGAAAACTTTCACCTGCTGGGTGTAGCCCGGGACGCTCGGCAGGATGATGCCTCCTTCCGCAAACTGGCTCTGGAGAGCATGATCGCCTCGGGACTCCAGCCGGACCAAATCGCCGGATTCTGCAACCGCCGGCTCCACTATCAGACGATCGGGAACAGCACACCGTCAGAGTACGCGCAACTCGGAGCCCGCCTGGTAAGTCTCGAACAAAAGTACGGCCTTCCCTCGCACCGCACTTTTTACCTGGCAATCCCCACAGCCTCTCTCGGGGACACTCTGTCAGGGCTTGCGGGCGCAGGCCTGAATCAAAGCAGCGGATGGGTTCGAATCGTGGTCGAAAAACCGTTCGGCTACGACCTGGCCTCCGCCGAAACGCTAGTCGATCTCATCCGCAAATATTTCGCTGAAGACCAGGTTTATCGGATCGATCACTACCTGGGAAAGGAGACCGTACAGAACCTGCTGGTCTTCCGCTTCGGCAATCCCATCTTCGAGTCGCTCTGGAATCGGGACCGGATCGATTCGGTTCAGATCAGCGTTTCCGAGGAACTCGGAGTCGGCACAAGGGCCGGCTACTACGACAAGGCGGGCGCCCTGCGGGACATGGTCCAGAATCATCTGACCCAGCTATTGACTCTCCTTGTCATGGATGCGCCTCCGGTGATCGGCGCCGAGTCGGTGCGCTACGAAAAAGTCAAGGTGCTGAGGTCCATGGCACCGATTCTGCCAAGCGACGTGACGCTCGGCCAGTATTCAAAGGGAGCAATCCGCGGCCAGCCTGTGCCCGGCTATCTCGAAGAGAATGGCGTGGCCGCAGGCTCAACAACAGAGACATTTGCGGCGCTCAAAGTGGAAATCATGAACTGGCGCTGGCAGGGAGTGCCCTTCTACCTTCGCACCGGCAAGCGGATGGCTCGCCAGATGACACGCATCGGCGTGCGGTTCAAAAACGCCCCGGTCTGCATGTTCGAGGTGGACGGAGTGTGTGCCGTAAAGCCAAATACATTGCTCCTGACGCTGCAGCCAGACGAAGGATTCTCTTTGCACATCGGCGTCAAGCAGCCGGGATCCCCGTCGGAGGTCAAACAGATTCCCCTGTCTTTCAAATACAAGGATGTTTTCGACGCGATGCCGGAGGCTTACCAGACTCTTGTGCTCGATGTGCTGAAGGGGGATCAGACGCTGTTTGTCCATTCCGACGAGGTGTTGGAAGCCTGGAAACTTTATGACCCGTTGCTCCGCTGGAAACACACGGTCTACCCTTATGCCGCGGGGACGCGAGGTCCCGCGGAAGCCGATCGCCTGGCAATTTCCGAGCGTGAGCTGTTCGAGAATTTTTAGGAGTATGCCCGATATACTGAAGTTTTCGGATGAAGGCGCGGTGATCGAGGCCCTTGCGGACTATCTGGCCTCCGATGTCCGCCGGACGCTCGCCCGGCAGGCTTGCTATCGTTGGGCGCTCGCCGGCGGCAGCACGCCCGGACGCTTGTACCGGCACCTCGCGCAGCCTGATGCGGCCGGTTTGCTGGACTGGCGCCGCATGCACCTGTTCTGGAGCGATGAACGCTGTGTGCCGCAAGGCGATCCCCAGAGCAACTACCGCATGGTAAGGGAATCCCTCCTGGATCATGTGCCCATCCCGGTCAAAAACATATTTCCTATTGAGGGTAAGCTCGACCCGGAACGTTCTGCGACGGCATACGCCGCAGTCCTTGGTGAAGAGCCATTGGATTGTGTGCTTTTGGGCATGGGCGAGGATGGTCACACCGCCTCGCTCTTCCCGGACACGCCGCGACTGCGCGAGGAATCCAGGGCGGTCCTTGCGACCCGGAGTCCCCTGCCTCCGGTCCATCGCGTCTCGCTGTCGCTGCGCACAATCAACGCCGCCCGCCGTGTTTTTTTTCTTGTCCTCGGCGCTCACAAGGCCGCCCGCGTGGCCCAGGTGATGGAACAGCTCGGGCGGGAAAATGCAGATCTGCCCGCGGCCATGGTGAATCCCGGGAGCGGCGCTCTCCATTGGTTTCTGGACGATGCCGCCGCCGCGCAATTGGGCCGGAAATCAAAGGCCGTTTCGACTGAAAACACAATCCCAACAGAGAAGGACTAAACCATGACGTCCCTGATCCATTCACCCGCGTGGCAGGCGCTGGCAGCCCATTACCGGCAAGTCTCCACGATGCACATGAGCACCCTTTTCGCGCAAGATCCCGGGCGATTCGAGAGGTTTTCGATCCGCCTGGACGATCTGTTGTTTGATTATTCCAAAAATCGCATCACCGGAGAAACGATCCGCCTCCTGCTTGCGCTGGCTGGGGAAGCTCAACTCCGCCCATGGATCGCCAGGATGTTTTCCGGCGAAAAGATCAACGTTACCGAACAACGGGCTGTTCTGCACACGGCTCTGCGCAACCGTTCGGGGAGGCCCGTTGTTGTCGACGGCAAGGATGTGATGCCCGCCGTCAATCTGGAGCTGTCCAAAATGCGCGACCTGGTCCGGCGCGTGCGCGAGGGAGACTGGCGGGGCTATACCGGGAAACCAATTACCGATGTGGTGAACATCGGGATCGGCGGGTCCGACCTCGGTCCCGCGATGGTGAGCGAGGCTCTGAGACCATACTGGCAGAAGGGGCTGACCGTTCACTTCGTTTCAAACGTGGACGGAACACACCTGGCTGAGACCTTGAAGCGGGTTTCCGCGGAGACGACGCTGTTCTGCGTGGCGTCAAAAACCTTCACAACGTTGGAGACAATCACCAACGCTCAATCGGCGCGCAACTGGCTGGTCCAGGCATTCGGAACGGATGCGAGTGTTTCTCGGCACTTTGTTGCCATGTCGACAAATGCCAAAGCGGTTGCCGCCTTCGGCATCGACGTCCGGAACATGTTTGAGTTCTGGGATTGGGTCGGCGGGCGTTATTCGCTCTGGTCGGTGATCGGGCTGTCCATCGCCATCGCAATCGGGATGGAGAATTTCGAAGCATTGCTTGCGGGTGCACATGACATCGATGAGCACTTCCGCAATGCGCCGCTGGAAAGGAATATCCCGGTGATCATGGGGCTCCTCGGCATCTGGTATCACAATTTTTTCGGCGCCGAGACCCACGCGATCCTGCCGTATGACCAATACCTGCATCGCTTCGCGGCATATCTTCAGCAGGCGGATATGGAGAGCAACGGCAAAAGCGCAGACCGTGACGGACGGCCGGTCGAGGATTACACCACCGGCCCTATAGTCTGGGGCGAGCCGGGCACAAATGGACAGCACGCGTTCTATCAGCTGATTCATCAGGGAACGCGGCTGGTTCCCGCTGATTTTCTTGCCCCGGCCCAGAGCCAGAATCCGCTGGGAGATCACCACCGGATTTTACTCGCCAACTTTTTCGCTCAAACCGAGGCTCTGATGCGGGGAAAAACCGCGGGAGAAGCACGGGTCGAACTTGAGCGCGCAGGGTTGGATCGTGATGCGATCGAGCGGCTGCTTCCCCACAAAGTTTTTCCCGGCAACCGGCCCACCAACTCGCTGATCTTTCGCAAACTGGATCCGCGCACACTTGGGCGGCTGATTGCGCTCTACGAGCATAAGATCTTTGTTCAGGGAATTATTTGGAACGTCAACAGCTTCGACCAGTGGGGCGTGGAGCTGGGCAAACAGCTGGCCCAGGTGATCCTGCCCGAACTCGATGGCGAAGCTCCGGTGGCCTCGCACGACAGCTCCACCAATGGCCTGATCAATTATTTTAAAAAATTGCGAATTGAAAGCCGGCCGTGAATGAAGAGATTCCGCGTAACCATCGTTCTGTTTCTCGTGTGTTGCACAAGAAATATTTTGTGAGTGCAGCTCTCCAGAGCCGTCCGGATTGCGCAATATATCTGCCGGACGAGTCTGGAGAGACTGTCTCAAAACCCGGCGCCATCCCAAAATCGGAATCATTGAGGCGCGAAGCGCCGGCAGAGAATAGGCCCGACCCTAAGGTCGGGATTAGGTTATCGCAAAGACGGAGCGCCGAGGGCGCGGCACTGTTAACGTTTTATATACAATCCTTCCGGTTTTTTATTCCTTAGCCTCGTGTCGCACCTTCGGCGCTCGGTCTCATGCTACTCGTTTATCCCGACCTTACGGTCGGGCCTATTCTCTGCCGGTCCTTCGGACCTGCCCTGGCGCATAACACAGCAGGTCCGGGGTTTTGAGACAGACTCAAATCAAGTGTCGCTGACCGCGACGCATATGCATGGCCCCCGGCCTTGAAAGGCCGGGCTACACCTGGCCGCTGCCGCGGCCCATAAATCGATCAAAGGTGCAAAAAGTATGCGGAATGAGCCGTCCTTACAGGCTGATTAATAATCGGCGGCGAGTTTCCGTACTCCTAAGGCGCCTGGCGGGTCTGGTCTACTTTGCCCTCAAGGTATCGATCGCCGCCGCGATCCAATTCAAGGCTTCGTCCACATCGCGCAGCATCTTGTCTTGGCCGCCGCCGAAGCTGTGATTGCCGGCTTCGACTTCATAGAGTCGCCGGGTGGGCGTATCCGGTCCCATGAGGCGTCTGGATTCCGCCGATGGCACGTATTTGTCGTGTGTGGACTGGATGACCGCGACGGGTATTGATCCGAGCCTCTCGAGAGCTGGGTAGAGGAGGACTCCTCCTTTCTTGTCAAGTTTGATCGCCATCCCGCGCCCCGCCTGGGCAGGGGGGGACACATAGTCGCTCTCGCGCGTCAATGCAATCGCCATCGCGCCGCGGACGCCGGGTTGCAGGGAAGGCAACCCGGCCGCGAACACCACCATGCTTGCACCGCGCGAGACGCCGCTCGCAACGGTCGGCGTCGACTCCGGGAGGCCGAGAAGGCGCTTTCCCTCACGCATGAGGGCCGCAATGTCGGCTTCGAGTTCCGGGAAAGTCATAAATTTCCCCGAGCTCTTTACCGGTTTTAGCGCCTCGCTGGAGCTGAAAGCCGCTACGTAATAGCCCTGCTCCGCCATGTGTTTGTAGATCGCCTTGCTCACCCCGTGCATCCCCCCGTCTCCGCTGGCGAAGAGGATCAGGAAAGCGGGCAAACGCGGAGTCTTGGGAATGGCACACTTGAGATTAAGAGAACGGTTCGGAAGCGCGAGTCGTTCTTCGCGCTCGTGGTAAGAGTCGGTACCGGCAGCTCGAAGAGTGACGGAAACCATGAAGACCATCCATAATGCTACCGCGGCCCCGAGTTTCCATGCTCTGGAATTCGAGACAAGATCCATTCATCCCTCCATATCGATATTCGAACAGGCCTGGCGGATGATCGAGATCGGCGTCTAAAAGCCGAAGTCTTCAGTGCGCGCCGTGCGTCGTTCTTTTACCACGCCTGGAGATAGAACGCGGCCTGCATGCTTCACCTGGATTCGGCAGCAGGCTGAGCTTTACTGGAGAATAGGTACTTGGCCTGCAAGCTGCAGGTCGATCAGGGATGCAAGAGCATATTCCACTTGAAGGAAACGGGCGGCCGTACGCGCCCCCATCTTTTCCTTATACACTTTGTAGTATTTGTTCCTGAGCGCGGCTCTCTGTCCCTCGAGATCCATTGTTTTGACGGCGAGCTGATCGGCAATTTCGTCGGTCATTTTTTCAAAGTTTTCTGCATACTTCTTAATGTTGGCGATTCGTTGATCCCATATCGCGTCCAGCGCGGTCTGGTAATCGGCATAAATGGACCAGAATTGGGATTTTTTTGCTGCATCGAGTCCCATGGACTGGTCCACGATCGACTGCTTCTCCTTGCGAAGATCTTGATGCATCAGATCGATATATTTGTCGTTGGCTGTCTGTGCCCATCCAGGGCAGGTGATCAAACATGCCCAGCCAACGAGCACCAGCACGATTCTGCAATTTCTCATAATTTTCCTCCAGGATGACTTGATAACCGTAAGCCCCGCAAAATCGGCTGCTTTGCCGGGCACCGAATAATTCTCCGCCATCCGGCAGTCCTTGCGAACTGTCACTTGTTACAGTTCGGGGGTGCTGCACATCGGAGCTCCATCTGGACTGCAATCCCGGCGCACCGCAGGGGTCCGGTAGCTCTGACGGGTCCGGCTCTATCCCTTTGAGCTTAGCCTTTAATAGTTCATTGAACCCGTTGATGGGCCCGGCATTAAAAACTGGAGGGACTGTAAGTTCTAACAGTGGCTAAGCCCGGAAGAAGTAGCTATCGTAAAAATCCGATGATCCCGCTGGCACGGATCAAAAGCTCTGAAAAATTGCCGCCCAGCAGGTTTCATCATGTCGGAGTTCAACCATTCGGTGTTGGTAGCTCTGAAAGGAGGGGGCGGATCGTTGCCTCCACAATCCATTAGTCACCGGCACGCGCCAATATACGAGTACATGTGACAAAGATAAGGGTTTTTCTCGCTGACGACCATCCGGCAATGTTGGAAAAGATTGTCGACCTGATGGAGAGTACCTACGAAATCGTGGGCACTGCGACTGATGGTCGAACTGCACTGAATGAGGTGGCCTGCCAATGTCCGGATGTTCTTTTGATGGACATTTCCATGCCCATCATGAATGGGATCGAAGCCGCTGAGAACCTGATCCGGATGGGCACTAAGACAAAGATCATCTTCTTGACGGTACACGATGATCCGGATTTTATAAAAGCGGCTCTTGCAACCGGGGCCTCCGGCTATGTAATCAAGTCACACGTGGCAACCGACCTGATTCCGGCAATCCGGGAAGCACTTGCAGGCCACCGCTTCATTTCGCCCTGTATCCGCACCATGGACTCCGGGCAGCCGTAAACATCAGACCTCACTCTCGGCGAACATAGATTTCAGAGATCAATCGATTGAAAATAAAGAACTGGGACAGGTCCCTGGCGTTCGCGTTTTTATTTTGTTGTCCGGGATTGAACCAGCGGAGCGCGGCACGATATCTTCACACCTTGGCCGGGCTGAGACCGGACCTCAAATTTACCACCGATCAGCCGCATCCGCTCTCGCATGCTGATTAGTCCGAGCCCTGCACCGATGTTTGTTTGCTCCACATCGAACCCAACGCCATTATCCGATACCCTGAGGATAAATTCTGTGGGAGTGGCGGTTACGTCCACGGATACTCTGGTCGCGCGGCTGTGCCTGCCGGCATTGCGAAGCGCTTCCTGGACTACCCTCAGGATATGCAGTGCAAAAACGGGATCCGGTTTGGCAGAGTAGTTTTCACAGGAATACGACACCGGCGTTTGGTTCTTTCCCGAATACTCATTGCATTCGATTTCGATTGCTTTTGCGAGTCCGAAATACCTCAACATCGAAGGACTCAACTGGTTGGAAAGACGGCTGACCTGTGACCCTATTTCCTGCAGTTTTTGATATGCCTGTTGCACGTCCGGATGCTCTGCGCCGGGGGAACCGAGAACGAGCTGCCCCAGTTTCAAGAGATCGATGCCAAGGATCGCCAGCGAAGGCCCGATATTATTGTGAAGCTCCCGCGCAATCCGCATACACTCCTGATCCTGAGCTTCGATGAGGCGGCCAATTGCCTGCGACAGCGCTTCCGCCATCCTGCGAAAATCCTCTTTGTTTTCCTTCATAGGAATCCTTCGTCGTCCTCTGATTTGATCCCCAGCAAATCACAGGAGAGAATAATAGTCAATTGCCGGAGATAGACGCGCCTCATTGTGGAGTTGCGCTATCGCATCCAAAGCTCATGGCTATTGCCTGCTTGACGCAACATGCATTCCGTGACACAGTGCCTGAATTCAGGACTGCTGGAGGCGGGAAGATGGTGCATAAATCCCGGCAGAAAGCCCCCGGGCCGCACGCCAAGGCTAATGCCAAGCGCAAACAGGCAATCGGCAGACAACGGCGTAAGGTTGATGTCAATGCCGGGCGTCTTCGCGAGGAGCTTGCCCTTTTCTCGCAGGTTGCCGTTTTCCGCGAACTGATGGCCTGGCTCGCTCACGAACTCAATCAACCGCTGGCGGCGATCCTCGGCAACGCGCAGGCGGCGCTGCGGCTGATGGAGAGGGGTGCTCCGGATCCCGCGGAATTTCGCCAGATCTTCAATGACATCGTCGCCGACGACCAGCGGGCCAGCGAAATGATGCGCGACATGCGATCAAATCTGAGAAGAGGCATCTCCGAACAAAAGCCGCTTCTGGTGAACGACCTGATCCGTGAAATCATGCCAATCGTTCGGAACGATGCCCTGGCGAAGATGGTTTCTATCGACCTGGACCTTGGCCTCTCCCTGCCTTCCATAAGAGGAGACCGGATCCAGCTGCAACAGGCTATCCTCAACCTGGTTGTGAATGCGCTTGAATCAATGAATGTTTCGAAGCGGGAAGGGAGACTTATTCTGCGCACCCGGCATCACGAAGGCCAAGTTGTGCTGGATGTGGCGGATTCGGGCGCCGGCATCCCTCAGGACATATTAAATTCGATTTATGATCCGCTCGTAACTACCAAGGCGAACGCATTAGGCATGGGATTGCCTCTGTGTCGTTCAATTGTTAGGGGCCACAATGGCCGGCTCTGGGCTGAGAACAACAAAGATTGTGGGGCGACGTTTCACCTGGCGTTGCCGGCGGAAAATAGGGTGGCGTTTGAACAAACAAGCGATGTGGATCGATTTTCCCAAAGCGATACAGTTCGGCGACCGCACGGGCTCACAATCCTCATTGCCGATGACAAGGAATCTTTCCGCCATGCGGTCACTTCGATTCTTTCAGAACTGCCCGATTTGAAGCTTTTAGCTGAAGCTTCGGATGGGGCGGAAGCCGTTAAAAAAGCCGGAGAGTTAAAACCCGATTTGATCCTGCTCGACGTCGGTCTTCCGATAATCGATGGAGTGGAAGCTGCCGCCAGAATGCGTACGGTGGCGCCCAATGCAAAGATTCTGTTTCTGACGCAGCACGACTCTCCTGACTTTGTCGAGGCGGCACTGGGGGTGGGAGCGCTGGCGTATGTCCTCAAGGTAGACGTCGGGAGCGAACTATTGCAGGCGGTATTGGCGGTTTTTCGCGGCGAACAGTACCTCAGCTCGAGTGTCCGTCACTGATCAGGCATCCATCCCTATGCGTAATACAACCCAATAGAATTTCACACAGCATTTCATTGAAAATAATAGATAAGCTCTCGACTAACGGCAAAAGCGTCAGCTTGCCGCCGCAAGGTTCGACTACCGCTAAAATGCCTCGCCGATTCCCATGGTGAACGTGTGGCCGACCGTGCCGATTCCATAGTCAGCCCGAAAATTGACATGGTCCTTCTTTGTCAGTCTGAAACGGAGGCCGCCGCCGCCCGCGGGCAATAAATCTCCCCACGCGATATCGGAAAACCGCTTCGCCACTTCGCCGACTCCTCCGAAGAGTACGGCGCCGAACCGTCCGATGAATTTGTCCGACGGCACGTTCATGCGATATTCTGCTTGAGTCGCGAACATCCTCCGATCCTGGAAGCGGCCCGCGGTATAGCCACGCAGATCATTGCTGCTTCCAAACATGCAAAGGTCATAAATAGGAACGTGATCTCCCGCAGCGGCACACGCCATTCCTCGAAAGGCGATCACCTGGCTTTTACCGAGGCCAGTGTATTTATTGAAAGCAAAATTGTAATACTGGTAGGTGTATTTGCTGCCGATGGCTTCAGAAAAAAAGTCGATCCCGGAATCCAGGAAAACGCCTTTGCGCGGGTAGTAGGCGTCGTCACGTGTGTCCCATTGAAAGCGTGGCCCGATGGCCACGGTCCGCTGGTGGAACAGGTCCGGCGCCAACTCGCCCAGGATTGGTTTAAGTGATTCCGGCGGGTCGACACCCTCTGGAAGGTTCAGCTTTTCCCGATTCAGTTTCATTGTCAAATCACGATATTGGAAACGGGCGCCGAGATAAAAACTCTTCCCGAGGCGGACCACAAGAGGTTCAACGACAAAGGCTGAGCCGGTTCCGGTAAGAGGCAGATACAATCCTCTGTCGCCGGCCAGCCTGCCGACACCGTATACGTCGGCATTTATCCTGGCGCCTCCGACTGCAACCGTCAATCGATACTTGTCTTCTTTGAAGTACATCCTCCCGCCCACTGCGATCGCGCGGCTTCCGTTATTGGTGAACAGCCCTCCGACGCCAACGACCGAATTGGGAGATATCTTGTCCTGTTTGTTGAAGGGGAACAGATAACCGACAGCCCACTCAATCCCAGAGCCGATGGCGGGGCTGGAGATGGGGATCGGGGCCAGGAGCCATTCGCCTCTCTTCTCATCTTTTTGAGCATCCGTTTTCTGCGTATCGGCAGTTTCAGTTTTCGAGGAGCCACCCTGGGCAGGCGTTTGAGCAGGCGCAATAGAGATCGAGACGAGAAATGACCAAATTACCAATTCAATAAACTCGAAGCTACGCCACTTCCGGACCTTGCACGAAATCATTAATAACTCCTCCGTGTACTGTGCTCGGCTGAGATCCTATAATCCCTGAAATTCGGCTCCCGATTGTTTTTTAGATCTTCATGTCGGATTCCAACCGGAACTCCAGGCGGGTTTCCGCCGGCACCTTCAGGTGCTGCTGGCCCGCGGCTGAAACCGCGGCGCCGCCGCCACCGCCCACAGCCGCACCAATCGCTGCTCCTTTTCCGCCCCCGGCGATTCCTCCGATAATGGCGCCCAGCCCCGCGCCCCCCAATACCTTTTTCGAAGTGCTCTTTCCTTCCGATCCGCCGGCGATTTCCTTGAAGCTCGTCACCATCTGATAGTGCACGCCCTTGATTACGATGCTATTGAGCTTCAGCTGGATTAAGTCGCTTCCCTTCATTTTGCCGGACTGTTGCACTTTGACAGCCTGCAGTGTCGCGTCCGCTCCACGCGGCACTACGACATTCCCGCCAACCATGATCGGATCGTCGATGATCCCTTTAAACTTTGCTCCAGCCTGCGCAGCATCCACATCGATCTGGTCGACCGTACGCACACGGAACGCGGTGCCCGCTGGAATAATGACAGAGGGTACGGGGGCGGGCGGTTTATTCGGAGAAGCTGAAGCGGCTGCCGGCGCCGGGGGTGCCGGTTTGCTGAAACTGATTTTGTCAATATCGGTGATGGGGATGCGCTCGGTTTTCCCCGCGCTCGTAAGAAAATCCACTTGGCGGGCATTGGCGCCAACCATGGTTCCATTGAGGATCTTGCCGGTCCTCAACACCAATGTATCTGCTCGAGCGACCACCGCAAAAAACAAAACAATGCCAAGGATTTTGAGGTTTGCATTCTTCACGATTGTTTCTCCTTTATCGACAGGACTGTTGGATTGCGGCAGAGAGATTCGATTTTCAAATCGATCGATTCTGACCGCAGACTTAATGATAGGGATGATGCCGGAAAGCTTAAACTGGAAGAATTGACAGTTTTGCGGTATACGCGCAAAGAGTATCCTCTGGTGATATTTGAAGTGACTTTTGGATCACTGCTTTCGTCCTGGAGCCGGTGAATCGTGTCGGCTGTGGTTTCGCGCTTATTCCCGCCGGCACACGCCGGATCGTGGAGGCCTGAATGAAAATACTGAGTTTTGCTCTCATCTCGGTTTTGGTTTTAAATCTTATCCCCTTTGGCGTCGCCCAGGATCCGGGATGGCCGAGGGAACTGACAAACCAGGGTTCGCGGCTTGTCTACTACCAGCCGCAAGTTGACGAGTGGAAAGATTTCACTGAACTGTCTTTCCGCATGGCTTTTTCCCTGACGCCAACAGGAGGCAAACAAGTCGTCGGTGTCGTGGGCATCCACGCGCTTACGGACGTCAGCGTGGATGAACACAATGTGTTCATTCATGACTTGACGATTACCGACACCTCATTCCCTTCGCTGGATCCGGCCACGGCCAAAACAATGGACCAGTTGGTGCGCACATTCCTGCCTCCGGCGCATACCGTCACGATTTCGCTCGATCGCCTCGTCGCTTGTATGCCGAGAGGAGAAACAACGTCCGGTGTTCAAGTAAAAAATGATCCTCCTCCAATATTTGTGAGTTACGGTCCTTCCATCCTTCTGCAGTTAGACGGTGCGCCCGTTCGCGCGGCGATTCCGAAAACCAAGCTGGAATTTGTGATCAATACGAACTATCCGCTCTTTTTCGATCAAGCCAGCTCCAAGTACTACCTTTTCACGGAAAAGCAGTGGCTCTCGGCGACCCGGCTGGAAGATGCGTGGGCATTGGCCAAGAGCATTCCCAAAGAAATGTCCAAGCTCCCGGAGGATCCTCAATGGGCACCCCTGAAAGCTGCCATTCCCCCGCCGAAAGACGCGAGTCCGGTTGTGCCCAAGGTTTTCTACGCCACCAGCCCGGCTGAGGTAATCCAGATAAAAGGGCAGCCCGTTTTTGTGAAAATACCGGGCACCGAATTGACTTATGTCAGCAACACGGAAAGCGATCTCTTTGTCTACACTCCAACGACGACGTACTACTACTTGACAGCCGGCCGTTGGTTCCGCGCGGCGAACCTGAGCGGTCCGTGGACATTTGCCAGCGCGGACCTGCCTTCCGATTTTGCGCAGATTCCTCGAGACAGTCGCGCCGCTCGCGTATTGACCTCGGTTCCGGGCACGGACGAAGCGCAGGACGCGGTGCTGCTGGCACAGATCCCGACAACGGTCGAAGTGGATCCCGTCAAGGCGGCAGCGCAGGCCAAGGTCAGCTACAGCGGAACTCCGGAATTCAAACCGATTGAGGGAACTTCTCTCTCCTATGCCACGAACACGGCCGACAAAGTCATCAAGGTCGGGGACGTCTATTACCTTTGCCTCCAGGGAATCTGGTTTATGTCCACAACCCCAAGCGGTCCATGGACGACCGCAAGCTCCATACCGAAGGAGATCTACACAATCCCGCCCAGTTCGCCGGTATACAACGTCACCTACGTGACCCAGACTACGACTCCGAGCGGCACGGTACAATCCAGCTACACGGCGGGATATATGGGTGCCTTTGTGATGGGAATTGCGGTAGGCGCGGTTATTTGTGGAGGAACCGGCTATTACTATCCTCCCTACTATTACTATCCCCCCTATGGATATCCGATTTATCACCCGTATCCCGTAACGTATGGGTGGGCGGCATACAATCCTCGCACGGGCACCTATGCCCGCGGCGTTACGGCCTACGGCCCATACGGCGCTGTCAGCGCCGGTCGGGCGTATAACCCATATACAGGCACCTATGCGCAGGGCGCGAGGGTTTCGACTCCTTACGGAAGCGCAGCCGCGGGCCG
>DATJPG010000014.1:0-144451 GCA_035506515.1 Acidobacteriota bacterium
GCCAAGCGGATCTCCCGGAACTTACACAGCTACACAATGGGGAGAGCCCACGGATATTCTGGTTTCCGGCGACTATGATAGCGATGGCAAAGCGGACGTTGCCGTCTGGAGACCCAGCAATGGCGTCTGGTTTATTCTGCCGAGCGGATCTCCCGGAACTTATCTGGCGCAGCAGTGGGGTATGACGGGAGATATGCCGATTTCATCTCTGACCGGGATTTTAAACTCAATCCCTTGAGCCTCAAAAAAAGGAGGCGGCCCCTATTTAGTGAGGAAATTTTATGACCAGATACCTTCTGTTCGCATTCAGCGATTGTGTGGATCCGTCGCGTGAGGAGGAATTCAACCGCTGGTATGACACCATGCATGTGCCGGACATGCTCGAAACTCCGGGCATGATTCGCGCGACACGCTGGGTGAGCGCCGATCCGCAGGAAGGCCAACGGCGCAAATACCTGGCTCTATATGAATTGGAAACTGATGACGTCCGGCAATTTGACAAAAAAGTTCAGGAAATAGGAATGGGAACCGTCGTGCGCGGCCGATTCAGCGATCTTCCCGTCTTTGATCCTCCGGACGTACCCCGGATTTACAGGCAGATCACGGAAGCTCAAGAATCCAAAGGCACGGGGAAATAGGATTATTTCGGCCGGATGCATCACATGCGGGGCAAGCTTAAGTTCAACCTGGGCTTAGCCCCCGAGGCTGATCATTTCTATTTTTCTGCGCTGCCTGGGTTCGTATTCGCCGGATTTCATCGCTTCCAATCTTTCTTCAGAATACCGGTCCTTTCGCCCATTCCACGCTGAACGGATACAGGCAATGAGGTCGTCATCATCCGCCCCGCCTCGCATCAGCGTCTTGAGATCGCAGCTTTGATCTGAAAAGAGGCACATTACCAGTCTGCCATCCGCGGTCAGTCTTGCTCGCGTGCATCCGGTGCAGAACGGTTCCGTCACCGATGCGATAACGCCCACATTCCCAATGCCGTCGAGAAACTGATAATTGACCGCAGGGGCGCTTTCATCGTGCCTGCCGGTTTCCTTCAGCGGATACCGTGCATGTATTTTTTCCAGGATTTCCGCCTTGGAGACCATTCTAGCCGACACCCAATCGTTTGAATTGCCCACATCCATATATTCGATAAATCGGATCCAGAAATCATTCTTCCGGGAAAACTCGACCAGCTCAAGGATATCGTCATCATTGACGCCACGCTGAATTACGGAATTTACCTTGATCGGATCCATCCCGTTTCGCCGCGCAGCATGAAGTCCTTCCAGAACCTTGGCCAGATCGTCCCGTCGAGTCATCAATTTGAATTTTTCCGGACGGATGGTATCGAGGCTCACATTGATGCGCCGCAAACCGGACTTGGCTAGCGCTGAGGCTTTCTCGCCCAGCAGAGAGGCATTCGTCGTTAGAGAGAGATCCTTCAGACCTTCCAGCGGCGCCAATTGCGCCACGAGAAATTCGAGTCCGTGGCGCAACAGGGGTTCTCCGCCCGTGATTCGGATTTCCTCGACTCCCAGGCGAACGAACAGCTTTGAAAGCCGCGTAATCTCTTCAAAAGTGAGAATTTCGCTCCGCTCAATCCATTCGTACTTGTCCAGCGGCATGCAATAGCTGCACCGAAAGTTACACCGGTCCGTTACGGAGATGCGAAGATCCTTCATAGCACGGCCCAGCGTGTCTCTCAATGTCTCGCGATCCATATGCGTTTCTTCCATCCCCAAGCAGGCCTCGCAACTCCTATACAATCGCTATAATCATAGCATGGCTTAAACCTTCTGCGGAGCTTTTCCCGCTCTGGCGACTGTCTTTAAGATGACAACGCGCTTTAATTTCCGATGGCTTGGGATATCATGCATATGATGAGACCTGAGATTCTTAACCTGAAGCCTTGGAGGCTGGATTTGCCCGAAGAATTTAATGCTACCCCGCCCATCACCCACATTATCTATGACAATGACGGACTTCTTCTGGATACGGAGCCCTTTTATACAAAAGCGCATGAGGAACTGGCACGCCGGTACGGAAAAGTTTTTGACTGGACGGTGAAATCGAAAATGATCGGGCTGCGCGCCGAGGATTCTGCGAATGTAGTCATTCGCGATTTACAGCTCCCGTTGACGGTGGACGAGTATCTGCAGGCACGCAAGCATCTCCTGGAAGAGCTGTTTCCTCAGGCTGATCCCATGCCGGGGGCGGTGAGGCTCTCTACCCATCTGCATCACGCGGGGATTCCCCAAGCCGTAGCCACAAGTTCGGACCGCTATTATTATGATCTGAAAATCACCAAGCATCACGAATGGTACAAAATTTTTCAATGCGTCGTCCTGGGGGACGATCCGGAAATAAAGCTCGGAAAACCTGCACCCGATATTTTTCTTCTGGCGGCACGAAGACTGCAGGCCAATCCGGCGCATTGTCTTGTAATAGAAGATTCTCCCGCGGGTGTTGAAGCGGCCCGCGCGGCAGGCATGTTTGCCGTCGCGGTACCCGACTCGCACATGGACGACAGCGTCTATTCCGGCGCCCATGAAATCATCCGAAGCCTGAACGATTTCGATCCCGTTCGATGGGGTTTTCCACCGTTCCCATGAATCATTTACGGTTGCGGCGCCCCTAGGGCGCCTGTCTGAGTAATAGGAGGCGTCGCGCCGCCTTGCAGCTGCCCCTGCCAGGCCAGGAGCGCGGCCCCTCCTATTCCTCGGACAGGCGCCTAACCTCAAAACGATCGAAGATGCTCGACAATTCGACGTGCGGCGATGCGATCGCCGCCCAACGCCATATTTTCCCTCGCTTCAGGAGCGTCCCAGATCTGGGCCAAACTTTCCCTCAGATTTCCCTCGTATAGTTCTGCCGACGGGATATGGACGTGCCGGATATATTTTTGTAGCGCTTCAACCAGAATGGCGTATTCCCTGAAATCGCTTCGGTCGGCATAAATGAGCGGCTTTTTGTTGGCGATGCAGTCCGACAGGATGCCGAAACCTGGCTTGGATATCACGGCATCCACTGACGCAAGGATATCCGAAAAAGGCATTTGCCCGCGATGCAGGGGGTGAATATTCCCTCGGTGCCATTCCAGAGGGAGGACTGTAAAAAACTCATATTCTTTTAGGCGCTCCACTCTAGCCAGTGCCGTTTCAGACCAAGCGAGGGTTGTAAACGACAACAGGATCCATTTCCTTCCGGGATCGCATCCAGTCAGGTCGACAATTTCCGCCTTCCGGCTTTTGCCGGGGGATGCCACGAGAGGGATGTCTTCTATGCGCGGGAACACCTTCATTCGCTCGCAGAAGGGGAGCCTGAGAAGCAGGTTTGTTTGCGCATATTCTTCGCGGAGGATATCGACAATCGGCTGCCATCCGGCAGCCTGAGACACAAACTCCGAATAAATCCAGTCCCAGCCAAAATTGCCGACGGCCAGCCGCGGGATACCGATTCGCGCTGCGGCCTCAACAGGCAAGGCGGGGATATCCACCACCACAAGGCCAATTCCCTGCTCCACAAGATACGCTGCCTCACGCGCCGCACGATCCTCACGGCGCGCATAAAGCTTCTGTATTCTCGCCAGCGTGGATGGCACGTCGACGCGAATGGAATCGAGCTGTGTCATTCCGACATCGAAGGAATCTGCCCGAAGGACGTTCCGCTTCACATCGATCTGATTGGCCAAGAATTCCCATGGCAGTTCACTGATTACGTGGACCGTCACTTGCGGAAATTCTGCGTTTAAAGCCTGAATGATCTGGCAGGATCGCACTCCGTGCCCATAGCCATGGGCACTCACATAATAGGCGATGGAAGAGCGTTTGGAATTTTCCACTATACCTTCGATGAATGCAGCTCCAGCCAGCGTTCGGCTCTCAATCCGGCCATGCAGCCAAACCCGGCCGCGGTAATCGCCTGGCGGTAGTACCTGTCGTGCACGTCCCCCGCCGCAAAGACTCCGTTCATGCTCGTCTCGACCGTATTCTGTGTAATGATGTATCCCTGTTCGTCGAGGTCGATAATTCCTTTTAGGAATTCGGTATTAGGGCGGTGTCCGATGGCCATAAAAATTCCCGAGACAGACTCGATCCATTCTTTGCCTGTGACGACGTTTTTGAGCTCAGCAGCCTGAAGAGCGGCGTCTCCTTCATATCCTGTCACAACCGTATTCCACAGGAAGTGGATCTTGGGATTTTCGGCCGCCCTATCCTGCATGATTTTGCTTGCCCTCAGCGTATCTCGGCGGTGCACCACAGTGACCTTCGAGGCATGATGCGCCAGGGTCAAAGCTTCCTCGATGGCCGTATCTCCGCCCCCAATAACCAGGACTTCCTGATTCCGGAAAAACAGCCCATCGCAAACAGCGCAAGCCGACAGGCCGCGGTTCCGGAATTTGGATTCGTTCGGAAGGTGCAGCCACTGGGCGGTTGCCCCTGTGGCGATGATGACGGCGCGGCCCTCGTGCCACCCGGACTCGGAGCGCAGGCGAAAAGGTCCCCCGGGGCGAAAATCAACCTCCTCCGCATCCTCATCAACCATCTCCGTTCCGAAACGCAAGGCCTGCTTTTTCATAAGCTCCATAAGGTCGGGGCCCTGAACGCCTTCCGGAAAACCGGGATAATTTTCAACGTCTGTCGTGAACATGAGCTGCCCGCCCGGCATCTGATCCGCTTTGGGTTCCGACGCCAGAATCAATGGCAGAAGACCTGCACGCGCAGCATAGATCGCCGCCGTATATCCGGCAGGCCCAGAACCGACAATAATCACATTCCGCATATCGACACCACACTCTTCCCTTCAGAATCCCAACGCCATCGTTCTGTCAGCGGGGTTCCATCTGCTGATCGTACTCTCCAACCTTGCCGGTTTGCGCCAATCGGGCCTGAATATGCTCCATGATATCGTAAAGTTGATCCCGAGACTTTTTGGACTCGGCCACGATCACAATCGATGGTTTATTGGACGATGCCCGCACCAGTCCCCAGCTGTCATCTTCGAAGACGAAACGCACCCCATTCACGGTTACCAGCTCTCTGATCCTCTGCCCTCCGATTCGAACACCGTCTTTCATGTCTTTTGCATACAGATTCACGATTTGATCCACCACGGCGTATTTCTCCTGGTCGGCGCAGAAAACGCCAAGCGTGGGAGATTGCCACGTTTTGGGCAATGCGTCGACCAGCGCCGACAGCGGACGCCCTGTATCCACCAGCATACGCAAAAGGTTCGCCGCCGAAACGAGTGAATCGTCGTACCCTCTCCCGAGCGGATCGTTGAAGAACCAATGGCCGCTTTTTTCAAAACCGGCCAGGGCATGCGATTCGGCAACTTTTGACTTTATGTAGGAGTGTCCGGTTTTCCACGTGATTACATTGCAGTGGTGTTTCTTCAGGATCAGGTCGTCGTAAAACAGCCCTGTGCTCTTGACATCAATGACAACACTTCGATTGGGGAATTGCGGGCAGATCCATCGGGCGATCAGCAAGCCCAGTTTGTCGGAAAAAACCTCGCGCCCTTTGTCATCGACCACGCCGATTCGATCCCCGTCACCATCTATGCCAATCCCCACATTCGCGCCACTAGCCAGAGTCGCTTCACTGATGCTTTTCAAAAAGGCAACGTCTTCAGGATTCGGATTGTGATGGGGAAAGTCCCAGTTGGCTTCGCAATGAAGTTCGACGACCTCGCAGCCCAGGGCCCGTAACACGGCAGGTGCAAAGCGTCCGGCCGTGCCATTGCCTGCCGCAAATGCGACCTTCACCGGCCGTGCGAGGATTCCAGATTTGACGATATCTTTGAGATACAGATCAAAAATCCCTTCGGCGGATTGATATTCCCCGCAGCCCGTTTCAAATTTGCCTTTTTCCACAATGCCACGCAATTGCTGGATCTCATCCGGACCCAGCGTGGACGAGAGGCCATTCGCAAGTTTGATGCCGGTCCAGCCGTTCTCATTATGGCTGGCTGTGATCGCTGCTGCCCCTTTGCACTTGAAGTGATGCTGGGCAAAATACACCATCGGCGTAAGAGCAAGCCCGATATCGGTCACATCTACGCCGCTGGAAAGGAGTCCGAGGATCAAGGCAAAGCTCAAATTCTGGCTATAGGCGCGAAAATCGTGCCCCACAACGGCCTGGTTCGTACCCAGGACCCTGCGTAAATACGTCCCATAGCTTTTTCCCATGATCACAAAGCCGTTCGGATTAATGTCCTTGCCCAAAAGCCAACGAAGGTCGTATTCACGAAAACCATTTGGCGCTATGAGCGTGTTTTCAAAATACGGAAATGAGTTGAAAGGAATTTGCGTCTTAATGTCCCATCGCATGTCGTTCTAACCCTATCGCCTGTTAGTTATGGCTTTTTAAACTCCCCTTGCTCGAATGGCTTCATTCTACTGACTGCCTTTGCCCGGGGCAAGCCTAACGATTGACCGGATAAATCCAGGAGCCCGTCAGAGTGATAGGAGGCTCCTTCTATTACCCCTATTACTCGGACAAGGCGCCTAGGCCGCCCGGTGGTTTGGATTCCGGGACTGACGCGATCGTCTCGATCTGTTTCCTTTTCTGAAAATATTTCTGAGCCGTTTTCCGTCCGATTTTCACATTCCACAAATGAAAGGAGAACACCCTTCTATGAACGAAAACGTATCGGCGCACATTCGAGAATATGGCGGCCTGCTGGCCGTGCCTGAAAAAAAAGCATTGCTCTGGCTCGCGCAAAAAATGCCGCGCTGGATTCATTCCGATCATCTGACGTTATTGGGCTTGATATCGATGATGATCGCCGGCGTGAGTTTTTGGGCTGCAAGCCGGAATAAATTTGCGCTCCTATTCGTGGTTGTCGCGCTTGGGGCAAATTGGCTGGGGGACAGCCTGGATGGCACGCTGGCGCGCGTCCGCAATTGTCAAAGACCTCGCTATGGCTACTATGTCGACCACGTGATCGACTTGTTTGGCACTGCGGCCCTATTGGGCGGATTGGCATTCTCTGGATATATGAACCATACGATTGCCGTTATGCTTCTGGCCGCATTTGCGCTTGTCGAGGCCGAGGTATTTCTTGCGACCTACGTGCAACAAATATTCAGGTTGTCCTGTTTTTGTGTTGGGCCGACGGAGCTGCGCGTGGTCCTGGCGGTCGGGACGCTGTATCTGCTGCACAGTCCGTGGGTTCGTCTGGCAGGAAGAGGACCGTTTCTCTTGTTCGATGTGGGTGGGGTCGTGGCGATCACCGGTCTCATGACTGCCTTTGTCTACTCCGCCGTCCGCAATACGCGCCTGCTGTACCGCGCGGAACCCAGGAGATTGTCCAAGTAATAGGCGAGAGTCCGTTGATGGGACCACAAACGAGGGAGCCCTGTCGGCTTCCGGGGAGAAATAATGAGCATCACATCGCGCACCCCATCGATTGTGAAACGCTGGATTGTATTTAATCTTGTCGGCACCATGGGGATCCTGGTGCAGATGGGGACCCTTTGGGTCCTCGATTCAGTCGTTCATATTCATTACTTGGTTGCGACTGCACTGGCAGTTGAGATTGCCGTGTTACACAACTTTATCTGGCATGAGCGCTGGACGTGGGCAGACCGGGCTGCGAAACGAACCGGCGTTGTGCTTTCCAGGCTCCTATGCTTTCACCTGACAAACGGCCTGCTGTCGATTGCCGGCAATCTTTTCCTGACAAGGATTTTTGTGGAGAAGGCCGGCTACCATTACATGCATGCCAATGCCCTCGCAATCGGCGCATGTGCCATTCTGAATTTTTTGTCGGGTGATCGCTTCGTCTTCCGTTCTGGGAGGGAGCATTCTTTGAAAGGAGATACCACCATGATCCATAAATCCAAAGGGATTGCAGCCCTTCTATTTGTTATCGCCGTGTCATCCGGGCTTTTCACTCCCATACGGGCGTATGCCGCCGATCTGCACCCGGAAACCGTCAAAGCGTGGAATTCCAGCGTGGAAGCTACGGAGCTTCGCATTGCCGGAGAATTATCCTCTCAAAAAGGTTTTTTAGCCCTGGATTTTCAGGATTCTTCGGCGTCCGCCAAGGAACGGCAGGAAGTGCTATCCGGCCAAATCCCAATCAAACAGGTATCGATCCAAAACGCGGGAGGCAAAGCCATCGACGTGCCGGACGGCATGATTCATCACTGGAGAGGCAGCGTCTTTATTCCCGGTGTTCCGCTTGATTTCATTTTCTCCCGTGTCACGAATCCAGGAAAGGAAGACATGCGCCAGGAGGATGTTCTCGATTCTCGGGTTCTGGAGAGCGAGCCGGGACAGCTCAGGCTGTATCTCAAGCTTCAGCGCTCGAAAATCATCACAGTCGTGTATAACACGGAGCATCTCGTCCGCTACAACTGGCAAGGGTTGAGCCAGGCGTTCAGCAGCAGCACGGCCACAAAGATTTCCGAAATTGAGCGCCTGCACGGCAATACGGAGATGGAGAAACCCGAGGGCCACGACCGGGGATTCCTCTGGCGCCTGAATTCCTATTGGCGTTATCAGCAGGTCCCCGGAGGCGTCATCGTGGAGTGCGAATCCATGACCTTGAGCCGCTCGATTCCACCGATCTTTGAATATCTCGTCCGGCCGATTATCAATGAAGTGGCGCGGGAATCCATGCATCGGACTCTACAGTCACTGAAGGTCCGCATACTGCAGTCCTACTCATTACACGCCGCCGGTTCGCGAACCTGAAGGCGGCAGCGAGCGTGATCCGTTATTGCTTATCCAAAGCGGCACGCGCAGTGACCGGCTCGATCAACAGGAAGGCAACCAGGGCTCCGATGGCAACAGCCATCAACAAGGTGGCGATGACCGCATGCAACGCGTGCAGGCGGATTGCACAGACGGCCAGCATGAAGACGAAGAGGCAATCCGCCCCTCGAATCCAGTAAGCCACTTTCCGGCGTTGTGCCGGAAGCTCCGAAACATAGTGTTGCGAGGTAAACCAGAGATGCAGCCTCAGGTTCGCTGCAATCCCGACTGCAATGAGCGCAGGGAAAAACAAAAGGGATCCCTCGATTCCTCCCAGTTTTTCTTTCACCCACCACAGAGGGTAAAGCATGGCATAGTATCCAAAACCCGCGCATGCCTGGTGGAACTGCCACCACCAGAGAGGCCCCGTTGAAGGTTGAGCCGGGTTTTTATCGGGCGCCGTCAGCAGCTTTTCTAAATCCAATAGAAGGTCTCGTGTGCCGGCGAATCGTTCGGACGCCTTCTTGTTCAAGCATCGCTGCACGATGCGCGCGAAACCAGCGGGAATGGAAGGGTTTGTCTTCGTAAGATCCGGGACTTGCGCGTCAAGAATGTGCGCAATCATCGACATCGGATCCGAACCCTGGAACGGATGCGCGCCTGAAGCCATTTCAAACAGCATCACGCCAAAAGAAAAAATATCGGAATTCCTGTCAGTCCTAGCACCCAGCAGTTGTTCCGGCGAGGCGTAGGCTGGCGTTCCAAGAAACATGCCCGATTGTGTCAGTCGGGGATCCGCCGCCATCCCTTCCTTGGAATCTATCCTGGCGAGTCCGAAGTCGAGGATCTTGACGACTCCAGATTCGGTCAGGATGATATTTTCAGGCTTTAAATCCCGATGCACGATGCCCTCTTCGTGCGCCGCAACCATCCCCCGTGCGGTCTGGATTCCCAAATCCAGCACCTGGTCAAAAGGAAGTTTCCCCTTGCTCAAAATCTGCCGCAAGGTGAGACCTCGCACATATTCAGTGACAATGCAGACGCTGTCATCGAACTCCTCGAGCGAGTAGACCGTGGCGATATCCGGATGCGATAATCGTGCAGCCGCGCGCGCTTCTCTTCTCAGACGCTCGCGTTGCTGGGCATCCCTGGTGAACTGCGGTGCCAGCATTTTGATGGCCACCGGGCGATCCAGCCGCATATCGTGAGCCAGGTACACGACACCCATTCCGCCTCTGCCAATCTCTTCACGCACCGTATATGGCCCAAGCCGGCTGCCGATCATCGTTTCAGCGGTTCCATCTTCGAATAATCCGGGGAACGCCTCACGCGCCGACTTATCCAGAAAACTGTCGCGATCGCCGCCGGAAAGAAGCTCCTCGACTTCTCTTTTCAGATCCGAATCGGCGCCGCAGGCTGCGTCAAGAAACGCGGCTCGTTCCACAGGTTCCTTATCCAGGGCGGCCATGAATATGCTCTTGAGCTGCCGCCAGCGGTCAGGATTCATGCCGCATCTCCATTTCACGGCGAAGCCATGCCCGGGCCATGCTCCAGGCTCGCTTGATCGTGGCGGGTGAAGAATCCACAGCCTCTGCTGTTTCTTCCACCGTGAGTCCCCCGAAGAAACGAAGCTCGACGATTCGAACAAGCTGGGGATCCAATTGATTCAAACGGCCCAGGGCCTCATGCAGCGCGAGCACGTCCATCGATTCCTCTTTTCCCTCGGCATGCAATCCACTAAGGCTCACGCGTACCCTGGAACCGCCGCGTTTTGACGCCGCACGCGCCCTGGCTCTTTCCACAAGAATTTCTCTCATTGCACCGGCCGCGATAGCACAGAAGTGAGCCCGGTTCTGCCAACCCTGTGCTTTTTCTTTGAATAATCTCAAATAGGCTTCGTTGACTAGAGCGGTCGCTTGAAGGCTTTGTCCCGCCTTCTCCCGGGCCACATATCGCCGGGCCAGCTTTCGCAGCTCCTCATATGCGGCCGGCATTACTTTGGAAAGATTCAATGATTGTACCAATCTATCATCCGCGGACATTTTGCTCCTGTATTCAATGTTGCAGCCATACTTTTTGCACACATTCTAACCTAAAACCCTTTCCAGCGCATTTCGGTAAATGATTCATATGCCTGGATGCGCCACACATCAAACCCGCAACAATCCAGAGTGCGCACATGCGAGGCTTGTGCTACTCTGATTTTGATATGAGTACCTATCATCAACCGTCAGTAGAGGAGAAAGACCGTGAAAAAGGATGAATTTTATGATTATGCTTTGGGCGCTTTTCGCCCTGCCGAATCTCTGCTGAAGCTGATTCCCGCTGATAAGCTGGACTATAAGCCAGGCCCGAGCTTTATGACCATGGGGCAGCTCATTTGCCACCTGAGCAGCGGAATCGGCACCGAACTGCAAATGCTGGTCGACAATAGCTGGCCCAACCCCGGAGCGGGGGGACCGCCGCCGATGCCTGCGTGCGGCGTTCAGGAGGCCCTAGCCAATCTCGAAAAGGACAAGGAGACCCTTCGCAACCTTCTGGCGCGCTTCACAGAAGAAGAATTCTCGGGCAAGATATTCTCCACTCCCTGGGGTTGGAAAGGGAGTTTGGAGAAGATGTCTCTCGACTTCCGCGATCACTTCGCCCACCACAAGATGCAGCTTTTTATGTATCTCAAATTGCTTGGATTCCCCGTGAATACCGAAACGCTTTACATGGGCTAGGTGAATCCGTGAACTTTTCGCGCTATCGAGTCTTTCGGTCTTTGCGGCCCGGAGTACAGCGAAGGCTCAAAGACTCGACAGCTCGAAGAATCCTGGCGATTGCCGCAATCCTGGCAATCGGGTTAACCAGCGCTTTCTCCGACTCCCCCGACAGGCTCTGGGCAGACCGCACGCTGAAAACACTGTCGTTGAGAGATAAGATCGCGCAACTGGTGCAAATCCGTGTTCCCGGAAAGTTCTTGAATCGCCGGAGCGAAGACTTCCAGGCGATACAAAATGATATCCGGCAGAATCACGTCGGCGGACTGGTTCTGTTTGCCGGAAATATCTACGAATCCGCCGTTCTCCTGAATGACTTTCAGAGCATTTCCAGCCTGCCGCTGCTCGTCGCCGGGGACTTTGAACGCGGCGCGGCATTCCGCATTGCCGATACGACCTCTTTCCCATGGACAATGGCCCTCGGCGCCGCCGATTCCGAGCAGCTTGCCTATCGACAAGGCTTTGTCACCGCACGCGAATCCAGGGCGCTGGGAGTGCATTGGATTTTCGCTCCCGTGATGGACGTGAACAATAATCCGAATAACCCCGTCATCAGCATCCGCTCGTTCGGCGAGGACCCGGAACTTGTCGCTCGGTTGGGAGCAGCATTTATCAAGGGCGCGAAGACCGGCGGGGTATTGACGACGGCAAAACATTTTCCGGGACACGGCGATACAGCAACGGATTCTCATTTGGGAATAGCTGTCGTTCCTTCCGATCTGGCAAGGCTCCAATCTCTCGAACTGGTGCCCTTCCGGCGCGCCATCGAGGCCGGTGTGGATTCCATCATGACCGCACACGTTGCCGTGCCAAATGTGACCGGAGAAGCGCAATCGCCGGCAACCCTTTCTTCAAAGATCCTGACCGGCCTGTTGCGCGATACGCTTCATTTCAATGGACTCGTGGTCACGGATGCGCTCGAAATGGGTGGTATCACCAACCGATTCTGGGCAGGGCTGGCGGCCGTGCGTGCCATCCAAGCCGGTGCGGACGTTCTTCTCCTGCCCCCGAATGCCACGGTGGCCATTGACGAAGTGGAGCGCGCCGTCAAACGGGGCGAAATATCCGAAAGTCGGATCGATCAATCGGTACGCAAAATATTGCGGGCCAAGAGCCACCTTGGACTGCATCGCGTGCGTTTTGTTCCCATCCGGCGCATTCGCGAGATCGTCGCCGCGCCTGAAAATACGAAATTAGCTCAGGACATCGCAGATCGGTCTGTCACGCTTGTGAAAGATGACCGTGGGCTGCTCCCTGTCGATCCCACGGCATATCCCAGGATATTCAGCCTCGTTCTGACTCCCGATCTCGAGTCGGCGCCCGCAGGAATATTTCAAGCCGAATTGCGCCAGCGCTTTCCTTTGACCAGATCTCTCTGGGCCAACGCGCGAATTTCCAATGATTTGCTGGCATCGATTGACAAAGCCGCGTCCGAAGCAGACCTGATTGTATGCTCCACTCTGATCCGGCTGGTTTCCGGTCAGAATGCCGCCGCAATGCCGGATATCCAGCGAAATATTCTCGAGAAACTGCAGGCTGCGCGCAAGCCCCTGATCTGGGTGTCGTTTGGAAATCCCTACGTCGTCTCAATCGCGCCGCAGATCGGCACCTATCTATGCACATTCAGCTATTCGGAAGTTTCACAGGTAGCCGCGGCAAAAGCGATCGCCGGGGAAATCGAGATCACGGGGAAAATGCCCGTATCGATTCCCGGATTCTCCAAGTCCGGCGACGGGCGCGCCGTGCCAAAACTGGACATGAGCCTGAAGCCGGCGTCTGCTGCAGATTTGGCCTCTATGGGCAATGGGCTTGAGAAATGCAGCCGCCTTCTGGATTCCTGCATCGAAGATAAAATATTTCCCGGAGCCGTGATGCTCGTCGGCCATCAAGGCAAAGTCATATTCAACTATGCATCCGGCAGTTCGGGTTTTTCGAGCGATTCGCCCCGTACCTCATCCAATTTTATATTTGGTTCCGGATCCTTTTCAGTGCCCGTCGGCGTTGCTCCCGCTGCCATGATTGCGGCAGACTCAGGCAGCCTCCTTCTCGAAGTACCCGCTACAGATTACTTGCCTGAGTTAGAAAAAATGGATATTGGGAAAACCGGTTTTCGGGATTTGCTGAGATTGACTGCAAGCAAAAACGGAAAAGGGAGAGGCGTGGAAGAAGAAATTTTGAGGCGAATCCTTTCCAGAACGACCGGTGTCCCGATGGAGCGATTTATTGCCGAACGCTTGTTTGTTCCACTGGGCATGAAGAACACAGCGTACAAACCGGCAACCGGCTTTCGGCGAGGCTTAGAGCTTTCCCTGGACTCCCGGATTCCCGATTTTTGCAGCAGCGCGCACGACCTCTCGATTTTTGCCCAACTGCTTCTAAACCGCGGTGTATATAACCACCGCCGCTATTTTAGGTTTGAAACCGTCGATGCGTTCACGGGGTCGGAAGGCGCGTGGTCCAAGCCCTTGGATTCCGATTGGACGGGAAAGATATTTTCTACAAAAGCGTTTGGAAAAATCTCAGATGCCGGGCCCCTTCTCTGGATCGACCCGGCAAGAAAGCTGTTTATTGTGCTGATTGCCAACGGCAATCCGGACAACGAAAGAATTTCCGAAGCTCAAAGGAAGCTCTGTGAATCCGTCGTTTCATCCCTTCACGATTAGCTCTTTCCAATCGTCGATCGTTCATCGTCGATCGCAAAAAGCATAGTATGCTCCCCCTGCCTATCGATTCTCACATCCCGGAGATCATTACAACGCTGCGCCGTTCCAACTCGCTTATTCTCACCGCGCCGCCGGGCGCAGGAAAAACGACGCGCATTCCCCGATCCCTCCTCGACGCGGGATTTGCCCAAAATGGGGAGATCCTGATCCTCGAGCCGAGGAGGCTGGCAGCACGACTTGCCGCTGCAAGAGTTTCGGAGGAGTTAGGCGAAAAACTTGGCAAGACCGTCGGGTATTCCATCCGGTTTGAAAACGTGTCGGGTCCGGCGACTCGAATCCGATTTCTTACGGAAGCCATCCTCACGCGCAGAATGGTGCATGCCCCCAATCTGGATGGCATTTCCACCGTCATTTTAGATGAGTTTCACGAAAGACATCTGGCAACGGATCTGGCAATAGCGTTTTTAAAGCAACTCCAGTGCAGGAAACGCACATTGAAGCTGCTGATAATGTCGGCGACCATGGATGTCTCCGCATTGACTGCCTATCTTCCCGATTCCCAGGTTTTATCGGTTGGAGAGTCTCCGTTTGCTCTTAAGATCGACTACGAAGACAAACCCGACAGCCGCCCCCTTCACGAAAAGGTTTCGTCGGCCGTTCTCAGGCTGCTGCGCGCAGGGCTTGCGGGCGACATACTGGTATTCCTTCCGGGCGCCGCCGAGATCCGCCGTTCCGCCGAAGCGCTTCAGCCGATTGTCGATCGATTTGACCTCACGTTGCGCCTCCTGCACGGCGACCTCCCCGCATCCGAACAAAGACGGGCCATTGAGCCGGCCAGTCAGGCCAAAGTGATTCTGGCTACGAATGTTGCCGAGACTTCCATCACAATTCCCGGGATTGCCGCAGTAATCGACTCGGGGCTTGCCCGCGTGGCCGGCCACTCTCCATGGAGCGGCTTCCCGACCCTCACGACGGCCAGGATCAGCAAATCATCCGCCGATCAGCGCGCGGGACGTGCGGGGCGCACACAGGCTGGCCGAGTTATCCGCCTGTATACAAAACAGGACTTCCTGACACGTCCGGAACACGATACGCCGGAAATCAAGCGCGCCGATCTGGCCGAGACCGCACTTCTGCTCCATGGAGCAGGAATCCGGGACTTGGGCGCATTTGCCTGGTTTGACCCACCTGCACGGTCTTCCATCGAAGCCGCAGAATCGTTGCTGGCCAAGCTGGGAGCGATCACGCAGGAAGGTTGCATATCCGATCTCGGAATTCAAATGCTGCAGCTGCCGGTACACCCCAGACTGGCCCGCCTTATACTTGAAGGAAAGAAATGGCATTCGGCGGAAACGGGAACACTGCTGGCAGCGCTTTTGTCGGAGCGTGACATCCGCATGGATTCTCGAACGCGCTTGACGCAGCCTCAGGCAAGGGTTCAAAAACACGTTTCAGGACAATCCGATCTGCTTGAATTGATAGAAAGATATCGCGAAGCGGAGAACGCACAATTCGAACCTGAGAAGATTTTCGCTCTCGACCTCGACACAAGAGCCGTGCAGGCGGTCCGGCGAAGCCAGCGTCAGCTGTATCGGTTGCTATCTGCCAAGAAGCCCCTGCCGGCGTCTCCATCTGCAACGCCTGAAACCGATGAAGGACTCATGATCTCAGTCCTCGCCGCGTTTCCCGACCGAATTGCCAGGCGCCGCAAGAAAGGCTCGCGAGAGCTTTTGCTGGCCGGCGGCGGATCCGCCATTCTCTCGCCAGCCAGCATCGTCCAGGAACCGGAGTTTGTCGTCGCCGTCGATGCGGAAGAGCAAAAGGAAAAGCCAGGGCTAAACGCAATCGGCCCGAAGATTCGCCTGGCGTCCGCGATAGAACTGGAATGGCTGGCCGTTCTGTTTCCGGATTCCATCTTACAAAAGACGGAACTGGTTTGGAATGAACGCGCAGGCCGAGTGGAAGAAGTCAGTCGCACGTCCTATCAGCAGATTTCTCTGGAAGAAACCGTGCGACCAGCGAGGCCATCGCATGAAACGGCCCGTCTATTTGCATCCGCGGTATTGAATCAGGGAACATTCCCGTTTCACGATGCATCCTCACTGCCCGCGTTTCAGTCAAGGCTTTCGCTGATCTCGCGGTGTTTTCCACAGGAGAATTTTCCGATTCTGTCGGAAACCGCAATTCGTTCGGCGGTCGAAATACTCTGTTCGGGGAAACGCAGCCTGAAGGAATTGGCAACCCTGTCCATTGTGAGTTCTCTGATGGAGATGCTGACAGAACGGCAGCGAACGCTACTTCGCAGGGAAGCTCCTGAACGTATCCCATTGAAATCCGGTCGCAATGTAAGGATTCACTATGAAAGCACAGAAACACCGTGGATTGAATCGCGTCTTCAGGACTTTTTCGGCACATATGAAACGCCGGCCATCTGCGCGGGAAGGATCCCTCTAACCGTTCACCTGCTCGCTCCCAACGGGCGGGCCGTGCAAGTGACGAATGACCTGTCAAGCTTTTGGAAGAATCATTACCCATCTATCCGTCGCGAGCTGCAGCGCCGCTATCCAAAACATGCGTGGCCGGAGCCGGAGAGCATAAAAAGGCGAGCCTGATTCGGCACCAGACGAAGCCTCTCTGCTATTGCAATTTTAGACTTCCGATGCCCCTTCGAACCAGGGACTACGAAACCGGCTCGGTCAAATAAAACCTCTTGGATCTGGGAAGTCTGCCCAGGAGACCAAGCAGAAGAAAAATGAAGCCCACCAGAACGAAGACGCCAAGTCGCAGATAATCCAGCCCGGGCCGCACGAGATTGAGTTTCGATCCCAGCCTCCAGGCTGCCCAGGCGGCAGCCTGGGTGGGAACGACTGTCCATATGCCGACATAAAACCAGGCCTTTTCCGCTCCCTCATTGAGTGTGGATCGCCGGGCTCGCGGAACTGCGTTCAGGAAAGCGGCAAGGACGATGGCCAGAGCCAGCGGGTAGTACAGATAGGTGTAAAGCTGCGCAAGGAGCCATTTCCCTGTGATCACCGACACGATGAGCCCAATCAGATTCAGTAGAAACGGTACAAGCAGATCGATCCAAGCCGCCGTATAGCACATCATGCGGTAGCCGAGGTTCGGCTGGTTCGATCCGTAGTATCGGATATAGGGCTGCGGCTCAACCCCCGGCAGCCTGCCTATAAGCCCGCGCCAGAAACAGACGGCAACCACAATTGCGAGCCAGATTCCATGTCGACGGTCCGGGCCGTGCACGTAGAGATCGTAAGTCAAATGTCCCGGCAGCACGAAGAAGACCCAGATCCATATGGGTATATGCAGAATCCTGTAATACGTTTTGTTGCGTTCGCGTTCGACAACCTTTTTCATAACGATTGAATTGCGACCTCCAGATCCTTAGCGATTTTCAAGGGATCGGCTCCGGCCTCAAATCGAGCGGCGCTTCCGATTGCGACTGAGACCGATCCAGGACGTGCCAGCTTTTTGCGCGCCTTTTTAAGCTCGAAGAGCCCCTCGATTTTGATCGGCACTACCGGGATGCCGAGGTTGCCGGCCAGCAGTCCTATGCCTGCCTGAAACGGAGACAGGGCTCCATTCTGCGTCCGCCTTCCTTCGGGGAACACCAGGAGCGAGTATCCCCGGTCCACAGATTCGCCGGCGAAGGCAAAACTCTGGCGAAATCCGGTCTTTTGAGGCAAAGGAAATACGTTGAACAGCGAAACCACCAACCCATAAGACAGTTTCTCGATGAACCGCCTTATGAAAGGCACGGACGCGGGCGGGTACCGCATTTCCTGCAGAAGCTCGCCGAGCATCGCCACGGCAAGACGGTGTCGGTAGCGCAGCGGCAACGCGGCAAGAATAAAACCGATGTCTACTTGCGTTACATGATTTGCCACAAACAAAAGAGGACCACGCAGATCTTTCAGATTCTCCCGTCCGCGAATTTTCGGGCACGCCATCAACATCGTTGCCGGCCATGAGAGCAGGTAATAGACAACGGTTCGCAGGGCCGAGAAGAACAGGGATTGAGTCCAGCGCGGGTACTGGAAGTTTGTGCGCTGCCGCTCCGGCTCCCGGAGCATGGTTTCGATGTCCCCGATCGTGCTTGCCGAAGTAAACCGGGATTCGTTGAGATCAAGCTGAAACCTGTCTTCGAGAGCGCTAAGCAGTTCGACCCTCTCAATCGAGCTGAGATTTAAGTCCTTTGTCAGGTTGCTCGCGTGCGACAACCCTTCGACGTCACGCCCCGTGATGCGCCTGATCAAATCGGCCAGCATTTCACCGCTTGATTCCGGGTGCGCAATTGTTTGAAAACATGTGTGAATATAATCCTGAATGGCACTGATTTGCGGTTTCTGCGTGGAAGTGCGCGGGAAGTCCTCGTCCGGCCAAACTACAAATCGCCGTATGCGTTGAAACTCCGCGAGAGTCTGATTTGCCCTCTCGATCACGGGTTCCGGAGTTTGATTTTTGTTCCGGAAGATCAGGACGGCACAAGCCTCGGATTTCCCCTCGCGCTGCAATTCCAGCACGATACAATCGCGCACCTCTGGCTGGCTTCGAAGGGCGATTTCGAGGTCCTCAGGATATATGTTCATTCCTTCGGGACCGACAATCACGTTTTTCCGGCGCCCTTTAAAATAGAGGTTTCCCTGCTCATCCAGCGCGCCAATGTCGCCGGTGTGAAACCAACCCTCTGTGCCCGCGACGGATCTCAGATCCTGTCCCTGGACATAGCTTTTTGCAATGCTTTCGCCGCGCACCAGGATTTCCCCGTCCTCGGCCAGCTTGACTTCACGCCCAGGCAGGATTTTTCCGATGGATCCCGTTCCCAGCCGGAACGGATGATTGATGCTGATCAACGAAGTGGTTTCCGTCAGGCCGTAACCTTGGATCACCGCGAAACCCAGGCGTCCCCAGAATTGCTCGGTTCCGGCACGAAGGCTGGCTCCACCCGAAATAAATGCCCAGAATTTCCAGCCGAACTGGCGATGTGTGCGACGAAAACGCCACCAGCGCTTTAAAAATCCTGTCCCGGCTGCCTCGTCGAATTCTTTCCGGAACTTCTGCAGCATGCCCGAGGCTTCCAGATCTCGCTCCAGCTTTGTCTGAAGGGTTTCCATCACACGAGGCACAGTCACCAGCACCGATATCCTCTCTTTCTTGATGGTGCGGATGATTTCGGACGGGTTGAGAGTGTCGTGGAAAATGACCGTGCTGCCCAGAATTTGCGGAATGAACAGTCCCAGAAATTGGCCGAACACGTGACTGAGCGGAAGAACATTCAGGAAGCGCAGCGGGTGGACCCAACGCTCATATTTCAAGTATTTGGAAATTTCGCGCTCCAGCGGCGCCAGATTTGTCAGGATGTTCTTGTGCGAAAGAACCACTCCCTTGGGATCCGCCGTTGTGCCTGAAGTGAAAACAATTTCCACCGTGTCTTCGCCTTTCAGATCAGGCAAATCCATCAGCGACGCGCTGTGCCCCACTACCAGGCACGGCAGCTCCTCCAGGGTGATCGAAGGTAAGTCGGGATCGATGAGTGGCTGGGCACGGGAGGCGATACATAACTTTGGCTCCACCTGGCGGCAGACGCGCCGAACAAATTCCAGCGACGCCGTGCGATCCATAGGAACGACAACGGCGCCGCGCAGGATACAGGCAAAGAAGGATACCACCCATTCCGCGCAGTCATCGCCCCATAGAATGACGCGGTCCCCCTTGCCGATGCCCCGCAGGCTCAGCTCGCGAGCAAGCTGGCTGGCGGAATCCGCCACCATGCGATAAGACCATCGAAGAATTCGATACCCTCTGCGGCAGACGAATGCCGTCTCTGTCCCCCTTTGATGAAAATTCTCAATGATCCTGACCAGCGTTTGTTCTTGCATCGTTCGTTCTATGCGAGAGGAACAGAAAACGGGTAATCCCACCCGGTATGGCATCAAATGCTAGACAGGGCGGACGTCCGAAGCGTCAATTTCCACGGCGACAGCCTGCCGTATCAAATCCACCTGAATGACAAAGCGGAACCGTCCGCGCTTTTCTACCAGGATTCCCCGGATCCCTTTCAACGGACCGGCGATCACCTCCACACGGCTCCCCACCTGAACATACGGGTAAGGATCTATGGCGATGCTGGACTCCAGGAATCTTCGGACCGATAAAATCTGTTCTTCCGGAACCGGGTTTGCGTGCCCCTCAAATCCCACAAACCGAACGGCGCCCGGGATATTTAAAATCCGATACCGATTTTCGGGCGTATCCACTTGATTCACAAATATGTAACCCGGAAAAAGCGGAATCCAAATCCTCTTTTTGCGGTCTTTCCAGCGGCTGAGCACTTCTCGCATCGGGAGAAATACCTCGATTCTCCGATCCGTCAGTTCGCTCAACATCTTTTTTTCAAAGCGACTGCGTGTGTACAGCGCATACCACTTTGGCGCAAGGAGGGAGTCCAAGTCGGGCCTTTCAGAAACAGTTTCCGGAGTTATATCGCGTTGTTCCACCATGGTTTCGAGCAACCTGCAAATTGTTTGTCGCCCGGCAGGTCGATCTGCCTCTTTACCGATTCGCGATCGCCCTTGCATGCCCCGAAACGACTGGCCACATCTTTTGCTCGATTGGATGAAATGGGGATCCAACTCTGGCATACTCACGAGGCACGGCGACAAATACGCGTTTGACTATATCCGTTGCTCAAAAAAGTGTCAAGTTAACGGCCCGGCGGTATTGAGGAATTGGTGCCGATCATTTAGCATTAGTTGTCCGAGACGATGTCGTCGGATGAAGTGCGGTTTGTATGTTCGGAATGTTTTCCGGAATTTTTGTTGCTCAACCTCTTGCGGCATCGATAGACGGAGGAGAATTTGCAGGCCGCTAACATAGCCAGCGCTTCAGACACGAAAGCCATTGAGCGCGCGGCCCGTATCATCCGGGATGGAGGACTGGTCGCCTTCCCAACCGAAACGGTGTACGGACTGGGTGCAGATGCAGAAAATCCTCAGGCGGTTGCGAGGATTTTTGAAGTCAAGGCGCGGCCGCGCATAGACCCATTGATAATACACGTAGCGGATTTCGAATCGGCTAAGAAGTATGGTCGATTCCCTGCATCTGCAGACTACCTTGCCCGGAGGTTCTGGCCCGGGCCGCTCACCCTGATAGTTGAAAAGGAACC
This sequence comes from Acidobacteriota bacterium, assembly GCA_035506515.1. Classification (GTDB taxonomy): domain Bacteria; phylum Acidobacteriota; class UBA6911; order UBA6911; family UBA6911; genus UBA6911. The sequence goes on from DATJPG010000014.1 coordinate 21,305, forward strand.
GACGGTACCGTCCATTGTCACTGCGGGACTGGATACGGTGGCCATTCGAGTGCCGGCGCACCCGGCGGCACTCGCTCTGATTCGAGCCGCCGGTTGCGGGATTGCCGCACCCAGCGCCAATCCGTTCGGATATGTCAGTCCGACAGAGGCGCAGCACGTGGCGGAGCAATTAGGTCCTTCCATCGATTTGATTCTCGACGGAGGCGTCTGTCCGATTGGTTTGGAATCTACAATCCTATCGCTGGCTAACTCTGCATACAGAATCCTCAGGCTTGGCGGCACGCCCCTTGAAGAGATCGTGTCCGTCGTCGGTAATGTTGAGATGGCTGTTGAAGCGAGTGGCCGCCCTGAGGCCCCGGGACAGCTGAAACGGCATTACTCGACGCGCACTCGCCTTGAGATTGTGGAAGAATCCATGGAAAGCTGGCCTTCCGGCGAAAGGGTAGGCCTGCTCAGTTTAACGGAACCGGCGAATCCGCGAGATTATGCCGCGGTGGAGATCCTTTCGCCGACGAGCAATATGCGCGAAGCGGCAGCAAACCTGTTTCGGGCGCTCCGGAAGCTGGATTCTCTGTCACTGGACAAGATTATCGCCCGTCCCGTTCACGAAGAAGGTTTGGGCAGAGCGATCATGGACCGGCTGCGCCGTTGCTCCGTCAGGGAATAAGCGCTTCCTTATGCTACAGTAGGATCTATGATTCTCGACTGCAACGAAATCATTTCGGGAAGGCTTTGGGTGGGGGGTTACGTTCGGCCGGAAGATGTCAAGATCCTCCGTCAAATGGAAATCACATCCATCATAAACCTGCAAAGCGACCGGGATCTGGCAGCCTATAACATCTCCATGAAAAAGCTGGTCGAAGCTTACGCTTTCGCAGATATCGATCTGCGTCGCATCCCGATCACGGACTTTGATCGGCAATCGCTGGGCACTCATTTGCCGCAGGCGGTTGAAGAGCTCGAAGACGCGCTTGTTCCGCGCTGGAGCAAAGCCTATGTTCATTGCACGGCCGGCATCAATCGAGGACCTACACTTGCAGCGGCTTATCTTATCAAAGCGAACGGTCTGACGGCTCAGGAGGCCTATGAATATGTCGTCGCGCGGAGGGACTGCAGTCCTTATCTCGATACTTTACAGGAGTATGAGGCTTATCTCAGGAGAATACGCTGCGTTTAACCCGAGCGGCGTTGACGCCGCCCGGGCGAATGCGGGGGGACCGTGCTCGATCTCGGATCCGCGTCTGGACGCTGCGGCTCTTTTCCTCCCGCGAGGCAAGTAATGGCACACTCCATAGGAACGCCCGCATTCTTGACTTCATTTATCATGGTTGTTCTGTTCCTGCTCTCCATCGACTTGGGCATATTCAACCGCCGCGCACACATCGTCACCGTAAAGGAAGCGCTTGTCTGGAGCATCGTCTGGTTGGTCTTGTCCCTTTCTTTCGGCGCCTATATTTTTAAGGCCTTCGGGAGACAGAACGGGCTCGAGTTTCTGGCGGGATACCTGATCGAATATGCGTTGAGCGTGGACAACGTTTTTGTGTTTATTCTCATATTTTCCTATTTTGCCGTTCCAGCCCGATTTCATCACAGGATTCTCTTTTGGGGCATCCTGGGCGCTCTGATCATGAGAGCGAGCTTCATCATCGCAGGTGCCGCGCTGATCACCATGTTTCACTGGATCTTGTATATTTTTGGTGCATTCCTGGTATTCACGGGTATCAAGATCCTGAGACAAGGAGATGCGGAAGTCGAGCCGCAGCGCAATCCCGTCGTGAAGCTTTTCCGACGATTCGTGCCGATGACCTCCGACTACGAGTCCGGCAAATTCTTCCAGCGGCACAAGGGAAAGATCCTGGCAACGCCTCTGGCATTGGTGCTCGTTACCGTTGAGGTCACCGATCTCGTCTTTGCTACCGATTCGATCCCTGCCATTTTCGGAATCACACAAGACCCGTTCATCGTGTACACATCCAATATTTGTGCAATCCTTGGACTTCGATCCATGTATTTTCTTCTATCGGCCGTGGTGGACCGTTTCGTCTATCTCGGCAAGGGGCTTGGCATCATTTTGAGCTTTATCGGACTCAAGATGCTGCTGGGCGGTTTCTATGCGATTTCTATCGAGCTGTCTCTTGGCATCGTTGCAGCCATTCTGACCGCTTCCGTCGTTCTTTCCCTGCTATGTCCGCCTAAAAACAGATGAAAATTCCGATCATGATTTTGACAGCGCCGGGTGCCCTACGGAGACATTCTCAGCCATGACACGAGAACCGATTTCGCAATATTATTATTCACATCGCCTCAAACTGCACTTCTGGGATTGGGGAAATGTCGGGAAACCGAATCTCATCCTCGTTCACGGAGGGATGGATCATGCGCGGAGCTGGGATCGCGTTGCGGAAGCTTTTCGCGATGATTTCAGGGTTTTGGCTCCGGACCTTCGGGGGCATGGAGACAGCAGTTGGGCTCCCGGAGCCATGTACAGTATTTCCGAATATGTCCTGGACCTCTCCGCGTTGGCGGACATCGTGGATGGGTTCCCCGTCCAACTAATCGGGCATTCGCTGGGAGCCGCCGTTGTGCTGCAATACGCCGGGATCTATCCGGACCGGGTCCAGAAGCTCATCGCGATCGAGGGTTTTGCGCCACCGCCCAGCATCGTGCCGATTCGTCCTCCGCATGAGCGTTTAAGGAACTGGATCGAGATCATGCGCGACTTTGAAACGCGCCGGCCGCATAAATATCCAAGCCTGGAGGCTGCGTATGAGCGCATGCATAAAGCAAATTCCTATCTCTCCAACAAAATGGCGCGCCATCTGACTCTATTCGGCTCGAATTGGAATGCCGACGGAACGCTCACCTGGAAGTTCGACAATTTCGTGAGGGCGATCTCCCCTTACGGTTTTGATGAAGAGGACACGCAGGAAATCTGGGGCCAGATCCGCTGCCCCGTTCTCCTGTTCCGCGGAGCCGACAGCTGGACTGCGGATCCCCGAAAGGAAGGGCGTATTCGCGCAATTCCCAATCACCGACTGCTGAACGTCGCCAAGGCCGGGCATTGGGTCCATCACGATCAGACCGAATTCTTCATAAAGGAAGCGCGCAGGTTCCTTTTGAAGAGACGAAAGACAAAGGGGGCAGGACGGCCATCCCGCTAAAGCAGGCAGGAATCCTCGATTCGGGTATTCCGGGGTCCAATGGAAGAGTGCCACTGTTTCGGTCTGTCGACGGATTTCAGGCGCTTTTCCGAAGCTCGACCAGCACTTGGCGGGCAACCGCTTTCAGAGTGGTGAGGACGCCAACGCCTTGAGTCGCAACCGCCTCGATAACGGGTTCCCCCTTTACCTGAAGCTGCTGCTTCATGTCTTCCAAAGGCATGGCGCTTGGCAGATCGCGTTTATTCAGCTGGAGCACGTAGGGGATTTTTTCCAGATCGAATCCGTGTTCTTGAAGGTTCCGCGCGAGATTCGATACGGATTCGAGGTTTGCATCAAACCGTTCTTCCTGCGAATCCGCCACAAACACGACTCCGTCCGCGCCTTTGAGGATAAGTTTTCGGCTGGAGTCATAAAACACCTGGCCGGGAACCGTATAAAGGTGGAACCGTGTGCGAAATCCCCGGATCTGGCCGAGATCGATGGGCAGAAAGTCGAAAAAGAGGGTCCGCTCAGTTTCCGTGGCAAGAGAAATCAGCTTGCCTTTGTTTTCGGCGCTTGTGATCTGGTAGATGTATTGAAGATTCGTCGTCTTCCCGCCCAGACCAGGCCCGTAGTAGACAATCTTGCAGTTGATTTCACGTGCTACATAATTAATGAACGTCAACTCTTTTTCCCATCTTCAAAATAGTGTGACCTTTTACTCTCCCAGCAGTTCTTCAAGCTCTTCGTCGCTGAACTGTGGAGGGCCCATGACAGAAACGGTATTTTCCATTCTCCTCTGAAAATCCCGAATCACATCTTCCAGCAACTGCGTGGTCCGCTTGCATTTATAGCGCACCATCCCAGAGGAAGCGGAGGCATCAAACACCAAGACCAGCGAAAATCTTTTTAAAAGATCCGATATAAACAGGCTTCGCTGGCGTCCCTGATGGACCAGGACCGAAAACTCCCTTTCGCCCACGATATTTGCCAAGCCGTCTGTTGCGGCCAGATTCGCGGCGGCCAGGGAGGCAAGAGCCGTGCAGTCAATGCCTTCCGGAGAACCGGAAATTACGATCGGCTGTCCGCTCCTGCTGATCAAAAGCACCAATTCGGCGCGCAGTTCTCTTTGCATCTTGCCCAAAATGGACCGGATGCGAAGAAAATCGGTTTCGTGCAAGTTAAAAGTGTTTGAGCTCACGTCGAATAATTTGCCAACTAACTGAAAAATGATTACTTAGCCCGCATGCATCCAAATAGCATGCATTCCCATCCAGTCGAAGGTTGCGTTCCGGAATTTCGGAAGCGCTACGGGTTGATTACCAGCTGACCCGGATGTTACGCTTGACTTATCGTCGGATTTTTTCTAATAATACACTCAAAATTTAGGGATCTTTGTTTCCCGCAGGGCAAGTTGTTCACATTTAGTGATTTATAAGGAATTAATGGTGAAGGCGGCGGCACAAAAAAAATCCAAAAAACAAAAATCCGGTGGTGTTTCTCGCCCTGCGAAGAAATCCGTGCCGAAAAGGAATGCAAAATTGTCTCTAAAGAATTCCGCCTCGAAGGGGAAACTATCTTCACTGAAAGCCAAAAAGAAGGAAACAAAGAAAGTTCCGAAGAGCAGCGCACGGGCGCATCATCCGGTTCCTCGAGAGATTAGGAAAGCGGAAAAGACATCCCCGAAGGCGGCTTCGAAAGCCGTCGCCACTCCTCCGCCGAGCGTGCCTGCCCGATTGCTGCATCAGACGAAAACAACTTCCGGGGCACTTTCGTTATTGGGAAAGGGCGTCGAGCTTATCTTTCAGAAGGATTTCAAAAAAGCGAAGAATGAGCTCAAATCGCTCCTGCAAATGTATCCCGGGGAATTGGACATCCTGGCACGCGCACGAAGTTATATCCAGATATGCGAACGTGAGGAAGCAAACCTGAAAAAACCGGCTGCTTCCGCGGATCAGCTATATGCGCTCGGCATCCTGGAGCATAACAAGGGCAACTATGACGCTGCCATTTCGTATTTTCTCCAATCCCTCGCAAAGCATCCCCGCGCGGATTACATCTTTTATTCCATTGCAGCGTCGGAAGCAAAAAAGGGGGATACTGCCAAGGCGATCGAAAATTTGCGCAAGGCCGTGGAATTGAATGAGGACAGCCGAATTTACGCCAAGAACGACGCGGATTTTGCCACGCTGCAAATCGAGACTGAGTTCGCGGAACTCGTTGGAATGAACCCGCTGCTTCCCGCCGGCTTTAAGTAAGCGACTCCTCTTGCCGAATCGACCACAACCATACGGAAGCCATGATCAATTGCAGAAATTGTATTAACTGGATGGATGAAAGCCTCGATCAGATCGAGGCCGACCATAATGAGCATCCCCATATCTTTATGGGCTGCAGGATATTCGGGTTCCGCGAGAACAGCGAAGAACTGGAAAGCTGCAAATTTTACAAAATGAGCGAGAACCTCTTCACGATTTGCAGCTCCTGCCACATTACGGTTCCCAAGGTCTGCGTCTCTTTAGGCGAGTGCGTCAACTGCACCGATACGGATCTTTTTTGCGTAGAATCCTGCAAAGGCGGCGAAAGCCGCAAGTACTGCACCCATTTCATACGACTGCGTACCGAGGGAATGCAGCTGATCGACCAGGATCGCGTGTATGACGTGTACCCAAGCCTCGGAATGCCTGGAGAAAAAAAGTTAGCCGAGAATGAATCGGCGTCCAACCGCAAACGGGCCTCCGATCATATCCATGGCGAGGAACCGTGCGTCCATTCCGCTCCGCCAAAACCTCCAAAAGATTAGGGAAACGACTGGGATATTGAGAAGGTCCGGCCTGACGGGCTCACAGGCGTTTTCCTGTGGCATGCGCCCCGCGCCAGATCAGAGTGATGCATCATTCCGGAGGACTCCGTGATATTCCTGAAGGCTACGGACCGTAAGTTTTTCGCGCCGTAGTGTGCGGATCGCATTTGCTGCGGCTGCCGCCCCGGATAATGTAGTAATGCAGGCAATTCCGTACTGAGTCGCGGCCCGTCGAATCGCTTTTTCGTCGTATCGGGACTGCCGGCCCAGCGGGGTGTTAATGATCAGATCTATTTTTCTGCTTTTGATGAGATCGACAATGTTGGGCCTGCCTTCACCGGCCTTGAAAATGTGTTCCGCCTGGATGCCGTGCGCCTGCAGGAATTGCTGGGTACCAGCAGTAGCCAGCAATTGAAATCCGAGTTCCTTTAGATCCCGGGCTACCGGAAGCAGGCTGGCTTTATCACGGTCATGGACGCTGACGAAGGCCGTGCCGGTTCGCGGCAATCGGACCCCGGCGGACAGCTGGGCCTTTGCGAACGCGCTGCCGAAGCTGTCGGCGATCCCCATAACCTCTCCGGTGGATTTCATTTCTGGCCCCAGGATCGAGTCGACGCCCGGGAACTTGTTAAAGGGGAAAACCGGAGATTTCACAAAGCAATGGCTGACCTTCAACTCCTGCAGGAGACCCAGACCTTTCAATTTTTCGCCGGTCATGACTCGCGCCGCCATTTTCGCAAGCGGAATGCCTGTCGCCTTGCTGACATAAGGGACCGTTCTCGATGCGCGCGGGTTGACCTCCAGCACATAGACCACGTCTTTTTGTATAGCGAACTGGATGTTCATCAGCCCGATCACACCGAGTGCCTTGCCGAGCCTTTCGGTGTATCCTTTCATGCGGTCGAGCAGGACGAGGTCGATCATGATCGGCGGCAGAATACACGTGCTGTCTCCGCTATGAATACCCGCAGCCTCGATATGCTCCATGACACCTGCGATGATGACCCTCTCTCCGTCACACAGAGCGTCGACGTCATATTCGAAAGCATTCTCGAGAAACTTGTCGATTAAAACAGGGTGCTCCGGGGAGGCTTCCACGGCCGTGGTCATGTACTCATCCAGCGAGGCCTGATCATAGACGATGGACATGGCCCGGCCGCCGAGCACATACGAGGGGCGGACGAGAACAGGGTAGCCAATCTGTTGCGCTACCGCTCGTGCCTCTTCCAGACAAAGGGCTGTGCCATTCTGGGGTTGCGGGATGTCCATATCCACGAGCAATTGCCCGAAGCGCTTGCGGTCTTCGGCAAGGTCTATATTCTCGGGAGAAGTGCCGATAATCGGCACACCCGCTTCCTTCAGTTTCAGCGCGAGGTTCAGCGGCGTTTGTCCGCCGAACTGTACAATGACCCCGTCCGGCTTCTCCACGGCGACAATCTCCATCACATCTTCGAAAGTCAGCGGTTCGAAGTACAAACGGTCGGATGTGTCGTAATCGGTAGAAACCGTCTCGGGGTTGCAGTTGACCATGATGGTCTCGAACCCTGCCTCTTTGAGTGCAAACGATGCATGGCAGCAGCAGTAGTCGAACTCAATTCCCTGTCCGATGCGATTGGGTCCGCTGCCCAGCACCATGATCTTTTTATTCTTTGAAGGGTTTGCCTCGCATTGGCTTTCGTACGTGGAGTAGAGATAGGGCGTGTATGATTCAAATTCGGCCGCGCAAGTATCCACTCTCTTGTATACGGGGCGGAGTCCAGACTCATGCCGCGTTTTCATGACCTGGTATGCCGAAGCGTTTGTGCCGCCCGATGCAGCAAGGAACTCGGAGACGTTCTGGTCCGAAAATCCGCTCCGTTTGCATTCCCTCAAAAGATCCAGCGGCAGAGATTCGATCGTATGTTCGCCCAATCTCTTTTCGAGCTGCACAATCTCCTGTAGTTGATTCAGAAACCACGGGTCGATTTTTGTGTATTTGTGAATCTCCTCGATCGGCCGGTTGATCGAAAGCGCGTAGTGAATGTGAGCGAGACGTTCCGGCATCGGGGTCATCAGGTAGCGTTCCAGCTGGTCTGGGAAAATTTTCTCCGACGCAAGACTCTTCCCTTTTTCCAGCGAGCGCACTCCTTTGAGAAGTGCTTCCTTAAACGTCCGGCCGATCGCCATGACCTCTCCTACCGATTTCATCTGAGTGCCGAGAGTGGGATCTGCCTCTTTGAACTTCTCAAAATTCCATTTAGGGATTTTGACCACGACATAATCAATGGTGGGTTCGAAGCTCGCGGGAGTCTTCTTGGTAATATCGTTCGGGATCTCGTCCAGAGTGTACCCGACAGCGAGTTTTGCCGCTATTTTAGCGATCGGGAAGCCGGTCGCTTTCGATGCAAGCGCGGAGCTTCTTGAGACACGGGGATTCATCTCGATGACGACAATGTCACCCGTTTGCGGGTTTACGGCAAACTGGATATTCGAACCGCCTGTCTCGACACCGACTTTCCGGATAATGCGAATGGCCGCGTTCCGCATCACCTGGTATTCCTTGTCCGTCAGCGTCTGGGCAGGCGCGATCGTTATGGAATCGCCGGTATGCACTCCCATGGGATCGAAGTTTTCGATGGAGCAGATGATCACAACGTTATCTGCGAGGTCCCTCATGACCTCCAGTTCGAACTCCTTCCACCCCAGCAGCGACTGTTCCACCAGCACTTCATGCACCGGAGAGATGTCGAGCCCCCGCGCGACGATCATCTCGTACTCTTCCAAATTGAACGCCGTTCCACCGCCGGATCCGCCGAGCGTGAAACTCGGCCGAATAATGGCCGGTAGTCCGATAAAGGGCAGGCATTCCTTTGCTTCGGAGAGGGTTTTTACGACATGAGACTTGGCGGAGTGCAGGCCGATTTCCGTCATCGCATCCTTGAATAGCTGTCGATCTTCCGCCACTTCCACCGCGCGCAGCTTGGCTCCGATCATTTCGACGCCGTAATGATCCAGCACACCCGATTTTGCGAGTTCAACGGATACATTCAGTCCCGTCTGGCCACCCACGGTTGGCAGCAGGGCATCGGGGCGCTCGCGGGCGATGATGGCCCCGATCGATTCTGCGGTGAGCGGCTCGATATAGGTGCGATCGGCCAGGTCCGGGTCCGTCATAATCGTGGCGGGATTGGAATTGACCAGAACAACCTCGAATCCCTCACGCTGGAGAGATTTGCAGGCTTGAGTGCCCGAATAATCGAATTCGCACGCCTGTCCTATGACGATTGGGCCGGAACCGATGATCAGGATTTTTTTGATGTCGGTGCGCTTGGGCATGGCGATTTCCGGAATTCCGACATGAGCTGCCTGAACTCCTCAAAAAGATAGTGCGAGTCATGAGGGCCTGGAGAGGCCTCGGGATGGTATTGCACGCAAAATGCCGGAAGATTCCGGTGCCGAAATCCCTCCAGCGTATTGTCATTCAAGTTCATATGTGTCAATTCGATTTGATTCGAGTCCATCGAGTCCGGATCCACCGCAAACCCATGGTTTTGCGCGGTGATTTCGACACGTCCGCTGAGCAGGTTCTTTACAGGCTGATTCCCACCCCGATGGCCGAATTTCATCTTGTAGGTCCTGCCGCCCAGAGCCAACCCCATCAGTTGGTGGCCCAGGCAAATCCCGAAAACCGGCACTCGCCCCAGAATCTTGCGGATGTTTGCCGCTGCATACTCCAGAGGTTCCGGGTCGCCGGGACCGTTGGAAAGGAAGACGCCGTCCGGGTTCCGGGTGAGTATGTCTTCTGCCGGCATGGATGCGGGAACAACGGTTACGTGGCATCCGGCCGCGACGAGGTTGTTCAGGATATTTCGCTTGATGCCGAAATCATAGGCGATGACGCGATATCTCTCGGCGTCCGCAGCGGCGGCGGGACCGCTGGCTTCATATGGCGCAGAGCATGTCACCGAAGAGGCCAGATCGCAGCCAAGCATGCTGGGCAGCGCGCGCGCTTGCTCGACGAGTTTCTCCGGATCCGAATCCCCAGAGCTGATGATCCCTCGCATGGCGCCCTTGCTCCGGATATGCAGGACAAGCGCGCGGGTATCCACCTCGGAAATGGAAACGATGTGGTGTCGCTTCAGATAATCCTCAAGCGCCTCCTCCGATCGCCAATTCGAGTGAATGGCGCTGAATTCGCGCGCCACAAACCCTTCGGCAAACGGACGTCCCGATTCCTCATCTTCCGCATTGGTTCCGTAATTTCCGATATGCGGGTAAGTCATGACCACGATCTGTCCCGCATAGGATGGATCTGTAAGGATTTCCTGGTAGCCGGACATGGACGTGTTGAAGACAACCTCACCTCCGGTTTCACCGGCGGCTCCAAAGCTTCGCCCCGCAAATATACTGCCGTCTTCCAGTGCTAGAAATGCTTTCATATTTTTAGGGTAAAGTCTCAAAGGAGTGGTTCCGCCTTTTCGAGGCAGAACCTAAACCGCATCACCGAAAATCCATCCTGCAGTTCCCCTATTACTCCACGACACCGAATCGAGAGAATGGCCAATAGCTGAATATGGCTTTGCCGTAAATCAGGCTTTGGTCCACGAAACCCCAGCTTCGGCTGTCGTTGCTCGAGTTTCTGTGATCGCCTAAAACAAAATATTGCCCGGCAGGCACGACCGTTTTCCGGAAAGACTTATAATCCTGGAATTCCGGCTTCAAATAGGGCTCCGCGACCCGAGCTCCATTCACATAAACGACGCCATTCCGGATCTCCACTTCATCCCCCGGTACGCCCAACACTCTCTTGATGAAGGATTTGCTGCGGTCTTTCGGATACCAGAAAACAACCACATCCCCTCGGTGGACATCCTGAAAACGGTAAATAAAGCGATTGACGAATATCCTCTCCTGATCTACCAGTCGCGGTTGCATACTGGTTCCCTCAACCTTGACCGGCTGAACCACGAATACAACAATGAAGATTGCTATAGCGAAAGCAAAGAATATATCGCGGAACCAGGATTTCAGCTCGAATGTCGTTTTGAATTCCTGGGTTGGCCCTTTGGTCTCGACCTCGGAAGCACCCTGACCGTTTATCGTCAAACGCGTTTTCTCCTCAATCTTTAGCGTCAGAGAAACCGGAATGTAAGCTACCAGACGGAACTGTAAAACTCAAATGGTTTATGCCCCCTCATTTCGAGGTATTTCGAGGCGATCCAAATCGTTCAGAACGACGACATCCGGAAATATTTCCTTCGCCTCCCGCAGGTGTTGATCGGCATCAGGATAACGCTGCGAAAAATGCCCAAGGGCTAAACGGCGCGCTCCTGCGGCCTGAGCCGTTTTCGCCGCATCGGCAGCCGTGCAGTGCTGATAGGAATCGGCCAGGTCCTTGTGTTCCGATATGTAAGTGGCCTCCATGAGCACAAGGTCCGCATCCCGGCTCAGGGCAATCGCTTCTGCACACGGACTAGTGTCCATGATGAATGCAAAAACATTCCCGCGGCACGGCTCCGTTACTTCATCCAGTCGGACGGTTCTTCCCGAGATATTGAGCGATCCATTCCGCCGCAATTCTCCCACCATCGGACCGTGAATTCCCAGCGCCGCCAACTTTTCGGGCAGAAAGCGCGGATGCTCCAACTCCTCCAGCCGAAAGCCGACTGTGGGAACCGAGTGCCTCAGATGCATGCATTGCAGCGCGTACCGGGACGTGCGTCGCAACTCGAGCATTCCGGTTGCCTGCTCTGCAATTGGATGAAATTCGAGTTTTATTCGAGAGTGATAGATGGCGGCGCCGCACAATCGCTCGAGATACGCTTGCCCGCTCTCCGGATAATAGATGTGCACACTGTGACTGCATTGATCGAGAGAGAGGCGTTGCACGATGCCTGCAAGCCCCAGGCAGTGATCTCCGTGAAAGTGCGTGATGCAGATGTGGTGGATCGCGCTGGCGGAAATATTCGCCAATATCAGCTGCCGCTGCGCCGCTTCGCCCGGATCGAACAGGAATCCCTCTCCGTCCCAAAGAAGCATGTATGCGTTATGGCTGCGCTCCCTCGTAGGCGTCAGGCTGCTTGTTCCCAGAGCGACACATTCGCGATTACTCACCCTCTCCCCATCTCTCCGGCCTATCGCCGGATACAATGACCAGAAGAATTATGCCATTCGCGATCGCAAATCCTTAGTACTATCGCGCACAGCGGGTTGGCTTTCTTGATTTTGCTGGTCCGGCTGCTATACTTATTTGTTTTTGGCTTGTGGCATTTATACATTTGTATTAAAGAAGAAGAGATGAAGTGAAGATAGTCGTTCTGAGTGCCAGCCGTCAGACCAATTGCACGCTCAAAGATGTTGCCGGAGGATTCGGCACGGTCTTTACCGTAGGCCAATCTCCCTTTGCCAAACTGCTTGAATTCGCGAAGCGTAGAATTGCCGCGATACCCAACATCACGCTCGCTTATCTGGATGCAATCCTTTCCGCCCACGGGGCAGATGTCCGCATCCTGGAGGTGCGGAAAGCGGAACAGCTCGTGCCCGCGGATTTGTATCTGATCGCCTCGTCCATCGTGGACTGCAACTTCGAACGAGAGCTCGGCATCGAGGCGAAACGACGATTCGGATCAAAGATCGGCTATTTCGGCACCTTCGCCTCATCCGTGCCTGACTTTTTTTCCGATGCTGCCGATTTTGTGGTCAAGGAAGAAATCGAGAATCTCGCCCCGGCTCTGGCCCGCGGAGAAATTCCAGACGGGATCACTCCCGCAGGATTCGTGCAGGACCTGGATTCGATTCCCTTCCCCAGCTGGGATCAGTTCGATATCCGCAGGTTCCGATACCAGATTATCACCGGCAAAGGGATCACCCTCCCGATGTTGGGAAGCCGCGGGTGTCCCTACACGTGCAATTATTGCCCGTACCTCGTAAATTCCAGTTATCGAGTCCGCAGTGCGGAGAGCATTGTCGACGAAATCCGTTATCTAACGGCAAGGTACAACATTCGTGGGATTTCGTTCAGAGATCCGAATATGACGTTTAACAAAAAGCGAGCCCACGAATTTGCCGAACTGTTGCTTCGCTACAACCTGAACATCCGGTGGAGTATGGAGGCACGCACCGACCGGCTCGATCCCGACCTGATCCGGTTGCTGAACCGGGCCGGATTGCGAAGCATCGAAGTCGGAGTGGAATCGGCCGATCAGCAGGTCCTGCGGGGAAACAAGCGCAAAGCCATCCCCAGACCGCAGCAGGAAAGCATTATCGAGTGCTGTCAAAAACTCGGGATACGGGTCATTGCGAATTATACACTCGGCCTCCCGAACGACACGGTCGAAGGCATCCGGGAAACGATCCGCTACGCCAAGAAGCTGAACACGTTTGCGATCCAATTCACGGTGACGACTCCCTATCCCGGCACGCAGTTTTATGATCGCGTCCAACATAGTATCTTTGAAAAGGATTGGGAGCAATTCAACGGTTGGACCAGCGTGTACCGGCATCCAAGTGTCTCCACCGAGGAGCTCCACCGTTTGCGCGAATTCGCGTACGTCTCCTATCATCTGCGCCCGCGCTATGTCTGGCGCTTCCTCCAGTCTACTCTCCTGTATCCCATCTTTTTTCCGGAGCCTCAGGCATCGACATAACCCGGCCCACGTGGGGGGCCGCCTGCCGCAATCTTTTTTGCGAGTAAATCCTTAGGAGCCTGTCCGCGCAATACTCCGTCCTTCAGTGGTTAAAGATCCAGTCCGCACACGTCGATAGAGGAGATAGCCTGACGGGTGGTTCAGGCAAGGAAAAGGCTGGGAGTCATTGAGCGAACAACAAGCAAAAAACGGTGTCGAGCCGAAACCCCCCACGATGGGATTAAATGACAACCTGGAATTCATGGGAAGACTGCTGCACGTTCAGACTGAACATACCGAATTCCCCGTGGCGCGCATCGTCACCCACGTTTTCAGCAACGGTCGGGTATTACTGTCCAAAAAAACGGAGTGTCCTCCGGACATTCTTGAATCGCGCGATTTTAACGGGATTCAGGATCTGATGAACGCGCAGCACAACCAGGTTCTGAAGGAAATTGCGGCGAAACAGGCCCGAATTCTAGGTTCCCGTTGACCTCCGGTAATTGCATGACGCAGCAACACTCTGGAGATAAAATCCTCGTAGTGGATGATGAGCCTCAAGTGCGCTCCATCCTGCTGCAACACTTCGAGCAGTTGGGATCCGAATGCGTCGCCTCCGCAAGCGCGCTGGACGCTCTCCATAGGATGAAAGACCAGAATTTTTCTTTGGTCATCAGCGATGTCTTGATGCCCGGCATGTCCGGCCTGGAATTCCTCCGCCTCGCCAGAGAAGAAAATCCGGAAACCGCGTTCATCATGATCACCGGCTTGATGGATATCAGCACTGCCGTAGACTCCCTGCGCCTGGGCGCGTATGACTTCATCACCAAACCGTTTGAGTTGACGGCGATCCGGCGCGCCGCAGACCGGGCCCTCGATCGTCGCCGCTTGCTGATAGAGAACCGTTTTTACCGCGAGGAACTGGAGCGGAAAGTCAGGGAACGGACCTTCGAGCTGAATGAAGCCTTGTACGACGTCGAGGAAAGCTACAAGATTACCCTGGAAGCTTTGGTCACGGCCTTGGACGCACGGGAGCACGAAACTCAAGCGCACTCCCAGCGCGTTAGAGAATATACGCTGACGCTGGCGGAAGAACTTGGGCTGAAGCACGACGACTTGATACAGGCTGGCCGCGGCGCGTTGCTGCACGATGTGGGAAAGATCGGGGTAAGGGATTCCATCCTCCTAAAACCCGGCTCCCTCAGCGAGGAAGAGTGGGTGGAAATGCGAATGCACCCCCAGATCGGATATACTATTTTGCAAAATATCGAATTCCTTTCTCCAGCCGCAGAAATCGTGCTCTGCCATCAGGAGCGATGGGATGGTCGGGGCTACCCCAACCGGCTATCCGGTCTGGACGTTCCGCTCGGAGCCAGAATTTTTGCCGTCGTCGATGCCCTGGACGCCATGACCAGTGATCGGCCTTATCGGAAGGCGATGTCTTTTGAAGCGGCTTTCAAAGAAATACGGCGTTGTTCCGGAAGTCAATTTGATCCCCGCATTGTGAGCGCATTCCTCAGCATACCGGCAGAATCATGGATCTCCATACACGATCTTGTGAACCGATCTCATAAAAGCCAGGATTGTTTCGACGCTTTATGTCAGACCTAAAATACCTCCCCCTAAGCTGCCTGGACGAAACTCTTCTTCAGCCTCTCATGCAGGATGAAGAAAAGATGTGGATGGCAGATCTGGACTGGAATTATGCTCCCGTTCGACACATTCTTGTTTCGTTCATCAAGCAGAAGCTCCTGCCCGGCTACGTCGCCATCGCCGACAGCGAAACCATCGGCTACACGTATTTCCTGGTCAATCAGGCAAAAGGGATTATTGGCTCTCTCTATGCGCTTCCAACTCCGTACTCTCAGGAGGCGGTCGATGAGCTTCTGGCGCTCTCCATTTCCGGCCTGAAAGAATCCCAGAGCATCAAGCGCGTGGAAGCGCAGATCATGCCGTTTCATAATCTGAATCTGACGGAGGCGTTCGCGCGGCAGGGATTCAATCATTTCACGCGATTCTACCTGGACCTGGATTTGAGTAAGCACAGAAAGAAGGCGGAGCTGCCGATTGCACTGAGGATCGTGCCCTGGGACGCATCTTTTCTGGCGCGGATCGCGGAGATGGCCCTTCTCAGCTATGAAAACCAGACCGATGCGGACATCTGCGAAGACTATCGCACCCGGATGGGATGCGAAGGATATCTTCGAAGCCTGGTGGAAAATCCCGGATGCGGCGTTTTTATGCCTGAAGCGTCATTTATTGGACTGGACTGGCAAGGTGCCCCGTGCGGATTTATTTTCTGCTGCCGTATTTCTGCTGAAGCCGCCATTATTCCGCAGATCGCAATCCATCCTCTGTATCAAGGGAAACGGCTGGGAAACACTTTGATGAATCGCGCGTTTGCCCAGCTGAAAGCCCTTGGCTTCCGCTCCGTAAGCCTGACTGTGACGAAAGACAATCTGCGCGCTTTCGAATGGTATCAGCGGCTGGGATTCAAAATTCGCAAGGAATTCGGTGCCTACGTTTGGCAGCGATAATGATTTACGATTGACGATTTACGATTGACGAATTGTAACCTACCGGGTTAGCCGTTGCTTCCGTCGGACAACTACGAAACGGCTGAGAACATGAGGTGTTTTCAATCAGAAATCGTCAATCGTAAATTCAGTTGGGTTCCGTCGTGGTTGCGGATGGATTCAGAATGATGATGTCAACGCGGCGATTGCGGGCTTTGCCTTCTTCGGTGTCGTTCGAAGCAACGGGCCTGTACTCTGAGTATCCGGCCGCGGCCAGCATTTCGGGCCTCAAGCGGTACGTCTGGATCAGATAGCACACAACAACGGTGGCTCTCGCGGTAGACAGCTCCCAGTTCGAAGCGAACCTCAAGTTGTGGATCGGCACATTGTCCGTATGGCCTTCCACGCGAATATAATTGCCCACCGAAACCAAACTTGCCGCGAGGTCATCCAGCAATGCTCTCCCGTCAGGCTTGATCTGATCAGAACCGGAATCGAACACGCCCTTTTCTCCCAGGCTGATGATAAGTCCGCGAGGCTCCAAATGAACACGAACCAGTCCCTTAGCGATGCTTACACCGAGGAGAGTTTCTACGCTTTTCTTAAAACGTCCGAGATCCTTCTCGCCGTTCAGCACGCTTTTCTTGGTTCCATCGCCCTTCATTTCCTCGATGCCCTTAAATGCATGAACTTTTGTACTCAGGTCATTTCCAGGCGTGAGGCTCTCAAGGACTTCCCGCGATTTGGAAGATACGCCGCCGGAACCCTGGCTTAACGACAGGTTTCGGCTTCCCGAATCGAAAACGGCGCTGTCAAAAGACGCCCGCATCGAGGTAACCATCTTGCCCATTTTCTGGGCGTCAACCGTGGAGATAGCATACAGCGTGGTGAAAAAGGCAAACAGGAGAGTGATGAAGTCCGCATAGGATACCAGCCAGCGTTCCGAGCTCCCTTCTTCCTCATGATGAGCCTTTTTGCGCATTACTCAATCACCCTCGGTCCTTAAGCGGCTTTTCTTTGACCTGCCGCTTTGTTTTCAGGCTGCTCTTCCTGTTCCTTCCGGCTCAGATAGCTTTTCAGTTTGTCATCGATGAGCCGCGGGTTCTCTCCTTCGAGAATTGAAATGACTCCCACCAGCATGATCTCTTTGGCAATCAGCTGGGATCTGGCTTTGAGCTTGAGCTTTCCCGAAATGGGCAGATACACGAGGTTCGCCAGACCCACCCCGTATACCGTGGCAACAAAAGCCACCGCGATGCCACCTCCGAGTTTGCTCGGGTCCGCCAGGTTTTCCATCACGTGGATCAACCCGAGGACTGCGCCCAGAATTCCAATCGTCGGAGAATAGCCTCCCGCGGACTGCCAGAACTTGATCGGCTGCTCCCCTTCTTCCTCGAGGTTCGAGATTTCAAGCTCCATAGTTTCCCGGAGGACCTTGGGTTCAACCCCGTCCATGGCCATTGTCAGGGCTTTCTTGAGGAACGAATCCGTGATTTTCTGGGCATCGGACTCCAGGGAGATCACTCCTTCTTTTCTCGCCTTGTTGGCTAATCGTATGATTTCCTGGATCACCGCCCTGTTATTGCCCTTCGGTTCCAGAAACGCCTTTACGATGGACTTGAAGCTGCCGATGGCGACTGCCAAAGGAAATTGCAGCAGGCAGGCGCCGAATGTCCCGCCCAGCACAATGATGGCGGCCGTCGGCTGCACGATGGATGCGATGCTTCCGCCTTCCAGCGCCTGGCCTCCAAGGATGGCGCCAACAGCCAGCAGCAGGCCGATGATTGATGCGATGTCCATCGAGGACTTATTCGATGTCTGTGCGTTGTCGCTCATACTCTGCTTCTAAAAGTCGGTTTATCTGGCGGCGGTATTGAACCACCTTCTGAATGATTTCAGACATGCTTTCGTGAACTACGACCTTATCGTTGTTCGTCAGCGTGATGACCGTATCGGGTGTCTCCTCGATGTATTGAATCAGATCGGAGTTCACCGCAATCGGGGCTCTATTAATCTTTGTGAGTAGTATCATGCGTATTCCCGGACAAAAGCGTCCATGCGCTATATCGTCAGAATGTGACAAATGCCTTACATTCTCGTTTTGAGATAGTATCGGCAACCGGCAAGCCATCATTTTCGGAAGCGGCGCTCACGGCTCCGATTTCACGCATGCCGCCTCCCTGAGAGGGATTCCTTCAGCGAGTCCGCATCCCGGTCGAGCTTTGGATTTTGGCTGATCGAATCCGCAGAGACGGAGGGCGCGAGGTCCTCCCACTGCAGTATCGTGTCTTTGCCGATATTCCGCCGTGCAATCATTCCGATGATCTTCTCGCTGTGGCGAGGCTCCAATCCGCTTCCAGGACGCTTGAAGGAGAGCATCCACGGGGCAATCTTCTCCTGCGCACGGATATCCACGGCGGCAACAACACTGCGCCGACTGAAGAGACGGCTTTCCTCCTCGACATCGGAAGGTCTTTTCCTGCCATCGCCAAGGCTTGATTCCACATGCCGCAGACTGTGCACCATCTCCTTCAGTTCCGCGGGATCCATGCTCGCCCTGTGATGCGGGCCGGCGGCATTCTTGTCCAAAGTAAAATGCTTCTCGATGACGACCGCTCCCAGGGCGACTGCCACAGGTGCGAGCAGGATTCCCTCGCTGTGGTCCGATAGACCAACCGGCAATTCGAAATAGGATTGCATGGTCTGAAGCGCTCTCAAATTCATGTGCTGCGGCGCCGCCGGATAAGAAGAAACACAATGCATCAGCAGAATTTCTTTGGCGCCCGCGGACCGCAAGATCCAGACCGCATCGGCTACTTCGCTTAAAAAGGACATCCCCGTGGAGAGAAAAACGGGCTTTCCCTTAGAGGCGATATGCCGCAACAGAGGGACGTGGGTGATATCGGAAGACGCAACTTTAAAGACCGGGACTTCAAGCGAATCCAAAAAATCAGCGCTTTCTTCGTCGAAGGGAGTAGAGAGGAACAGAGTGTTTCGCTTATCCGCGTGTTTTTTAAGTTTTTCCTGGCTTTCGCGACTCAGCTCGCAGCGACGCAAGATCTGATAAGCCGACTCCTCTCCATCCGCCTGCTTTACATAGCGATCCCGGGAAGGAATCAGTAAATAATCTGTCCTATAGGAAGTAAATTTCACCGCATCCGCACCGGAAGCCGCGGCCGCATCGATGAGTTTTTCCGCCTGGGCCGGGCTTCCATTATGATTGATGCCGATTTCAGCAATAACAAAAACCTGAGATCCGGAACCGATCACTTTCTGGCCGATTAGTATGTCTGTCTCTTTCATCAATACATCTCAATTCAAACGCATACCGCTGTCAGAGGATTGGCACTTACCACGCATTCCTGACAGACTCTTGACTTCTATGTGACCACCCCCGCCCTTCGAGCCACAGATTCGAGCACTTCCCTCCAAAACGGCAGAAGCGGGAAAATATCCTCATCCAGACGGTCTGCAATTCCAGTGCGGTCTCCTTTTTGCCGAGACTCCGTCAGCTGTTTCAGCGTGGAGATGAATTTTCGCCGACACTCCATTTCGCAGCCTCGCCGGATATCGAAATCATCCGGACAGACTTTGAAATCCGCTTCAAGTCTGTCCACAAGATGGTTCAGCCAATAAAATCCTTCATACAGATGCCGCAAGTCCTCGGAATCCCAAACAGGCCGATCACGATAAGCCCCTGTTATGAATGGCGTTACGTTCTCGACCCGGTCGAGGAATGCAATGCCCTCAGAAACAGATCCCAGGGCGACCTCAGCGATATTCCCCGTGAATATTTCGACTGCTTCCGCCTTTTCGAATGGATTGCCCGAACCCTTCTGCAAAAATACGCTCATGTTGTCGGGTGAAAAAGGGAGACCATCAATCTTGATCTGTCTCACGACGGTATTCTTGGCCAGATGCGCCCCATCGACGCAGTTAATAAACTGGCTCAAGGAAAATACATCGTTTGGAGACTCGATTTCTCTATGATCTACAAAGAACCGGGTCATTCCGCCTCCCTCCTGTCTGGGCCCGATGGGAAACGGCCCCACTGCTTATAAGCAACTTGCGCGCCAAGCCTATTCCACCGCCTGCAAATTTCCTCTAATGCCGGATAGTCTGCGCGACGATATGAAGCCACGGTAGCAAGGGAATAACCGGCAGCAGCGATAGCCGGCCCGAAAAGTTTCCGCAGACCGAAGAACGATGGGCAGGGATGCTCTGATGACCGGTCACGGAAATCAAACGCGACCCACACGAATTCATGGAGGAATTCAGCATGGGCTCTTGCAGTATCCCCCGGGCATTGGGTGCCCGGCACTTGCCAAATACCACCGATACCGATCTGACTCGAGACATCGCTCAAATTCATTCCGGAATACGTGCTGCCGTTGTTGCGGACCATACTCACGCTGCCCAACCCACAATCCAACGTCACAGCGGACAAATGAAGCGGGCCCTTATAAAAAGGGGGGGGGCCCGCGTCTGCGCCCGGTTTCTTCGCTGCAACTCTGTATGAAGATAAAAGGATCTTGCATAATTATTTCGCTAACATTTGTTTGATTTCTGACGATATGCAGCGAGACCAAGGATGTAGAAGTCAAAGCCAGGCGATTCCCCTCGCCGAGGCGGCCAGAGCCTGAATCTGGTGATGAACGAAGTAATAACGTGAATTCACGGAGGAATTCCAAATGGGATCATTTAGTGTTCTGAACAACATTTCCGGCATCAACGCCCAAAATCAGTTAAACCTCAACAACGTAAACCTTTCCCGGACTCTTTCCCGCTTGTCTTCCGGCAAGCGCATCAGTACCGGAGCGGATGACGCTGCCGGTCTGCAGATCGCGGACAGCCTGAACGCCAACGTCTATGCTCTGAATCAATCCATCCGCAATGCAAACGACGGCATCGGCGTGGCCCAGATTGCCGACGGCGCGCTGCAGGAAATGAGCAACCTCCTGACCCGCGGCGTCACGCTGGCGGAAGAAGCCGCGACGGAAACCGTAGATGCCAACGGCAAGGCTTCTTTGCAGGCGGAATTCACATCGATACAGGCTGAAATAGCTCGTATCGCCACGCAAACCAACTTCAACGGAGCTTACCTCTTCACGCCTGCAGGTCTCGGCGGAGACGGGAAACTGAGCGTATTCGTCGGCGACATGAGCTCGAGCAGCACGATTGACCTCTCCATCGCCTCCATTACTGCAGACGCAACAAAAGGCACGGTAACAGCTCTGGGAACCACGGATTTGACAAAGGTGGACCTGACTAAGGACGCGGCCGGTGCTTTGACGAATATCCAGGCCGCTCTGAATACCGTGGCCGGAATGCGCGGCACCATCGGCGCCGGCATGAACCGGTTGCAGTCGGCCGTTTCCGTGTTGCAGACGCAGGTTCAGAACACCCAGTCCGCGGAATCGACGATCCGCGACGCCAACATGGCGCAAGAAATATCAAACCTGACCAAGGAACAGATCCTGGCTCAGTCCGGTATGGCAGCTCTGGCTCAAGCCAATTCCCAAAGCCAGAACGTCCTTACCTTGCTCAAAAACGCATAGTATTCCAGCCAATGATGTCGAAAGGCGCGTTTCATGGAGGAACGCGCCTTTCTTTTTTTGCAATGCGCGAGTTTGCTGAAACTGCGTGATGGGTCTTTATCCTTCACACGGAAGCATTCCATCACTCCATCCCCGCGTGCAATGACTGCCGCGAAGATGCTTCTGTTGTCCTTCCCGCTCTCCAACCCTGTAACCTGCAAATCCTGAAGAAACCTCTATCCTGTAAGGCAAAGAATGACGATATGTTGAGTGGCCCCGGCAGTGCCGCGGGGCATGAGGTGCCTGAATGCTTTTCCATACCCGGCAGCACAATCTTCAAGAGTGCATCTTCAACAAAACCCTTCAACCGCGAAAGGTTTGTTCTTAAGCCATGAGCACATCACCCTACTCCATTAACCTCATGAGCAGCTCGCTCGATGTCAGCACCATCGTACAAAACTTGATGTACGCGGAGAGTGCACCCGTTCGCGACATGCAGAGCAAGGTGAGCACTCTTCAGAGCAAAGTCACCGCGTACCAGAGCCTGAACACAAACCTGTCGGCCCTCTCGGATAAACTGAACGCTATTCTCTACGGAAGCAGCGACGCGCCGCTCGTGCAGCCATACTCGTTTTCAGACAGGCTTTCAAAAAGCATTTTTGCCAACTGCTCTGTAGCGTCGTCGGACAGTAATACGATTTCCGCAACCGCCTCGGGTGCCGCGGCCGGCGGATCCTATTCGTTTACCGTAAGCAATCTTGCACAAGCCCAGACGATGATTTCCTCTTCATTTGCAGACGCGAATTCCACATCCCTTGGCACGGGAACGATTACGATCACAAAAGGCAGCGGCGATCCGGTCACGATCACCATCAACAGCGCCAATTCCACCCTGAGCGGGCTTTGTGACGCCATCAACAATGCGCAGGCGGGCGTTACGGCCTCGATTATCAATGACGGGTCGTCCACCCCCTACCGGCTGATGATTACCTCCAACGCTACCGGCACAGCCAACGCCTTTACCGTAACCAGTTCGCTCTCGGGAGGCCAAGCTCCCACCTTCGAACAGAGCAGTGCAGCCGCGGATGCAAAATTTGCGGTAAATGGCATTAGTGTCACTCGAAGTTCAAACACTGTTTCGGATGTCATCAATGGCGTGACTTTTACGCTGAAGAACACGAGCACCGCCCCTGTCACGCTTCAAGCACAAACGGATACGGATTCCATCGTTTCTGCGCTGAATGATTTCGTCACGGCCTATAACGCCGTAAATACTTTCGTCAACGCCCAATTCAGCTACAATGCCGACAGCAAAACGTCAGGGGTTCTTTCCGGAGATAGCACGCTGCGTCAAATTCAAAGCATGCTTCAGAGTTCACTGCTCCAGTCGGTGCATAACCAATATACCAGCCTGGCATCTGCCGGCCAGGTCGGGCTGGAATTCAACCGCGATGGAAGCCTGACTCTGAATGAGACCGAATTCCGCCAGGCAATGGGCAACAATTACACCGCCGTAGCAGCCCTTTTTCTCGGTAATGGAACACCCGCTGGTGGAGCCACCTCCAGCGACAGCCGAGTCGGTTATGCCGGCGAGACTTCGGCTACCCAGGCTGGAACCTATGCCATACAAGTAGACACACTTGCCAGCCGGGCCTCCGCTACCGGGGACCAATCCATCACGAGCCTGTCGGACAATGAAACACTGACGATAACCGATGGAACTGGAACCGCCGTTGTTTCGCTGCTGCAAAATGACTCTCTCTCCACGGTGCTTTCAAAAATCAACAGCGCTCTCGCGGCCCAGGGGATGGCGGCAACGGCAAAAGATGATGGGACGGGGAAGATAAATATCGTCACAAACAATTATGGAAGCTCCCAAACCCTCACAATCGTTTCCGACAGAGATGATGTTTCCGGGTCTACAGGCTTTAGCACAACGCCGGCAACCTCTACCGGGACAGACATCGCCGGCTCAATTAACGGCCATGCGGCCACGGGAGTCGGCCTCACACTCACAGGAGCAAGTGGACAGCCGGAAGAGGGATTGAGCGTAAACATTTCCCAGACCACGACCGGCAGTTATGGTTCCGTTACGGTTGCCTCAGCGACGACAGGAGTGGCAGGTTCAGGTATTTTTGCGGGCTTGTTCACCGTTCTGAATGGGCTCACCGATTCCCTTTCGGGCCCGATTGTCAATGCCACAGACGGGCTGAAGCAGAACATCGATTCCCTGAACAACCAGATCAGCGCGTATCAGGATCGTCTGTCAAAGGAGCAGGATTTATTGACGCAAGAGTATGACCAGGCCGACCAAGCTCTGCGGCTTATGACCGTAACCCAATCCTCTTTGGATGCTCAGATTAAATCTTTAGAAAGCAAATCTTAATCATTGGCTGGCGAGGAGTTTTCTATAGTGGAAAATCAGGCTTTTGCACACCGGTATCGGGAAGTTGCGGTAAGAACGGCAAATCCAGTCCAGCTCATCGTGATCTTGTACGATGCTGCGATCTGTTCTTTGCGCGAAGCCCGGGAACATATTGAACAAAAAAATATCGAGGGCCGGTCCCGGTCCATTAATAAGTGTATTTCCATAATTTCCGAGCTGCAGTGCAGTCTAAACCTGAAAGCCGGCGGTGAAATTGCGACATCGCTGGACCGACTCTACGATTATATGAAAAGGCTCCTCTTCACTGCCAACTTCCGGCAAAACGCACAACCGCTTGCAGAAATTGAGGCGTTACTCGAAAACCTCAGTTCTGCCTGGAGAGCGCTTGCCGAAAAAACCAATGGTGGCACCGAAGCATCCCGCCGGGACGACTTGACGAACAACGTCGTTTTCGGAGCCTCAGCTCCTGCTGCCGCGATGCAGCTTAAACCTTTCAACGTTTCCATATAATGGCCATGAAAAACTTTGCAGCAGAATTCCGGGATGTCTTTTCACTCTACATCAAGCTCGGAGAAGAGCTTTCCAAGCTTCTGAGCGCCGGCGACGCAAACAATTCCTCGGCTCTGGTCCATTCCCTGCTCGAAAACAAAAACTGCCTGGCACAAATCTCTCAGATGAATGCCCGAATTGCGAAGTTGTCCGATGACTGGACTCAATGCCGCCCTCACCTCAAATCGGCGGATCGGGAAGAAGCAGACAGAATGGCCGCTGCAGCAAAAGCCCAGGCTCTTCGGCTCCAGGAACTGTGCCTAGCCCACATTCAAAAGCTTCAGGCCTTTCATGATGGACTCAAGGCAAAGCTGGTGGAATTGGGCAAGGGCGTCCGATATGCCAAGGGATTAAAACTCACCCAAGGGAACTACCCCAAATTTATCGATTCGAGTTACTAGTGTCCCGTCCGACTTTAGATTCGGGATGGCAGGTCAACCACAGGGCGCATTCCAGCTATTACGATCGCAAGAGCTTTTGAAATATTTCCGCTTTAGGAATCTGTGACTGGGCGGCGGCGAGGTTTTCACGCCGGATGGCTTCATACACCTCGTGACGGTGGACAGAAATGTAGCGTGGCGCCTGAATACCGATCTTTACATTGCCGGCGCCGATATTGAGGATTGTGACTTCGATATCGTTGCCAATGACGAGGCTTTCATCTTTCTTCCGCGTAAATACCAGCATCCGTGTCGTTACCTGCGGGATATTCCTGATCCCGCCGTTTAAGGAGAGCATGCATCAGGCATTTTGTGCTTTCGCTTCGTCCTGATGAGCGTCGTGAAGCAGAGGGTGCTTCACGGAATACTTGCTCTCGTGCAGTATGACCTGTTTCCCACACCGATCTTTGTCATTGATGACGATCGGAGCCATGAGATTGAGGGTCGCCGAACCGGAATCCTCCGGAATCGTGGCGACGGCATAAACCGCCAACTCAGCAGAATTCGTGCTGTGCACATCCTCCATATCCGAATCCGTCAACCGGAACTCGTAGCTGGGATCAATGAGAAAAGGGTTGATTATAAAGAGAGAAATAGGAGGTTCATCGAGAGATTGAAGGTATTGGAAGGGCTTCAATTCTTCCAGTTCTATAACCGCAAACCTGTGAATCTGAGGAAATCCCGGGAGACCTTCCTTGAAGGTGACAACCCTATTTTCCGGTATTTCCAGGCTCCCGAAATTAACTGTCTGGACCAGCATAGCGCCTCAACCATTCATCCCAAAGTCAATCCAAACAAAACCGGCGGTCATTGTAGCGTTCCTAACCCAGAATGTCGAATAAGTTCTTCTGCGTTAAAACGGAACTGGTTGCGGACATTGCCGCATCCAGGGCAGTCTGCGTCTGTTTCAACTGCACTGCGGCCTGCGCCATATCCGCGTCCTCAATTTGGCTTGTCTGCGTTTTCAGGCTCGTCTGTTGCGTTCCAAGGCGCGTTTGAACATTTTCCAGCACATTCATGTTCGAACCGATCTGCGCGCGAACCGTTGACAGAGCCGATAGGGTAGGCGCGAATTGACTCATCGCCGTTTGAATGGCTGAAATATCATTCCCATCCAGAGCGGTCAGCAACGTGTTGATTGTCGAAAAAATGGGGCTGAAAACCGCGTCTCCCGAATAATTCATCTGCACGTCGGTTCCGGCATCGACGGTAAGCGTATTGACCGTGCCGTCGCCCTGATAGCTGACGGTATCTCCCTGAAGGAGGAAAGGAGACGAGGTGACTTTGGTACCTGCAAATATGTAGCGGCCGTTCACCTCACTGTTGGCCATTGTGACAATTTGATCGCGCAGAGACCGAACATCGGAAGCTAGAGTCGCGCGGACATCATCGCTAATGGTCTCAGAAACTGCCTGACCGGCTTTGGAATAAATGGTCGTTACCAGATTATTCACTTCGTTCAGTGCGGAATCCGCAACATTCAGATAGAGATTGCCCGTATTCGTGTTGGAAAGATACTGGTCGACATCGGATCCAAGTTTGGCGAGAGAGACGAGTTCGGCGCTTCCCGACGGAGAATCCTTCAGGCTATTCAGCAGTTTGCCACTGGACACCTGGCTGCTGTACTTTGAAAGATCCTGATTTAAATTTCCCATTTCGGACAACAGACTCCGGCACATTTCCAGCTGTGTCACGCGCATAGGCTATGTCCCCAACATATTCAGGATATCCCCGCTCAGCGTATCCAGCACATTCGCAAGACGGGAGCTTGCCTGATAGGCTTTTTGATATTTGATAATGTTGACCGCCTCTTCATCCAGGCTCACGCCGGACGAGGAAGCCCTTTGGTTTTTCAGTTGTTCCACCAGGTCGTTTTGAGTTTGCGTTCCGTCCTCGGCGCTCTTTTCATCCGTGCCGATCGTATACAATAACTGGCCATAGTATTCGCTGGCACTCTGCGTGGAACCGGAAAAGAGTTTTTCTTCGCTGATGCCCGCAAGCAGCTTGGCATTTGTGTTGTCCCCTGCGCCGCCGCCCGCGGCAGCTGCCGCTATCTGAGCAGGATCCGTGATGGCAACACTCATCGCTCTTGCCGCACCGGTGTTCGACCCCGGGATCACTTGCGCGAAGGGTGTGAAGAGGTCGCCTCCGGCCGCGCCATTCAGATCTGTTCCCTGCGCGTGCACTTCATTCACGCGATCCGTGATCGTAACAGCCATGTCATCGAGCGTATTCAGGTATCCCGCGAGGACATTATCCCGAAGGTGAATCAATCCCCCTAGCTTGCCCGACTCCAGGGTATCCGTAATATCGGTTCCGTTCAACTGAACGCGCTGGAAATCGCCCGCCGCCGAGTGGGTCAGGGTGAGCGTTTGGTTTTCATTCCCCGCCACAAGCAGGCCACCCTGCCGCGTGGTTACCGTTACCGCCCCCGATTCTGTTTCAAAATATGACACATCCACAAGGCTGGATAGGTTCTCCAGCAGCTGTTGCCGGTTGTCCCGCAACGTGGACTCGGTTTCTGAATGAGACTGCTGTGCCACCTGTATCTTGACGTTCAGATCCGCGATCTGGGACGTGATGGAGTTGATGTCATCCACTGTATATTTTACGGAATTGTCGGTCGAAGTCTGAACCTGCTGGATGGCACTGTAAACCCTGTGAAATTCCGCAGCGAGTGCATTGGCGCTCGAGAGCACCTGCTGGCGCAGGGACAGGTCTTCCGGGGCGCCGCTCAGAGCGCTGAAGCTATTGAAGAAATTGGAGAGCGCTTCCTGAAGGCTTCCGCTGCTGCTTCCGCCGAAAATGGCGTCCACCTGCTGCAACGCGTCGGAGGACACGGAATTGTAACCTAGAGATTGCATCTCCCTGCTGATGCTATAGTCGAGATATCGATCGCGGCTGGCACTGATCGAGACTCCCGCGCCGCCGTAATCGTATCCGTCTCCCGTCGGGTTGAAGACCACATCCTGGCGCGTGTAATTCGGATCGTTGACATTCGCCACGTTTCTCTGCGCGATGGACAGCGCGAATTGTTGCGCTGCCAGTGCTTGCTGCACGGTGTCAAAGCCACTCAATATTGATGTCATATTGATTCTCTTCCGACCGGTGCGAAGGAACGGAGTTGCCGGTCCGTTTCATTTCCCTTTGTGATCATCACGATTTCATCATCGGACGACTTCGCGATCGCTCGGCTACGCTCTCTGCGAAAATGTCGGTTGCACGCTGGGAATTGGCTCGAACAACCCGGTTGGTCGATAGGATCCCCTTGCATTGGAAATCAGAGCCAATATCCCGCCCGAATAACGGACAGACCGTTCCATCAGCCGCATGTTGCGCTGATTGATGGATTTCAGCTGGTTTACAATATTCCGAAAAAGGGCGGTTTGCGATTTGATTTCAAGGGCGAACGATTGTTCGAGGTTTTCGGCGAGTTTCATAAGAGTAAACTCTTCACGCGGAATCCTGTAAGCCTGGCCCAAGTCCCCGCAGAGGCACGCCATCTCCGATTCAAGCGCCCGGAGTCTGTCATTGAATGCCTCGTCGGTCTTGTTGCTTTCAAGGATGCCGTTGATACGGCCCTGAACGAGCAAAGCCGTTTTTTGCCGCGCGTGTTCTATGAGATCACGATATAAACGGATCTCATCCCGAACAATTCTCAGGAGTTCCGAAATCTGATCGTTCATGACTCAGATCCTGAGATCGATGAGGTTGGAAGACATGGATTCGTCCGCTCCCTCTGCTGCTTCCGACGGAACACTGTGCTCAGGCTTTTTAGCCGATTTCGAAAAAGCTCGCTGCTTACGCTGCTGGTCGCCCTGCAGGCGGTCTTCTTGCGCGACGCGTTCGAGAATCGGTGAAACGACAAGATTTAAGAGACCAAAGTCATCCGACATGGCCATCTCCACCTAGTCGAGCCTAAATAACCTCGTCCAGTAGATTGCCTTTCACGATCTTTTCAGCAATCTTTTCCGCGTTCACATTGTATGTGCCGTTCTCGAGCGCCCTCTGAGCTTGCGCAACCTTATCCGCCCGAATATCGGGGGTCGATTGAATCAGTTCATTGAGATGCGAAACTTCCCTGCTCCGGACCGATAAATCCAGCCGATCCGAATCGGTCTGCTCTCCGCCGCTTTTCGGGGTTCTCTCCGATTGCTGCGAAGTCTCGAGCCGCTGCACGCCGTTTTTCGAAACTATCAAAGGGTTCGTACCGTGAATCTCCATAGTCTCCTCAAGAGATTACTCTCGAATAGCTTATCGTCCCTTTGATAATAGCACTTTAAGCATTGTTTGACATATTGCGCCCTCAAACACCCTTTTGGGGAATTCCGGGGCGCGAACCCGAAGTGGATATGTTTAGATTCGTGGCCGGATTCACGGCCACTCCATTTCGAATAACCTCAAAATGCAAATGGGGCCCGGTACTCCGGCCCGTGCTGCCGACAGTTCCCAATATATTTTGTGAATCAACGACGTCTCCAACCTTGACGGCGATGGAGCCCAGGTGGCCGTATCGGGTCTGAAGTTCGCCGGAATGCTGTACAACAACGGTATTTCCATAGCCGTTCATGTACCCCGCAAAAACAACTTTGCCCTGCAATGCGGGCACGACCTTCATGCCTTCAGGGGCGGAAAGGTCCAATCCTTTATGGAACTTCGCCTGATGCGAAAAGGGGTCCTTTCGCATCCCAAAGGCGGAGCTTATGTGCGCCTGCACGGGAAGCTGCAAATCGGAGATTTCCTCTCCGGGCGCGCTCTGAGGATCCGGTGCTGTCGAAGCGGGACTCGAAGGAATCGCCGACGGACTGCCGGCGGCGCCGTCTGCCGGTATGCTCACATTTTTTCCTTCCCCGTCGTTTATCGCCTTGGAGAGGCTTTGATACAGAAGGTTTGAAATCCCAAGCGTCCCCTTTTTCGCGAGGTTGAGTGACACCTCCTGGTCAAACATTTCCGTGTATATGGATTTTCCAAATCCGCCTTCAAGGAGTCCCGAGTCCTCGACGGTTTCCCTCATGACTTTCAATAAATGCGCGATAAAAATCGCCTCGAACTCCTGTGAGACTTTTTTGAGATCATCTTTCTTTTTCGAACCGGACGCACCCTGTAACGCCTGCAGCTTGCTCTCCAGCCTGTTTCCGGCCGAGTTCAGCACATTCGCCGGAATCTGATTCAATGGGGTGAGAACAGTTGCGTCGTTCATTACACAAAATCCTCAAGCAGTCTCGAATCTCGAATCATATGATCTCGAGCTCGGCCTGCAGCGCTCCCTGGGCCTTGATCGCCTGCAGAATGGCGATCACATCCCGCGGTCCTGCTCCAATGGAATTCAGCGCCCGCACGACTTCTTCCACGCTAGCGCCCTCTCGCAGCATCACAGAACGGCCCTTATCTTCTTGAACTGTGACTGTTTTCTCCGGAACGACCGCTGTCTCACCTTTCGAAAAACCTTCGGGTTGAGAAACCGCATAGGTGGTGCCGACTTGCAGCGAGAGGCTGCCGTGGATGATGGAAACTTCTGCGATCTTTACATCTTTTCCGAAAATGATAGTTCCCGTCTTTTCGTTTAAGACAACCCGCGCCGGAGAATCGATGTCCGTTTTTGCATTTTCTACCATGGATATGAACTCGACGATGTGCTGGGTGTATTTGTCCGGCACCTGAATCTCAATTGTGCGGCCGTCTCTGGCACTGGCAATTTCTGCTCCCGACGTTTCGTTGATTGCACGAACAGCGCGGCTGGCTGTTGTAAAATCGCTGCGGTTTAAAACCAGCCTCAGCTTGGACCTTCCGTTCAGCTCGACAAGGACATCCTTTTCCACCAAACCTCCGTTGGGAATTCTCCCCACGGTCGGGTGATTCATCTGTACCTTATTTCCGCCGCCACCGGCGCTGAAGCCGCCGAGCACCACCTGTCCCTGGGCGG
Organism: Acidobacteriota bacterium; assembly: GCA_035506515.1. Taxonomy (GTDB): domain Bacteria; phylum Acidobacteriota; class UBA6911; order UBA6911; family UBA6911; genus UBA6911. Next base: position 52,203 of record DATJPG010000014.1, read on the forward strand.
TGACATAAACCTGGTTATCGGCAGCGAGCAAAGGAGTCATAATCAGGACGCCGCCCTGAATGCTCTGCGCATCCCCAATGGAACTCACGGTAACGTCCACTTGGCCTCCCGGCCGGATGTCCGTCGGCAGGTCCGCCGTGACCATTACGGCAGCAATATTCTTGACGCGAACCTGCGTCGCGTTGACGCTAACGCCGCTGCGCTCCAACATGTTCGCCAGCGTCTGCGTCGAGAAGAAGGTCTGGCTGCGATCTCCGGTTCCGTTCAAGCCGACAACCAACCCGTAGCCGACCAGCTGGTTTACCCGGACTCCTTCGAAGGCTGCAATATCCTTTATGCGGCTGCTCGCCGCCGGAGAATCCGAAATGGATCCAATTCCGAAAAATACCAAACAGATTAGGTATAGCCACCTGCGCTTCATGCTTTTTCCGTTTCAGAAAGGCAAAATGCCATTGAGTATTTTGTAGAGCCATCCCGGCTTTAGGGGTTGGCTGACAACTCCCTTGCCCTGCACGCGCACCGACATCTGCGCCACGGCGGAGGACAGAACCGTATTGCTTGCGCTGATGTCTTCAGGGCGCACCACGCCCGTGAGATAGACGCTCTGATTTTCGTTATTGACTCGAATCTCGCGCATTCCCTCCACGACGAGGTATCCATTCGGAAGGACATTGATGACGCGCGCGGTCAGGCTCGTCGCCAAAGTTGTTTGCCTGCTGGTCGACCCTTGTCCCGCAAAGCTGGAATCGCTTTTTCCGGACACCATGTTCGGCAATTCATTGATTTTCTTTTCGAGTCCAAACAGGTGGTCCATTCCGGCCGTCATAGATGTGGATTTCGTATTTTTAGCGTCCGCTGTACTGACAGCCTGCGTCGATTCCGAAACGTTGATAGTCACGACATCGTCGATATTGCGGGCCTTCGAATCGCGAAACAGGTTGGAGCGATACCCGTGGTTGGTCCACAAGGATCCTTCACTTTTTCCCGTTTCGGTTTTTACCTTGTTTGCGCTTTCAACGTAAGTTTGCAACTCCGTCGGGTCGGCGACCTTTGCCTGGGTTGGACCGCACCCAGTTGAGACGAGCGCAGCAAACATGAATGGAACAAATCCGTATGCAGCATATTTCATCGCTATTATGACTCCTTTTATTGCACCCTGACTTCCGAATGGCCGATGACCTGAGCCTTCAGATAGGTTGAAAAATCGATGCTCCGGACTCGGATGAACTGGCCGAGCTGTCCGTCCTGTTCCGCCTTGGCCAGGGACGTAAGCCTGATTCCGTTTCTCTCCAATCGAAGACGGACCGTTTCGCCGCTCTTGACAAAAAGCGGGTCTGAAATAGCTTCACGGGTGAGGAGAACGCCGGGGAGCAGTCCGCGACGCGACACTTTTCCAACGACTTCGTCCGGATCCCGGGCATAATCTGCGCGAATATCCGGAATCTCGACATATTTTTTCTCGATATCGCCGGGCGCGAACGTCTCGCCTTGAGATATCTTTCTACCCGCTGCCAGCACATCGGCGTGAATTACAACGTCAGCGCTGATCCAATAGCTGCGCAGGTTTTTGCCTCCCTGCAATATTTCCAGAGGCACCAGTATGTTTTTTTTGCCGAACACCGCCCCGGCAGCAGCCATCCGGAATCCTGCGTCCGCTGGAGGGAGCTCGATTCCATTCAAGCTTCCTATTGACGGAATCCTGATCTCGGATTCTTTCCAGGAGGTCGATTCAACGATCCGGGCGCGAAGCATCGGGCGTATTTCATCCGCAGTGATTTGCCGGCCCTGCAGCCGGATCCGAACGGCGGACGCGCCGGAGATAGTGCCGTCGGGGAGGGGACCGGCCGCGGCCTGCAGCCTTGCGGAGATCTGATTGCGGCTTGGCATTTCCGTTTCGCCGAATGCAGGAGCATCCAGAATTTTGATGTTCCCAATCTTTTCGAGCTGACGTTCATCGGGCCCGCTGAGAACCGCGATATCTTTCAGCAGCACATTTGAGGAAACAACCGCAGCTTCCTCTTTCAACTTTATGTGCAGTTGTTCTCCGGAAGATGCGTGGACAACAGGCGCCAGATCGCATAACAGAAACACCAGGGTCAGCAAAATTCCATAAAGCAAGCCGCGGATCCTCTCCTCACCCAACTTGAAGCGGACAATGCTGCGTGGCCGACATGAAAAGCCCAGGAGGAAGCAGCGGAGCATGCGCATCTTTTCCTGGTAGACGAAGAAAGGGGTGGGGCGGCAGCCGAATACGGAGGTCCGCTCTCGGCGAACTCCGGCATCCGGTATCCTTACGAAAGTGGTCGCAAAACAAGTGAGGAGAGAATTCGGAGCTTGCTTCATGGAATTCATTTATTGAGCTACATTATTCGCTTGCGTGAACATTTCATCCGCAGTGCGGATGACCTTGGAATTGGCCTCGTAAGCCCGCTGGCTTACGATCATATTGATCATTTCTTCAACCACACTCACATTCGACTGTTCTACGTATCCTGACAGCAGGGTTCCAAGCCCATTCTCGCCCGGAGTTCCTGTGGTCGCATCTCCGGAAGACTGCGTGGGTATGAAAAGGCTTTTGCCTATGTTTTCAAGGCCGGCCGGATTTTGGAAATATGCCAGCAAGATTTTTCCGACCGTTTGTGGCTGTGTCTGGCCGGGCACCTGCACGGTTACTGTGCCGTCGGATCCGACGGTGATACCCGTCTGCTCCAGCGGAATTGTGATCTGGGGATCCAGCAAATCGCCTTCCGACGTGACGATGTTGCCATCGCGGTTCACCTGGAAATTCCCATTCCGCGTGTAGGCAGTCTGACCGTTGGTCTGGCTGATCTGAAAGAAACCCTGCCCCTGGATCACCATATCAAGGGGACTGCCGGTCGAGGCAAAGTCTCCCTGGCTAAGCATCATTTCGGTTGCGACGGGTTTCGTGCCCAGGCCAACCTGCAGGCCCACGGGAATTTCCGTTGTCGCCGTGTTCGATGCCCCAGCCTGTCGCATGTTCTGATACAACAAGTCCTGAAACTGAGCCTTGCGAGCCTTAAACCCGCTCGTATTGATGTTGGCGAGGTTGTGGGCAATGGTATCGATGTTAAGCTGTTGAGCTTCCATTCCGCTCGCGGCGGTATGCATCGCACGTAGCATGCTGTCTCCTATTGGCCAAGTTTTTCTATGGCTTTGGTGTTGATGTCGTTCATGATGAGATTGATGCTTTTCTGAATCGCCTCGAAGTTCCGCATGATTTCAACCATGCGGACTATCGAGGAAACCGGGTTTACATTGGATTGCTCCAGATATCCTGATTTGATCTTTGCATCTGAGTTCTTTTCCAGGCTTCGATCACCCCTGGAGATAAAAAGCGAATTGCCTTCTTTTTTCAGTGCTGACAAGTCGTCGAAAGAGACGACCTTCAGCTGATCGATCTGGTTCTTGTCGAGAAACACCTCCCCGTTTTCGCCGATGGAGATCTTCCCGGGACCGAGCGTAATGGGCTTGCCGCTCACCCCCATCACGGGGGACCCATCGGACGCTACCAGAACGGATTGAGCATTCAAATTTAAACTGCCGTTGCGCGTATAGCGAACGCCCCTGGGTGTATTGACGACGAGGAATCCTTTTCCCTCTATGGCGATATCCAGGTCGCGGCTTGTCGCATTCATGGAACCTATTTCCGAATTCACCGCCGTATCGATCCGGATGGATTGGTTGATAGCGCTGTTCAAATCCGCGGGTTGTTGTGCCGTTCCCTCAGAATCCTTCAGGTACGTGTAAAATGCATTTTCCTCTTTGAAAGCAGTGGTGTTGATGTTGGCCAAGTTATTCGAAAGTACTTCCAGCGCATCCGACTGCGCTTTCAAACCCGAATAAGCTGTATAGATTCCGCTGTTCATCGTTAATTGCCTCCAGCCCTCTCGCAATTGAGGCACTTTGAGACGTTCGTTGAGATGCAAATTCCGTGCCCGCCTTTTTTGCTTCCAAATCTGCTTTTTCCAACCATCGCTTCTCCCTCCGCCGTCCTGATGTGATCAATCGCCGTCGCGCATGGCAATTCTTGCCTATCGGACTGGGTAAAAAGGGTGCGCCTGACGTCCCGCGCCATATCCGACCGCTATGTCTTTGTGGAGTGTCCTCTCATCGGTGGCCGCCGGATTCGCCATGTAGCGAAAAATGTGATGATGCGATTCCGTTGGCAGGTCGAGGCGAATCCAGAAGAAGTCCTGCACCAGTTCCGCCCGGATATCCAGCGCCCGGCGGTTAATTGCCGCAGCAATGATTTCATTGCCCATACCGATCAGATCTTCCAATGAGCTGAAAGTCGGGAGATCGGAAAGGTCCAGTTCTTCAGGTCCGTACAGTTTTTCCAGCAATTTCTGAATCACGGACTGGTCGCCAATATAGGGTACGACTCCCTTTCCAACCATGCGGCGAATCGCTTCCTGAGAATTAAAATTCACCGGTGCCGTCACCGCGACTCGCAGCGACATCTGATCGTCGTCAAAACCGACCGGCACTAGGCCGGAGCATCTGGCCACCTTCCCGGGGATCATTCGCACAGCTTCTGTGTTGGCGTCCGCGATGTTGAGGTTTATCAGGGGAAGCCCGTACTGCCTGGCGAGAGCCGCCGTGATCTGGTGTTCTTCAACAAATCCAAGCCGCTGCAGCCATTCCCCGATGCGTCCCTCACGGGTCTGGGCTTGGAGCCGGATCGCTTCGTCGAGCTGATCCCGCGTGATGAACGCGGTCTGCATCAAAATCGTCCCCAGCTTGGGCCGCGGAATTCTCCGATCCTTCTCCATTTGCAGCCGGCGCCATTTTTCCGTAAGCGCATCTTCAAAATGCATTTGCAGGCAGGCATCGCTGCAAAAGGGATTTCCCTCGTATTGCGGAGGACGTCGTCGACTCAAAAAAATGCTGAACTCGGAGCGAATCCGCGTGCATTCTTTGCGATGGCAGTAGTGTTTAGACATGAGTTCTTACCTGTTCGGCTGTCAAAGATCGGGAAGGATCTCCCGCCATATATTTCTGCAAATTCAAAATCACTTCCGCCTCTCCGGCCGGAGCCTTCAGGCGCTTCACGATTTCCTTGAGCGCAACTCCCTGGCGCGACAACGCCAGTACCTGATGCCTCCGTTCCAGAGGCGAGCTGGTATCCTGCGATGGCAGGCTCAACTCCATAATCCGTTCCTCGAGTGCCTCGAAGCTGGCTGAATACTTTTGAAACGATTGAATCTGAACTTCAGCCATTTGCGTCATCATGTCAGAAACTTGTTGCAATTCCCGTTCCAGATCACGAATGCGGACAGTCATATTTCTGGATTTGATCCCCCAGATGATTCCCACGACCAGCACCAGCCCAGCACAAATTTGGACATGAAGCATCCTGAAGTCCTTTCTATTCGTCGTTCCATCGAGTCCGTTCGCGCGTTTCCGCCCGCGCGATTCATTCCGGGGAGAAGATGCGTCTGCCGGCAACCCGATGTGCGCATTTCATCCCAGAGACCGGATCCGTTCTGCCGTGCTTTCCACTTCCAGGATTCGCACACCATAATTGCCGTCCACCATAACCACCTCACCTTTGGCGATCTGCTTATGGTTTACGATGATGGACACCGGATCATTGACCGACTTGTCCAACTCGATGACAGAGCCTGTGCCCAGTTTCAGGACGTCTTTTAATTGCATTTCGGAGTGCCCGAATGAGACGCTGACCGGCAATTCGACATCCAGGAGCAGCTCGATGTTCCAAGCCCCAGCGATCCGGGATCCACCTGCAACCGCAGGTTGCGAAACCTGAGGTTGCTTTGTTTCATTTTGTTCCACGAAATCCGTCACGGTCGTCCTTTCATTACCCGGCAAGATGTTCTGCCGAGAGATAGAGTCCTTGCGATCAGCACGAATAGGCAGAAGTGATTTCGAACGCCTTTTTCCCCCGCCTCTGCACAATTTTTCCGGCGAATTTGGCGATTCCCCCTACACACAGATACACCGGATCATTCAGGCGATCATTCAGCTCGATGACATCTCCTGCTGCAACTTTCAGCAGATCATCCAACGTGACGCTGGATCGCCGAATTTCGCTGCTGAGAGTAACGGGCACAGGCTTGATCAACTCGAAGATTTTTTCGGCTTCGTTTCCCGGCCGTTTCTGCTGTCGCGTATTCCACTGCTGGTCGAATTTGCCACGAAGGCTTTTAAGCATGCGGGATGGGATGCAGAGGTTCATCAATCCGGAGTTTTCGCCGATCTTCAGTTCAAGATGAACGGCAATTACCGTTTCAGCGGGCGACACAATTTGAAACATCTGCGCCTTGGTCCCCTTGCCTTCCAGGAACATGTCCAGTTCCACGATCGGATGCCATGCGCCGCAGAGATCGCGCATCGCAAGCTTGACGACGCCCTCAACGATGTTGAGCTCAATTTCGGTAAGGTTACGGTTCTCTTCCAACGCGTTTCCAGGCCCCCCCAGAATCATATCGATCATGGGGAAGACCAGACTCGGGTTCAGCTCCAGGGCAATATTCCCTTCCAGGGGCCTCATCCCGATACTTGCGAATAGAGTCGGATCTGGAAGTGCCTTGATGAATGCGGAGTACGACATCTGCTCCAGGGAAGCTAGGCTCACATCAACGAAAGCACGAAGATAGGCGGACAACGAGGACGCAAAACTGCGCCCGAAATATTCATGCAGCAGGTGGATCGATCGCATCTGATCCTGTGAAATGCGGTCGGCGCAATGGAAATCATAGTTGGCAATTTTGCGCCCGACGGTGGACTTGTCCGGCTGTCCCTTCAAGCTCAGTTCGTCGGAGGACATCGCCGAAAAAAGGGCGTTTATTTCTTCCTGTGAAAGTACTTTATCCATAAGTCCTTCCGCGCTTTAGTCCTGTCCGTTCACTTTTCGGAGTTTGGTGCGCAACCGTAGCATTGCCTTGGTATGCAATTGCGACACACGCGACTCATTGACGCCGAGCACCTTTCCAATTTCCTTCATGGTAAGCTCGTCGTAATAGTATAGGGACACCACAAGGCGTTCCTTCTTCGGGAGAGTATCGATCGCGGTGCTTAGAATGCCCTGAATCTCGGATTTGTGAAAAACAAAGAACGGATCCATCTGAGGAGCGTCCGGGACATACTTGACCAGCGGCTCGCTGTTCTTGTCTTCATCCTGACCCGACAACTCCTGAAAGCTTCCGAGGTTCAGCCCCTTGATCTGGTCCACCAGCTCATAGAACTCCTCGAGCGGGATGTCCATCACTTCGCAAACTTCCTTGTCCGTGGCCGGTCGTCCGAGGCGCTGCTCCAACTCCCGGTAGACACGCTCCAGGTCCTTGCTTTTCTTGCGCAATGACCGTGGCGCCCAATCCAGGTTACGCAGACTGTCCAGGATGGCACCCTTGATTCGAAGCTCTGCATATGTTTTAAATTTGACACCGCGATTCGGATCAAATTTCTCGATTGCATCCAGCAAGCCGAGGATGCCTGCGCTTACGAGATCATTCAATTCGACATGGGACGGCAACTTAGTGGAAATTCGTTGAGCGATGTATTTGATCTGGGGCAGGTGCTCTAAAATCAGCTGATCCCTTTCGGGATTGGAAGGGATTGCCTGTTCGTAAGTTTTATGTTGGCTTAACAATTCCTGCATCGGTATACCCTCTTGCTAAAGGCCGCCGCATATCCGCCGGCCCCGCTGGCTATTCCATCAGCTTTGAAAGGTCCCCCTAAAGAGGATCAGGAGACGTGGTTTCTATTCGAGTTTGTCCTGTACACAACGAAAAACCTTGGGAAACAGCCCTCCCCTGAGGAAAGCCGTTCATTGGCACGCAGGGGAACCCGGTGCCAGAAAGCAGCTGCAAGCGTTCTGGATTCGCTTCTTTTTTGGTTTTCAGTTTCAAATTCAGCGGTTCGCTCACAGATTTTTCCCTGCAATAACAGCAACGGGCCTTAATTGACCCAATCATTGAGAAGCTTTTCCCAAACCAGACCCTCGACCGGCTGTGTCGAGTTTTCCTGTTGCACAACGCGGCGCGCCAGGTTGCGAAAACTCCGGCTCGCAGAGGCATTTGGAAAACGGTGCGTGACCGGCATCTGGCTTCGCACCGCTTGGGGAACATGGGAATCCCGTTCGATGTGACCGAGATACTCCACTTCACGATTGAGAAACCGTTTCACCACGGAATTGATCTGGCAAAAGACTTCCTGGGCATCCTCGGCGCGATCGACGGAATTGATCAGTACGTGAATCTTCTTGTCGTGATCTTCCGCCAGAATGATCTTGATCACGGCGTAGGCATCTACGATGGCCGTGGGTTCAGGAGCGCTCACGACGATAACTTCCTGTGCGGAAAGAAGAAAATGAATCACATTGCGTGAGATCCCCGCCGCGGTATCGATAATGAAATAGTCCGTGTCCGAATCCAGATTCGTGAAGCTTTCGATCAGGTGATTTCGCTGAGCCAGCGTCAGCTCCGACATGCGCTGCAAACCGGAGCTCGCGGGAATGATGCGTATTCCCTGCGGACCTTGAACCATGATCTCCGTGAGGGTCTTGTTGCCAAACAGCACATGGCCGAGGTGATACCGGGGCGTCAGGCCCAGAAGCACGTCCAGATTTGCCAAACCGAAATCCGCATCCAGCACTACGACCTTTTTGCCCAATTCCGACAGACAGACCGACAGGTTGGCAACGACATTGGTCTTGCCCACACCGCCTTTACCGCTGGTTACGGCAACGATCTTGGGTCCCCGATTTTCGACCTGCAGGACCGACCCTTTGGGATCCGCGAGCTTGCCTGCGCGCATCTTTGATTCGGAATTACTCGTTGTATTGGTGAGTCGATATGGCGAAGTCATAAATTAGTCCTTGATAGCGTTATCATTCCGTTGGAGAACAATATCCATGAGGTTGTCCGCAGGCGCTGCGTGAAGGTCATCGGGCACGCGCAGCCCGTCCGTATAGTAGGAAAAACACTTCCGGGTGCGGACCAGTTCGTTTAATATCGGGCCCGGCGTCGAGGTTTCATCCAGCTTGGTAAACAGCAGATGGCTTGGGTTGCAAATTTCAAATTGGTCCATGATATTCCGCATGTCCGACGGTTTGGTTGAGGCACTCAGAACCAGGTGCCGCTCCATTTGATCCGACTGCTTCAGGAAATCCGCGAGACCCCGCATGGCACCCAGGTCCTTCGGGCTTCTTCCGGCGGTATCGATCAGGATGTAGTCGCGCTGATTGTTCTCTGCAATCGCCTGCGGCAGTTCCGACACATCCTCCACAAAACGAAACGGGATCCCCATCAGACCGGCGTAAGTCCGCAGCTGTTCGACCGCCCCGATGCGATTTCCATCCAGGGTCATTAATACGACTTTTGTTTTCTTTTTCAGGGCAAGGTGTGCGGCAAGCTTTGCCAGGGCAGTTGTTTTTCCCACGCCTGTCGGGCCCACGAAAGCCACAATTCTTTTTTCCGGAATGCCGTTCTGATTGGAGGGCAGGGAGATGAGATCGAGCGTCGCCTTGCCCAGAGAACGAACCAGGTTGGGACGGCTTCGACGCTGCCCGGTTGACAGTGAGCCCAGGGCGCTCAACAACAGCGTGCGCGCCAACGATTCGTCAACGCCCGAAAGAACGAGTTCTCGATAGAGGCCAAGCGAAATCACTCCTTTGAAGGGATTCCCCGAAATCCCGCCCGCGTTTTCGCATTCCGTGTCCGCGCTCTTGCCTTCGGCTTCCAGGCTGCCTTTCGAAGTGGCGGACACATTCTTTGCCAGCATGGCCGGCGTATAAACCATGGAACTGGCTCCAGCATATGCCCCGGTCAAATTCGTTTCAGGAGAATACAATCGGGCATCTTCCTGTTCCCTCTCCGATGAAGAGGCGAATACGTCGAGATCCTCCGAGTTGTCGCTGGCGGCCACTACTTCAAATCCCGACGACCGGCCCCAAACTCCGGATCGGCGCGGTATTTCCTTCGTGGACAGCAGGAGCGCATCCGGCCCCATACTGGCCTTAATCTCCTGGAGCGCTTCCGCCATGGTTTTCGTATGGAACGTTTTGATCTTCATCCTATGTCACCATTCCCAAAGAGAGGACACGCACGCTTGGGGGTATTTCACTGTGTGAAAGAACGGCGACGTTCGGCAGAAATCTCTCGAGCAGCTGCCGCACATACATCCGGATATTCGGAGAACAGAGGATTACGGGATTTCCTGAAGCGCCTGCCGTTTCCACCGTCCGGCGGAAACGAGTCATGAGTTCCTTGGCCTGACGCGGTTCCAGCGCCAGATAAGATCCTTGATCTGAATGAACGACGCCGTCTCCGATGTTTTTCTCGAGGTCTGGGCTGACGGTAAATACCTGCAAATCGCCATCGTCGGATTGATAGGGTTTGCAGATTGATCGGCCCAGAGCTTGCCGGCAATACTCCGTCAGCGCGGCCGTGCTTTTCGTATACCCGCCGAAATCGGCCAGCGTCTCGAAAATCGTGACCGCATCGCGAATGCTGACGCGCTCTTTCAACAGATTCTGCAGAACTTTCTGCACCTCCCCGACGGACAGGATCTTCGGAACAAGCTCTTCAACAACTTTGGGGTGCGTTTTTGCGACTGTATCCAGCAGACTCTTCGTTTCCTGGCGTCCGAGCAGCTCGTACGCCTGGGACTTGATGATTTCGGTCAGATGGGTTGCCAGCACGGTCGCAGGGTCCACCAGCGTGTATCCCGCGAGCTGCGCCCTTTCACGATCCTGGGATTTGATCCAGCGCGCCTGCAGCCCAAACGCCGGCTCCACTGTCTGCAATCCCTGGATTTCCTCGCGCGCAGTACCCGGATTAATGGCCAGCAGGTGATCCTGGACCAGTTCGCCGCGGGCAATCTGGACCCCTTTCAGGAGAATTGCGTACTGTCGCGGATTTAACTGAAGGTTATCCGTAATATGTACCGGCGGGACGATAAGCCCCATTTCAATCGCGATCTGCCGCCGAATGGATTTAATCCTGTCGAGGAAGTCGCCGCCCTGGTTTGCATCCACATACCGGATCAAGCCATACCCCATTTCAATTCCGAGAAGGTCTATCTTCAAAAGCCCTTCCACCTTGTCTTTGGGTTTTTCCGCTTCCGCCTTATCAGCCTTGACGCGTTCCAGAGCCAGCTTTTCGTTCTTCAGCTCATTCCGTCTTCGATAAGCCAGCAGTCCGGTTGCAGAGCCGAGCACGAAAAAGGGCACGAACGGAAATCCTGGAACAAAGCTGAAGAAGAAAAGGAAGCCCGAGCCGATTGCCAGCGGGATAGGATTGACGAACAGCTGCCTTGCAACCTCTTCGCCCAAGTTCGACTCGGAAGCGGCGCGCGTCGTGATGATGCCACCGGCTACGGAGATCAGCAGCGACGGGATCGCGGTCACCAGTCCATCCCCGATGGTCAGGATGGTAAAACGTTTGGCCGCCTCCGCCAACCCCATGTCGAACTGGATGACCCCGATGAGGAAGCCCCCGATGATGTTGATGGAGAGGATGATAATGCTGGCGATTGCATCGCGGGATGTGAAACGGATGGCGCCATCCATCGCTCCGTAAAACTCCGCTTCTCTCGAGATCTGTTCTCTGCGCTGCCGCGCTTCCGTTTCATTAATGATTCCGGCATTCAGATCCGCATCGATGCTCATCTGTTTACCCGGCATCGCATCCAGGGTAAACCGCGCGGTTACTTCCGAAATGCGGACGGCGCCGTGGTTGATCACTACATATTGAATGACGATGAGGACAAGAAAAACGACGAGGCCGACGATATAGTTGCCGCCAACGACAAATTGGCCAAAGGACTGGATCACTTTTCCCGCAGCGTCATCCCCCGTGGAGCCCTGCAAAAGGATCAGCCGTGTCGTTGCCACGTTCAGGGCCAGCCGAAACAAAGTGATGATGAGAAGGAGTGATGGGAAAACCGAGAAATGCACCGGCTGGAGGATGTACATCGAAACCAGCAGGATGACGATAGAAAGAGTTATATTCAGGCTGATCAGAAGATCCATCGCCATGGTCGGCATCGGCAGAACCATGACAAGCAGGATTCCCATCACTCCCAAGGGGATAGCTAGGGGGAGTTTACCGAGGATACTTGAAGAGTTGGTCACTGCGGATTTGTCTGCAACGCTCATTTCTTTCTCGGGTCTCCTTACAGCGTTTCTATCGCTCGGATATGCAAAGATGCAATTTGCATTCCATTAGTGAAATTTTCGTAAAGTAGTGTGGATTTTGCGGAGGAGGCAGAAAGCGCGCTTAGCGGGAAAGGGCGTTTTTAGCCTTATAAACATAGGCTAAAATCTCTGCAATTGCTTTATATAGATTGCTTGGAATTGATTCACCAATTTCGACGGTTTTGTAGAGTGTCTGTGCCAGGGGCTTGTTTTCTACCAGAGGAATGTCATGTTCTTGTGCCACTTCCCTTATTTTTAGCGCCAAAAATCCGACACCCTTCGCGACAACCTTAGGGGCGTCCATGGTCTCCACTTTGTAGGACAATGCTACCGAATAATGCGTCGGGTTCGTGATAATCACATCGGCCGTAGGGACGTCCGCCATCATACGCTTTCGCGCCATCTGGCGCTGAAGTCTTCGGATGCGTCCTTTCGTAATCGGATCCCCTTCCATTTCCTTGAATTCCTCTTTAATCTCCTGTTTGCTCATTTTCAATTGTTCCGTAAAGCGATATTTTTGAAATAGATAGTCGCCCAATGCCAGGACAATCAGGAGAACAGCAACCCTTATAAACACTTCATAGCTAACGTAGGCTGTCCAATGAAAAAGCTTCCGGACATCCATCATTACAAGCCGAGGGAAGAGGGACAGATGCGACTGGATTACCTGGTAGCTAATGACGCCGATAGCGCCAAGCAGAAGCAGGCTCTTGGCGAGCTCGACCAGGCCATTTTTGGAAAAAATCCTCTCCAGACCTTTCTGCGGGTTCAGTTTTTCGAAGTGTAGACCCAGTGATTCTGTTGAAAACGCCAACCCACCCTGCATTACGTTGGCGGCAATAGAAAAAACCAGTGTCGCCAGAAGCAGTGGGATCACCACAATGGCCACGCGTACCCCGACCCCGTTGGCGAAATCCGCGAGATAGGAGACGGTGATCTCCGCCGGCACTCGGAAAGCCAGCAGATGCTTCATCTCATATTCGAGAGTCTGAAGAATAGTCTGGCTGAAATACATCAGCAGCAGGAGCCCCCCTAATAGAACTCCAGCCGAAGAAACCTCTTTACTGCGCGCGATTTGGCCCTTCTCGCGCGCCTTTCTGAGTCTTCTTTGAGTTGGTTTTTCGGTTTTATTGTCGCGCCCGCCGCCGGCCATAGGTCGCCCTTAACTCATTGTATGTACAAGGGAAAACAGGGTTTTGTGAAGGGTGGAGAAAACGCCATCCAGATAGCGCGGAAGAAAATAAAAGCAAAAGCTCAGGCAGCCGAGTCCTGCGAGGATCTTGACCGGCATTCCAACGATAATAATCTGAATTTGAGGGGCGGCGCGCCCAATGATTCCCAATACCACATCCACGATCGTAGTAACGATTATCACAGGCCCTGCAATTCTCAACCCGATCACAAATACCTGTGCGGTTAATTCCAGAAGCCACGTGACGACAGAGCCATGAATCCTGAACCCCCCGACCGGGAGGGGACCAAAACTGTCGCTGATCGCAAGCAGAAACCAATGGTGCCCGTTGATCAGGAGGAAAAAAAGCAAACCGACGTAGTTTTGGAGAAACGAAAAGACTGGAGCTTCAACATTTGTCTGCGGATCGAACTGGTTGATCAAAGAAAAGCCGAGTTGAAAGGAAATCACCTGTCCTGCAAACTGCATCCCGGCAAAAACACAGGATGCAACAAAACCAAGTAGAACTCCGGACAGAATTTCTCCCGCTGCCACCCCCGTAATACTGCTCAAATCCAGGCTGCTTGGGATTGTGTTCAGAGGCAGGGACGGAGTGAGCACATAGGCGACGACCAGAGCTAATGCGGCTCGGATTGGAAGCGGGACAGCCTGGTTGCTGAAAAACGGCGCGAACAGCATGATTCCCGAAACGCGCAGCAATACGATGACAAAGCGGATAATTTCGGGAAGTGAGAAAAGGAGAGGCTCCATGATGCACTTGAGCTAACGGGCAAATCGTTCGAGATGACCATAAAGCTGAGACGTAAACGCCAGCATGATATTCATGATCCAGGGGAACGTGAGTAGAAAAGCCAAAAAGACTGCGATAATCCTGGGAACATAGGAAAGAGTCATATCCTGAATGGAGGTTACTACCTGGGCAACGCTGACGATGATTCCTACTACCAAGGATACAAGAAGCATCGGCCCGCCGATCATCAACGTGACTTGCAGGGTGTCTTTGGCAAGCTTAAGAATCATGTCCTGACTCATTCTGAAGATCTCCAAACTAATAAAAACTTTTGACAAGCGAGCCGATGACCAGGTTCCATCCGTCAACCATGACGAAAAGGAGTATTTTGAAGGGCGTGGATATCATGACCGGCGGCAGTTGCATCATGCCAAGAGAAAGCAGAATCGAGGCCACGACCATGTCGATGACCATAAACGGCACATAAAGGACAAATCCGATTTGGAAGGCTGTTTTCAGTTCCGAGATCATGAAGCTGGGGATCACAACGCGCATCGGCAAATCCTCGCGATTGCGCGGCCTTGGCTCTCTTGCTATGTTGAGAAAGAGAGCCAAATCCTTTTCACGAGTGTACCGCAACATGAATTGACGGAGCGGAACGCTGGCCTGATCCAGTGCCTGCATTTCGGTGATTTTCCCGTCCAACATGGGCTGCAGCGCCTGCTGGTTGATCCGATCCCCCACGGGTTGCATGATGAAATATGTGAGAAAAAGCGCGAGTCCGATCAGCACCTGATTGGGAGGCATCGTTTGCGTTCCTAATGCCTGTCGAAGAAAATGCGAAACTATGATCAGCCGTGTAAATGAAGTAACGGATACGAGGATTGCGGGAATAACGGAAAGAACGGTCAGAAGCAGCATGATCTGTATCGGCGTTGAAAGTCCACCCTTACTGGCTCCGCCACCGATCCGGATCTCTACCCCGGAAAAGCCTTTATCCGCAGCCTGGACCGTGTTTACCGGCATCAGCAGCAGTACTGCAGCAATAATCATCAGCAATATTGCCGCCCGCAGCCTGAAGCTTAGCCGAATCACCCCGATCATGCCCGGTATCCTCAAAAAAGACATGGTCCTTTTCACCGTTCCAAAGCCTCTCTCAATTGGCGCATTTTGACTCGTACATCATCGGGCAACGGATGGGTTGTTTGCTGCTGAGGACGCTTTTTCTCGTTCTCAAAGACAATCCTGAAAGGAACCATAGATTTCTTTTTTGATGGGGCTTTAGCTGCTTCCGGTAAAGTTTCAGGTTCAGTTTTCGAGGCAACAGGGCCCGAATCGGGCAGCGCCATAAGCAAACTGATTTGGTGGGCTGTATTCCCTACCAGGAAACGGTTGTTGCCTACCTCGATCATGGTAATAGATCTCTTATCCCCCATCGATAGCGTTTCCACAACTTTGAGGTTCCGTATTGATGTGCCCTTGGAAAAGAAGCGAGGAGTCAGTTTCCTGACGGCGAAATAGCCGCCGATCATCAGAAATGTCACCAGGCCGAGGCCGCCTACCGCTCGAAGCATGGAATAGCTCCCGTTGGGTTCTTCCGCCTTTTCGACGGGTAATACCTGAGCTGCAGGTTCGACGGTTTGGATTGTGCCGGCCTGCCCGGTCGTTGGGTTTTGAACAGGAGTTGCATCTTTTTGCCCGAAAGCGGGCATTACAAAGAGTGCTGCGATAGCAAGATTTCGCAAAAAGGCCTTCATGACATTTTCTCCTATACCAGCGTGTTAAGATCGGTCAGCCGAATTCCGGTGGACCCTTCCAGCTCGATAACTTCGCCGAAGGCAACGAGCCGTTCGTTAATTAGAACATCAACGTTTTCGCCAGCTGATTTTGGCAGATCCACGATCGAGTTCGACTGCAGCTGCAGAATATCGCGAACCTTCATGCCGCGACTGCTGAGCTGAATCGTGACTTTCAATGGCACATCGAGGAGATGACGCGCTATCTCCATCATTCTTTCGTAGGAAGATGAGTCGCTTGCATTTTGAGCTTCTGACATAATCGGCCACCGTCACCGGATTAGAGTTGTACAACGAAATCAACGATAAACACTTCCAATACCTTCATATGAGGAGAAATTGCATTTACACGATCGCGAATTTCCGCTCGGAGTTTGTCTTTGCCTTGAGGTGTCAGGATCTGCTCCGCGGTTTTTGAGCTGAGCAGCGTAATAATAGAGTCTCGCATTGCCGCTATTGCGACGGTGTCCTTGGATTTCTCGCTTAATTCTTCTGCCAGGCCAAGTTGAAAGGTGCTTTTAACAAACCGGCTTTCGTCGGCATCGGCAAGGTTCACGAGAAACGGCTCCAATGCCAGTGTTGCCTTGACCTTCTCCACCGTTGATTTTTGAACTTGTTCTGCCTTTGCATTCGCACTGGCTTTCGCCGTTCCCCTGAGACTGGGGAAAAACCAGAACGCGCCGCCGCCGCCTACCAGTAACACCACGACAGCCCCTATTAGAATCCAGCGTTTCCCGGATTTCTTTGCGGGTTCCGCGTCCGTTTTGTTTTCCACGATTGGTTTGCTTTCCATCTTTTGCTTCGCATCTGTTGTTGGTTTGTCTTGAGTTTCAGGCGCCATAATCGACCATGCCTCCGTTGACTAGGTCAATTTCCAGAACGAATAAATGCAACTCATATGCCAACTGCGAATCCATAGGCAGGTAATCACAGAAATGCCGATCAGCATGCGGATAATCAGCCCTTCACCCAGCCGGATTGAACCAGAAAATGGACACTTACAGAGTCAGGCCAGCGCTAAGCACTTAGTTATGCAACCCATTGAATAGATTAAACTTATAAAACAGGCTTACTCGCGTTTGCCGTAGTATCTCCGTCTCGAAGAGGCTGAGCCTTCGGCTAAAACGGGTGTATGGAAGAATCGAAGGGGCGGATGTTCTGCCTGGGGGGCACTAGCAGTGCAAAATATCAATTCCGGGTTCGTATTGTGTCAAACCTGTGAGACAGCTCTGACAAATTCCTGACTCTCTCCTTCATGAAACTCATTCTCGTCGGCAAAGCAAACGCGGTTTTTCCCGCTTTTCTTGGCTCGATAAAGAGCACTATCTGCAGACCGGATTACCTGGTGGGAATTCAGGTTTTCAAATTCTGTGCAACAGGCAACGCCGATGCTCACGGTCAGTCGTGCGGTGGTTGTCGGCAGGGCAAATTCATGTGACATGAACGCCGCTCGCAGTTTTTCGGAAACGCGAAATGCCCCTGCACTATTGGTTCGAGGGAGCAGCACCGTAAATTCTTCGCCGCCGTACCTGGCCTTAAAATCCGTGACGCGGAGGGATCGCTGGAGCAAATCGCCAATCTGCCGCAGCACCTGATCTCCCGCCTGATGTCCATATGTATCGTTGATCTGCTTAAAATCATCGACGTCGATCATCAGGCAGCTCAGGATTTCCCCGTAGCGCCTTGCGCGGGCAATCTCCATATCCAGCCGTTCGAATAACCGGCGTTTGTTGAACAGGCCGGTGGCTTCATCGGTGTGAGCCAATTGCTGAAGCTTTTCATTCAGCTGGGTCAGGCGGAGGTCGTGATCCCTCAAGCGAGCGTTAGCCGTTGCCAATTCCTGCCGCGTCAGAATGTTCTCGAGAGCAGAGGAAAAGTGCGAGGTTACAAGAAGTCCCAGATGGTACTCGATATCATCGAACCGTCCTGACTGATTCGACACCATTTCAAGACAGCCGACGGCGTTCTTAATTGCCGAAAATGGGATCACCAGGATTGAATGTATAGGGGTATCCGCAGCCGTCCCTGAAATTTTGTGGATCTTCCGGACGGAGTGAGTATCAGCAATCCAGAGCGGGGTTTTGGATTTCATGACACTGCCGGGGATTCCTTCATTCAGAGAGAATGTGGTTTCCTCGGAGGCGGCCTGCGGTCCGGAAAGGTATATTTTCCGATATTTCGTGCCGTCCTGGATGCAAAGTCGCACAGCATCCTCAGGATGGTACTCGAGAAAATAGGCCGCCAGGAAATGGATCAAGCCATCGACGTCCCCGGCGGCATTCATGGATCCTGCAAGTTCGTTGATGGCCAGCAGGCGACGGTACAGTTCTCCCGCTTTTTCTTTGGGAGGCACGATCTGCCGTAGTAGATCGTAAAGATTTCTGCTGTGGGTAATTGGCGTCGCTGCAATCGCCATGGTGTGTCCTATAAATGGAAAGCCTGCCTGGTCCCGGTAAATGGACGCTTCATCGGACAGACAAACCTTCGATATATGCGCTTCTGCTAACGTATAAGGTTCAAAGAATCCTGATATAGTTGATCCGACGCGGAAATCACACGACTATTGGCCTGATAGGCTCGCTGAGCAACGATCAAGTTGACGAACTCCTGGGCCATGTCCACATTGGATTGCTCCAAGGAAGCGCCCGTGATAGAGCCGCGGCCTCCCGTGCCAGCCGCACCGATCGAGGGTTCTCCTGCGCTCGCAAATGTCAAAAATGTGCTGCCCTGATATTTCTGGAGCCCTTCCTCATTCGGGAAATTGGCAAGTGCAAGTTGAGCGAGAGGGATGGACTTGCCGTTTGCGGCCAGACCCATGATCACGCCGTTTTTGTCAATGCTGATGCTCGTCAATGTACTCGCTGCATACCCATCCTGCAGGCTCGAAGACACGGCAGAATCGCTCGCATAGTTTGTAATAAGTGGCGTGCCGGCAGAATTCATCAGGTTAAAGTCAATGTTCATGACGGCAGCGCCGTTGGAAAGTCCTGAAACGTTTAAGACTTGGTTCGTCGTGGGAGAAGTCATGACACCCTGATCGTTGAATTGCAGGGCACCGGACCCGATCGAAACAGCCGGGCCGCCCACGGCCCCACCCGCGTCTTCAGCAGGAATGGTTGCGGCCCAATTCCATGCGCCCGTTCCTGTTTTAGTGAAGGTGAAGTTGACGTTGTGCGATTGTCCCAGGCTGTCAAATACTTGCACGGTCGAGGAATAGCTTGAACCGTCCGCGGCTTGCGAATCCAGGTTGGCTGCAACGCTCAGAGATGTGGTAGCACTCGCAGGAATCAGTTGACCTTTGTTGACCTCGATCGTTGTTGGTACACCGGAATTGTTAATTGTGCCGTTGGCTGCCATATAGCCCATTACTTTGAATCCATCGGAACTGATCAGATTTCCTTCTGCGTCGAATTGAAACTGGCCCGACCTCGTAAATCCCATGCTGCCGTTTGTGGATACGACAAAATACCCATTGCCGTTTATGGCGGCATCCGTAGCGTTTCCCGTATAATTGATGGTTCCCTGCGAGCAATTACGGTCCAGTCCGCTCAGCGTGCTGCCGATTCCATTGTCGATCGGATCTCCCGTGGCGCTTGTGCCGGAAACTCCCGCAAGCAATTCAGCAAAGGCGGCCTTGCTGCTTTTAAAGGCGGTGGTATTCATGTTGGCGAGGTTATCGCCGATAGTGTTAATTGCCACGCTATTGTTGCTAAGTCCAGTCAAAGCGGTGTAAAAAGAAGTTAACTCCATCAGTTTTCTCCTATTCCGGAAACCCCGAAATCAAATAAGTTAAACGATCCAAGTCCTGAAGCCGGTTCTATCATTGCAAACTGAAATGCTTTCCACGCTTACTCTACTATGCCTGCCAGCTTGGTGACGGCGGTGTTGATGGACACCAGCTGTTCCAGAGAGCTGAAGGTTGCCAGCTGTCCGAGGAACTGTTGGTTGTCGACAGGATTCATCGGGTCCTGATTCTGGAGTTGAGCAACGAGGAGATTGAGAAACTCGGTCTTGCTGACATCCGTGGCGCTGCTCGTAATATTACTGGGTGTGTTTGCGGTATTCTGATCCGCGTATGTTGTGCCCACGCCGTTAACCGTACTCATCTGCTGTACCCTCTTTTCTGACTTCTTGCTTTTGATATGAGTTGCATGCCGTTTAATTTTTCAACTTTTTGTCTGTTCATCCGCCCAGGCACCTCAACTGCCGCTGATTTCCTGCATGAATCGTGCCAAATCGGGGCGCCGTCGAAAAAACCGAGTTAATGCTTGTTTTTAAAACACTTCGTACGTTTTCTGTAATGTGTCGCATAGCCAGGGAAACCACGCAAAATTTGCCCATAGGAAATTTATGCAACTGTGTAGAATCTGTTGTTCGGGTTCAAGGCAAGCCAGGACGCCGGATCGAGACTTCCTTCCTCCATGGCATCCGCGGGAGATGTGCCGGGTTTTGCTGAGGAAAGATGCGGATCTTTGCCGTTTTGCCCGGAACCGGTCTGTCCGAACTGAGCCGAAAATCCGGAGGAAGACTGCGCGTCCATGGCGTCCTGAACCACGATATGGATCCGGTCGATCTTGAGCCCCTGATCCTGCAGTGTCTGCTGCAACAACTGCAGATTGTTTTCGAGATACGATTTGACAGTGCTCGATTCCGTGCTGATTCGTGCCGAAACTCCATGGATCGTGTTTTCGGCACTTATTTCGAGGCGCCCGAAACTGTCGGGTTTCAGCTGAATGCGGATCTCTCCCTTTCCGTCCCTCAACTGAATCTGTATCTGGTCGGCCATCTGCAAAATAAACTCAGGCGTTTTCGATGTCGACGACGGTTCGGCAGGTGCATCGACGGCACCCGAAGATTCCCCTGTCTGGGTCGGGTTCAGGGCAACAACAGCCTGGGCTTGCGACTGGCGTTCCGTAGCAACCAGCGGAGGCTGCATCAGATGCAATGCTGCCTGTTCCGTTTTTTGAATGAGGGGCATCGACGAAGCGGACCTATCCGGCGTTTGCCCTTGATCGGCGGACGTATTCGCCGTCTCCGCACGTTCCTGCCGCGCCTGCGTGCTTTTCAGCGATTTGCTTAGGAGCGCCGTGGGCGACATGTCGTTTTCGGATTCATCCTCTCCAGACAGAATACGAATATGCCCAGAACCGGCCTCCGGACTCTCGGAGTTCCCGGACTTTTGGCTCTGTTGCAGCTTTGAGGCGATCACGCTGCCAAAATCGAGATTCAGCTGCGAACCCTTCACCGTATCCTGTGCCGCGGTGAATGTCGCCGTATCATTGCCGGAATCCGCTTGCCCCGATATCGGGGGCAGAGAAAAAGCTCTCGCGCTCACCAGCTTCTCTCCAGTTCCTGTCGGTTGGTCCGTGCCGCTATCCGTTTGTGGATGTGAAGTTCTCAAGGCGATCCCATTCAACTCCAACGCGAATACGGGTTGCCGGTTTTGACCGGCAGGGGCCGGATTGTCGGACGATTTTGAGGCCGGAATGAGATTTTCTATGCCATCCTCGTCGCCGCTTGGTGCATCCTGGCAATCGGCCATATTGCCGGCGAGTGTCGTGCTGTGTTTCTTCTCAGCCGTCTTGTGCGGATCCCCAACTGCGGGCTGCGTGGTATCGGTGCTTTTCTGGTCTTCGATCCTTCGGGATTTGGTCTCGGGTCCACTCTGCGCCGGTGTTTTTTTTGCATGGCGAATCCGGGAAGAGTTCTGCAAGGAGTCGTTTGCCAAATCCGCCGGATTTTTGCGGGCGGAATTTGATGCCGACCTGGAATTTTCGACATTTTCACGCAGGCCGCTGCCTTCATTGCCCTGACCCAGAATCTGATTCATCTGCGCATGAAAGCCATCGGAGGATCCTGCCTCAGGGAAATCCGCGGGCTTTACGTTTGTTTCACCTGCCGGATTCGGCATGTTGGCGGACAGGTTTATTTGCATGATCCGTTTACCAATCTCCTGAAACCGTTACTGGTGTTTTGCAGCGTTTTCCGACCTTCGAATGCCCGATGAATTCTGTCGTTGAGACTCCGCTTTTGAATAGCGCGTCACTACCAGATCATCGATTTCTTTTTGTTCCCGTCTTTCCAGGTCCAAAAGAAAGTCCTTTTGTTTTTTCGCCTTCATGGAAGAAAGCGTTTTCCGGTTTTTCGAGGCTTCTATCACGGCTTCTTTTTGCGCCTCGATCTCCGATTTCAATTGCGCCAGACGCTTTTCACATTCCTTGATCTCGCATGTCAAACGATTCAGGTATCGATGGAACCAGGTAAGTTCCTGATCCTGTGATCTGTCCGCACAAATCGCCGCCAGATCGTTCATCGTATTCTGCATCTTGGCCGCGAGTTCGCCCCGGATGCTCTCCTCGACCTGGTGCCTGTAATTCAACCGGTGCAGCTCATCGCGTTCCCGGTCTTCAATCTCTTCTCTGTATCGCAACAGCGTTTCCAGGTTATACGCAAATTTGGGCAATTTCCTATTCCTTTGCTATCTCTTCGACTCCTGCGAACGCGCTATCCAGGCTGACACGTTCGTTGCTGTTTTGGATCAGGTAGGAAGAAATCGCGTCTATTTTTTTCAATGCCAGATCGATCTTCGGGTTGCTGCCCTTGGCATACGCGCCGATGTTGAGCATGTCTTCGGCTTTGCGATGGGTGGAAAGCCACTCCCTGATTTTCCCCGCCTTCTGCAAATACTCCTGCGAAACGAGATCGGGCATGAGACGGCTCACGCTCGACAGAATATCGATGCAGGGATAATGATTGCGCCAGGCGAGTTCCCTGCTTAGAACGACGTGACCATCCAGAAGGGATCGGACGGCATCCGCGATGGGCTCGCTCATATCGTCCCCTTCAACGAGAACGGTGTAGAAACCCGTAATGCTCCCGCCGGAAACATAATTCCCGGCCCTCTCCAGAAGACGCGGCAGCAGAGCAAATACGGAGGGCGTATAGCCTTTCGAGGAGGGTGGTTCGCCGGCTGCCAGCCCCACTTCCCGCTGCGCCATCGCGAAGCGGGTCACGGAGTCCATGACGAGAAGAACATCTTTTCTGAGATTGCGAAAATATTCCGCGATAGTCGTGGCAACCAGGGCGGCCCGAATTCGCAGTAGGGGCGGCTGGTCGGATGTGGAGACCACCACGACGGAGCGTTTTAATCCCTCCTCGCCCAGATCTTTCTCGATGAAGCCACGCACTTCGCGTCCCCGTTCTCCTACGAGGCTGATGACGTTTACATCCGCCGCGGTGTATCGCGCCATCATGCCCAACAGCGTGCTCTTCCCTATGCCGCTGCCTCCGAAAATGCCGATGCGCTGGCCCTTCCCGCAGGTCAGTATCCCGTCGATCGCGCGAATGCCTGTCCCTATTGTCTCTTCAATGTTTTTCCGCTCGAGCGGGTTCGTCTCCGCCGGCTGTATCGGGTACTCTTCGGTGGCGTCGATCGGGCCTTTCCCGTCGATGGGCTCCCCCAGGGCATTCACGACTCTGCCCAGGAGTGCCGGGCTCACCGGCACGGATGCCTTCTTCTTTCGGCAAATGACCTTGTCGCCAAGTTGCACACCGTGCACCTTGTAAAGCGGCATGGAAATGACATAGTTGTCCCTGAAACCGACTACTTCCGCGGGAATGCCTCCTTTGGGACGGTCCTTTCCCGCAATCTCGCACAGCTCTCCCACCGATACCGGAGGCCCCAGCGATTCCACGACAAGACCGACCGCGCGTTTGACCGCACCGATTGTCTTGATGGGATCCATCTCGTCGAGTTTGTGAAAATACCTGTTCAGGTTAAACTCGGAGCTGCTCATGCTAGTTCACGCCTTCGAAAAACGAGCGTTCCACTTCGCGGAATTCCTCTTCTACGCGCGCATCGATATCACCGCAATTCGTCTGTATGAGGCATCCGCCGCGCTCAATGGATTTGTCCGCCAGCAGCGAGATCTCCCGCCCTTCGGATTGTGCGAGTTCTTCGCGTCGTTCCATTAGATAGCCATAATCCTCCGGATGGAGACAAATCGTCACCGCCGATTTTTCGGCAACGTGGCAGAGCGCCACATGAACCAGCGTCTGGACGATCTCGCGATCGACGCCAATTTCCCTGTGGACGATCTTTTTGGCGACCGCAAGAGCAAGTTTGACAACTTCGCGTTCCACCTGCGCGTAAAGCGAGGAACGCAGTTTTCGGATTTCGCCGATGGAATCTCCATACCGCTTCATCGCAATTTCCAATTTGCGTTCAGCGACTTCATTTGCGTTTTTTTCGCCCTGCAACAGACCTCTCTCGTACGCCGCCTTTTCCAGTGCGCCCGGCTCCGCAGCAGGACTCCCCGCATCTCTTCCCCGGGATCCATTGCCGGAAGCCACCACCGGACTTGACTGGAGGTCCGCCCATTCGGGCGGTTCCATCAGCTGCGTCCCGGCGCTCCCATTCTCGGAGAAGGCAAACGGCTGCACCATCGATGCCCGTTCGGTTCCCTTTTTTATAATTTTGGTCGCCATTTAGATCTCGACAATTGAAGGTTGACGATCCACGCGCAAGGGCTGTCTGCAGTCCAACGAGAATCGCAAATCAGTTGATATATTCATCCCCGCCGCCCTTGAGCTTCAGAACTCCGCTCTCGTCGAGCTTGCGGATAACACTCACGATCTGCTGTTGCGAAGTCTCCACGTCTCTGACTTTGACGGGGCCAAGCACTTCCATGTCTTCACGCATCATTTCTACGGCGCGTGCGGACATGTTTCGGAAGAACTGGTTTCTCAATTCTTCACTGGTTCCTTTCAACGCAATGGTGAGCGCCTTTTTGTCGACGCGCTGGAGTATTTCGCGCATCCCCTGGTCGTCGATCAGCAGTACGTCATCAAAAACAAACATGAGGTTCCGGATGCTCAGCGCGAGAGCCGGGTTGTCGCTCTCGACTTTTTCCAGTATCGCTGCTGCGGATTTTGTTTCCATGCGGTTGATCAATTCCGCCACGGCACGAATGCCACCATAGGATTCGCGGCTGAAATCTCCGAGCGATCGCAGCTTCTGCTCCAATATCGAAGTAATCTTATTGATGACGTCGGGAGAAATTTGTTCAAGATTTGCCATCCGCATGACGACCTCTCCACGGAGCGTTGCTGGCAAAGAGCTCAGCAGAGCGGCGGCCTGCGAAGAATTCAGGTGCGCCAGAACGAGCGCGATTGTCTGTGGCTGTTCCGATTGGATGAATTTGGAGAGCTGAAGCGGATCGGCCTTTTGAAGATTGTCGAATCCTACGACGGTGCTTTGGAGTGAAATGTTGAGATAATCCAGCAGCTTTTTAGACGCTTCCATCCCGAAGGCCTTGACCAGCAGTCTCTTGGCAAATTCCGGCCCCCCCCGTGCCAGGAATGCCTCCGCCAGGGTCAGCCGATAGAAATCCTCTAAAATAGAATCGGCGACATCCGAATTAATCTCTCCAAGCCGCGATATTTCTCTGCTGATTTCCTGGATCTCGTCTTCCTGCATGAAACGGAAAACGCCGGCACTGGCCTCGTCTCCCAGAAGGACCATCAGAATCGCTGCTTTCCTGGCACCCGCCATTTGCGCCTGGGTCACGACTAAATCCTCTCTCGCATGATGGTGCGAATTAGCTGAGACATCATTTCGGGATCCTTCTTTGCCTTATCCACCAGTTTTTTCTTCATTGCCGCGAATTTGCGGCCGTCGATATCCGCAATGTGCGCTTCCTTCATCAGCTCCCGCTCGATTTGTTCGTCGCTGGCTGTTTCGAGAGACAGCCCCTCTCCCAGCGCACGGGATTCCGCAGCAGGCAGGGACGCATCCGAAGTCGATGCCGGAGCAGGGAGCTCCCCCGGGCTCTGCATGCCCGACAGGGCTCTGGCCGCAGGTCCGGAAGCTGTCATCAGCGCATTCCCTTCCGTTGCCGGCCCTAACGCGGCATAGGAAAATGCCTGAAACGCTTTCTTGCGAACCGGACGCAGAACAATAAAGTACACGAGGATAAACAGGATAATGAGAGAACCGTATTTCATCGCAGGCATCAGGATCACCTGGCGCTTGAAGTACCAGGGGGCTGACTGCTGGACCGGCGCGTCGGGTTTCGATTCCGAATAAAACGGCACGTTCGCGATGCTGACGACATCGCCTCGCTGCGCGTCATAACCAACGGCTGCCTGCACCAACTGGCGGTACGAGTCGATATCCTGTTGAGAACGTGGCTCCTGGCGCACGACGGTTTTGCCATCTTCTGACTTGCTGTAAACCGCCTTATGATCCAGAATCACGGCCACCGACAATCTCCGAATTGTTCCCTTCGGCTGAATGGTGTGGCGAACCAGCTTATTTATTTCGTAGTTGGTGACTTCACTCTGTCGCACGCGATCCGGACCGGCGGGCACGTGCTGGGCCGCGTTATTTCCAACATTGGACTGCGTCCCGGGGATGCCCGACACTCCGCCGGCCCCCCCCGAGCGCTCTTCGCTTTTTTGCTGGCTCAGGATTGCCGGGGGATTGGGGTTGTAGGTTTCTTCGGTCTGTTCCGTGGTATTAAAGTCCAGATTGATCGAGGCATTGGCATGCACCTTGCCTTTTCCTACGAGCGGTTCGAGAATCGAAACCACTTTCCCTGACATCTCTTTTTCAATTTGCTCCCGCGCGCCCGATTCCATTTCCGCCCGCGCCGCGTCCCCGGATTCAATCGATTGAGCGAGGAAATTTCCCTCATCATCCACGATGGATACGTTGTAGGTATGGAGGTCCGGCACCGCGCCGGCCACGACGCCTTTGATGCCGGCGATGCTGGATTTGGACAGCTCGGCGCCTTTCTTCAGATTAACGACGACGCTGGCTTTAGCGGATTGCTCCTTGTCTTCAAATATCGAGTCTTTGGGCAGAACGATATGAACCCTTGCCTGGGATATTTCCGAAAGGCTGGAAATTGTGCGCGCCAATTCCCCTTCCAGCGCGCGCTGGAGATTCACCTGCTCGGTAAAATCGGTCATACCGAATTGGTTTTTATCGAAAATTTCATATCCGATGCGCCCGCTTCGCGCAAGACCGGATCCGGAGATTTCCAGCCGCAATTTGTCAATTTCGGTTTGCGGAGCCGCCACCAAAATCGACGTTCCTTCGACAATATAGTCCTTCTTTTCTTCCTGGAGTTTTTTGGTGATCGCTTGCGCATCCTCAGGGCTCAAATCTCGATAGAGGGCTTCGTACTCGACACGGCTCATGAAATACACAACGGCGCCGATCAAAGCCAGACCGAGAAGAGCGAAGAAGAAGATTGTTAATCGTTGCGGCCACAAAAGGCGCGACCACATTTCGAGAAGCTGATTTATGAAGCTGGGCCGTTTACCGGGCATTTGGGTCACTCCATTAAAGCGTGGGCTGGACGCTGTAATCTTTTAAAAACCGATCACATCTGCATGCTCATAATTTCCTTATATGCCTGCACGATCTTGTTGCGGACCTGCATCATCATCTGAAAAGAGAGATCCGCTTTTTGCATCGCGATGACTGTGGTGTGCAAATCCTGCGACTCGCCGGCCATGAACTTCTCGATCTGTTGATCCGACTGCTTCTGGAGCTCATTAACGGTGGAGATCGCATCTTTAAGAATCTCTCCGAATCCGGTGTTGCTTTTTTCACCTGCCTGAGTCTGAGTGGTACGGATTTCCGGGATTTGCAGTTTTGGATTTAAAGGACCAATGCTGATTTGTTCCATAAGGCATCCTCTATCGGAGAATCTCCAGCGTTTTCTGTTGCATCTCCTTGGCCATGTTCACGGCCTGGAGATTCGCTTCATAGGAGCGGGTGGCGGACATGACATTCACCATCTCTTCCATTGCATTCACATTCGGATAGGAAACATACCCGTCCTTGTCCGCATGCGGGTGATTGGGCTCAAAGCGCTTGACCGGATCGCTGTTGTCCGTGACGATGTTTGAAATCTCAACACCCTGCACCGCATCGTCCAGCGCGGCGCCGAACGACATTTCGGGGTTCGCCGACGTGAAAAGAACATCCTTGCGGCGGTAGGGTTCCTTTCCAGCGGGCTGCGTAGTATTGGCATTGACCAGATTGCTGACCAAAACCTCCAATCTCCTGCGCTGCGCAGTAAGTCCGGACGCGCCGACTTCAATTGCAGTCATTAAACTCATCACGCTTTCCCTTCATTGATGCTGGTAGCGATCATGCCGAATTTCGACCGCACCATCTGTGTTATCAACGAATAAGCAAAAGAGGTTTCACTGAGCTTTAACATTTCCCTGTCCAGATCCACGTTGTTCTCGTCCGCTCGAGAAGGTATTCCCTGCACCTCAAAGACCTGAGCCTGGGGAAATAGCTGAATCATGCCCTGGCTGTGCTCAGGCCGCGATGTCTGCAGATTGACGTCGCTATCCGCGAGAAGTTCCTGCATCGTGGCGTGAAAGGAAGTGTCTTTGGTTTTGTATCCGGGGGTATCGATGTTGGCCAAGTTCGAGGAGACAATCTGTTGACGCTGTGAAAGCCGCGTCATGTACGCTTCCATGGCGTTAAGCGTTTGGTTTTGAAAGATATCCAGCTTCATCCTTTTTCTCTCCCGAATCCTCCGGTTAAAGAGGCCCTACTGGAAAGCAAATAGCATGCCAATATTTAACTGAACTAATCCGGCAATGCTGCCGCATGGCCTTAGAGCTCGTGAACTGGCGGCCTGCTTGGCTTTGCGGGCCAAGATATTGAAGGTCTTTGCCATGCAACAGGCCTGTATTCGTAGATGATCGGTCATACCGCAGCCCGAGAGTGGGCAGATTTTGCCTGCCTGTCCTGAAGGCCGAATTCATTCAGCTTGTTCCGCAGAGTTCGTAAACTGATGCCCAGGCATTTGGCGGCTCGTGTCCTATTTCCGCCCATGTCTTCCAGAGTGCGGCAGATTAACTGCCGCTCCATCTCGCGCATGGTAACTCCGGCGGAAAAGCCTAGCTCTGCCGGTCTGGGTTCCTGTGACTGGACCGGCAATGGAATTGGGGATCCCGAAACCAGGAGGTCCTCGCTATGAATGCCGGAACTCCCGCAGAGAGTCACTGCGCGCTGAATCATGTTTTCGAGTTCGCGCACATTCCCCGGCCAATCATGGTGCATGAGCTTTGCGATAGCCTCGCCGCTCACGCGGATATCCGCTCGCCCCAGGTCCTTCCCGTACCGCCTGCAAAAAAAGTCGACGAGCAACGGAACATCTTCGCGCCTTTCCCTCAACGGCGGAATGACCAGACGCACAACATTTAACCGGTAATAGAGGTCCTCCCGGAAATTCTCATTTCGAACCAGCGACTGCAGATCTCTATTCGTTGTCGCGATCACGCGGACATCGATCTCAACGGGATCTTTGCCCCCAATCCGGTCTACCTCTTTTTCCTGGAGTACTCGTAAAAGCTTTGCCTGAAGGATGGGGGCCATTTCCCCGATTTCATCCAGCAGAAGAGTCCCGTGGTTGGCCAACTCGAACTTCCCCGGCTTGGAAGCGTTGGCTCCGGTAAATGCGCCCTTTTCAAATCCAAACAGTTCGCTCTCCAGGAGGTTTTCGGGCAAAGCCGCGCAATTCACAGCCACGAAGGGATTTGAGCCTCGCGGACTTTTGAAATGAATCATGCGAGCCAGAAGCTCCTTGCCTGTCCCGCTTTCGGCCTCTATCAGCACCGTGGCATTGCTGACCGCAGCCTGGGCTGCCATTTCAAGCGTGCGCGAAAATCCGGGATCCTGAGTAATGATGGCATGCGAGGCTTTTTCGTTTTTTCTCGGCGCCGAATCAAGCGCTCTCCGGACGACGTTTTCCAGCGATTCCGAAGAGAAAGGCTTCATCAGATAGTCGTAGGCCCCATCCCGCATCGCCTCCACCGCATTCTGCACCGTGCCGTAGGCAGTCAGCAATATCACCGGAGTTTGCGGCGCCAGGTTTTTGACTTTGCGCAGCAGATCGAGCCCGCTGACCTCCGGCATCCGCATGTCCGTTATCACAAGCTGGTAATATTTTTCCTTCAGCCTTCGGAGCGCCTCTATTCCGCTTCCCGCAGTCGTGATCGAATAGCCGCTGCGTCGGAGAGTCTCATTGATCGCAATAAGCATCTGCGGCTCGTCATCTACAACCAGAAGCTCTTCTTGCATGATCTATCCCTTTTCCGGTGCGTTTTTAAACGCGATGGTGAAGGTTGTGCCCCGGTTCACTTCGCTGCTGACGCTGATGCATCCGGAGTGCTTTTCCACAATTTGGTGGACGACCGAGAGGCCTAGCCCGGTTCCCTTCTTGTTAGTCGTAAAAAACGGGTCGAATATCCGGCCTAAGTTTTCCGGCGGGATGCCGATCCCCGTGTCCGAAATTTGCAATTCCAATCCGCGCGACGGATTGTCTCCACCGCGGATATCCACCGAACAGGTACCTATCGTCAGCGATCCCTGAGATGGCATGGCCTTCATTGCGTTAAATATCAGATTCAAAAGCATTTGTTTGATGAGCTCGGGATCTGCGACAATCAGAGCGTCCTCTGCGTCCAATGTTGTTTTTACCAGCACATCCCTCTGACTCATAATTGGATCCACAAATCTGAGGATCTCCTGGATCAGGTTGTGCAGATTTACCGTGCTGAACGCGGGCGAGAGTGGGTTGGCAAAATGAAGCATGTTCGACACGATCGTGTTCAGCGATCGTATCCCGATCCGGATGTTTTCAGCCCATCTCTTTGAAACGCCAGAGAGTTCTTTCACCAGCAATGAGGCAAACAATTCGATGCTGCCTAGAGGATTCCTGATTTCATGCGCCAGTTCGACAGCCATCTCCCCCATTGCGGACAGACGCTCGACCCGCTGATTCTCCTCCTGCAGTGCTTTGACCTCAGTTATATCCCGGATGATATGCAGAGTGCCCATTGGATTGCCCGATGCGTCGGCCAATGGAGCGCCAGATGTGGCATATATCCTTTTATTATGGCTATTTTGAATTGATACCTCTACTTCTGCTTTACCCACACGTTCGCTGGCCAAAGCGCACAGATGATCGCGCATCTCTGTGCTGAGTGAGGGACGGAAGCCATCCTCGACAAGAGTCGAATCGCCGTGCGATTGCTCGAACACTTCCAGGGCCATTGGATTACACAGCGCGACCTTCCCGCCGGTATCGAGGACAAAAACGCCGCAAGGAAGTCTTTCCAGGATCGTTTTAAGATAGCTTTGTGCTTCCTCCTTCGCGCGCAGACTGCGCTCCAATTCGATATTCTTGGCTTCCAATTCCTCGGTCAGTTGTTGGGCACGCGCCCGAAGCTGGCTGAAGGCCGATTCCAGGGAACTCGAAGCCTGGGTAAAGATCTCAAAGGCGCGCAGCAACAAACCTTTTTCACTGGTTTCTCCGCCAGCCTCCTCCAGACATGGAGCAAACACCATCGCATCGCTCTGGGTCCCGATGATCTCCAATTGCTGCCCCATCGATCGTCTCCCGTACATTCTTCAAAAACCTATGGCCGATACAAACAAGTGAATTCCAAGCGGAATTCCAACCATCTCAAGAGCAATCCCCATGCCATTTGGGTCGGCCATCCATTAATTACTAGCTAAGTCCTTATTGTTCAATGATATATATAAATTAACCTCCTGAGTTCGTTGGAAATTTTTTTAAGAAGTAGGTTGAGTCAGTCAAATTGTTGACATTAATTTGACCAGAGGTTTGACTTTCAATGTCAAATTTTGAGCTTCAAAATCTCAGGCTGACACAATGTTGGCGCGATTTGCTTTGCCTAGCCATTTGCATAAGCAAAATCTTTGTTGACAAATATGAATAATGTGAGATATATAAATTCCGCTAGCTCGCGGTATTCTATTAGAACCAAACATTGACGTTTTTAACTCTTTCCTTCGAGAGAGAAAAATGGAACGAAAACGGGATGTGAAGATCCTTGTCGTAGATGATGAGGATTACATGCGGGAAGTTGTGCGCAGCGCCCTGGAAGGGGCAAGTTTCGAAGTTGACGAAGCGGCAGACGGCAAAACCGCTCTGAACATGCTGCGTCAATATCCTTACAACGTTATTATCACGGATCTCCGAATGCCGGGGATCACAGGGGAAACTATTCTTGGAGAGGCATTATCGCTCTTCCCTGAAGCGATTGTCATCATTATGACAGGGGATGGTAGCATTCGATCCGCGGTCGAGGCCACGCGCAGGGGAGCCTATGACTACCTCGAAAAACCTTTTCAGCTTGAAGAGCTGGTAATGCGCGTCGAAAAGGGCATCGAGAGTCAGCAGATTAAATCCGAGAACCGGCTGCTTCGAGGCGAGCTTCAGACCAAATATCATTTTTCCAATATCAAAGGCAGTTGCGCGCCAATGCAGAACATCTATCGCTTGATTGGGGCCGTTGCCAACAAAACCAGTACGGTCCTTATCCAGGGGGAAACAGGGACAGGCAAGGAACTGATCGCTCGAGCCATTCACTACAGCGGCCCACGGAAGGACCACCCGCTGGTTTCCGTCAATTGCGGTGCAATCCCGGCCAACCTTCTGGAAGATGAGCTTTTCGGCCACGTAAAGGGCGCCTTCACAAACGCACATCAGCATCGGGTTGGAAGATTCGAGCAGGCGAATCACGGGACGCTGTTTCTGGATGAAATTTCAAACATGCCGATGGATCTTCAGGTAAAACTGTTGCGCGTGTTACAGGAACGCGAGTTCGAAAAGGTCGGCAGCACGACGACCATCAAAGTGGATGTGCGTATCCTTGCCGCCACAAACGCCGATCTGCTGGAATCGGTATCCAAAGGATCTTTTCGAGAAGACCTATACTACCGATTAAACGTGATTCCGATCCGGGTCCCCCCGTTGAGGCAGCGGCAGGATGATATTCCGGAGCTGGTGGCGCACTTCACCAAGAAGTACTGCTCCGATCAACAACTCCCGCTGAAGCGTGTATCCAATGACGCCGTTAAGTATCTCATGGCGTATGAATGGCCAGGCAATATCCGCCAGCTGGAAAATTCCGTGGAGATGGCAGTCGCACTGTCCGGGGATCGCACGGTCCTGGACGTAGAGGACTTCCCTGTCGTTTCCGGGCTTTCGGTCGAAAACACCTCGCTTCAGGACATCGACATTCCCGAGGACGGGATTCACTTCAATACGATGATTTCGGACCTGGAGAAACGGCTCATCCTTCAAAGCCTTCAGGCAACCGGGGGCAACAAGAAGAAAGCGGCCTCGCTTTTGCATCTCAAGAGAACGACGTTTGTTGAAAAGCTCAGGCGAATGGGAATGGAATCCTCGGACGACACGGACCTGACCGAACAGTAAAATTCGCGGCCCCGCAGGGAAACCCTCCATCTGCAGGGCCGTTCGTCGTGGGGCTAAGGGCCTGCGCGCTGGGGAACCGTGGTACGAGTCCTTTGGCATGCCGTTCCTCAATCTTAATGCTTTTGCTCCTTCCTCCCTTTTGATCACGAATAGGATTGTCCGTTTCCTGAGAATCTGCGAGAATTCAAAAAACCAAGGAGGTGCGCTTGCCCAGGAAGAAGCTTTGGGGAGGACGTTTTAGCTCGGAGGAGGATCCCTTTTTCGCGCAATTCAACGATTCGCTGGCGTTTGACTATCGCTTACTGGAAGCCGATATCGTGGGGAGCCTTGCGTATGCGCGGGCGCTTGAACGAGCTGGCGTCTTCACGCGCGCCGAACGGGTTAAGGTGGAAGGCGGGCTCCGCCGCGTGCTGGACGATAATCGAAAAAAACCGGATGCGATCGCTCGCAGCCAGGCGGAGGATGTGCACACGTACGTAGAGGAGGCGCTGAAGGAAAAGATCGGCATTCTGGCGCTCAAACTGCATACGGGCAGAAGCAGAAATGATCAGGTCGCCACGGATCTTCGCCTCTACCTGCTGAAGGAGGAGCGATCGATCGAACAAAGCATCAATCGACTGCTCGAAACCCTGGCGCACATGGCGGAAAGATATTTACAGCTCATCGTGCCGGGCTATACGCACATGCAGCGAGCCCAACCCGTGCTCTTTTCACATTACATTCTCGCATACGGTGAAATGCTGATGCGGGACCGCCAGCGGCTCCGGGAAGCGATGGCGCGTACCGGCATTTGTCCGCTGGGCTCTGGCGCCCTGTCGGGCACGGTATATGCGATAGACCGGAACGCGTTGGCACGGGATCTTGGATTTTCATCCGCATCATCAAACAGCATGGATGCTGTCGCAGACCGTGATTTTATTCTCGATTTCCTGTTTTTTGCCAGCACCCTCCTGATGCACCTCAGCCGGATGTCGGAGGACCTCATTTTATACAATACATCGGAGTTTTCCTTCCTTCAGATGGATGACAGCGTTGCCTCCGGCAGCAGCCTCATGCCACAAAAGAAGAATCCCGACGCGCTGGAACTGCTCCGCGGGAAATCGGGCCGGATCTATGGCCACTTGATGTCTCTACTGACTGTAATGAAGGGCTTGCCCATGACCTATAACAAGGATCTGCAGGAGGACAAAGAAGGGCTCTTCGATGCGGTTCTGACCGTTGAAAACTGCGTGCGCATGGCGCAGATCGTTCTCGAAAAGATCGAGCTCAATCCCGCAGGCATGCGGGAAGCCACAACCAAAGGATTTCTGAACGCAACAGAATTGGCGGACTACCTCGTTGTGAAGAAAATGCCCTTCCGCGAAGCACATGGAGTAGCGGGTAAGATCGTCATGCGCGCAACGGAGCTTGGCGTTTCGCTCGAGGAGCTTCCCCTAAGGGAGTACCAGGCCTTCTCCCCCCTGTTCCGAAACGACCTGTTCGAGCATCTGCGCCTGGAAAAAGCGCTGTCACGCCGCAGAGAACGCGGCGGCACGGCGCCCGCCACCGTCCGCCAGTCTATCCGGTCTTTCCGCAGCAGAATTCGGGCGCGATAAGGCTTTCAGGACGGGCGTGTTCAGTCTTCGAGATAGGTGTAGCTGTCCAGCGCAGACTGGTATGATTCGCAAAAAGCCTCGCGTTCTTCAGCGGTGATTTTCGATTGGGCTTCCGCGCTTTGCGCAATCGCGCGCAGGCTGTCTGCAAGATCCTGCGGCGCATAGCCGGCAGAAGTCAAAACCTGCCCGAGAGATTCTCCACGGATCACCCTATCGATATGCGGACGGCCCGAATCATCCACCAGGAAATGAGCTTCGTTTACCGTCCCCAGCAGATTGTGGTTCATGCCGAGCGATTCCTGGTAGGCGCCGACCAGAAAAATTGCTAGGTGATAGGGGTCTGCATTGACGCTGTGCAGCTCCAGAGCCTGCTTGACATCCCGCAAGTCCACAAATTTGTCGATCTGCCCGTCGGAATCGCAGGTGATGTCGCAAAGAGTCGCCTGTTCGGTCGGCTCCTCCGTGAGTCGCGTGATCGGGATGATCGGGAATAGCTGATCCAACGCCCAGCTGTCCGGGGTTGACTGGAAAACAGAAAAATTGCAGATGTACTTGCTGGCGAGGATATTTTCGAGATCGATGAACTCTTCGGGCCGTTCTTTCATCGACCGGGAATATTTAATCGACTTCCGGCAGATTTCCCAAAAGAGCCATTCGCCCTGGGCACGATTCTGAAGATTCAGGTAGCCGAGATTAAAGAGCGACTGAAGCTCTTCCCGGTGCTGCAGCGCGTCATGATAATACTCGCGAAAGTTTTTAGGATTGACATCCTTGTACAGATCCATCATTTCCCGGACCACTTCCGAATCAACTTTGGACGGACTGATTTCGGTGCCGCCGAGACCGGGATTCAGGGTTCGGATCACATTCATTACAAAAATGGCATGATGTGCCGCGACAGCGCGCCCGCTCTCGGTGACAATCGTCGGCTGCGGAACATTCTCCGACTGACAAATTTCGTTAATGGTATAGACGATGTCGTTGGCAAACTCCTGCACGGTGTAATTGACGCTGCAATCCGACGCCGTTCGGCTCCCGTCATAATCGACGCCAAGCCCGCCTCCCACATTGAGGTATTCTATCGGGAAGCCCATCTTGTGGACTTTGGCATAAACGCGCGCCGCTTCTTTGATGGCGTTCTTGATTCGGCGGATATCCGTAATCTGCGACCCGATATGGAAATGCAGCATTTTGAGATACCGGGCCAAATCCTGGTCGGAGGCCAGCTTCAGGCAATCGAGCAGCTGGATGGTGTTAATCCCGAATTTTGACGTTTCGCCGCCCGACTCTTCCCACTTGCCTGCCCCGCGCGAAAAAACTCGAACGCGAATGCCCAGATCGGCATGAACGCCTAACGCTGCGGCCACCTCGGATATTTTCTTGAGATCCGAAACCTCCTCCAGCACCACCACCGGGTTTTTACCGAGTTTCGACGATTGCAGCGCCCACTCGAGATATCTCCGATCCTTGACTCCGTTGCAGATCAGGAGCGCATTCGGATGCATCGGAAGGGTCAGTGCTGCTGCCAATTCCGCCTTGGTTCCGACTTCAAGCCCGTATTCATAGCGGTGACCCGCCGCCAGCAACCGCTCCACGACGCTCCGGTTTTGATTCACCTTCATCGGGAAAACGCCCCGATGCCGTGCTTCGTAGTTATACTCCGCAATGGAACTGCGAAACGCCTCGTGCATCTCCTTGACCTGGGTATCCAGTATCTGCGGGAAGCGCAGCAGAAACGGCGGAGTGACCTTTCTTTGCAGCAGCGTTTGAACGAGCGAATTGACTTCGACACCCATTAGCGGATTCCGGGTAGGATGAACGGTCAGGCAACCCTGCTCGCTGACGCCGAAGTATCCACCGGACCAGTTTTCAACTCCGTAAATGCGGTTCGGGATTTCGCTGGGAGAGAGGCGGAGGCTCTGCGTTAATTCCTTCATCGAGTTGGATCACCTCCACAATAATTTCGGCAGTCCAAAGTAGCAGACACCGACTTCGAACGCAATAACGAGGTAAAGAATGCCTTTGGAAAATAGAGTTGAACGGGAAGCGGAAGGAGTTGTGGCGTCCCTATTTTCTCTATGCCTTTACACGTTCCAGATACTTCCCTTCATTGGTGTCGACCCGGATGAGCTCCCCTTCATTGACGAAGGGCGGCACCTGAATCACGAGCCCGGTCTCCAGGGTAGCCGGTTTATTCACATTACTCACCGTAGCGCCGCGTAGTGCCGGTTCGGTTGAAACAACGCGAAGTTCGACCGAGGGCGGCATTTCGACACCGATGGGCTTTGTTTCATAAAACTCGATCTGCAGCTTAATGTTCGGAGTCATGAAAGGGATGGCATCCTCCAACAAGTCCGCAGGCAGATGGAATTGTTCGAACGTCTCTGTGTTCATGAAATAGTAGTCAGACCCGTCCGAATAGAGGTATTCGACTTCATGCGTCTCGAGATAGGCTTGCTCGACGCGGTCCTCCGAGCGGAACCGGTGTTCGATAATGGATCCCGATTTAACGGATTTCAGCTTGGTTTGAACCATGCCGCGCCAGTTGCCCGGCGTGATGTGCTGGAAGGAGAAAACGCGGTACAGCTCTCCGTTCAGCTTGATCGTCATCCCTCTCTTAATCTGCGTTGCAGCAATCATTCCCATGACTCCATGATAGATGCGTCATATTACTTGAAGCATGCCTGCCATACAAGGCAGACTCGCATTTGCGCGGAGAGAATTTGTGTCCGGGCGTATCAGTCTTTCCCGGGTTGATGCCTGCGCTGTCGTAATGTCTCTATGAAAGCGGGCAGAATGGACAGGAACACGATGATCGCTATGACGATATGAATGTGCCGATCCACGTTCGGGATCGACGCTCCCAGGAAATATCCGAGCAGCACCATGCCCCAGACCCAGAGAAATCCGCCAAGAAGATCATAGGGCAGGAATCTGCGATAATTCATGCGGGCTGCTCCAGCCACTGGAGACGCAAACGTCCGGATGATGGGCACGAAGCGCGCAAGTACAACCGTCTTTCCCCCATACTTTTCGTAAAACGCGTGAGCTCTTTCCAGGTGACGTTTTTTGAAAAGCATCGAATCCTCTCTTTTATAGAGAGCCTGTCCGGCGTGCCGTCCAATCCAGTAGCCCAGCTGATCTCCGGCGACGGCACACAAGAACACCAGGGACAGAAGCAGTCCAAGATCCAGGTGCCCCGCAGCCGCGAAAATTCCGGCCGTGACCAGGAGCGAATCTCCCGGAAGAAAGAACCCGAAGAAGAGGCCCGTCTCGACAAACACAATGACACAGACGAGGAATGTTCCTCCCCACTGAATCAAACCTTTGATATCCGTGAGGAGATGGAACACCTGCCTCAGCGATTCAAGCATACCGGCCTTTCCTTCGAGGGTGACACGCGGCGCAAGACTGTGCAGGGCTTTCAGGTTGCGCTTCTTTGCAGACCTGACGCTGCGGCAACGAAACCTGCATCCGCATTTTCCTACGCCGCCATGCTGCAAAATCTTTTCGGAACTCGGGCTGGTCGGGGATGGAAGATGAGCCGAGCATTCAATGCGCACGCATCCCGGTCATGGCAAAATCAGATCTCCAGGATCTCCGCTTCCTTCTTCTTTTGAAGCTCATCGATTTTTTCGATGAAGGAATTTGTCATGTCCTGAACTTTTTTGAGCGCATCCTTCTCTTCATCTTCCGAAATCTTTTTGTCCTTGAGGGAGGATTTCAGCTGGTCGTTCGCTTCGTGGCGAACCTGGCGCACGGCAACCCGATGCTGTTC
Source organism: Acidobacteriota bacterium (assembly GCA_035506515.1). Lineage (GTDB taxonomy): Bacteria > Acidobacteriota > UBA6911 > UBA6911 > UBA6911 > UBA6911. The sequence goes on from DATJPG010000014.1 coordinate 90,757, forward strand.
GCCGATGTGTCCGACCGACTTTGCCAATTGCTTGCGCCGATCCTGAGTCAGAGGAGGGATCGGCAGCCGAATCACTTTCCCGTCGTTTGTGGGATTCAATCCCAAATCGGATCCCAGGATCGCTTTTTCGATCGCGGCAATCGTGGAAGGGTCCCACGGCTGAATGACAATCAGCGTCGGATCCGGAGTTGAGAGGGATGCCATCTGATTCAGGGGCGTCGGCGTGCCGTAATAGTTCGCCTGAACATGATCGAGAATGCTGACGGAGGCACGTCCCGTTCGAATAGTGGCCAGGTTTTGCCGCATGTCGTCAACGCATTTTTCCATGCCCTTTTTTGTGGCATCGAGTATCGGTCGGGTCATCGGTGTCTATCCTCCATTTTATTAGAACGGCCAGGCAAAGCCATGGGATCGCTATGCATGAATGACGGAACCAACTTGAGAACCAAGCACCACATCTTTAATGTTTCCGCGACGAAGAAGATTAAAAACTACAATGGGCAGATGATTTTCCATACAGAGTGAGACAGCCGTCGTGTCCATGACGCGCAGCCCTTTTTCCAGGACTTCACGATAGGTCAGCTCCGGGAAAAACTTGGCGTCGGGATTCGTCAGTGGGTCCGAATCGTAAATCCCTTCCACTTTAGTGGCCTTCAAAATGGCTTCCGCCCCTATTTCCATTGCTCGAAGCGCCGCGGCCGTATCTGTCGAAAAGTAAGGATTCCCCGTGCCGGCGGCGAATATCACGACCCGGCCCTTTTCAAGATGCCGGATCGCCCGTCTGCGAATGAACGGTTCCGCTACCTCTCTCATATCGATTGCGGATTGAACCCGAGTGAAGACGCCGATTTTTTCGAGGGCATTTTGCAGAGCCAGCGCGTTGATCGCGGTTGCCAGCATGCCCATGTAGTCTCCGCTGACGCGATCCATACCGGCCGCGCTCACGGCGATGCCGCGGACGATATTGCCGCCGCCTACCGTTGCCGCCACTTCGATGCCGATCGCATGAAGCTCCGCTATCTCCTCGGCAATCCGGGAAGCCATCGCCGGATCCACGCCAAAGCCTTGACTGCCCATGAGAGCTTCGCCGCTCAACTTGAGCAGCACTCTCCGATATTTGGGTTCGGATTTCGGGCGATTTTCTTGCATGACGCCTCCTGTATTGCCGGCTTAAAGAAATGTCCGCTTGAACGAGCAGAATTCCGTTCACCACAAACGATCGAAGCGATCACAATCCAAAGTCGAAAACGCGGGATGCCCGTGCAGAGGCCAGCTGTCCCGAGACGCCTTCCGCTCCGCAGGGGGTAGCGAAAACCGATCCGGGAATCGGAATCTATTCGCCAAGTCTGTAGCGAACGAAGCGTCGAACCTGAATGTTTTCCCCGATCTTCTGGATGTGCCCGGCGATGTGATCGCGCACGCTGATCGCGGGATCCTTCACAAAAGGCTGTTCTAAGAGGCACGCCTCGGCGTAATACTTCGACATTCTTCCGTCGACGATCTTGTCCAGAACGTTCTCCGGTTTTCCGGTGGCGCGGGCCTGCTCCGCATAGATCTCCCGCTCCTTGGCCAGGACATCTTCCGTAACGTCTTCTTTTCTGATGAATCGCGGATCGCTGGCGGCGATCTGCATGGCAATGTCTTTCACCAGCGCCTGGAAATCGGGATTCCTGGCTACAAAATCAGTCTCGCAGTTGACTTCCACCATGACACCGATTTTTCCGTTGTGGATATAGGCGCCGATCAGACCGTCCTTGGTTTCCCGTCCGGACTTTTTCGCCAGAGATGCAAGACCCCGTTTTCGCAGGATGGTTATCGCGCTTTCTATATCACCGTTGGACTCCTGAAGCGCGCTTTTGCATTCCATAAAACCGACACCGGTCTTTTCTCTGAGTTCTTTAACCATTTCTGCGGAAATGCTCATTTCATGCCTCCTCGACTTCTCTTGCTTCGCTCCGACAGAACGATGCGCGATCTAAAGCGCACATCGACCGGAAAACCCGAAAGCCCCACGGACGTCCGAGTTCTCGAGATTGTGAAGTGGAATAAATAATGTGGCGAACCGCCAGCTAGCTACCGGAAAGATTCTGATCGTCCGACGGCTCCCCCGCCGCCTCGGGAAGACTCGCCGGCTCGCTCGCAGCGCCCTCGGCAACCGCGGCCTCCGCAGGAGCCGATTGCTCGGGTCTCTTGGGCTTGGCCTTCCGCTGGAGTGCCTTGCGAACCGTGGTTCTCGGTTTCCCGCCAGCCTCTCCGGCCGGAGCCGTTTCGCCCGCAGGCACGCCGGCTTCCCCGGACTCCTTGATTTCCGCGCCCCTGCGTGCAGCGGCCTCTGCGGCCTGCTGCGCCTGAAGCTGCCGCTGCTTCTCGATCTGCTCGGCCTGTTCCTTCTGCTGCGCTTCATACACGGCCTTGCCGTCCAGATACGCCTGTGCGATCGTGTCCGTGATCAGGCGAATCGCGCGAAGCGCATCGTCGTTGCCCGGGATAATGTAGTCGATTTCGTCGGGATCGCAATTGGTATCCGCGACACCAATGATCGGAATTCCAAGCTTGGCGGCTTCCTTGATGGCGATCGTTTCAAGCCTGGTATCGATGACGAAAAGAGCATCGGGCAAATTGCCCATCTCTTTGATGCCAGAAAGGTTTTTTTCAAGCTTCTTTCGCTCGCGTTCATAACGGGCAACCTCTTTTTTGGAAAAGAGATCGTACTGCCCGTTGCTTCGCATGGTTTCGATTTCCCGGAACCGTTTTATGCTTTTTTGAATAGTCGCAAAGTTGGTAAGAAGCCCTCCCAACCACCGTTGATTGACATAATACATGGACGTGCGCTGCGCCGCTTCCTGAATGGCTTCCTGAGCCTGACGCTTCGTGCCCAGGAAAAGAACCGTTTTGCCATGAACACCCAGTTCGTGCATGAACTGAATTGCATTCTTGAACAGCTTCAGGCTTTTCTGTAGATCAATGATGTAAATGCCATTCCTCTGGCCGAAGATATACTCCTTCATCTTCGGATTCCAGCGCTTCGTCTGGTGGCCGAAATGGACACCCGCTTCCAGCAATTGCTTCATGGTTATCGAAACCAAATAAACCTCCTCCGACTATCGCTTTGAGAATTGGAATCTCTTGCGAGCACCCTTCTGACCGTATTTCTTTCGCTCTTTGATACGGGAATCGCGGCTTAGCAGCCCGGCCCGCTTCAACCGGGGACGCAGTTCCGCATTAAACTGCAAAAGCGCATTTGCAATTCCAAGCCGGATTGCGCCTGCCTGACCGGATGTCCCGCCCCCGTTAACGATGGCTCGGATGTCAAATTTGCCCAGGTTGTCCGTAACAGCCAAAGGATAGCGGATGACTGTGCGCTGCGTTTCGCATTTAAAATATTCGCCCAGATCGCGCTTGTTGACGACCACTTGTCCCGCGCCGGGCAAAAGGCGCACACGGGCCGTAGAACTCTTTCTTTTTCCTGTTCCGTAATATTCAACGATTGCCATTCAGTTCCTCAGCTTAAAGCAAATTGAATAGATCATCCAACTAGATAGGAGCGAGCTATAATGACAGCGGCGTTGGCTGCTGAGCCTGATGCGGATGCTGCGGCCCTGCATACACTTTAAGCTTCTTCCTCATAGCTCTTCCAAGCTTTGTTTTGGGAAGCATCCCGATCACCGCTTCCCGCACCAGTTTCCCGGGTTCTTTGGATAGCAGCACACCTGCTGCAGTTTCCTTCAATCCTCCAGGAAAACCGGTATGGTGCCGGTACATTTTCTCGTCCAGCTTCTTCCCGGTCAGCTTCACCTTCTCGGCATTAATGATGATAACGTGATCTCCAGTATCGAGAAAAGGCGTATAGATCGGCTTGTCCTTGCCGGTTAGAAGTCGTGCGGCTTTGGAGGCCAATCGTCCGAGGATTTGCCCTTCCGCATCAATCACGTGCCACTGCTTCTGGATATCCCTTTCACGGGGGATAAAGCTCTTCATCACAGTCTCCCTCACTTAACTACTTAGCAGAACAATCCTTTAGGCTAACCAAGAGAGGCGGACCTGTCAAGGGGAATTGCCATTTCCTGAGTGCCTTTTCCCGTAAATTTTAAAAAACGCGTTTCCGGGAACCAAATTTTAGCTGAATCCCGTCGGAGTTGCCAGACCCGTTCCGTTCTTTTTTGTCTATTCACAGATACAAAGTCCGCAACGGCTCCCCATCCCATCGCACCTTTTCCACGATTTCCACGCACATCGTCATCGCCTCTCTTCACCGCGGAGCTCTTTCACATGCAAGACCGGCGCGATGTCGCGGCAAGAAGCGAAGCGAACCCTGACTGAAATCAGGGAGGTTCGTGATTTCAGTCACCATAAATTTCAGAAAAAAAAGCAATAGGTTTGCCAAAGAGAACGATAAGGGTAGCAGGATGCATGCTGAAGCAAGGCATCTGTAACGGAAAGGCAAGGAATTGCTTGCGCATCAAAATCGGTTATTTTCCAAAGGCCCCTCGAAAAAACAGGGATCGCTCGGCACATAAATTATGCTAAGTCTCCTTAATCGCAATAAGCAGGCAGTCGGTCTCGACATCGGTTCCAGCGCGCTGAAAGCCGTCGAACTCCGCTCTTCCCGCAAAGGATCGTATGAGCTGGTCAGTTTAGGCATAGAAGAACTTTCGCCGGATTGCATCGTAGACGGTGTGATTATATCCAAAATACCTGTCGCCGATGGAATCAACAAAATCTTCACGCACCAGGACATCAAAAACGGGCGCATCAACACATCCATTTCCGGCCATTCTGTCATCGTCAAGAAGATCTCCCTTCCGGTTCAAAGCGACGATGACCTCGCCGAATCCATTCGGTGGGAGGCGGAACAGTACATCCCGTTTGATATCGCCGATGTGAATCTGGATTATCAGGTCCTGGGAGAGAATGCAGGAACGGGAAACCTCGACATCCTGCTGGTCGCGGTGAAGAAGGACAAAATTACCGACTACACCAGCGTCATCAAAATGGCGGGGAAAACTCCAGTCCTTATAGATGTGGACGCCTTCGCCCTGCAAAACGCCTACGAAATCAACTACGAACCGGCCGGCAACGATACCGTGGCGTTGCTGGATATCGGCGCCAGCACGATGACCATCAACATCGTTTCCGGCAGCGATTTCCTTTTTACCCGGGACGTGGGTGTCGGCGGCTATCAGTACACCGAATTCATGCAGAAGGAATTCAACCTCAATTACGGTCAGGCGCAATCCCTGAAGCACGGCGAATCCATCGAGGGGATCGATCCGAAGGAAGCGAACCACGTCATCGAATCCGTCACAGAAATCATCTGTCTTGAAATACAAAAGACCTATGATTTCTTCAAATCCACAACCACGGTGGACCGAATCGACCGAATGATCGTGAGCGGCGGCGCTGCACACACACCCGGCCTTATCGATACGCTCACCCGAAAATTTGACATCCCGGCCGAAAAGTTTAACAGCTTCAAAAAAATAACATTCGATCCAAAGCGATTCTCATCCTCCATGATCGCCGATCGTTCTCCGGATCTCGCGATTGCGATCGGATTGGCGCTCCGGAGTGTCGAGGAATAAAGCAGCTATGATCAAAGTGAATTTGCTGAAAGATCAAACGGTCCAAACGCGCAAGACATTCGTAAAACCCACGGTGTCTCGGATCGGGCTGGTTTTGAGCGCGATATTTATACTGGCCGTTGCCGGCATGGGTGCATGGACGCTTTCCGTCCAGCACCAGATTCAAACCGGAATCGAGAAGCGCCGCGTGCTTCGTGCCGAAGAAGCGCGCCTTCAGAGTCTCCAGAAAGAAATAGAAAAGTATGAACAGCTGAAGAAGCTTCGCCAGAATAGAATCGACGTCATTGAAAACCTGAAGGAAAACCAGAAAGGTCCGGTGCTCCTCCTGAATACGGTGATTCAGAGTATTCCGAAAGATGGCGTGCTCTGGCTGACGTCCGTATCCCAGAAATCCGACAACATCAAGATCGTGGGATTCACACCGCACCCGGAAGTGATCCCCGACTTTATGAATGATCTCGCTGTATCCGGATTTTTTCGAAGTGTCGACCTCGAGCTGATGGAAAGGCAAAGTGAGGCCACAAAGTTCTCCCTTATCTGCGTAAGCACAACGAAACCACAGGCGGAGTGAAGAAATGGGCATTCGTGATTATCGTTTCGAAAACCTGCCTCGTTCCGTTCAAGTCGCTATCTTTGCGGCCTTTGTCGGCTGCCTGGCATTCGTGTTCTACATGTATTACCTGAAAGACCAGATCCAGCAGAACGACGTCATCCAGAAAGAGATAGCCAAGCTCGAACGGACCGTAGCCCAGGGAACCGCGATCGAAAATCAGCTTAAACGATTTAAACAAGAGCTGGCACAACTGGAAGAGCGCCTTGCGGTGTTGCGGAGCATCCTGCCTTCCGAGAAGGAAACTCCCGCCGTACTCCGAAGCGTGCAGAAGATGGCGGCAGCCAGCAATCTCAAGATCAACAGGTTCATCCCGAAGCCGGTCGCTCCCCGTGCTTTTTATTCCGATTGGCCCATTCACGTAGAAGTGGAAGGAAACTATGACGGCCTGGGGCTGTTTTTCGAAAAGGTCAGTCAAGCGACACGAATCATCGATGTGGCAGATATTTCCATCGCCGGGATGGACAAGCCGCCGGCTGATCCGAATACCACGCTGACAGCCAGCTGTACGGCCACTACATTTGTTTACAGAGAAGACCAGGCGCCTGCACCTGCACCCGAAGCAAAGCCCAAAAAGAAGGAGAAGAAGCGGTGATAGTCAGCATTTTCTCAAACGCAATCGCGCGAAATACCACAAATCCGGTGGTGCGTGTTTCCGATCGCCGCCGGGATGCAAACCGCGGACTCGGACGGCTTCTCTGGATGCTGCTCCCCGCCATGATTCTTTGTTGCCAATGGGCGGCTCCGGCTGCGAATAACAGCGTCCCTGCGAATTCCGTCCATCAATTAAAGAATCCCGTAGAGTCCCCGATGAAATTTTCCGGCGTCATCTACAAATCCGGCAACCGACGGGATCCTTTTATCAATCCACTTCTGGTGAAGAAAAAGGACAAACGCCCGGTGGACGAAGAACTATCCCGTGGCCTTCCCCCGCCGGGAATCACGGGCACCTATATCGCTCAGGCGTTGCTCCAGGGCATTTCCGTGCGCGAGAACGGAAGAGTCGCAGTCTTTCGGGGAGCGGACGCTCGCGCGTATTTCCTCAGAAGAGGCGACAAGCTTTTCGACGGATATTTAAAAGATATACACAATGATTCTGTGACTTTGGTCCGGGAAACAAGAATGAGGTCCGGAAAAGTTTTGACCCAGGATGTGATTAAGCGGTTAAGGACACCATAGGATGGCAGGTATGAAAATTCGAGGCACCATGATAAGAAATCTCAAATCACATGAAGCGAAGGGTGCGATTTATGGAATCCTTCTCTTGCTGCTGGCGTTTGCAGTCCCTCAGCTGAATTTCGCAGAGGAAAAGCCCGCCAGTACCAAACCATCACAGCAGCAGCCTAATCCCGTAGCACCCCAGAAAAATGCCGCTGCCGGCCTCTCCAAAGAGACAACCGGTGGCAAGGCAACCGCGATCCCTGCGGTCGGAGTCATAACCGATGTCAAGATTGCCCCCGAGGAAGGTCAGCTGACCGTTGCCGTGACTACGGACCGGGCTATCACCCCCAGAGAGAGCATTCTGGACAATCCGCCCCGACTGGTCCTCGATTTTCTCAATACGGAAAACAAGGTCAAGTTCTCGAAACTGGCGGTAACCTCGCCTTCCGTAAAACAGGTCCGGGTGCAACAATTCCAGGCTTCTCCGTCCCCGATCGCCCGAATCGTGTGCGATCTGGAGAAGAACTACGGAAACCACGAAATCAACGTGGACAAGTCTCAGGTCCGTCTCGTGTTTCGCGGCGAAGCACCCAAACTTCCGGCCGCCACCTCCGGCCCAGTTGTGAAAACTGCATCCAGCCAGGCAAAGAGCGTCTCAAAGCCTGCGACGCCCGAAGCACCGCCGGCTCAGGCCGCAGTTTCTGCAAAGACCAAGGTCGAAGCCATAGATCCGAAACCTCGCGCCACTGAAACGGCGGCGAATCCCGTCTCCATTCCGGCGACTCCGACAGTTCCCCGCCCGGAACGCGCGGCCCTTCAAACCTCATCCAGGGCCATGGACATGAAGCAGGAGTCAAAACCGCGCGCAGGTCAGCCCGCGATGCGGGAGTCTGTGGATTCCGCACCGTTGGTGGCAGCATTAACTCCCGCAGCCATCACCGCCCCGCCAAAACCGACGCCCAGCCCAGCCAGTCGCTACGGCGGCCAGCCGCTGACACTGGATCTGGTTGAGATGCCCCTGGTGGATTTCTTCCGGCTCATGGCGGAAGAAGGCGGCATCAATATCGTCGTGGATCCGGACGTCAAGGGCACGATTTCGATCAAAGGAGAGAAAATACCGTGGGATCAGGTTTTCGATATGGCCTTGGCTACCAGGTCCCTCGATAAACAGGTGGAAGGAAATCTTGTCCGCATCACACGCAAAGCGACGCTTCAGGATGAGGCAAAGCAGCGCGAGGCTCTCAAAAAGGCCAACCTCCTTGCAGCCGATCTGGAGACGCGCATCAAGCGGCTGAATTACGCCAAGGCAGAAGGTCTCGTGAAGGTCCTTGCAGATCAAAAGACCGTCCGAGGCGCCGTCGTTATTGACGAGCGAACGAACTCGCTGATCCTGACAGATCTGCCGAGCTCCGTCGACAAAATGGTGCAGCTGATTGACGTCCTGGATACACCCCAGCCGCAGGTGGAAATCGAGGCGAGGATCGTGTCCGCAACCCGCGATTTTGCGCGCGATATCGGTGTCCAGTTTGGTTTTGTGGACGGGAACCTGCAGCGCGTGACAGTCGGCGGCCCGAACACATCCGGGACCATCGGCGGAACGCGTCCCAGCATCACTCCGACGTCTACGTATGCTGCCGGAAATCCGGTGACAGGCAGAGGCTCATCAGAGAGTACCACCAGCGAAAGCGGTGGCGTCAGTACGGGAACCAGTTCCCAAAACAAAGGCAACTGGAACGTGAACTTGCCGGCAACGAAGGCATTTGGAGGTCTCGGGATCTCCATAGGAAATATTTTCGATACCTTCCTGCTCGATGCCGCAATTACGGCGGGCGAGAGCAAAGGATGGGCGAAGCTTATTTCACAGCCGAAGGTCACCGCACAGAACAACAGCCCGGCGATCATCACCCAGGGTGTGCGCTTCCCCGTTCAAGTTGTTGCCAACAACACCGTAACGGTTCAATTCCAGAATGCAGCGCTGACCCTGACCGTGACGCCGCAGATCACCTACGAAGGCAACATCGTTCTGGACCTGAAGGTGGAAAACAATACGCCGGATTGGTCCAATAATGTGAACAACATCCCCTCGATCCGCACAAGCGAATCGACGACTCGCGTGCTGGTCAGCGATGGAGGCACAACGGTCATCGGCGGAATCCTGGTTGACACCGAATCCAGTTCCGAAGACAAAGTCCCCGGATTGGGTTCCCTGCCCGTGGTCGGCAACCTGTTCCGGCGATCCACGGTCTCGCGAAGCACGCAGGAAGTGCTGTTCTTTGTAACTCCGCGCATCATCAAGTAACGGCAGCAAACGCAAACGGGGGAACGGAAGCGGGAAACTTGAATCCCTGCATCCGTCCCCCGACATTCAATACCCACCTCACATTTCCCAATCTCCCAAAACAGCCATCGTTCCCGAGATGTTCTCCGTTTATCAGGAGAATAGGAAAGGCCCCCGTTACGGGTTTCTTCCAAAGGCCCTCCTGCCTGCTTTGACAACCCAAATCGTTGGTGCTATGATCCGTCCCTTCGCATCATCAATCGGAGCCAAGGATGCACGCATGAACATCAAGGAAGTGAAAGAGCTGATACAGGAAGTTCTGCGAAGTGACATCAGCGAGTTTGAGCTGGAGCACATGGGGACAAAAGTCCGGCTGAAAAGAGGATTCCATCCAGATTCCGCGCCCGCTTTTGCCATTCCGCCGCAACATGCGAGCGTCAGTCGCGACCACTCGCAACCCATTTCCGATGAGCCGCCCACGGCAGCCGTCGGACACACCGACGATGCAGAAGAAGCCGCACTTCATATCGTGTCGTCCCCGATCGTGGGAACGTTCTACCGCACTCCGAACGCCGAATCCGAGCCCTATGTCAAGCCCGGCGACCAGGTTCACAAAGGATCGATCCTCTGCCTCGTCGAAGCGATGAAACTCATGAACGAAATACCGTCGGATGTGGACGGAGAAATCGTGCGCATCTATGTTGAAAACGGCCATGCAGTGGAATTCGGTCAAAAACTCTTCGGCATCCGTCCGCGGAGCCAGGCTTAGAACGCGAGATGTTTCGAAAAGTGCTGATTGCCAACCGGGGTGAGATTGCACTCCGAGTCATTTGTGCCTGCAAAGAGCTGGGTATTCCTACGGTTGCGGTGTACTCTCAAGCCGACCAGCATTCTCTGCACGTCCGCTTTGCGGACGAGGCTATCTGTATCGGTCCGCCCCCAAGCAGCGAAAGCTATCTGAATATTCCTGCCGTCATCAGCGCCGCGGAGATCACCAATGCGGACGCGATTCATCCCGGGTATGGATTCCTCGCCGAAAGCGCCTATTTTGCGGAAGTGTGCGAGGCATGCGGAATTACGTTCATCGGTCCGTCGCCCGAAGTGATTCGCATGATGGGAGACAAGGATATTGCTCGCTCAACGATGCGCGACGCTGGATTGCCCGTGGTTCCGGGCACCGGGAGAATCAAAGGCTCATATTCCGCCGCGGCCGATCTCGCGGAGGAAATGGGATATCCCGTCATCGTCAAGGCCGTTGCAGGCGGCGGCGGTAAGGGCATGCGCATCGTTTCCTCCTCCAGCGAAATTTCTGGAGCCCTGGAAGTCGCCCAGAATGAAGCATTGGCTGCCTTCGGATCCGGCGACGTCTACATCGAAAAATACATTCCTATTGCACGGCATATCGAATTTCAGATTCTTGCAGATCATCACGGCAATGTCGTCCATCTGGGAGAAAGAGAGTGTTCTATCCAGAGGCGTCACCAGAAGCTGATCGAGGAATCGCCATCCCCCTACGTAACACCCGCCATCAGAGAGGAAGTCGGCCGGCTGGTCGTCGAAGCGGCGCGCACGGTAAATTATACAAACGCCGGCACCATGGAATTCGTTTTTGACGATAAGGGAAATTACTATTTCATAGAAATGAATACTCGAATCCAGGTCGAGCACCCCATCACGGAAATGGTGACTGGACTCGACATTGTAAAAGAGCAAATTCGTATCGCAAACCGGGAAAAGCTGGGATACCGGCAGAAAGACATCGTTTTCAAGGGCCATGCCTTGGAATGCCGCATCAATGCGGAAAGTTCCGATACGTTTTTACCCTCACCGGGCATGCTCAAGGCTTTTCACCCCCCCTTTGGGATCGGCGTACGCGTCGAAACATCGGCGTACACAGAGTATGTGATCACGCCCCATTACGATTCTCTCATCGCGAAAATCATTACCTTCGGAAGAAACCGCCAGGAATCGATCAGCCGTATGCAACGCGCCCTGGACATGACGGTTGTCGAAGGAGTTCAGACCACGATTCCTCTGCATCAGAGCATTCTGCGCAGCGACGATTTCCGGTCGGGCCGACTCAGTACGCATTTTTTGGACAACTGGAACCGCCATAGCTCCTAACAGCGGGTCCGGTGTTTGAAGGCGGTTGTGCCCATGAAATTGACAATCCCACCCATTTACCCGATCACCGACAAGAAGCTGGCTCGCTGCGAGAGCCATCTCAGTATCTTGAAGGAACTCGTGCGCGGCGGCGCAACGCTTGTTCAAATACGGGACAAATCCACGCCGTTGCAAGAACTGCTGCGGGATTTGAATCGGTGCGTTGAATTCGCTTCCGCGAGGGGTGTGATATTGATCGTGAATGATCGGTGCGATCTTGCTTTAGGTTGCAGGGCTGCGGGCGTTCATCTTGGACAGGAGGATCTGCCGCCGGATGTGGCCCGTGCCATATTAGGGCGCTCCAAATGGATCGGCCTTTCGGCTCACACTCTCGCCCAGGTTCAAAAATCCCAAAAACTGCCTATCCAATATGTGGGGTTTGGACCGATTTACCCAACTTCAACCAAAGTGGATGCACCTGCGATCGTCGGATTGCGGCGCCTGGCCGCGGCGTGCAGAATCTCCAAACTTCCAACCGTAGCCATCGGTGGCATCGGATTGGAACAAGTCCGTGAAGTGCTGCAAGCCGGGGCATGCAGCGCTGCCGTCATTTCCGCTTTAATGCAAGCGCCGAGCATCGCGCGTCAGATGGAGATATTTCTGGAGAAAGCCAGGGAGACATGATGGACCTCGAACAGGATGGATAGGTCTCCAGAATTACGTCCGGCCCCATCGTAAAAACCTTGCTCACAGCGAATTTTGCCGAATCCTCGATCGTGCGATAGCCACGCCCTCCAACAGCGGGGATCGCGTCGGTCCCGCCGAGCACCAGAGGCGCAACGATAAAGTAGAACTTGTCCACGAGATTCTCCGACAGAAAAGACCAGTGAACACTGCTGCCGCCTTCAACCAGCAACTCCAGAATGTTTCTTCGTCCGAGTTCGCGCAGGACGGCACGGAGGTCTAATCCATTCGGAGAATGCGCGATCCTGATTACCTCAGCGCCGCGACGCTCTAATTCGACCTGGCGTTTTTTCGGTGCCCTGCGGCTGCAGAATATGACAACCGGCGATGGAGGAACGGTCTTGAAAAGTCCGGCCGAAACCGGTGTGCGCAAGCGCGAATCCAGAATAACCCGAAGCAGCGAGCGGGCTTTGGGCGCTTGCGCCCGGTAGGTCAATGCGGGATCATCCGCGAGTATCGTGTCGATTCCGACCAGAAGCGCATCCGCGCGCTGCCTCAGCCGCTGCCCGAATTCCCTGCTCTGCTGCGAAGTAATCCAGCGTCCTTCCGGCCGGCCTGTCCCGATCTTGCCGTCCAAAGTCATTCCGATTTTGCCGACAACCAGCGGAAATCCGGTTACAATGCGGCAGGCAAAGCTTTCGATCACTCCTCCGGCCTCTTCCGACATGAGTCCGACATCCACGCGCACACCCGAGGACTTGAGCCTCTGAATGCCCTTCCCCGATACCTGCGGATTCGGATCCATCCGGCCAACAACCACGCGTCGGATGCCTGCCCGGATCAGCCCGTCTACACAAGGAGGCGTTCTTCCTTGATGACAACAGGGCTCGAGCGTCACGTATGCCGTAGCCCCTTCTGAAAGCTCCCCGGCGTCCCGCAGAGCTCTTACCTCGGCATGATCCTTGCGGGAGTATTCGTGCATGCCGCGTCCCACAACACGCCCGTCACGAACAATAATGCAGCCGACGCTCGGATTGGGACTGGAAAGCCCCGCTCCCTTTTCTGCCAGAGCAAGTGCCATCTTCATAAACCTGCGGTCCGCCGCGTCAAACATGATCGCTCCGTTTCATCGCTTGTCGGTTGCCTCCTGCGAATCGCCGGCGGAAACTTCAGGCAACTGGATGCGCATCCAATGCACACGCCTTCGATCGGCGTCCAGGATCTGGACCTTCAACCCTTCCATGTCAAATGATTCGCCCCGCGCGGGAACACGTCCCAGGTATGCCATCGCCAGGCCGGCAACGGTTGCGCAATTCATACTCTCAAACCTCATGCCTGCCAGCTCTTCGAGCCTCGACACCTCCGTGCTGCCGCGCATGACAAATGTCCTCGCTCCTTCCTCGATAATTTTGCTGATCTTGGCTTCGTCCTCGTCCCGGATTTCTCCGACAATCTCCTCCACAAGATCCTCAATCGTTACAAGACCGGCGACGCCGCCGTGCTCGTCAATCACGATCGCGGCATGATCGCCTCGCTCCTGAAGCTCTTTGAGAAGCTTTGACACGGGTTTGGTGTCCGGGACAAACAGGGCAGGGTTTATCAGGCCGCCAATCGGATCCGCCTCCCGTTCCTTTGAATACTGGGCCATTAACTGCCTGATGTAGGCAATCCCAACGATGTGATCCATATTATCCCGATAAATCGGGATACGTGAATGCCGGTGCCGGACCATCGCATCTCGAAGCTCCGCTATCGTGGCATTCTCCTCACACGCGATTATTTTTGTCCGGGGAGTCATCACTTCCCGAACCAGCGTGTTTCCAAACTCAACAACGGATTGTATGAGTTTACTGTCCTCCTCCTGCAGAATTCCCTGGTTTTCGCCGATTTCCAGATAGGCTTGAATTTCCTCGCCGGAGGCTTCCTCGTTTTCAGATTTGTTGTTGTCCTCGATCTCTTCGTGCAATCTCTTGAATAGATTTAAAACAGACGACAACGGGACAGCAACGGAGTGAAGAACGCCGTGGAAAGGCCGAAAAGCCCGAAGCAGGACAGCCAGTTTACTTTCGGCATTATTCTGCGTGAGCAGCCGCGGGATCAGCAGGTGAAACAAGGCCGAAACCGAGATGACAGCGACGAAGGAGTAAATCATCCCGTGAGTCAGCCCGGTCCGAATGAAGAGGTGCGTCGTCAGGATAGCGACGGTAATCAGCAAAACCTGCGTCCCCAAATGCAATGGCACCAGAATCTGCATCTTGTCTTCCAGCACAACGGAAAGCAGCGGGATGTCGGCCTTCTCCGGACGCTCCATCATCATTCGCAGCGCCAGCGGACTGGATTGCGTGAGGGCGCATTCCACAAGCGACAGGAAAAAAAGAATGAGCAGAGCAAGGAGCGCGACTGCCAGTTCGATGTTGAGACCGATCATTGAATCTCCGCCTATGCCGTCAACGGAAGTGACCGCACCAAGAGCTTTCTGCGCAACAGTTTTCGCTGCAGGCGGCTCATCCGGCCGTCGTCGGTTTCGTGATTGTAACCCAAAAGATGAAGGATTCCATGTACCAGAAGCTTGCGAAGCTCCTTCTCCGGAGAGGTCCGGTAGCGTCTCGCATGATTCGCCGCGACTTCCGGGGCGATGACTATTTCTCCAAGGAATGGGCGCCCATCCACCAGAATCTTTTTATAGGAAAAGCTGAGCACATCGGTAGCGTAATCATGGCGGAGATATTTTGCATTGATCGCACGCATTTGACGGGCATTGACAAAGGCAACGGACAGAGCCCCGGCATCATCGGAGATCGACCGGAGCACGCGGACACAAAATAATGCGACTGCACGATGGGAGATCCTGAGCCGTCGTTGCTTGTTCTGGACCTGAACGGCGCGCATCAATTCACCCGAATCCACCGTGCTTTTTGCATTGCCCATTTGCCGTTTCACTCGCAAAACCCCCGTATATCTTGCTCTGTACAAATCAATCGTATCCTATTTCGTTACCCGAACAAAACCCATCTCGAGCATGCAGAGGATTTTGCAGTGAGATCGCTCAAACGGACTGGACTGGGAATGCGGATGAATTCCCTTTTGCCTATTCGATGAAGCGCTCGCAGCTTTGAACAGGATGAAGGGAGGCTCTAAATGAATACGCCCGCCGCAGAGAAATTGCGGCGGGCGGTGGAAAAAGCGTTCTATCGCAGCGTCCGCCGACACGAGCATGCTATTTGCCGGCGGAAACCTGCGATATCTTCACTATGAGGATTTGAGGGTTTTGACCGCCTGCGTCAAAGCGGGAACGACCTCAAACAGGTCGCCGACGATGCCATAATCGGCAACATTGAAGATCGGCGCTTCGGGATCTTTGTTAATCGCCACAATATACTTGGACGACGACATGCCGGCCAGATGCTGAATGGCTCCGCTAATCCCACACGCGATATAGAGCGTTGGGGACACCGTTTTCCCCGTCTGCCCCACCTGATGCTGCTGGTCAATCCAGCCGGCATCCACCGCGGCGCGGGAAGCTCCCATCGCCCCGCCCAGAGCATCCGCAAGTTGCTCGATGATGGGAAAATTCTCCGGGCCTTTCATGCCTCTTCCGCCGGAACATATGATATTGGCTTCCGTGAGCTCAATTTTTTGCCCTGCAGCGATCTTGGTCTCTTTTACAGATGCGTGGATCTGATCGGCACTCAATTCCGGAGTGAATACTTCCGTCTCAGCGGTGCGCGCGGCATCCGGCGCTCCGAGAGCAAAAACGTTGGGCCGCAGCGTTGCCATTGCGGGCGACATCAACAAGCGGACTCTTGCATACGCTTTGCCCGCATAGATCGGACGCACGCACTCCAATTGCTGCCCTTCGACGATGCGCGCCTCGATGCAGTCCTGGGCCAGTCCCACCCCCAGTTTTGCGGCCACGCGCGGCAGCAGATCGCGCCCCATGGAGCTTGCCGAACTTAATAGAACGCGCGGCTGAAGCTTTCGGACTGCTTGCGTCACTGCCGCAGAATAGCCTTCCGTCGAGTATGCATTCAGCAATTCATGTTGAGCCTGTACTATTTTATCGGCGCCATACTGAGCCAGATTGGCCGAAGGCTCCCCGGCAGCCACACGCACCGCCGTAACGGATTCCTTCAGGATATCCGCCAGCTTTCGTGCCGCGGACAGAGCCTCCAGAGACGTTTTCTTGATCTTCCCTTCTCGTTCCTCGATGAAAACCAGGATTCCTTGAGCCATTCTTCCTCCTTGACCCGTTTCGCACTAAATTATTGGCGCATGTCCGGATTCAAATGATCTTTGCCTCTTCATGCAGCAGCTTCACCAGTTGAGGCACGGTTTCAGAAATTTCGCCCTTCAGGATCTTCCCGGGCGGACGTGTAGGAGGAAGCGTGATCTGCTCGATAGAGATACGTGGTTTCAGATCTTCTTCCGACAACCCGAGAGAGGCCACCGTCTGCACTGCAATCTGTTTCTTCTTGGCAGCCATGATTCCTTTCAGGGAAGCATATCGCGGGACATTTAATCCCTTTTGAGCGGTAATGACTGCAGGAAGAGTTCCCGCGATCACTTCGCAGGCGCCTTCGATGTCTCTTTCTGCCTTGAAGCTCTTCTCCTGAATCTCCAGTTTAGTTACAACCGATGCCTGAGGCAGATTCAACTGCTCCGCCACCACAGACGGGACTTGGGCGTTGTCCACCCCGATGGCATGCTTTCCAAATAGGATTAGGTCTGGATTAAGATTCCGGCAGACGCGGGCAAGTACCGAGCCGATTACAAAGGAATCCGCTTTGTCCAGCGCAGCATCTCCAACTAATATTGCAGAGTCCGCACCCATGGCCAGACACGTTCGGAGCCCTGTGGAGGCCTGTTCCGAGCCGGCGCCCACAACGACAACCTCGCCGCCCAGTTTTTCTTTTATTTTCAGCGCCTCTTCAACAGCAAACTCGTCATATGGATTTACGACGAATGTAACGTCCGCCATATCAACTTCGTTTCCGCCAGGAGCAATTTTAATCTTTGTAGTCGTATCTGGAACCAATTTGACACAAACGACTATTTTCATAATAAATCCCCCGTATTTTGAATAATGATTCGAACGGCGCCTTTCTCCCGCGCGGAGAATATTCGCAACCCAGAACGAAGAAATACCGATTCCCGATCCGGCATTTTTCAGTTTACGTGGGCTTCGATATATTCAATTGCATTCTGCACGGTTTTGATCTTTTCGGCATCTTCGTCCGGAATCTCGATGCCGAAGGCTTCTTCGAATGCCATCACCAGCTCGATCGTATCCAGCGAATCGGCGCCCAGATCGTCAACAAAGGAAGCGCTCCCTGTAACCTCGGCTTCGTTCACACCAAGTTGATCTACAATGATTGATTTGACCTTTTCTTCTACTGAAGCCATTCCAGTTCCTCCTATTTCAGTTTGGCCACAAGCGAGCCCAAACGCTGCGGCGAAAACGTGTTATTGTAGCACCGCAATCATCGGGAGCAAACGCTCCAAAATCCTGTAATCCCGAATCAGCCCTTTAGCGGGCACGCAGCCCGGCGCGGAGAGCAGCAGTTCCAACGCCGCAAATACGCATCGGAGAGAGTCCCGTTCCGATGCAGCGCTTACGCCGCGAATTCATTGTCACGCGTCGGCTGACTCGATCCCTTTCGCCAGGTGATTGATCTGGTCCAATTCGGTTTCCAGTTTTGCGTTCACCTGGTTTTCCGCAAATTCTTTTGCAACGCGAATTGCATTTTTGATCGCATTGCTGCTGGAGCGTCCGTGACAGATGATGGAAACGCCCCTCAGCCCGAGCAACGGCGCTCCTCCATACTCCGAATAGTCCAAGCGCTTCTTCAAGCGCTTAAACGACTGCTGACTCAGAAGGGCTCCGAGCTTCGCCTGAAGATTTCTTGAAAGCTCATCTTTCAACAGTTTCAACACCGCTTCAATGAGGCCTTCGCTCGTTTTGAGCGCAACGTTGCCCGTAAATCCGTCACAGACAATGACGTCTGCCCGCCCATTGTAGATGTCGCGCCCTTCTACGTTTCCGATGAAATTCAAATGGAGCTGCTTGAGCGCCTTATGCACTTCTTTGGTGAGTTCATTGCCCTTCGATTCTTCTTCGCCGACAGACATGAGCCCGACCCTGGGCGAAGAAACACCCACGATCTTTTTGCTGAACAGGTGGCCCATTACCGCAAATTGCAGGAGGTGATTAGGCTTGCAGGCCACATTGGCACCCACATCTAGGAGCACCGCATGGCCGGCCAGAGTCGGCAATATCGCGGCCAACGCGGGCCGATCAACTCCTGGGACTGATCCAAAAACCATTTTGGAAATGGCCATGACCGCACCCGTATTCCCGGCGCTGACCAGCCCGCTGGCAACCCGCTCCCGCACTAGATCGGCGGCAACACGAATAGAGGAATCTTTCTTTTTTCTGAGGGCCGCGGTCGGGGCTTCATCCATCGCAATGACTTGAGTTGCATTGCGAATCTCGATCGGCAAGCCGTGTCCTCCGGCCTCTTTCAGCAGCGGAGCGAGCAGAGACTCCTTCCCCACCAGGATGACGTTTACATCGTAAGCCTTTGCGGCCTGAACGGATCCTTCGACTTCGCTGAACGGGGAGTTGTCGCTCCCCATGCTATCCACAGCAATCTTGATCATGTGCGCCGGTGAATAGATTTAGGATGTTAGGTACGTCCGCTACTTAAATCTCTTCTTCGCCTTCCATCACCTGCCGGCCCTTGTAATAACCGCACTTGGGGCAAGCCTGGTGAGGCGCCTTGGGTTCCAGGCACTGGGGACAGATGCTCGGATTTACCGTCTGCAAAAAATCATGCGCCCGGCGTTTTCCGCGGCGCGCTTTGGAATGTCTTCTCTTTGGATTAGGCATGAGTACTGCTCTCCATCGTGGGGGGATTATGTTTTGGGTTGAGAATCATAAAGTGCTTTTTCCTCACTTGTCCGCTTTTTTCCGAAACTCGAGCAGAACGGACATTCGGGAATCGCTCTCCTCATTTTTGCAGAGACATGCTCCTTCATTCAGATCAGCTCCGCATTTGTAACAGAGACCCCTACAATCCTCACGACAAACAAAATTCATAGGCATCGCAAGCTCGATTTGCTCAAGAACCATCAGGTTCACATCCAGAGCTACACCATCGTAGTATGCGATCTGCATGTCATCATACTTGAGTTCAATCTCCGCATCTTCGTTGGACCACTTGGGTTGCGGCAAATAAGTCAGATCGAAATTCGCCGAGAACGGCTTTGAAAACTCCTTCGTGCATCGGGAGCACCTGAATCGAATATTTGTCTCGACCCTGCCATCCACACGAAGATCCCGTTCCTCATGGGTGAGAACGAAATCGACCGCGACCGGCTCCGTCAGCCCCGCATCCTCATGAGTAAATCTGATTTCCCCAACCGGGAAAACATGCTGGACGTGAAGCGGTACCTTCTTCAGGTCCTCAATTTCAATGAACACGGCAAAAGCTCCTACCTTACAGCGCGGGGCAAATTATATTAACGGGGGAATCTTTGTCAAGGATAAAGCCCGTGGGATATAAGGACTTACAGCACCGCCACATCCGACGGCGGATAATCCTTTTTAGTTCCAGTAAAATTGGACGCCTACGGACGCACTCCCTGCGTATCCGAAGCCGTAATCGGGCTCTTCTGGAGTTTGTCCAACTCCAACACCAGCTGCTGTTTGAACATGCTGAATGCGGGCCCCTGGGCACTGGCATCGCGTAACAGCTTGATCGCCTGGTCGCGTTTCCCCTGAGCGACCAAAACCCTTGCCATCTGTAAGCTCAAATCTTCTCTGGGAAGCTGGCATTGCGGATCCTTCAACATCCCGTCGAAGATCTCAGCAGCCGCTTTGCTGTTTCCCGAGCCGGCATAATACGTCGCTAAAACCTTCTTTGCCAAATACCCGACGGTGCGGTTCCGAGAATTGCTTGCGACCGTTTCAAGGTTCTGAATCGCTTCTTTATAACTTCCTGTCTGAAGCTGGCAAAGAGCCAGATAATATCGTGCGACGATCGAAACTTTGCCGAAACTGTAGCTGTCGACGACAGATGAAAACTCCCTGGCCGCGGCCTGGTATTTGGCGGTATCGTTTCGAAATGTCGGACTTGCCCCCTTGCTGTAGGGGTCATCCGTTGCATCGGGGGCAAGCTGGGCATGATAAAAATCCAAGCCCTTCCCCAGCCTTTCCTGCGCCTGCGATTCCCGGCTATCCAGATATTGAAGCCCACCGTAGATCCCTGCTGCAATCACAGCAACTAGTACGGCGATCACGCCTATCTTTTTGCCGTTCTCACGAAAAAGATCGATCACCTGAATGATTGCTTCATGAACGGGATCTTCGGCAAGAATTTCCTTGCGAGTAAGTTTGGTTGTTCCCACAGTCCCTTCCTTGCTGCTGATCGTGTGTAAGCGGAAAAAATATCATACCGGCTTATTCGGCGCAATCTTTCATATAGCGAGCCCTCCGCCATCCCCGCCGGATCTCTTCTGCCGCGCCCGGACTTCCCCGTAGCCAACCGAAATACTTGGGCCCGGAATGCAGAAAGGCGAGTATAGTAATAGTCGGATCTGCCATGCAGCATCTTTTCGGCTGTTTGCAAATGCTGTTCAGGGAGCGATTCCGCGGGAGAAGATCGGATGACAAGACAAAAACTAACGGCGCTCGCACACATATTGGCACTCGCCGTAACCATGGCCTCGTGTTCCAACCGGGCTCCTTCAGAGTTGAAGTTGAATGACATAATCGCTGGAACCGGGGCGCAGGCAGTCAAAGGGTGCAAAGTGACAGTCCATTACACGGGGTGGCTTTATAAAGACGGGCATCGCGGGAAGAAGTTTGACAGTTCTCTGGATTCCGGACAGCCGTTTACTTTTACACTGGGCACCGGAGAGGTTATCGAGGGCTGGGATCGCGGCGTTGAAGGGATGCGAGTCGGAGGTAAACGTGAACTGATCATCCCCGCGCAGTTGGGATATGGAAGAGCAGGAGCACCGCCGGATATCCCGCCGGACGCAACTCTGAATTTCGAAGTCCAGTTGCTGGACGTTCAGCATTAGGATACACACCGGAAACAGGAACAACTTCCGATCAGATAAACATTACGACAACCGCCAAAACACCTTCGAACGACCGGCGTATATATAAATGTTTTTGCGAATGTGGATAGCTTCCATGAAGTACTGGTCGTACAGACGGACTAAATGCTATCATTACGTCGCCTTAAATGTAGGCACACAAAGCTAAAAGTGACTGGTGTGCGTAAACTCCTCGGGAGGTAGGGAATGAAGAGATTTGCATTCACGGCGCTACTACTGCTGGGCGCTGCTATTCTTTTGTCGACGAGCTTTTCGATCAACAGTTCGCGCGCTGCGGACAGTCCCAAGATTGCGATCGCCTATAGTGGGATGGTGATGGGTTATATGGAGCCTTGCGGCTGAGCCGAGAGCGGCTTACAGCTCGGAGGGCTGTATAAAAAAGCGACGTATCTGGAACAAGTACGAAAAAGCCAGCCCGGTCTGGTGGTCGTCGATTCCGGCGACCTTTTGAATGAAGACGAAGAGATCCCGGAAAATGTGCAACAGTCGGCAAAGCTGAAGGCTGATGCAATTGCGCAGATGTACAAATATATCGGTATTGACGCAGTGGACGTGGGAGAACTGGACCTGGTTCTGGGGATTGACTACCTCAAGGAGCTTCAGAAGAAGTACGACTTCCCCTTCGTATCGGCCAACCTGGTCGACGCCAAAGACACTCCGATCTTCAAGCGTTACATTATCAAAAAAATAAACGACAAAAACGTTGGCATATTCGGAATCATTGGAGACACGTCCGAAATGACATCCAAAGTGAGTGAGATCACGAAGGATGCCGTGTCCATTCAGGATCCGCTGCAAGCCGCAGAAGCAGTCGTGAAAGAACTGACAGGGAAAGTGGATTATATTGTCGCCCTGACGCACCAGGGCACAAACCGGGATTGGGTCATTGCGCGAAGAGTCAAGGGTATTGACCTGGTGGTTGGCGGCCATGACAAACAAAAAACCAAGGAGCCTTTTGAGGCTGATAAGACTCTGATTGTCCAGGCGGGCGAAAAGGGTCAATACGTCGGAATCCTTGAGATTGCCATGGATGGTACGAAGAGCGCGCACAATACGCTGGTTCCGCTTGGTGAAGAAATTGCCAATGATCCCAAAGTCAAGGCAATGATCACGGCCTATAACGATAAGGTAGCAGACATGTACGGCGGAGCTACCGAGAACAAGCCGGCTGCAACCACTGCGGCGCTTCGGCTCACGGCCTGCGAACCCTGCCATGGGGATATGGTTAAAAAATGGAAAACAACGGATCATGCCAAGGCCTATGAGACGCTGGTGAAAAAATCCAAACAATTCGATCCAAAATGTCTCGCCTGTCATACGGTTCGGTTCGAACAGCCCGGTGGCTTCAACATGAAGCAGCAGCAGATGGAGCTGGTTAACGTTCAGTGCGAGTCCTGCCACGGATACGCCAACGAACACTTGAGCGACATGAAGCCAATTCCGACACAAAAGCCGACATTGGCACTTTGCCTCAAATGCCACACTGCAGATCGCTGCCCGAATTTTGAAAGGGACGCCAAAGATTTGTTTGCGAAGATCAAGCACTAATCGCTTGAGATATCCGGATGCAATCAAGGCGGGCAGGATTCCCTGCCCGCCTTATTTCTTTTCCAACTCCTGCTTCCACACTCCCTAACCCTGCAAATCCTGCATCATTCGGTAATGCGTGCGATAGGGGCGCATTGTTGCCAGGAATACGAACAACATCAGAACGGAAGCCGCGCCAACAGTCAGCGAGATCGATGTCCCGATCATGTGTTCGTTATGGAACAGATAATCGTTGAAGAATCCGGGTAGCCACCCGCCCATCGTTTGCCCGCCCAAATTCAGGAAGAAAAGAAACAAAGCCGCGACCTGACCACGCACCTGGTTGGGAAAAATCAGCTGCAGGGCGGCAACTGCAACTCCCATCGGGAGCGAAAGCAGAAACATTCCGACGCCCATCAAGGCAAGGGTCCAACGAACATCCGAAAGCAGCGCTGCGGGCGTCAGGAACAGAAATATCCCTACCGCACTGATGACGGCAACCCTGATCGGCCCATCCGCAATTCCCCGTTTTTGCCATCGGTCGCTCAGGATGCCTCCCACGTACATTCCGCCGCAGGCAAAGACGATCATGATGACGGCAAGCGCCTTCCCTGCCTGCGCGGCTTTCCAGCCATGAACCCGCAGGAAGAAGGTCGGAGCCCACATGGTCACAGCATAGTTGCAGGTCGACTGAAATATCATTCCGACGGAGGTTCCCAGAACGGATTTCCACTTCAATCGCATTTGGACAAATGCTTCCCTGAAACTTGTGCCTGCGGCTCTGCCGTCGGACAGAAGCATCAGGTTGCGGCGCAGCGGTTCGCGGACCGTGAAAGCCAGCAAAGCAAAAACCAGACCTGGCAAGCCGACAATCAGAAATGTGATACGCCAGGAGGCGATGGTACCTAAAACAGGCACGGTCAGAAACGGAGTGCTGGCGAGCGCATCTACCGTAATCCCTCCGACCAGCAAAGCCAGACTGGATCCGAGAAACAGCCCGAAGTAATAAACGCTGATGGCAGTGCCGATGCGCTCTTTGGGAAAATAGTCGGCAATCAGCGAAAACGCGGCGGGGCTGAGACCGGCCTCCCCAACGCCCACGCCGACACGGGTCAGAAACAGCGTGAAATAGCTCCTGGCGACGGCGCACAGCGCTGTAAAAAAGCTCCAGATCGTGATGCAGACAGCGATGATGTTGCGCCGGTTGCAGCTGTCGACGGTGCGCCCCAGTGGCAATCCCATGAATGTATAAAACAGCGCGAACGCCAATCCCTGCAACAATCCGATTTGGCTGTCGCTCACGCCCAGATCCCGCTTGATGGAAGGAACGAGCAGGCTCAGAATCTGGCGGTCCACAAATGAAAACATGTACATCCCCGTCAGGATCGCAAGGACGTACCAGGCATATCGGGAGTGCGGTTTCTCGTCCCCACCAACCTGTTTTGGAGTGATTTCGTTATCGGCCTTTTCGGACTGGATGGACATACCCATTGAAATAAGTCTCCTGTGAAGCCGTAATTCTTACCAAGTGCGGATTCGCATGAATGGCTGTCTTTTGCTTGAACGGGGCATGTTATAAGAAATGGCCCGGCGACGGCAAATAAATAGTCAAGAGCCGGCCGGGTCAGGCAAAATTCGACCCGATCAAGTTTAATGTGCCCTATAATCAGCTGCGGGAAAGGCTGACAGAGAAAGCCGCCCGGTTTTACTTAATCGAAAGGATTGACTTTATGTTCTGCAAGAGATGTCTCGCAAGTTTGTTAGCGCCCCTGTTTGTGACGATCTTTCTGTGTGCCGGCAATTTCGCGGTAATGAGCCAGGATTCAAAACCTTCCGCAGGGGCGGGCATGGCCGTATGGAAAGATGGTGCCACTGGTTTAACCTGGGCTGTTAAAGATAGCGGTTCTTCCCTGAGTCCGAACCAGGCCAGCGAATACTGCAGCAGTTCGCGGGCAGGCGGAAATTCCGACTGGCGGTTGCCTACCATCGACGAATTGGAGGCTCTCTACGATTCAAAGGTGTCGAAGCCATATAAGGCCAAAGGGTCCATAGAACTGAGCGATGCCTGCGTCCTGAGCAAATCCGTGAACAGCAGTGGAGAAGTTTGGACCTTTTGCTTCAATTCCGGCAGTCGTAACCTTGGCGGCGGGTCAGGTTGTGGCACGACAGGACGCGCATTGTGCGTACGGGGTCCCGCAAAGTAGTGGGATGATTGATGCGTTGATTTTGCGCGCGAATCCCGCGCCGGAAGAAGGATGAGGCCTGAGATGGGAGTTGGGGAGCTATGCTCCTATACTATACGTTGCAGGAATTGCCACGAGATAAGCCCCGGCGAATGCTGGTGTTTTCTCTGCAGGTCTTATCCCGTAAGTTAGTCAATAACAAATACTTATAAAGATAGGCGGCCGGAGGGCAAAAAATGGGACACCATCCTCCGCCCTTTTTCTGCTAAACTTTTGCCTTTCCAGACCCGAGCTGGCGACAGCACGAAGAGGGGGCCACAATGTCTGTTATGCAAAGGATCGTCGATTTCTTCACCCGGAAGTCGACTGCGTCAAAAGGCGGTGGCGAAAAAGCCATCAGCAAGCAGAAAGCCGTAGGGAAGATGACTGCGCGCGAGCGCATCTCTGCCTTGCTGGATCCGGGCTCGTTTCATGAATACGATTTGTTTGTAGAACACAACTGCCAGGACTTCGGCATGGGCGATAAGGAACTGGCCGCGGAGGGTGTGATTACGGGTTCGGGAACCATAGCCGGACGCCCCGTTTGCATTTATGCGCAGGATTTCACTGTGGCCGGTGGCTCGCTTGGGATAATGCACGCAGGCAAAATCACGAAGGTCATGGATCATGCAATTAAGATGGGGATTCCCGTCATCGGCATCAACGACTCCGGCGGGGCACGGATTCAGGAAGGCGTTAACTCGCTTGCCGGCTATGGCGAGATTTTTTACCGCAACACCTTGGCTTCCGGCATCGTGCCCCAGATCTCCGTCGTCTTGGGGCCATGTGCCGGGGGTGCCGTCTATTCACCGGCACTGACTGACTTCGTATTCGTCGTCGACCAGATTTCCAAAATGTTCATCACGGGGCCTGAGGTCGTGAAGACTGTGCTGGGCGAGGAGATTTCGATGGAGGATTTGGGCGGCGCCCGCGTTCAGGCAGAGATAGCGGGGAACGCTCACTTTTTTTCCAGCAGCGAGCAGGAATGTTTTCAGCAGATCCGCAAGCTGTTCAGCTTCTTGCCAGACAACAATCGCCATAAAGCGCTTACCATTGAACCGAAGAATCCCAAACAAAACTACGGCATCAAGTACTTGCTCCCGAAAGACTCGAAAATTCCATTTGACGTTCGCGATATCGTGCGTGCCATCGTCGATGACTCTGACTTCTTTGAAGTTCAGGAACTGTTTGCGCCGAACGCCATCATCGGATTCGCTCGCATCGACGGTCAGACGGTAGGCATCATCGGTAACCAGGCGCTTGTATTGGCAGGCGTCTTGGATATCGATGCTTCGGACAAAATCGCCCGGTTTGTCCGGTTTTGCGATTCGTTCAACATTTCGCTTTTGACCCTGGTTGACATTCCAGGTTATCTGCCGGGTTCTGACCAAGAACACGGTGGCGTTATCCGGCACGGAGCCAAGGTGCTGTATGCCTACAGCGAGGCGACGGTTCCTAAGATCACGGTGATTCTGCGTAAGGCTTACGGCGGCGGATATATCGCCATGTGTTCACGCCACCTGCGAGGTGATTTTGTTTTCGCGTGGCCTACTGCCGAAATTGCCGTGATGGGGCCCGAAGGCGCCGCCAATATTATTTTTCGCAGCGAGATCCTGGCGGCACAAAATCCGGAAGAGATGCGCAGGCTCAAGGTCAAGGAATACACCGACAAGTTCGCAAATCCGTATGTAGCGGCTTCCGAAGGATATGTCGATGCAGTCATCTCGCCGGAAGAAACTCGAGCCTGCATCGTTCACGCGCTCAAAGTGACGCGCAACAAGGAAGAAGTTCGCCCGGCCAGGAAACACGGGATACCGCCGTTCTAGGAAGGAGAATCGCTGTGAGCGATCAGGAAGAGCTAAGCAAGATTGCGCTCGAGAATGGCGTTTTCGAAACGCGGGTAACAAAGAAGTTCCTGCGGCGCAAATCGTATGAAAAGAAAGATCCGCGCGTCATCAAGGCGCTAATTCCCGGCGTCGTGGCTGCCGTTGAGACCACGGTCGGAAAGGCCGTAAAGCAGGGTGATACGCTGCTGATCCTTGAAGCGATGAAAATGCTCAACCGGATCAAGGCGCCGGTCAATGGAGCCGTTAAAGCCCTTCGCGTGGCAGCCGGTGATAAAGTTGTCAAAGGGCAGGTGTTGATCGAAATAGAATAATCACGGGATAGCGCATGACCGCTGATCCGGCCCCAGCGTGCCTTTATTTTTGTGCTCGGAACAAATCCCGGGTCAACTCTGCCAGGCCGAGATCGACCAATGTTTTTTCTGAGGGCATTCCCGTTTTAATATCCCATCCCATCGCCGCGAAGTAGCCCGTCTTCAACGCCTGATAGTCGATCTTAGGCGGTGCGCCGGTCTTCATCGGCAGCGGCTCTTTTTCGATCCTTTTCGGCAGATCAAATTGGTCCGGTGTGATGCCTTCCCTTGCATTAAATGCCTGTCTCAAGGTCAGAACTCTGCGCGCGGCTTTCAACGCTTCCTCCCATTCGAAATCCCAACCTGTCACGCCCGAGATCAATTCTGCCAAATCCGGGGGCGTTGTGTTTACCGTATAGAGCGCGCACATACCGGCATCGTCCAGCAGTTGATGGTACGCAAACCCGATAGCATAGACCGCTCCCTTCTTGTCGAAATCCGCGAAGGCTTCCATTTTGGGCACCTGCAATGCCGCCGCGGTGCCTGCCTGCGCTCCATTTTCCAGCATCCCCGTAACCGAGCTGTTCATGTGATGGCCCGGATTGGCATCCGCGATAAAAGCCGTGCCGCCTGCCGGGCTCATGCGCGCATCGTGAAAAGGCAGGCCCTTTCCGCGTACAGCCACCGCATATTTGTCGGCCCCCTTCCCGATCCGCTCAGCCGCGATGGTTGGGCCGTCCGCAAGCACGGCGCCGAATCCTTCGCGTTTCGCTATCTTTTCAGTCAGGTCGACGATGGCCTCCGCATTGCCCCAGGTGAGTTCCATGCCGCCTGTATCCTCTTTTGTGATCAAGCCGTTTTCGTAGCATTCCATCGCCATTGCAATCGCAGTCCCGGCGGATATGGTATCGATGCCATATCGATTGCAGAGATCATTGGCTTTGATGACGGCTTCCAGATTGTCATTCATAAGAAGACTGCCCAGCGCCGCTAGAGACTCATATTCCGGCCGGTGCATTTCATCGGCGATTGCGAATGGCCCGCTGCGCTGCTCAATGATTGCGCCACAGCGGATGGGGCACGCCTGGCAGGCATATCCGCTCTTTTTGTACTTGTCCATATTCCCGCTGTCCAGTTTCGCAACCGTCGGCATAGAATCGGTGCCGGTCAACCGCCAGTTTTTTACGGGAGAATCTCCGATCGATACAAGGAAGCTGAGCGCGGATCCTGTCCCGGCTGCCGTCAGTCCCTTGGCAAAATCGCTGGCCCGGATTATGGACAAGAAGCGCGCCTGCGCCTCTTTCAGCTTTTCCCGGCGCGCAATGCCGATATTGCGCATCCCTCCTTTGATTGCGACTGCCTTCAAATTTTTCGATCCCATGACGGCGCCGGCCCCGCCACGGGCCGCGATTCTTCCCTTTTCGTTCACTATCCCCGCGAGAAAGGATTTCGCTTCCCCGGCCGGACCTATGCAGGCAACTTTGAGTTTGCTGTCTCCGGTTTCATTTTGGATGCACTTCTCCGTTTCATATGTGTCCTTGCCCCAGAGATGCGAGGCATCACGCAATTCTGCCCTTCCCTCTTTAATCAGGAGATAGACCGCCCTGGGCGAAGCGCCGCTGAAGAAAATTGCGTCGTATCCTGCAGTTTTGAGTTCTGGTCCGAATGTACCGCCTGCATTGGACTCACTCCAGGCCCCGGTCAATGGAGACTTAGTCACCACCCCGTATCGTCCGCTGCCTGGAACAGAAGTTCCGGTCAGGACTCCGGTCACTATGCCAAGCATGTTGTCTTTACCTAGAGGGTCCACATGCGGTTTCATTCTTTCATACAAAACGCGAATTCCCAGTCCATATCCGCCGACAAACTCGCGGCAGATTTGCTCCGGCAAAACCTCTTCGTTAATGAAACCATTACTCAAATTCACAAACAGGATCTTCCCCGCATATCCGCCGAGCATTGCTCCTCCCTCTTCCTGCTCAATTCAAGTTCGAAGATCTTCATTCGAACTCGTAGCCATTGGTACTACTATTGTGCGACAGTATACTACGGAACAGGATGAAGGCTTCTCGTCAATTCACAGCAGACCGCATTGTGGGGTGATAGTATTCTGCGCCGGAATGAGCAGCCGGCAGCCGAGGGCGACCTTGATCGAACTAACAAACGTTTCCAAGAGTTACAACCGCAACAAAGTGAAGGCCGTTGACAATCTCACGCTGACCGTCAAGCCGGGGGAAATTTTCGGATTTCTGGGACCGAACGGCGCCGGAAAAACAACCACCCTCAAAATGATCGTCGGACTGCTCCGGCCCGACGCCGGCCGCATCCTGGTTGAAGGGTATGACGTTACCGTTGATTCGCTGAAGGCCAAACAGATCACGACGTATGTGCCCGACTATCCGGCAATCTATGAGCGGCTGACCGGCTTGGAATATTTGAACTTCATCGGCGACGTGTACGGAGTTCCTAAAGAGGCGCGCATCGAGCGGATCCAGCGGTGGCTCGATGTGTTCGAGCTGGCTCAGGTCATTACGAATCCCATTCAAAGCTATTCCCACGGCATGAAGCAGAAGATCGTCCTGACCGCCTCCTTATTGCCGGCACCGCGGGTCATGATCCTGGACGAACCGCTCGTAGGCCTGGATCCTCGCGCCGCCTACCAACTGAAGGATCTATTTCGCGAACACTGCGAGCAGGGCAAAACACTCCTGTTCTCCACACACATCATGGAAGTGGCCGAGAAGCTATGCGACCGCATCGGAATTATTCACAACGGCCGATTAATCGCCTGTGGAACGATGCAGGAACTGAAGGCCCTCGGTCAGGCGGAGCAGTCGCTCGAGAGCATCTTCCTGGAGTTGACAGAAAAATGAGCAAATTGGGGGCGCTTGTCCGTGCGGGGCTCAAATCGAATTTCGGCATGGCCGTTCTTTACCACCGTCTCTTTCGGGAAAAGAAGGACCGCTGGCTTGTGCCACTGATCGCTCTATCGTTGCTGGGCATCGCTCCGATGCTCTATGGACTGACAGCTTTCATCAAGGAAATGTATTTTATACTTAAACCGATTGGGCAGGAGAAGGCGATTCTCGCCCTGGGTATTCTGGCAGGACAGCTCGTTATACTGATTTTCGGCATTTACTACATCCTTTCCGCGTTTTATTTCTCCCGGGACCTCGATATGCTGGTTCCGCTTCCAATCCGGCCTTCCCAAGTTCTCACATCCAAATTCATTGTGCTGATGGTCAATGAATACCTTACCGTCGCGATCATCGTCCTGCCCTTTATCGTTACGTTCGGCATCCTGGACTCGGGAGGAACCGGCTACTGGGCGAATGCGGCACTCGTATATCTTGTGCTGCCCGTAATCCCGTTGGTGATCATCTCGCTGATTATCGTTCCGATGATGCGATTCATTAACATCAGCCGGAAGAAGGATATTCTGATTCTTGTCGGCAGCGTCGCAGTGCTCGCCGCCGCATTCGGCATTCAGCTGCTGACCCAGAAAGCACAGGGTGGAAGCGTCAATCAACAGAAACTGGTTGCGTTCCTTACTTCGCCCGACAGCCTGCTCCATAAGATCGGCTCCAATTTCCCGCCGAGCATTTGGGCAACCCAAGCGATCGCCGGCGGTTATTCAGCCGGCGGTCTGACAAATCTCGCCGTGTTTCTCGCAGCGTCCCTGATGATGTTTGCCGTGATGATCGTTTTTGCAGAGAAGCTTTTCTATCGAGGTGTGATTGGTCTCAACGAAACCAGCGGACGCAAGCGTCTGTTATCCCGGGATGAGATGTCGCACCGCATCTCCTCGGGACGCCGGGCCATCCATGCTATTTTCATGCGGGAAGTCAAGATCATGAACCGCACCCCGGTTTTTCTCCTCAACGGTGTGCTGATTGTCGTATTCCTTCCCGCTTTTTTCATGGTGACCATGCGGGCGGGCGCCGGACATTCCGCAGGCGATCTGCATACAATGATAGCTTCGGGCAATTCACTTTACATCATTCTGATGACGGCCCTGTTCATGATCATCTGCAGCAGCCTCAACGGCACGGCGTCTTCAACATTTTCGCGGGAGGGAGCGCAGTTTTGGATTTCGCGCGTCATCCCTGTTTCCGCGAGGGAGCAGGTAACGGCTAAATTTCTCCATTCGTATCTCATTGCAGCGCTCGGCGTCGTTGCAGCCTTCACCGCCATTGCACTTTGTTTTCCTGTAAATCCACTCCATATCCTCCTTGCGGCAGGACTCGCGCTCGTTGCCGCTGCGTTGCTGACAGCCATAGGCATGATGATTGATCTGGCGCGTCCGCTGCTTGACTGGACCAATCCGCAAAAAGCGATCAAGCAAAACCTCAACGTGATGCTCGGCATGTTTGCGGATGCGGCATTCCTGGCCGCCGTTTTTTTCGGTATTCGGGCGCTGACAAAAACGGGGATCGGAGGCAACGCGATTCTGGGACTGCTTTTCACCGCACTTATTTTGCTGTCGTTTCTGAGTTGGGTAGCGCTCTGCAGATTCGCAGACAAACGCTACCGAGAAATGGAATAGAAAAAACTACTCGGACAGGCTCCTAGGTCGCAGGCTGAAATTCAAGGGCATAATTTCCTTTCTCGGGGCAGTACATATAAAGGGAGTAGTTTCCCGCAGGGATTTTCTTCCCACCGATAAAGAGATCCGTTCCGGTGATGAGCACAGTGACAGCGCCTGAACCCGCACGCCAGATTCTGTCCGGCGGTAGTTGTTTCATCAGACTCTCAAGCGTTCTTCCGTTTAGCTTCGGACGCCCGTATTCTATGGACACTTCCTTGCCGTTTATGGTCGTCCTCGCCCGATCCCATCTATCCTGGGCGCAGACAACGGAGACCGTTCCCAAAATCACAAAATAAACCGCAAGTCGCCGAAGCATTAGAATCTCCTTTCCTTCAAATCGCCATTCCCGCCACGCTCTCCATATTTTGATGCTTACACAAATTCAGGCAAATCCTTCGCACCACAATTTTCAGGATCCTGTCAAAGCTGTATCCTGTTGTATCCCGCTTGACCGTTGCCGCATCCAATGCTAAAAAACACTTTTTGAAGCAGACCTCCGGAAATCGGGAAATGCGATGCAATTGATGATCAGTGTTGTGTCTGCAGCGGAAGCAGGAGAAGCCCTCGCAGGAGGCGCGGAGATACTCGACGTGAAAAATCCCGTCGAGGGGTCGCTCGGGGCGCAGCCTCCATCGATCATTCGGGACATCAAAGCTCGTGCAGCCGGCCGCGCGGAACTCAGCGCGGCAATCGGGGATATGCCTAATTTGCCCGGTACGGCAGCTCTGGCCGCCCTTGGTGCGGCCATATGCGGCGCGGACTATATCAAAGTGGGCCTGCATGGACCACGCACCGAATCGGATGCGATGACGCTGCTCCGCGAAGTGCAGCAGGCCGTGATTGGATATAAGACATTCGTGATTGCCGCTGCATACGCCGACTTCCGGCGCGCGGGCACCTTGAATCCCATGAGTCTTCCTGCCCTGGCGGTGTCGGTCGGCATTCGCGGCTGCCTGTTGGATACCGCCATCAAGGATGGCCAATCTCTCTTCTCTTTTATGGATGCTCCGACGCTGCGCACCTTTGTGGAACAAGCGCACAAGTCAGGCTTGATCGTGGGGTTGGCCGGAGCTTTGCGTGAAGAGGATTTGAAACTTGTCCGGAGCCTTGGAGCGGATATCGTCGGTTTGCGTTCCGCCGTATGTCGCAATCGTCAGCGCAATGAACCGCTCGATGCTGCGCGCGTCCGTCAACTGCGCCAGATTCTGGTGCCTGTCGTGTAATCCTCTTCCAACAGTTCCGCAAGCCGCTCGGGGCGTAAGCCGTTTACGACCCATGTCTCCAAACGCACGGTTGCCAGGAAATGGGATAGATATTCATCCACGCCTCCGCTGCGAACAGCCAATTGAGCTACCGTTAGTTCTGTAACGAGTTCAGCTTCCTTGTTTGTCGGCGCAGCGCTCAGGAGTCCGTCCACATCTTTTAGTAAAATCAGCCGCCTGCAATCTGCACGGTGCGCCACCCACGCCGCGATCGTGTCTGATGTCACCCGCCATGAGTGCGGCAGATCGCTGTGCTGAAGAACCGAAGTAGATGGCAGAAGGATCGACACCTTGCCCGATTCAGCAGCCCGGCAGGCTGTGGTCAGATCCGGCGTCAACAAGCTCCCTGCGATCAGGTGGTTCAGCACATATCCATATTGATCCATCGCCGAGAGAGCCATGCAATGCGCAGCGGTCCCGCTTAATTTAAACCGTTTGTACGCCTTCCTCACCTCGTCGGCAAACACTCCTCCGCCGGGCACAACCATTAAATGAAAAGATTCGCCTAGCCGGCGCACTTCATCGCACAGCGCCTCGAGACAATCTCCGCGGTTCAGGCTTCCGCCAATTTTAAGCACAGCGTCCAATGACATCAGGATCTATCCTTCAATTGCTCGGCAAGCAGGCAGGCCGCTGATACGCACGGGACAACAGATTGTTCGTTGTCTTGGAAAACTCCCTCCAGATCGCCAAGGCTCAAATTCATGCTTTTGGCAGCAGCCAATCCGAGGAACGCACCCGATCCGGCGACGACGATGGGATACTGCTGCAGTTCCGGAACACGCGAGAGCACCTGGCTCAATCCTTCGCGGATCTGCAACACTTGCCGGGCATGGATATATCGTGCCATCGAATCGATTTCATCGACTGACAGCATTTCCATATCGGCGCAAACCAGGCGCGCGAGACGCCTTCGCGCGGAATCCAACGACGGAGGTTGCCCGTCAGGAGTAGCGCACGTGTAGTCCTGAGGGCGCAGGTTTCCCAGAATCAGATGCACGTCCCCACTGACCGCAAAATATTCGGAGGCAACCCTGCAGTCACGCCCGGCCACAGGCACCGTCTGCACAATCGCCGCCAGATTCGTGCGCAAGGCGCCCGTGAATATCAGTTCGCCCGTAGTAAGGCGCGCCGTGTCCGTGCGCCCGGCAACAATCGTCTGCCCTTTGAGAATGGGCAGGATATCGGTTGTCGTGCTTCCCACATCCACCAGAAGGCAGCTGGGTATTTTTCGCGCAATCCACAGCGCCGAAGCCAGCCAGTTCGTTGCGGCAAAATCCAGCGGATGGAGCAGCGCTTCTCCGATCGGAATAAATTCACCCGACAGGCTGAGAACGAAAACCGCCTGAGCCGGGAAACACGTTCGAATGCTCTCCAGAACGAACGTCACACCTTCGCGTTTCGTCAAAAATACGTCCGACAACTCTGCAGTCATGGTTACCGCCAACGCTTCAGGCGAGGCAGTGGAAAATAGTTGAGTGCTGAGATCGCGCAAAAGCTCCGGCAATCGATCTTTTTCACGCCAGATTTCGAAGGGAACCGATACGACATGTTTCCGGCCGGAAGCATCCGTATGACGAGGCAAGCGGGCAGCCTTTATGTTTGCTCCTCCAATATCCCACCCCAGGATGCGCGCCAATAACCCTCCTTGAAACTCCAGCGGAGAGATTTCTCTTCTTTCCGTGCTATGCGATTTCCATTCTTAACCGGCAACGAATGTCCGATTCCTGCAGGCTATAAAGCGCGTCCAGGAAGCATGTCTCGAAGCTTGCGGGACCGAGGCTGTGCTCTGCCGCCATTTCGCCGGCGATGCCCATCAGCGCCATGGCATTCGCAGCAGCCTCTAAGAACGACGGATTGACCGCCGCAAACGCAGCCGTCAGCACCGTCGCCGTGCACCCCATTCCGGTGACGCGGGACATCAGCGGATGCCCGTTCATGACACGAATGGTCCGGATGCCGTCTACAACGAGGTCAGTTCTTCCGCTGACAGATACCACGCATCCGACAATTCGGGACAAAGCCTGTGCCTCCTCTATTGTCTCTTCCGACGAGTGCACGCTATCGACGCCTTTCGTTCTTTGATCCGCAAGAACCAGGGAACGGATTTCCGAAGCATTGCCCCGAATAATCGATGGAGGTGCAGTGCGGAGCAAAGACTGAGCGGTCTCCGTGCGAAATCGCGTGGCTCCACTCCCGACCGGATCAAGGACGATCGGTATTCCTTTCAGTCTTGCCGCGCGGCCCGCCTTCATCATGGAATCGATCCATGCGGCACTGAGCGTTCCAATATTTATCACCAGCGCTTTTGCGAGGTTCGCCATTTCTCCCACTTCTTCCGGAGCGTGTGCCATCACAGGAGACGCGCCTATCGCAAGCAGGGCGTTTGCCGTTGTATTCATGACCACATAGTTCGTGATGTTATGCACAAGAGGAGCTTCCGCGCGAATCTTCTGAAGATCCTGCCATACTGTAGACTTCTCTAACATGTCCAGCATCCTTTCAAACACCCTCTCGGAAAAGCCCCCGAAACAAGGCTGGATTTTCAGAACCCTTTTCCCAGATTAGCTTATTTTATGCGGAGATTTAACCCTATTTCTCGGGCTTGATTTGTTATCGTTGACGGCAGCCTCAAGTCGTGCGCATGCCATCACTCCCCGGCTGCAGGCCCCAGGAGCCGGGATCGTCCTTCCTGATCACGGCATCGCCGTTGAGGGCAAATCGATCCGGCAGGATGTCAAGCATGCAGGCCTCCCACATCGCTCTGGCCAGGTTCACTCCGGCAACTTGCCGGAGAGCGAGATAGGAGGTGGTTATGCGGGGGTTGATCTCGATCAGTTCAACGCGATCTTCCGCCAGCACCACATCCACGCCGATATACCCCTTCAGACCCGGGATCAGGCCGGCAGCCAAAGCCGCTAATTCCATGGCGCGATCACCCATCGGATGGTGCAAGGGCACCCGGCTGCCCAGATATTGATATGGCGCGCCGGCATCGATCAGTTGCAAATTCAGGCTGAGCGGCATGCAGCCGCTTTCGGCAACCAATAAAGAAACGCTGGCAGGGATTCCGCTGGCCAGGGATTGTAGTAGAATCTGCTCCTGGGAAGTGGTTCGTCGAATCAGCGCCAGAATTGAGGGCAACTCCGACAGGTTGTTCAGGCAGCATACGCCTTCGCAGCCAACGCCGTCGACGGGCTTGACAATCAAAGGCCACTGCAGCTGGCCGGCGACGTGCGCCGCTGTTAGAAAGCTGGCCGTACGGGTCACCGGGGCAGGAATGTTTGCCAGATCAAAAAGCCGGCTGCAGGTTGCTTTATTCCCTGCCGTTGCTATCGCAGAGGAATTCGAACCGAGAAGAGGCAACCCTTCGGTCTCTGCTTGCTCCGCAAGCTTTGAGAGGACACCGTCGGTTTCGGGAGCGATTGCCAGGACTGCGTCGCAGCGCTTTAAGAGAGAGAGGTACACATCTTCATGTTCGCCGGCTCTTGCAGAAACCACCTCATCGGCCGGCAGCGTTTCCCGGCCAGAGCCGGGAAGCAACCGTTCAAATCGGGGGTCAATCGCGGTAATGGTGTGGACGGCTCCCCAGTTGCGAAAATCCTGCAGCACCGCCCAGAGCATTCCCAGCGCCTCGGACGCAAGGCCAGCCGGCAGTTCTCCCTCGGGACTGCCTCCCCCGGAAAAGAACTCATATACCAAAACAGTTGAGGCGGAAGACATGCGAATCATCCCCGTTCTGGACCTGCTCAACGATCAGGCTGTTCACGCGATCAGAGGCGAGCGGGAAAATTACCAGCCTGTGCAAAGTGTGCTTTGCGATACATCCGACCCGTATGCGCTTGTCAAAGCATTCCGCGATCGGCTGAACCTCCATGAAATATACATCGCCGACCTGAACTCCATCCAGGGTTTTAGCCACACGCGTCACCGATCGATGATCCAAAATTTATGCGCTATCGAAGGCATCCACATCATCCTGGATGCAGGCGCATCCGATCGTGAAAATGCTCAAGTATGGCTTGATCTTGGAATTCGGAAGGCCGTTGTCGGCTCGGAGACACTACGTACTTTGGAAGATCTGGACAACCTCCCTGCCGGAATTTCGCCGCATCGCCTCGTTTTCAGCCTGGATTTCAAAAACGGCAAAATCCAGTCTCAGTGCGATGCTCTTGCCGCTATGCCCCCCACAGATGCACTGAAGAGGCTTCAGAGTTCCGGCTGGCAGGAGGTGATTCTTCTGGATCTGGATCGCGTAGGCAGCCGCGAAGGCGCAGATCTTGCACTCGCGGCCAATGCGCATTACAGTTTTCCGGATTTATGCGTGTTGATCGGCGGGGGCGTCAGCAAACCCGAGGAAATGCTTGAAATGCAATCCTTGGGAATCGCAGGGGTTTTGGTCGCAACGGCGTTACACAGCGGAGTGATCGGCGCGGGACATATTGCCGGCTTAAGGCTAAAAAAATAGGAGCAAAGGCACGCGGCCGAAACCTTTTCTCCGGCGGAGGCCCCGGGTTGTCTCTAATCCCGGGGCCAGGCAATCACAGGCAAAATCCTTTCCGGCAGACGATTTCTATTT
This sequence comes from Acidobacteriota bacterium, assembly GCA_035506515.1. Classification (GTDB taxonomy): domain Bacteria; phylum Acidobacteriota; class UBA6911; order UBA6911; family UBA6911; genus UBA6911. Next base: position 128,616 of record DATJPG010000014.1, read on the forward strand.
GTATGCAGCGAAAGGATGCGCGACCTCGGCTTTTTTCTTCAAAACCTCATTCACCTTCGGCTCACCGGCTACGGCGCGCTGAATTGCAAGCTTAGTCGCTTCATAATTGAACTTCTGGATCTTGGCGTCGTCTTTGGCTTCCCAATGGATGAATACGCCAACCAGGACAAACACGTTTTCGGCTTCTGCCTTCGGGATTGTTCCGTTTTCCACACAATCGGCTACGGCCATAGCCACGGCGCGTTGCGCAGGTCCGAACATCTGCACGGCCTGTGTGGCGTTTTTAATTGTGACCTTGTTGAACATCACCGTATGGGGCTTGCAGACCAGGTTCGGAGCCACGACCGCCAGCAATGACGTGAATCCGTCCTTGTTATTGGCAAGTGTATTGCAGAATGCCGTTTCCGCTGCACTTCCACGCGGTCCCAACACCAGGTCGATATGGGCCACTTCATTGCCCTCTCCAATCAGAGCTTCACCAACCATCACTCGATTAATCTTTTTTGCCTTTGCCATGTCTCCTCCTAGTATTCCTGTTAAGACAGAAAAATCTTTCAATTCAAAGAAAATGAAGACCTGCTGCCGTATGCCCTAATGCGCAGGATCTATATCTCGGTCATCTGTTTTTGTCAATACGAATTGTGATGACTCGATCCGGGTCGAAACAATAAAAGGCGACTGGGAGTTGCGGGCGGCATACGATACAATACAGCGGCTGTATGCCGGGAGAAGAGCGATGGAATTTGAGTATGCGTTTGAAATGTCCGCCTCCAGCATAAGGTTTGGGCCGGGGGTCACACGCGAGGTCGGCATGGATCTGGCCGATTTGAAGGTTCGGCGCGCTATGGTCGTGACGGATCCATATCTTGCGAAACTGCCGCCGGTGGCGACGGTGCTGGAATCGCTCGGGAGGGAGAAGGTTCAATTCGAACTGTTCGATCGCGTGAAGATCGAACCCACCGACGTCTCCTTGCAGGAGGCGATCACTTTTGCCAGGGAGGGCGGATTCGATGCATATGTGGCGGTCGGCGGCGGATCGGCGATGGATACGGCAAAGGCCGCGAATCTCTACGCAACCTATCCGGCGGACTTCCTCGATTACGTAAACGCCCCGATCGGAAAAGGCAAACCGGTGCCGGGACCCGCAAAACCTCTGTTTGCTATTCCGACTACGGCCGGAACCGGGAGTGAAACCACCGGAGTGGTGATCTTCGATTTGATCGCCATGCATGCCAAGACGGGAATTGCGCACCGCTATCTAAAACCGACTCTTGGACTCATCGATCCGGAGAACACGAGGACGATGCCCCCGATGGTAGCGACCGCAACGGGTTTTGACGTGCTCGTGCACGCGCTTGAATCGTTCACAAACCTTCCCTACAACCGGCGGGAGCGGCCCACACGGCCGGCGCTGCGCCCTGCCTATCAGGGCAGGAACAGGATCAGCGATCTCTGGGCATCCGAAGCCATCCGTCTGGCGACCAGGTATTTGCCTCGAGCCGTGGAAAACCCGGACGATGATGAGGCTCGCGCCAGCATGATTCTGGCTGCGTGTTATGCGGGCATCGGTTTCGGCAATGCCGGGTTGCACCTTCCGCACGGGATGTCGTATCCCGTCTCCAGCATGATCCGCAATTTCCGCATGCCGGGCTACCCCGGGAATCAGCCGATCGTGCCCCACGGCATTTCAGTCGTCCTCAATGCTCCGGCTGCGTTTCGTTTCACAGCTGCTGTGTGTCCCGAGCGGTACCTTGAGGCTGCCCGGTTCATGGGCGCCGATGTGTCGCACGCCAAAACGATCGATGCAGGCAGCATCCTCGCGGACCAATTGATCCGTCTCATGAAGCGGCTGAATGTCCCTAACGGATTAAGCGCCATCGGCTATACGCGTGAAGACATTCCGGCGCTCGTTAAGGGAACGCTGCCGCAGCATCGGGTCATCAAGCTATCTCCCCGTCCGGCCGGACGCGAAGAATTCGCTCAGCTCTTCGAAGATTCGATGGTGCTGTGGTAAGAGGAATTTGCCGGATATAAACCGGCGACACCTAACGAGGGGCCGTTTCGAGCAGATATAGGAGCGTGGCAGCCGCAGCTAAATCGGCGGTGGTTCCCGGATTCAGCTGGTGCGTTTTGTCGCGCAGCACGCTGTCCATTTCCCTCAAGCCTGCCTGGCCTTCCTGAGTAAAAACTCCGCCTTTGCCTAGAACATCAGCCGCCAGCTGTGAAACCTGTTGAGCCGGTTGGTTTCCTTTTTTCCGCGCAATCAGCGTGTCCGGGACTTCACTTAGGATGGTCAGAAATGTCTGAACGATAGCGCCGGAGTAGTTGCCGCCGCGTGCATAGGCACTTTTTATCGCCGGCAGACCAATCCCGAATGTGATTGAAAAGCCGCTCACATATTCGCGCGCGATGGCATCGCGCTCCTGCGCCAGGGCCATGGCTTGCAGCAGCGTAATCTTAGGTTCCATCGAAATATCGGCCTGCGTCACCTCCCCGATGCCTCCGGGCTGCATGAGCCGGATGGCCGCGTACGCAAGACGCGCATCCTCAACGGATAGCGAATTCAAAATCGACATCAGGCTGCGCCGGATGTCTCCTCCCGCTCGCGTGGCGCTCAGACTGGCTTTCGCCAAAGGGGCGAAGAGCAAAATCATGCCCAGGTTCGTATTGGATCGCACCCAGTGCCGCGTCTTCACGGCCGCATCCAGTACGATCTGTCCGACTCCCTTCCGTGCGACATTTTCAAACGCGGCCGCAAGGCTGGCGGCGCTGAGCAGGTGGTCCTCCAGAGTTGTATCGTAAAAGTCATGGTACCGGTTTACGTTTCCCGGTTTGGGAGCGCAGGCTTCCAGAACGCATGCCAGCTGGATCAGGCAAGACAGTTTGTGTTCCATTACCTGCTTTGTATCACAGACCTTCGGCCATCTTCAACTTGCATCGGATCTGTCATCAGGAAATTCGCGATGTAAAAAAGACCTGGCTCAAGATCGGTCATTGTGCTTGTTTGATATATGTTCGCTTCCGCTGTAGAATTTCCCCGCGAAATTCGGATGCAGGCGATTTATAAGCTCCGCTGCCGTCATCGCAAAATGTGAAAATTAGAAAGGGGCGGGATTGATCGATGGTTTCCCGCTCAGCTCGATATCCTTGAAAAAGAAAGAACCGTGAAAATCTTTTCCAAGTTGAAAGAAATTCGCAACTGGTCGAAAAATGTCCTGAATTACTGGCCATGGGTTGCGCTTGCGCTTATCGTTCTCTTCGCCGCTGCCGTCCGCGCACGCCTGCTGTACGTTCCTCTCGAGCGAGACGAAGGCGAATTCGCGTACATGGGGCAACTGATGATCCAGGGAATACCGCCCTACTTGATGGCATACAATATGAAGCTTCCCGGAATGTACGCCGCGTATGCCCTCGTAATGGCGTTTTTCGGACAGACGATCGCAGGCATTCATATCGGTCTGATGCTTGGGAATGCAACAGCCATTGTGCTCCTGTTTTTCCTCGCCCGGCGGCTATTCAACAACACTACCGCCGTTGTCGCCGCCGCATGCTACGCCCTGCTCTCGTTGAGTCCCTCGGTCCTGGGAACTGTGGCGCACGCGACGCAATTTATGGTGCCGCTCATTCTCGGCGGAACGCTGCTCTTGTTGCGGGGTGTTGATTCTGGAAGCCGCCGGCCTCTGTTTTGGAGCGGACTCCTGTTTGGCACGGCATTTCTGCTCAAGCAGCACGCTATTTTCTTTATCGCTTTTGCCCTGAGCTATTTTGTCTGGATGACAATCAAGAAAGTTCCTTTCGATATCAAGAAGCTTATTGCCGGGAGTGCTTCGCTATTGATCGCGGCCGCCGTCCCCTTCGGAATCACATGTATCCTGCTTTATGCGGCCGGAGTTTTTAAAAATTTCTGGTTCTGGACTTTCACCTACGGGTATCAATACGTCACGGAGAATTCCCTGTCAAATGCCCTCGTCATCTTCGCCGAAAGCGCTCCCCACGTGATCAAGTATTGGCTTTGGGTTTGGGTGATGGCGGGAATCGGGCTCACGTCCGTCCTGTGGGACAAGGCAGCCCGATCCAGGCGGGCCTTTATCTTCGGAATGATGCTTTTTTCGTTCCTATCGGTCTGTCCGGGCTTCTACTTTCGGAATCACTATTTCGTGACCATGCTGCCGGTCATCGCGCTTCTGGCCGGGATCGCGACGAACGCCCTGATCGGCCTGATACCCGACAGGCGCGCGGTGCGCATCGCTAAGGCGATCCCGGTTTTTATGATTGCCGCAGCTCTGATATATCCCGTCATCCGGTATCGTGAGTTTTTTTTCCAGGCTGCACCGATACGGGCAAGCCAGATGATGTATGGGATCAGCCCTTTCCCGAACTCGGCGGAAATCGCGGAATATATCAAAAACCACACGACCTCCGGCGACAGAATCGTCATATTCGGATCCGAACCGCAAATCTGCTTTTACGCCGACAGAAAATCAGCGACCGGATACATCTATATGTACGCACTCATGGAACCGCAGGCTTTTTCCGGAAAAATGCAATCGGAGGTGATTCGCGAAGTAGAAAGCGCGCGTCCCAAATACGCGATTCGTATCAACGTTCTCAATTCGTGGGTCCGGCGAACGGATTCCGACCCGATGATATTCCGCTGGGCAGACGAATATTTCGGCAATCATTACCGCATGGTAGGTTTTGTGGATATATCACCGGACGGTCGGTCTCGATCATTCTGGGACGAAGCCGCAAAAAACAATCGCCCAAAATTCCCGTTCAACCTGCAGGTCTTCGAACGCACAACCTTCTGACTCTTGACTTCTATCTTCCATTTTCTTCACTTCAATACCCGATCTATTATCCGGTCTGCGATCGATTGCTCGGTGGTTTTTTGGAGGCCGCGCCAGCCCGGTATGCTGTTGATTTCAATCACGTAGGTTTTGCCTTCCTCAGAGGGCATAAGGTCCACGCCCGCATAATCCAATTGCAGCAACCGCGTCGAACGCAGTGCCAGTTCTTCCATCTCGGCACTCAGCGCAATCGGTTCGACCCCGGCACCTTTGGAGTAATTTGTTTTCCATCCTTTCCCGGTTCGGAGCATAGCCGCCACCACACGGTCTCCGACTACAAAAGCGCGGATATCTCTTTCAAAATGAGGCACGTATTCCTGGATATAGTAGATATATCGGTTCAGTTCCCAGGCACGCAGGACTCGATAGGCTGTTTCTTCATCGCTGATCCGGGCCATGCCCTTCCCCTCGGACCCGAAGAGTGGCTTGAGGATTACGTCCTTCAGTTCAATGCAGGCTGCAAGCGCCGCTTGAAAATCTTCGGTCACCACAGTGCGCGGAGTCGGGATCCCGGCATCTTCCAGCAGAAAGGACGTATAGTATTTATCCACAGTCCGTTCTATGGCTGAAGCCGAGTTGACAACCTTCACGCCCAGATTTTCCAGCCTGTGCAGCGCGTTCATACGAAAAACGATCTGCTCGAGCGATCCGGTAGGAATTGTGCGCACAATCAGCGCCCGGCAAGCCTCGAGGCTTTCGCCGGCTCCCTGCATCGCAGGCCGTCCACCTACCTTTGCCGTCAACTTCGTGATCGGAAAGTACACCGGTTCGCAGTTGTTCCTGCGGATGGATTCTTCGAGAGCCTGTACGTGAAAACCTCTCTGGGAAGACACAATTCCTATTTTGGATGGCATGGCTCAGGATTCCATCAATGAAGAACGCAACAGCGATGGATTCAAACGGCCGGCACGGAAGGTGTGTCCGGAATCCAGGTTGTTGATTTCGATCCGGGCCGGGCTGAACAGCATACGATCGATCTTATAAAAGTCGCCGTTGTAGCGTTGGAATAACTCATAAAATGGCGTGCCGTAATCCCGAGAGCTTTCCGAAGGGACCCGGTCGATCAATTCCGACAGCACGCGGTCTTCGGCCCGTACGGCGAAAGAAACCTGCGCACCGTATAGAATCGCGTCGTTCGTGCGTCCGATGGCTCGCAGGTCGTCGGCCGCCACGGGCGCGAGCGGGCAAATGCCCGAAGCCGATTGAATACAGCGCACGTCAAACCCGAGTTCCGCGAGTTTGTGCATTCCGGTCTCTGCGGACCGCGCGGCAACCTGGATGGATCCGACCACGGACGCCGTAGGCGCAATGACCAGGAAAAGCCGTTCCGGATTTACTCCGCACATTTGCGCCACAAAATCCGCCACCTCCTCGTCAGGCAACGTGCGTCCTTCCAGCATCAGCACGGCTGTGTCCGCCTGATCCTTATAGTCCAGCTTGGCAAAAATTTCCTCGCCGGCCCACAAAGCTCGCGCAGGCCCGGATCCGATGGCGAAATAGCGGTCGAGCTGGACGGCCCAGCCGGCATACTGCGAAGCCATGCAGGCAATATGCGGGCTTTCAACACTCACCTCAACCGCCGGGAACCACAAGTCGGATTCAGAATTCGATTCCGGGCCACGAAAATCTCTGAGCGTGAAGCCGACCTGCCCGAGCCCTCCGAGGCAGGCGCACGCAAACAGCCGGCCTCCTTCGAAACTGCCGGTCACATGAATTCCCGCATCCAGCACGGTGGCGCCGTTTTTCAGTTTGGTCGCACGGAAGCCGAGTGCTTCCTGCTCGGAGATCATCTCCTGAACAATCGTCGCGGCACGTTCATTCACGCTGATCATAGTTCAGGATTCCTCATTCGGGGTGTCTCCGCTTCTATGCCGTAGCGGCTTCGTCCAATATCTTGCGCAGATGGAATTTGAACTTGCCGAGGTTGCCGCCGTAGTTGCCCGCGGAAATGCGACGGATGCCCGGGATGCACGCGGCCAGGATCCCGGCTCGGGTTGCCGTTTCAATGGACGGCACATCCAGTCCGTCGATCACGATTTCGAACACGGAATGCACGCCGTCCGGTAACGCGGACGTTGCCATCCCCCGCAAGCTGGGGCAATACGCATCGTTTGTGGACGCTTTCAGAAACTTGTATCTGGATCCCACCTTGCTCCCGCTGCGCACAATCCCTCCGGGAAAAGGCATGACGACTCCCGGCACGCGCTGCATCGCTTCCACCGCCAGTTCGGCTGCCTGCAGCGCGACTTTCTGGTCGCTGCCCAGGATCAGGAAATTCCCTCCGCCGACGGCACGCTGCAAGCCGAATCTGTCTTCGACCAGGAACTCCCCTTCCATCACCGGTATACGCCAGTAGCGACGGCCGCCGATTAATTTGCTGCTTTGGAAGCCATCGCCAAAAAAGCGCAGTTGCCCGCCAATCGATACTTCCTCTTCGCCCGTCAGGCCGTTGAAACACGCCGTAGTGGGGCATGTAAGCACACACTGCCCGATGCGGTTGGTCAACTGGCGAACGAGCGACTCCTTGCCCATCGCAAAAATCAGAATGCTGACTCCCGGTCGCCCGTCCGGCGTCTGCGCCACGTCTGCCTCGATCCCGGCCTCGCAGCCGCAGGCGATCACGGAGGTGGCGAACCCCGTCAGTTGAGCAGCCGCTTCCCGAGCCCACCTTTGATTCACTGCGGTAATAATGACGCGCGCCCCCCACATCCCAAAGGCTTCGGCAAATGTATCTTCAATTTCCACACCGTTGATGCACTGTGTCATAGGTTCCCCGTTTCCGGTTTCCCGTCTCCCGTTGAACTTGTCGCAGTTGCAGATTCGTTTGTGGCTATCTCCTGGGGATACGGCAGATAGTGCTCGAGTTGCACCGGATAGTTTTCGAATTCGATCGTGTAATACTTGTCGAAAAATTCGCGGATATCTTTTTCCACCGCCGGATCATATCGCGGCGAAACGTACAGAGTCCGACCGTACGTCTCCCGCCGGATCTGGCCTTCCTCCACCAGAACTTGTCCTCCCTTGATCACATATCTCGGAGATGAGAACATTTTTTCTTTGTCTTTGCTTTTTTCGTAAATGGTTACGTCGGCATCGGCGCCGACTCCCAGGTGGCCTTTATTCTTCAGGCCGAGGATACGGGCGGGAGCGGCGCGCGTTATGATGGCAATTTCGAATAGCGAATATTCGCGGTCGTGATCGGGAAGACAAGTTTTGGCGATAGCTTTCGGATTTACTTTTTTCAGCGCCTCGCGCCGGAATTCCCGGTCCATCAGCAGAGCGATGATCTGCGGGTAGGCAACGAACGAAGCTCCGTTCGGGTGATCGGTGGAAAGTGCGATCCGCCATGGGTCGCGGATGAGAAGGAACCACTCCAGGCCGATGGCCCATTGCGTCGCATGCACATAATTTTTGTCTTTATATTCGACCGGCACAATGCCGCATCCTTCTTCATTTTCCACATCCATGTTGATCCATTTGCGCCCGCTGATCTGATGCAGCATATACGCCAGCGGCCCGTCGCCGGTCATCGACGTCGTGTCTCCGAACAGAACCTGGCCGACGTCTACCGTAAGGTTTGGATGCGTATTTACATATTCTGCCAATTCAGGAACGCGGGAGGTGAACAGGCCGCCCGGCCGGCCGCCATAGCTATGAAATTGGATGTGCGCAAAATGGCCGTTTCGCCCGTCCAGCGCTTTCATTGTTTCAAGGGTGGTTTCCCAGTTGCCGGCGACGCCCAGGTTATTGCAGTGGATGTGCATGGCATGAGGCAGGCGCAGTTCCATCGCCGCCTCCGCCAATTCGCGGATAATTTGGCGCGGAGTGACATTGAACCCATCTACATGGTCGTCCAGGCCGTGTGCATTGCCCCCGAATTTCCAGAGCTCGACTCCGCCGGGATTCACCAGCTTTACACCGTACCCTTTGGTCGCCCGCAGAAGCCAGGCAACATAGTGCCGCATTCTCTCGCGCTCACCGGCGGCAATTTGCTGCATGATGAACTCGTTATTTCCCATGAGCACGAAAAAGCCTTTATCAATCACCGGAGTATCGATGAATTCTTCATGCGCATGGCGCGCGGCAATCGGGGGGACTGCCGCATCGAAGGCAGTTGTATATCCCATGGCCGCGTAGCGATAGCCTGTAGTAAAGGTCGAGGGAATGGTTTTACCTGCGCCGGATCGCGTGACTGAAGTTCGCGGCACGGGATCGAGCCGATGATCCTCGGGACGCAACTTGCGGGCCGAATTCACTTTGGGCCCGGCAATGTGAGCGTGCATGTCCACGCCGCCCGGCATTACGACCATTCCGGATGCATCGATCGTTGTGCCGCCGCTGACCGAAGCTGCAATCCTTCCATTCTCGACACAAATATCGCGCACCTCCCCGTTGATCCCGTGCACAGGATCATAGACTTCGCCGTTGATGATCTTCAGCATGCCTTCGGCTCCTCAGTCCGCGCAAGAGAATGGCTGGCTACACATAGATTTCTTCTTTGAGCAGCGCAGATTTCCGAATCAGTTCTGTCAGGGTTTCCTCGAAAGCCCTCCCCTTTGCCAGAACCGTGCAGATCGGATTTCCCTTCTGAAGTATTTCCCCTCTTTCAGGAATATCCCTTGCCCCACTATCCAACCATCCTTTGGTGTCCGGCGCAACAGCATTTCTTTCCGCAAAAAGGACTGCCTTGCCGAAGAAATTCTCATTCCCGAGCACTGCCTCCAATCGGAAATCCGGCAGCCGTCCTTCCAGCGCGGCCTCCGCGTGCAGATGGAAAATGGGCAGATCATAGGCTTGCTCGATCAATTCCATGGAAGCCGAATAGCGCGGATTGACTTCCGTCAGAACGATGTGTTCTCCGTTAAGGACGAAATCGACCCCGTTCACTCCGTTCAGCCGATACTCGCATGTCAAGAACTCAACCAGCCTTCGTACTTCGCCCACTAGATGCAAGCCTCGCACGGCTTTGGTTGCTTCAGGCAAGGGTAGAATGTTGCCGCAATAGCGAAATCCGCTTGCACCGAACGAATGCATGCCCGTCAACTGCCTGGTAATCCCGAGGACGACGCAATCCCGTCCATTCGCCACGAATGATGCAGAACAAGGTGTCCCCGGAATGAATTCCTGCCGCACAAATCTGCTGCCGGGAAATTTCGAGGACTTTTGGAAATCAATCCCATGACCTCCACCGCTTGCAACCGGTTTAACCAGCCAGCGACGGTGTGAATCGGCTTCGCGTTTTTCGCCTGCGAAAATCGTTTCCGGGACAAGAAAGCCAGAGCGCTTGAGGCCGGTGAACAAACCGGCCCAATCGCGTACCGACCCGAGGATCTGCGGTGAGTTTCCAATGATTCTCCGGCCGCCGCCGATACGTTCTAGAATCCCGGGATGGTTTTCCAAATTGGACGTGTAGGCAACTGCGTCATAGGTAAGCGATCGGCTGGCAATGTAAAGTGCATGCGGACTGTACCGGGCATCGAAATCACGGCGCAAAGAATATGCTTCGGTAAGTCGCTTCAAATCCTTGTCGCCAAAAGCGTCCAACGCGACTATTGCATATCCGCTACCCACAGCGGATTCAGCCATTGCACGCGTGCTGATGCCAAGAATGAGTATCTTCATGAATCTAGTAACCGACAAAGGTCGTCAGTTTATCACAGCGTCAATGCGGGGACGAATAGGCGATGCCCGATTCGCGAGGCTGGCCTCCAGATATAGTTTTTGCTAGGATAGCCCCAAAATGCCTTAAGGAATTTCGGTGGCAGGCTGCTCAACCTCGAAATTGCCGCCGGGCGAAGCCGGGTTCCGCTCTTGCCTGATTTCGAGGTTGAGTAGCCTGCCACCGAAATTATGAGGAGGACTCAGATTGCCGGAACCATATCGACCATGGACTTGGGAAATACCTGAAAGCAGTTCGGCCATCAAACGCAATATGACTCGCCAGGACGGGTACGAGAGGGCGAGCGGGCACGCGGTTTATACCAGAGACATCCATTTACCCGGGATGCTTTACGCGAAGATTCTCACATCCCCGTATGCGCATGCCAGAATCGCGAGCATCGACACAAGTCAGGCGGAAGCTCTGCTGGGCGTGCGCGACATCCTCAAGTACGACGATCCGGATGCGCTGAATCAAAACCTCACGGGCACGGACGCCCACTACAACATTCTCACGCTGCCCGGCATCAGCGATTTCTACCAGCATCCCATGGGCGTCGCGGTCGTTGCGGATAGTGAAGAGCTCTGTGATCAGGCACTGCGGCTTGTGAAAATCACCTGGGAAGAACGGCCGTTTGTCCTGGACATGGAAGAAGCCTTGAAGCCGGGCGCGCCCAAGGTTTGGACCGAAGTGGAGCGATTGAAGGCCACCGCCCGGGAGCCCAACACGATCCTGGTCGAACAAGTAGACTTCGGGGACGTCGAAAAGGGTTTCGCCGAAGCGGACAAAATACTCGAATATAAAATCAACCGGGCAACCAACTCGCCGGCCGGCGTCGAGGCCATGGCGTGTGTCGCACAATGGCGAGGCGAATTCCTGGACCTATGGGTGCACCACCAGTACAACCAGCAAACGTATCTCAGTTCCGAAACGGTTCCCTCGGTGCAATTCGACGGGGACAACATGGACAATCCCGTTACAATGCCGCACAACATGGGCTCCGTGCCTACGAGGAGAGATAAGCCGCAGCCGCCTTTCGCGCCCTGGTCCAAAATATCGTTGACGTTTCCCTATCAGGGTTCCTGGTTCGGAGGCGTTACCTGGCTCGCCTATTCCGCCGCTTTCATCCGGCTGGCCACGATCCTTGCGAAGAGAGCATCCGGAAAACCCGTCAAGCTGCTGTATGACGAAAGCCAGTTTTACTGCAATGGCGACGAGGCCGGCACATACACCTGCAAGGTAGGCGCCAAACAAGACGGCACCGTCACGGCCTACCACTGGCACACAGTGGGAATGAGGAATCCCGCCATCGACAAGACGCCTGAGAGCACCCGCATACGAAATGTGCGGGGCAGCCAAGAGTGGGCCTTCACCAATCAGGGCCATCATCAGTGCTTCCGGCATGGCGCCGCTGCGTGCATCCCTCACAACATAATGTTTTCGCGCGTCGCCGCCGAGTTCGGGCTCGATCCGACAGACGTCGCGATGAAAAATGACGGTTGCCACGGCCATCCGTGGGAATGGGTCATCGAGTATCAGAAGGAAAATGGTTTCCCTCAGAGGCAAAGTCTGAAAGAAGTCATCGACCGCGGTAAGCAGGCAATCGGGTGGAACCAGAAGTGGCATCCGCCGGGTGCAAGAAAACTGCCCGATGGAAAGATGCACGGCCTGGGCTTCATGTCGATCCACGAATGGCAGGTTGGCGTTGGCTCCGGACCCGCCCCGCCGCTGGCTTGTCTGATCCTTCGAGACGGAAAGGTCAGCATCATAGGGACCCGTTGCGATATGGGCATCACCACCGAATCCGGATTCCGCCAGTGCGTCGCTTCCGAGATGGGGCTGAGGTATGAGGATACCGTCGTTCAAATGCAACGATCGGATAACAACGCATTCCTCATTCCAGGTCCCGGAGGCTCTTTCGGCACTACCGGCACGACACCCCAGCTCGTGCTCGCCGCGAGGGAGCTGAAACAGAAGATCCTGCGCTATGCCGTGACTCCGAGAAACGGCCGGGGACCTGCGGAGCCCTTTTTCCCGGGAAGAAGGCCGGATGACCTGGAGATCAAGGACAGCATGGTTTTTGAAAAGGCCGTGCCGCAAAATCGCAGGTCCGTGGATGAAATCGGCAGAGCCTTCTGGAATGCGGACCCGGCAATTTCACACCCTGTGGCCGGCAATCTCGCGGAGCTTAAATCCGAGGGCAAGCCGGATTTCCGGCTCTGCTTTATGTCAAGACAGGCGCATTTCATAGAAATTGCAGTGGACACCGAAACCGGCATGATGGATGTGTTGAACATGGTGTGCGTCAACGACGTTGGACATGTATTCAACCCGCAGGGCGCCGAGGGCCAACAGTATGGCGGAGCCGTCATGGGCCTGGGCCGGAGCGCCACCGAGGAAAAGATATTCTGCCCGAGAACCGGCGTGGGGTTGAATTACGATCACGCCGGCTACTTCCTCGGCACAATGAACGATTACCCACCCATCCAATGCATTCTAAACGAAAGCCATCTCGGCTATTCGTCGTACGGAGCGTGCGGCATCGGGGAAAACGTCGGCGCGAGCATCTCGGCGATCACATCGCCGGCGGTCCACAACGCTATAGGAAAATGGATTTACGACTTCCCGATCACGCCGCAGAAGGTTCTCAAAGCCTTGGGAAAGATTTAGAGATGTCTTTAGGCGCCTGTCCGCAAGCTATTTCGGTCGCTCGAGAGATTTGCCCGGGATCTGCGGAACCGGTCGGGATCGGTTTCCGCAAAAAAAAGTTGGCAGGACATATAAATTTCTGTACTCCAAAACAAATTTAGTAGTAGAATTGCCCACAAAGGAGGCGGGTCATGTAAGGTTTCTATCCTGCATGACCAATTCAGCAGTCCCCCCCCCAAGAGTTTCCTTCGCAGATTTTTCAAAAAAATCTGCCTGACGGGTACGGCAACTCAATATCTGTCTACGTTCCCGCAAGACGTGCTCATACCAAGAGGATCTGTGATATTTCGAGCTTTTCCCAGATCGGCTCAAGCAAGTTCAGGTAAAAAGTTGCAAAGGAGAAAAACATGCAAACACTCGATCGTGTCAGTCATCTGATCAAGGTTGTGTTCCAATTTATTGGATTGGCTGTCCTGGCGCTGGCGTCGACGATTCCGCACCTCTATGGCGCAGGAAAGTTCTGGTCCAGCAGCAGAGGACCGGGGGGAGGCTCTGTGTCTTCACTCGCCGTTGACCCGCAGCACCCGGCAATACTTTATGCCGGAACGGAAGGCAGCGGAATAATCCCCGGAAATGCCGACAGCGGATTATTTAAAAGCACGGACGCCGGGACAAGCTGGAAGAACATCGCGAGCGGAGCCGGATTTGGGTATATCACGGCGATTGTAATAAATCCTCAAAGCCCGACGACACTGTATTCCGCAGCAAACGACGGGGGAATTTCCAAGAGCACCGATGCCGGCTCCAGTTGGAACGCGGCAAATAACGGACTCGACCCTTCCCCCGTTTTTGCCCTGGCGATAAACCCTCAAAATCCGCAAATCTTATATGCAGGGACAAGCGGCTCCGGTGTTTTCAGAAGCACCGACGGCGCCGCTACATGGAGTGCCATCAATGCCGGACTCGGCAGCAGTTTAATACAGTCTTTGGCAGTGAATCCCCTGGATTCCACAAACCTTTTTGCAGCAACCAGTGATAGCGGAGTTTTTATAAGTACTGATAGCGGCGACAACTGGACCGCAGCAACCGGCCAGCCTACCGATACAGACATTACCGCCCTGGTGATCGATCCGAAGACTCCGGCAACACTCTACGCGGGAACTCCGTCCGGACCCTTCAAAAGCACCAACGGCGGCGCAAACTGGAACCCACTAGCCAACGGAGCGGGAGTGTTTGTCCTGTGTCTTGCAATCGATCCGGTGAATACGGCCACCGTCTATGCCGGAACACCCCAGAATGGGTATAGGAGCACAGATGGCGGCATAACGTGGGAGGCGGGAACCGGAGTTATAAGCACGCAAGAGATTGATTCAGTGGCAGTAGATCCGCAAACTACTTCCAACCTCTATATTGGAACGTATCTCAATGGAGTCTTTAAAAGCACAGATTCCGGCGATAACTGGAGCGAAGCCAACAACGGGCTTGCGAACACCTATATCATCTCAGTAGCGCTCGATCCTCAAAATCTGGCGACCGTCTATGCCGCTGCCGATTATACCGGAGTGTATAAGAGCACCGATAGCGGCCGTACCTGGGATCATGCGAACAACGGTCTGGGCACAAGCGGGAGCATTTATGTTCAGGCTCTTGCAGTCGATCCGCTAACTTCGGCCAACCTCTATGCAGGGACGGCAGGCAACGGAGTCTACAAGAGCACCGATGCCGGGGCCAGCTGGGTCACCGCAACCAGCGGGTTAGGAAATGCAATTGTCAACACTTTGACAATTGACCCGCAAAGCCCTGCAAAAATATACGCCGGGCTCTCCGGAACTGGAGTTTTTAAAAGCACTGACAGCGGCGCGACATGGAATGCCGCTAACAGCAATCTCACCAGTGCGGATATCAGCGCCTTTGCGATCAATCCCCAAAATCCGTCGATCGTATATGCCGGAACGAACGGCAGCGGAATTTTTCTAAGCACAGATGGGGGCGGCAACTGGAATCAGGTAAACAACACTCTGCTCTCCGCTGCAGCGATCACTGCGTTTGCGATCGACCCGAAGAATCCGGTAAATGTTTATGCCTCGGCGGCCTATGACAGTGTTTATAAGAGCACCGATGGAGGCAACACGTGGAATCCTTTAGGAAGTGGTTTGCCTCTGTTCCCTCTGATCACAGTCTTGGCGATCGATTCAGTGAATCCGACAACTCTGTACGCAGCCAGTGACACCTATGGAGTTTACAGAAGCGTGGATGGAGGAAACAACTGGTACGCCCTGAACAACGGGCTTACGAACTTGAGCATCTTTGCCCTGGCGGTGCACCCGACAGCGCCAGGCGTGATTTATGCAGGCACTTACGGCACCGGAGTTTTCAAATTAATGTCATCCGCCGGCTGGGATGTTGACAACGACGGAAAATCGGACATCACGGTCTGGCGGCCCAGCAATGGCCTCTGGTTTATTCTGCCAAGCGGATCTCCCGGAGCTTATCTGGCGCAGCAATGGGGTCAACTTCAGGATATTCCGGTTCCCGGTGACTATGATGGCGATGGCAAAGCGGACTTTGCCATCTGGAGCCCCAGCAATGGTGTCTGGTTTATTCTGCCAAGCGGATCTCCCGGAACTTATCTGTGGCAGCAGTGGGGTCAACTTCAGGATATTCCGGTTCCCGGCGAC
>DATJPG010000015.1:0-26600 GCA_035506515.1 Acidobacteriota bacterium
GCCAAGCGGATCTCCCGGAACTTACACAGCTACACAATGGGGAGAGCCCACGGATATTCTGGTTTCCGGCGACTATGATAGCGATGGCAAAGCGGACGTTGCCGTCTGGAGACCCAGCAATGGCGTCTGGTTTATTCTGCCAAGCGGCTCTCCCGGAGCTTACACTGCTGCACAGTGGGGTGCAAATGCGGATGTGCCGATTTCGCAGGAAACGGATATCCTGCGATTTCTTCCCTAATCGGGCTACCAGTCTCTCAGCTTAGGGGGTTAGGCCTGGAAGATTCGATTCTGGCCTGTCATCCCTGCGCGATGGTCAAAAACCTAAGTTTTCCAGACCTGACCTCATTTGGTCTGTGGCTACTTCTATTTCCACCAGGCTTGAATGTCCTGCAGTGCCTGGTGCGCGAGTGGAGGAATGCTCCGAATCGCCTCGCGCAGCTCCGGAATGTAATGGGAAACCAGCCACAGGAGCACGGCGACAGCCGCAAGCCAGATCATCGCATCCAGAAGGAACACGAAAGACCAAGTCCATCCCTGTCCGCCGCAACTCCGGTAGCAGGATCGTCGCGCCGCTTTCAGCGGCCCTACCAGAATGCCGTAGGCGACGAACAGCAGCAGCGCCGCGAGCCACAGCGGCACATTCGGGGGCAGCGCCAGTCCGAGCAGAGTGCCGGTAGCCAGCAACGAGACCAGGGCGCAGATCCAAAGGACTGTCGCCGCGCCTTGCAGTAGCGAAAGGAAGGGCAGCACAATGCCCATCGCCGGATGGACGGGAGCACGCTCCGCCCAATAACTGTGCCAGTTGTACCGCCACTTTTCCGCGTTCGCACGCATTTCCCGATTGAACCGGCGATTCCATTCGCGTCGCGCCCTGCGATCCGGGAATCCCTTCATCGCTTCGTAATAGCCTTCTTTTGCGCGCCGGATGAATTCCTGTGCCGTCGCCGGGAAACCGGACGCTGCGGCTTTTTCTTCCGCCGAGCGCGCCTCGGGCACCACAATCGCCAACACTATATAGACGAGCAGCCCGGCACCCCAAAGCAAGGTCAAAGCTACAAATGCAAGCCGCACCAGGGTCGGATCGACATTCGCATAGGCGCCGATCCCGTTGCAGACGCCGGCAATCATCGCACCTTCATGGATCCGATAAAGCCGCCTTGGCGTCCCGCCGCGCCCCGCTGCCTGTTCATCTCCCACCGTCTTCTGTCCCCTTGCACCGTCTGCGGTGCCGCCGGCGCCTTGATGCTCAGCCTCGCCCGAATCCACCTCGATTGGCCCCATCTCCGCGAGGACAGCGGTAACTTCTTTCGTCTGGATTACGGTCTTGTGACTGGACAAAAGCTCGCGGAACTTTTCGCCGATCGCTCCTTCAATGTCCGAGAGGATTTCATCCCGATCGGGATTGTTCCGCAAACGCGCGGCCGCGGTTTCTAAATAGGCACCCAGGGCATCATAGCCACCTTCTTCAAGCTGATATGCCATCCCGCCCAGATTGACTGAAATGACTTTGTTCATGGCTGGGATCATTTCCTTTCTATATTTGCCCCAATTTGTTCACCGTCCCGTTAATCTTGACCCAATACTCCAGCGTCTCGCGCAACTGTTCCCTACCCTTTGCAGTCAGCTGGTAATATTTGCGCGGCGGACCGGCTTCGGATTCCTTCCATTCATAATCCAAGAGCCCTTCGCGGCGCATCTTGCTCAGCAATGGATAAAGCGTTCCTTCCTGCGTTGCGAATTCGGTTACGCTGAGTTGCTTCAATATGTCCGCCACATAAACTTTTTCTGCAGCAATAATTTGCAAAACCAGGAACTCGAGCATCCCCTTTCGAATCCCCGAAAATTTTTCATTCACGCTCATAATAAAACACCTAACAAGCTACCTTGATATATAAAGGTAGCTTGTCGCTAAAATATAGTCAAGCGGAAATCTTCAAAACATTTACTCGACGAGAAGTACTGCCTATTTTCCTTCGACCTTCAATGAAATATTTCCGGAAAGATTTCTTACCTTATCCATCAACTTTGCACCTTCTCCCGATCCAGGATCGAGCATCATTACGTTGTTCTGTTCGTCCCGAGTCAGCGGCACCAGTGAAACGCGCGTAAGGTGTTTTCGTTCTACAACCACTCTGAGAGCCAACCCAGGGCCAGATTCTATCGGCGGCATGAAGCCCTACCATGGCGCAAAGCGCCAGCAACCAGAGTTTTTTCATTCGGCCCCTCCCTTGCGAGCTGATTTCGTGTTTGCGCTGTCATATGCCAGCTACCGACCAGAATCCCATCAATCCGATAACGGACATCATGCGGCCGGCGGCAGGGCCTTCTGCGCGGTGGGAGAAAAATTCCCGCGTGTTGCAGCACGTACAGGCCCCCAGATCATGGCGGTTTTCGCGCGGTATTCCCGCGAGATTCATCTGGATGTCTAGAGCTTTGCCAAGATCCAACAAATACTTGTCCTGGCGATCCTTGACCGGGCTGGGCCGGCAGCATTCCGGGTATTCTTTTTCAAACAGACGGGCCACGTCGTTCCCTACTTCATAGCAGCATGCTCGGATGCCGGGGCCAACGGCGGCAATCAGCTGCGATGGTTCGCTGCCGAAAGCCCGCTGCATTTCGCGGATTGTGCAAGCTAAAACTCCGGAGAGCGTCCCTCTCCATCCCGAATGAACCGCACCGACAGCTTTCGTTGCAGGATCCGCAATCAGAACCGGAAGGCAGTCTGCGGTCTTGACCGCGAGTGCGATGTTTTCAGCACGCGTGATCATGGCATCCCCTTCTGTCTGGTTCCATTGACGGGGAATATCCTCTATTATATGGACACGATTGGAATGCACCTGGCGTAGAGTGATCAGGGGCGCATCCGCTAGACGCAAAGCAGCTAGCAGGCGGTTTTTGTTTTCCTGCACCCGGGCGGGTGAATCCCAGGGCATTTCACTCAGGTTGAGAGAGTCTTTTTCGAGATTCGGGCTGCCGCCGCGTCGAGTGGAAAAACCATGACACAAGTGCGGCAGGCTCTCTAAAGCAAGGCAGCTGTAATACCGTATTCCTCCGGTTTCCCTGAGGATGAATTCTGCGCCAGTCATGACGCAAATATTGAGGCTGCGAGCCTTTCGCTGTCAACTCGCTTTCGGAGTTTGAGATGATCATCGGTACCGGCGTGGATGTTGTCGAAATTGCCCGAATTCGAAGTGTCCTGGAAAGATTGAAGGACCGCTTTATCTCCAGGGTTTTCACTCCGGCAGAGCAGAAATTCTGCAGCGAGCACCGCGACCCTACTCCCCATTACGCCGCGCGTTTTGCCGCAAAGGAGGCACTTTTCAAAGCGATCGGGACGGGATGGGCGAAAGGGGTCACATGGCTGGACGTGGAGGTGTTGCGGGAAAGGCAGGAAGCCCCGATCTTAGCGTTACACGGGGAAGCGCAGAGACTCAGTGAGTCCATGGGTGTCCACAAAGTGCACGTGAGCCTGTCGCACTCCGACCAGTGGGCCGTCGCAATAGTCATCCTCGAATAAGGGGATTCCCGATTCCAGATTTTCGATTCCAGAGAAAAGACAAACCACGCCATCTGGAATCTGGAATCTGGAATCTGAAATCGTGCCGAATGCCCGGTGTTGCCTGCAAAGGGATAGCTACCGGCGTGGGCTGGTTACTCGAAGAAGTCCACCACACGCGACTGGCTGGATTTTTCGAATTTGGTGATGGTGCGAAGCAGTTCTGCCATTTCCGAGCTTTTGGAGGGGTTTCCCGGATTTGCCGGATCTGAACCGAGGGGCTTTACCGGCTCTGCGGCAGTGGCAATCTCGGCTTTGACTTTATCCAATGCGGAAAGCTGCTTCTGTGCCGCGGCCAGCTCTGCCTGAAACCCGGATTCCACCTTCTCGACAATCTTCGTCTGAAGCTGAGGCTGGCCCAGGATCTTCAGAATGGAAGGTATTAGCATGGCTTTCGCACACTCCCCTGCAAGTCTGATCGGCAAGAGAATGTCCCCGATTTGTGAGCTCTGACACAAGTGGGATTTCAGATTCCAAATTTCAGATTCTCGATTCTTAATTTCAGATGCTGGAGTCGGGAATCGCGAATTGAGAATTGAGAATTCTTGCGTCGGTTGCCTCGGGGTGTACTTCCTCGATGCAAATATCGACGAGGCGGTTCGGGGGGACGGAAAGCCCCGGGACTCTCGCATGGATATAGTTGCCTGTCAGCACCAGCGATGTCCCCAGATTTTCCTCGTGGGAAAGTGTGATAGCCGGAAGCACCTGGCCGATGAACCGGCGCCGGAACGAAATATTTTTTTCGCGCGAAATTTCGAGGAGTTCGGCCAGACGGAGTTTCATTACCCGAGACGGCATGCGGTCGGGCATCGAATAGGCAGCGGTCCCCTCCCGGGGCGAGAACGGGAATACGTGCAAATACGTCAGAGGAGATTCCCTGAGTAGCTCGCATGTTTCTGCAAAATCCCGGTCGGTTTCTCCCGGGAATCCAACCAGAACATCGGTTCCGATGCCTGCGTCGGGCAGCCGGCTTCGAATATAGGAAATCAGTTCGCGGAATCGCGCGACTGTGTACGGGCGCCGCATGAGACGCAAAATCCGGTTGCTGCCGCTCTGCAGAGGAATGTGGAAGTGGCGTGCAAAGACGGCATGTTCTGCCGCAAGGTCGACGATGGCACGATCGAAATGCATCGGTTCGATGCTGCTCAGGCGTAAGCGGCCGAGTCTTGGTATCTCGACAATTCTGCGCAGCAGATCGATCAGGCGCGGGTGATCCTTGATCTTCAATCCGAACGCGCCGAGGTGAACGCCGGTAAGCACAATTTCCTGAAAACCGTGATCCGCGAGAGAGCGGATTTCCGCAAGCACATCCTCCATCCGCGCGCTACGTCCGGGTCCCCGGACATACGGCACAATACAATAGGAGCAGCGAGCGTCGCATCCGTCCTGGATCTTGACCAGCGGGCGCGTTTTGCCTCCGGTATTCCCCGTCGGCGGCAGAAGGATCTCCCTGCCGGCGTCCAGGGGCGCTTGCACTATTTTGCCGACTTGCCGGTCTTCGGCGGTATCGAGAATCTCGACAAGGCGATCTCTTTCGCCGTTTCCTACGACAAGGCTGACGCCCGGAATATCGGCCAGAGTGCCCGGATCCCGCTCGGCATAGCATCCCGTCACGATGATACGCGCGTCGGGATTCTCACGGTGCAGGCGTCGGATCGCCTGCCGGACCTGTTGATCGGATCGTTGCGTAACCGTGCAGGTGTTGATGATCAGGAGGTCGGCATCGAGGCGGTTTGCGGCCTCCGCCATGGAGCGGCGGCACAGGCTTTCCCGAATTGCGGCGCTGTCCGCCTGGTTGCAGCGGCAGCCAAAGGTCAGGATGGAAAACTTAGGCGTTTCGGGTTTTTTGCAACTCACTGTCGCACTGCTCCACACGATCCGCGAGCCGTTTTTTGTATTTGCGAAGACGTTCCGCCAGTTCCGGATTATTTCTGGCCAGGATCTGGGCTGCCAGCACAGCTGCATTGCTGGCGCCTGCCTTTCCGACGCCCATCGTTGCTACGGGAATGCCCGCAGGCATCATGGAGGTGGAAAGAAGCGCATCCAAACCGTGCAGCGGAGAAGAATCGATCGGTACTCCGATGACGGGCAGAATCGTGTGCGAAGCAACCACTCCGGCAAGGTGCGCTGCTGCGCCGGCGCAGGCAATCACCACCTGGATGCCGCGCGTCTCCAAAGCCACGGCATATTTTAGAGTCCGGTCCGGCGAGCGGTGAGCGCTCGACACCGTAAGCTCATGTTCAATTTCGAAATCCTTCAGGATCTTGAGCATGTCCTGAATCACCGGATAATCGGAATCGCTGCCTAAAATGATGGCCACTTTCGGTTGGACCACTGGTTTCCTCCATTCTCAATTAGTTTGATGTCCGCGCGTTCACGGATAGTCCTTTGGCGCCGATATCCCGGCGGCAGTGCATTCCTTCAAAGTGAATCTTATTTACGGCTTCATAGGCCAGCATCATGGCGGATGCGAGATCCTTATCCGTCGCGGTTACGCCAAGAACCCGGCCTCCGTCCGTAAGAAATTTTTCTCCTTCTTTCCGCGTCCCCGCATGGAAAACGGCAATGCGACGGTTTTCTTCCGCCATTCGAAGTCCGGTGATCACTTTGCCTTTTTCATAAGAACCGGGATAGCCGCCGGACGCAAGCACGACGCAGACAGCGGCTTCGCTGTTCCACGCGGCCTTATAATTTTTCAGGTTTCCGCGGCAGAGAGCATCGCACAATTCGGCGAAATCGCTTTTCAGGCGGGGAAGAATGACCTGACACTCGGGATCGCCCATACGAACGTTGAATTCCAGAACTTGCACTCCCTGATTCGTGAGCATCAGACCGGCGTACAAAATTCCCTGGAACGGATGCCCTTCGCCCTTCATTCCATCGATCACCGGGCGAATCACACGCCGCAGAACTTCCTGTTCGAGTTCAGGACCGAGGATGTCGTCGGTGGAATAGGCGCCCATCCCGCCGGTATTCGGGCCTTCGTCGAAGTCGAAAACCGCCTTGTGATCGCGGGCGGCCACTGCGGGCACGATCGTTTCGCCGTCCGTAAAAACTATGTACGACGCCTCCGTTCCCTTGAGGCACTCTTCGATGATGATGCGATCTCCGGATGCACCAAACTCGCGCGCGACCATGATGCGCCGCACCGCATCGGAGGCCTCATGGACATCATCGGCGACGACCACACCCTTGCCCGCGGCAAGCCCGTCCGCCTTGACGACAATCGGGTATGCAGCTTCGGAGGATTCCAGGAAAGCAATGGCGGATTTGGCATCCGAATACGCGGCATAGCGGGCTGTGGGAACATTGTGGCGCGCCATGAAATCCTTCGAGAAAACTTTACTGGATTCCAGCTGCGCAGCCTCCCGTGTCGGTCCCAGCACGCCGATGCCTTCCGCTTTCAGGTGATTGACCAGTCCGGACGCAAGCGGTGCTTCCGGGCCGACGAACACAAAATCGACTTGCTCTTTGCGCACGAGGTCAGTCACTGCGGCGAAGTCGATCGGCTGAACCGGCACACAGCGGGCGATCTGTGCAATCCCTGCATTGCCCGGCGCGCACAGGATCGCCCGGACGCGGCTGCTTTGAGCGAGTTTCCAGACGATCGTGTGTTCTCTTCCACCCGAACCGATGACCAATATTTTCATAGTGCCTCGTTCCTTTATAAAGTCAGATGACAGGAGTCGGAATCAAAGCCGCGCTCCTGCTACATGTGATCGAGATCGAGAGATTTTAGATAGGAGCGGAATGCCTGCCCCAGCTCTTCGTTTTTCAGGGCCATTTCAACCGTGGCCTGCAGGAATCCCAGCTTTTCCCCCGCGTCGTAGCGCTTGCCCTGGAATTTATAGGCAAGAATGCGATGCTTTCCCAGCATGTGCCGGAGCCCGTCCGTCAGTTGAATTTCGCCGCCGCTGCCCCTGTCGATCTTATCCAGGGAATCAAAAATCTGCGGCGTCAGTATATATCTTCCTATGATGGCCAGATTGGACGGCGCTTTCCCCTGCGGCGGTTTTTCCACCATATCCTGAACTTCAAAAAGCCTTCCGTCGCTATCCGGCAAGAGATTCGCTTTGACGATCCCGTAGCGACCGGTTTCCTCCGGGGGAACCTCCATCAGGGCCACAATGCTGGTTCCGTATCGATCATAGATATCCAGCATCTGGCGGACGCAGGGCACTTCGCCTACGATCACGTCGTCGCCGAGCAGGACCGCGAATGGGTCGTCGTGCACAAAATCCCGGGCTACCATGATCGCATGGCCGAGTCCAAGCGCCTCCTTCTGTCGTACATATGCGATGTGCACCATTTCCGAAACTGCCCGCACCAGCTTCAGCAGACCGGATTTGCCGCGCTCTTCCAGAATTTTTTCGAGCTCATAGGAAACATCGAAATGATCTTCGATCGCGTTCTTTCCTCTTCCGGTAATGATCACGAGATTCTTGAGCCCCGAATTCACGGCCTCCTCAACGGCGTATTGAATGATCGGTTTATCCACCAGTGGAAGCATTTCCTTGGGTTGAGCTTTGGTGGCAGGCAGAAACCGCGTGCCGAGACCGGCCGCAGGAAAAACCGCTCTTCGGATTTTTTTTGTCATATTCCGCTTCTCTCTGAAATAGTGACCGGGTTTGGACCTGTTTCGAATGAGCCCTCGATGCCAAAAAATGATTGAAACAATGGCATCTCTCAAAGTCAATGATAGAATGCATATTCGGGCAGGAGCCATCCAGAATACCACGATTCGCGATCGATCGGGGCAAGTGAGATTCAGTGCTGTTGCTTGCGGTTGTTTGGAAGGTTATCAAATAGAAGGATTCCCTATGCTGGATAAAAACTTTGTACGGGAAAACCTGGATTTCGTCAGGGAACGGCTGGCCGCCCGGGGAGGCAATTATCCCCTGGATGACCTTATCGCGGCGGACATCGAGTGGAAGAACGTGGTTCTTCGCATCGAGGAGCTGCGCCGGCAGCGCAATGAAGCGTCGGAAGCCATTGGGAAGCTGAAGCGCGAAGGCCATGACACCTCGATACAACAGGCGAAGGTGAAGGAAATATCCGCCGAGATCAAATCATTCGAGGAAGAAGCTCGCCTGGTGGAAGAGCGCCTGAATACGCTTCTTCACAGCATTCCAAATCTGCCGAACAGCTCTGTTCCTATTGGCTGCGATGAAACGGCAAACTGCGAGGTCCGGCGTTGGGGGACGGCCCCTTCCTTTGATTTTAAGCCTCTCGACCACGTGGACCTCGGATCTTCCCTTGGGATCCTGGACATGGAGCGGGCGGCCAAGATCACGGGTGCTCGTTTCGCGCTCTTATGCGGCGCCGGGGCGCTGATGGAACGCGCGCTGATCAATTTCATGCTGGACGTCCATACGAATCATCACGGCTATCAGGAGGTCCTGCCGCCGTTCATGGCCAATGCCACCAGCCTTTTCGGTACGGGGAATCTGCCCAAGTTCGCGCAGGATCTATTCAAAGTGGAAGGTACCAACTATTACCTGATACCGACTGCGGAAGTGCCGGTTACAAATATTTACCAGGGAGAAATCCTCGATGCTTCGGATTTGCCCAAAAAATTCGTAGCCTACACTCCCTGTTTCCGCAGCGAAGCCGGAGCTTACGGCAAGGACGTGCGCGGCCTGATTCGCCAGCACCAGTTCAACAAAGTGGAGTTGGTAAAATTTGTCGAACCCGGCAAATCCTACGAGGAACTGGAATCCCTGACTCGCGATGCGGAAGATATTTTGCAGCGCCTGGGTCTCCATTATCGAGTCGTGACGCTCAGCACGGGAGACATGGGATTCTCCAGCGCCAAGACCTATGACCTGGAAGTGTGGCTGCCAAGCCAAAACCGCTTCCGGGAAATATCGTCCTGCAGCAATTTCGAAGCCTTTCAGGCAAGGCGTGCCAACATACGCGTCCGGAGCGAGGACGGCAAAAAACAATACCTGCACACCTTAAACGGATCGGGCATTGCCATCGGGAGAACATGGCTGGCCATTCTTGAAAATTATCAACAGCAGGACGGTACCGTCGTCATCCCGGAAGCGCTGCGTCCCTATATGGGAGGGATGGAAATGATTCGGAAGAAATAGCCCTGCCCGTTCTACTGCCCGCGTTACAGGTTGCAGGCTTCATTGCAACCTGCAACTTGTAACCTGAGATTGAAGAAACTCGCGTGCGCCTCAGACACTTCGCCATGTGGCACATTTCTGCAAGTAATTTTGTCTGAAACGTTTATCGGGTAGCGGAAGCGCTGCTGTTTTCTTCGGGCGGAATGGTCAGTGGCTGGTCCAGCACTATGTCCAACGTGGCGCCCCGGCGAATTTCGATTTCTCGTCCACGGGTGGCAAAAACGCTTGCCAATCCAATCGCAGCACCAACGCCGGACCCTATTGCCGCGCCCTTCGCTCCGCCCGCAATAGTGCCGATTCCCGCGCCCGCGATGCCGGGCACCAGGACTCTTCCTATGTCGCTGGCCTCGGAGCTTTCGCCTTCGACCGTTCCTTCGGATTTTATGGAACCGCCGCCTTGAGAATCTATTTTCGCAAGAGACGCGACGATCGGCAGCTGCCCATGGCCGGGAATTGTAATGGACTGAAAGAGGAGATTCATGACAGCCTTGCCCTTAAATCGGCCTGGACGAAGGATACGCGAGATACTGCCATTGACGATGCTGCCTTTGGGAATCACGATGTGATCTCCAACGAGTATGGGCGCGGTCACATATGCCGTGAAGGCATCCCCTTCGCTGTTCACCCGGGTGCTCAGATAATTGTTCAGCTGCAGAACAATCCTGGTTTTTTCCGGGAGAATGGTATCGGACTCGGCGGCGTATGCCTGTACAGTCATGAGTGCAAACGTCAGCACACAAATCAGCGCCGCGTTCCAAAGCTCTTTCATTTTATTAGTCTTACACAGTCGCATAACTTCTTCCAACAGCTATGATTGATGATAATTCGACCGTAAAGGTTCACTTTTATAGGACCCGGATTCCCAATTCTCGATTGCCAATTCTCAATTGCCAATTCTCGATTGCCAATTCTCAATTCTCGATTCCCAATTCTCGGTTTCCGAAGATCGAGAATTGGGAATTGGGAATTGAGAATCTCCTGTTCGCTTGACTGTCATTTCTCATGCTGATAGTTTCTACGCATGGATTCTTTGCCGGCTAATCCGGAGAAGGCCCGCCACAGCTTCCTGGACAGGATTCAAGCCCTTTTTGAGGTTTTGCTCCTATCTGGAGTGCTGTCGAGCTTGCTGGCCGTATTGATTCTCTATCCTTTCCACGGCAAGAAATCGCCAGATCTGCTTGTGAATGCAAAGGCTCTGTCCGTTTTTCTCCTCCTGGAATCGGCAATCGCGTTTCTTATTCTGGCAATAATCCTGAAGACTCGCCGCGAAACGGTTTCCAGCCTGGGGCTGCGCTGGCATCGGTGGAAAACCCACATGGCTCTCGGGTTGGCGATCGTCCCCTTTCTCTTTCTCGTGAACGGTGTTGTCGCTGCCGTCTTTCGGACTTACTTTCCCCAATACTATCTTGAGAAAAACCCGCTGACACACCTGGTCCAAACGCCCCAACAACTGGTCCTTCTAATCTTTTCGGCTCTAATTGCCGGCGGAATTAAAGAGGAATTGCAGCGCGCGTTCATCTTGACGCGTTTTCGGCTGTACCTCGGTGGTGCGGGAGTGGGTCTTGTGCTGTGGAGCATCGGCTTCGGAGCAGGGCACTATGTGCAGGGCGTGCAGGGGATTGTAACAGCCGGCGTTTACGGCTTGATATTCGGCATCGTGTATCTTCAAAGCGGAAGCCTGATCGCTCCGATCGTCGCTCACAGCGCCTATGACTCGCTTGCCCTCATCGCATACTGGTTCCTTGCCCACCACGTTCAATAATCCCTTTATCCCCATATCCCTTCACCCTCGAAACTATCGCCCGATCCTGGATGCGCCGATAAAGGAAGCTGGCATCGGTGAGCTGACGCATATGCTTAAGAACCCCAAGCTTCTGGATATATTCCTGGACATCCACAAAAACAGGCACAGTGGTATCCTGCGCTTTGAAAAGCGGCAGGAGAAAAGGCAAATAGTGCTGGATAAGGGGTTGCTCGTTTTTGCGGAGAGCAATCTGCCGGAGGAGCATCTTGTGCGCATTCTGGTCCGGCTCGAACTTCTGCCGCGCGCCAAGGTAAACGAAATCGCCGCGTTGATGAAGGCCGGAAAGACGAGCGAGGAAGCAATTCTTGCCTTTTCCGATTCCGGCAAGCAGGATCTCGAAAAAGGCAGGCGCGAGCAGGCAGCTTACATTCTTGCATCTTTATGGGCCTGGGACACCTGTGATATGCGCTTTTTCCCCGGTGAGGCTTTGGTCCGTTGTGGATTGAATCTTCGCCAGCCTTTGCCCGAAGCTCTCGTTCTCGCAGCTCGACGGGCCGTAGCCAGTCGTCTGGTACAAATTCCGCCCAATTTCATTCAGTCGATTTTTCGCGTGTCGGAAGATCCTACGGCGAAGGCAATGGATTATCCGCTCAATAATTCCGAGTCTTATGTCTATTCGCTCCTGTCAGCGCCGGCCCACGGCTCGGAAGTCCTGGCCCTTCTTCCCGCAATGGAAGCGAAGCCCGAAGGAATTCTGGCGCAGCTTGTCCTGCTTGGAATGGTCGACGCGGAGCAGGTACCCCATCAGACCGGGGAAACCGATCCGGCGTCAGAGCCCAATTCCCTCATCCTTCAGCTTGACAGCATGCTATCCAAATTCGAGAGTGCAAGCTTATATGAAATTTTGTCGGTCCCTCCGGAAGCCAATCAGCAGGAAATCCAGGCTGCGTATCACCAGCTGGCGAGACAGTACCATCCCGACCGGTTTCAGTCACAGGAGTATTCTTCGGTAAGTCGCGGTAAAGCAGAACAGGCCTTTGCCCATATCAATAAGGCGTATACGACATTGAAAGATCCCGTATTCCGCGCCGATTACGACGAAAAGCGCCTGATCAACGAGAGCAAAGTGGAAGTCGAGCTGAAGGCCCGAGCTGCCAAACGGTCTGAAGACGAAAAGACAGCCGAAGCCCTCTTCCAGGACGGCCGGGCCTTGATGGCAAAAGGAGACTATGAAAAGGCTGTCGAACGGCTCAAAGGCTCCGTTTGGCTGGATCCTGAAAAAGCCGCGTATCATCACTTCCTGGGTGTGGCCGAGTCGGAGATGCCCAAACTCAGGAAAAGCGCAGAGCAGCATTTCTTAAAAGCGATCGAGCTCAATAAATCGGCCACCGCAAGCCGCCTCGAACTCGCCAAGTTGTATATAAAGGTGGAACTCCGCAGGAAAGCCGAGATTCAGTTGCAGGAATTGATGCGCTGGGATCCGGATAATCACGAAGTCAAAAAGCTGTTCGTCGAGCTGAATATGCAGTAACGCAAAATCCTCCCCTGATTCTGGACGCCTGTCCTCTCTTTCCGTGTTACTATTGCGATCTCCCAGTTTGGCACTGCGGATGCAGAATTCAGGAGAGATACATACTTTCCGCGAGGTAATACATGAACGAGAAACAGTCATTGAGCTATCGAGCCGCGGGCGTGGATTCGGGACAAAAGGATCAGGCCATGCAGCGCCTCGGCAACTGGGTGGAACGGAGCTTCTCCTTGCGTCCTTCAGAAGTAGTGCTGCCGCTTGGGTACTTTGCCAATGTCATCGACATCGGTGGCGGCGTGGGAATTGCCGTATCCACGGACGGCGTCGGGACCAAGATTCTTGTGGCCGAAATGCTGGAGAAGTATGACACGGTCGGCATCGATTGCGTGGCCATGAATGTCAACGACGTTCTCTGCGTCGGGGCGGAACCTCTCGCTCTCCTGGACTATATTGCCGTGCAGGTCCCTAACCCGGACCTTCTGGAAAGCCTCGCAAAAGGGCTTTACCGCGGAGCCGAGCAGGCGCGCGTCACCATTCCGGGCGGTGAAATCGCCCAGATCAAAGAAATGATCCAGGGGCTGCGTGAAGGCTATGCGTTCGACCTCGTGGCCACCTGCATCGGCAAGGTCCCGCTGGACCGGGTTTTGATCGGGGAGCACATTGCCGAAGGCGATCTTGTAATCGGGCTCGCTTCGAGCGGCGTACACAGCAATGGTCTGACCCTGGCGCGTCGCGTTTTCTTCGAACGGGCCGGCTGGAAGGTAGATCGCTATGTGCAGGAACTCGGCCGGACCATCGGGGAAGAGCTGCTCGAACCGACTCGAATTTACGTCGGGGAAATCAGGGAAATGCTGGACGCCGGGCTTCGTATCAAGGCTCTGGCTCATATTACAAGCACCGGATTTTTAAACTTGAACCGCGCAACCGCTCCCATGGGCTATGTGCTGGACAAGCTGCCCGAGCCTCTGCCTATTTTCCGTCTGCTGCAGCGCGAGGGAGCCGTCTCGGATGAGGACATGTATTTCACCTACAACATGGGAATAGGATTTTGCATCGTCATCGCACCCGAGGACGCCGATGCGGCGCACGCCATAGCGCGCAAGCACAACGCGCAATCTTTCACCATCGGGCACACCGTGAAGGACGCCGAGAAGAAGATCTGGCTCCCCTCGGTAGGACTGGTCGGTTTCGACGATAAGTTCAGTCGGCAGTGACTGGCGACGGACCTCGGTCTGCTGACGACTCCTTCTGGATGCTTTCGAGCGCGAGACGGGCGGCGGATTGCTGCGCTTCCTTTTTTGTTCTGCCTGAAGACTCCGCAACAACTTCGCCGAGAATGACAACCTGGACCACGAACGTTTTCCTGTGGTCGGGACCTATTTCATCCACGACGCGATATACGGGCTCCGGGCGCCCGAGATTGTGCAGCTGCTCCTGCAGGGCCGACTTGAAATCTCCATACGTCAGCTCTTTGAGATCGAGACCCTCAAAAAATTTTCCGATCTGCCGCCACACGAAGTCCGATGCGGCTTCCACTCCACCGTCCAGATACAGAGCTCCTATGACGGCCTCGTAGGCATCTACCGTGATCGCGCGTTTTGTGCGGCCACCGGTTTTTTCCTCACCCCAGCTCAGCCGGATGAATTCTCCCAGGTGGATGCTCTCTGCGAGCCTCACAAGATTCGCCGCGCTGACGAGGTATGCTTTGATCTTGCTCAGCTCTCCTTCGGTCAATTCCGGGTAATGCTGGAAGATGCGCGAACTGATGATGAAACCGAGGACCGAGTCTCCGAGGAATTCCAGAGATTCGTTATTCCGGAAATACTCGCCTTCGTGCTCGTTGACGAAAGACCGGTGTGTCAAAGCCTGGAGAAGCAAGGCCTGGTTTTTAAAGCTGTATCCAAGCAGATTCTCCAGGTCGCACAGAGATGGCCTTGGGAGTGTCTCCTCTAAATTCTCGCTCATGACTCCCTCAACTGGAAACGTTTGGTTTCGCTTAAACTAAAGCATACGACTAAACTATTTCTATCTCAATATTTGTAATGCTGAAAGAAAACAGGAGCCGGGAGTCAGGGTTTCGCGTGATGAGCCCTGCGCTGACGGATCACGGTGAGGGCTGCAAAATAGGATAATGCGGATGTAAGGACGGAAAGGACGAAGGAGCCGAGAACCAGGGGCTTCAGGACGTGCCAGTGACCGGCAATCTGCCCCCAAAAATGGCCGCTAAAAAATGACTGCAACTCGGCGCTTGAAAGAGCGGGCCCTGGTGGAAAGCCGATGAGCAAGCCGCCAAGATACGTTCCGGCAACATAAATGGGGATAAGAGTCAGTGGATTGTTGATGAAGGTGCCGAGCAGCAAAGCAAAGCGATTCAAGCCGCAAAGAAAAGCGAGCCCGATTCCAAGCAGGATATGCAGTCCGATCAGAGGACTGAAAGCCAGAAAGACCCCCAGCGCAAAAGCCCGAGCGATCCGCTCCGGTGTATCCTCGAGCGCCAGCAATTTCTTTGAAAAATGCACAACCATTTCTCGCATATGCCTGATTCCTATATCGGGCAAATCCTGGAGATACTTTAGATACAGTGGATTAGTTGGAATGTGATTGACGGCAAATCAGCGGGAGAAATGGTCATAGCCGCGCTCGACCAGCGGGCGGCGATTGTTCCCAGGCTCGAGGAGCCACATTTTTCCAATGTCCCGAGTCATCGTTCCTATCTTTGTGATCTTGGGAAAACCGGCAGGATATTTTTCCTCGAGGATTTTTCCTTTGGACTTCGGTACCGAAAAGAGGAGCTCGAAATCTTCGCCGCCGTTGAGTGCCATTTCGTCAGGGTTGCAGCCCCAGAGGCGTGACCCCCGAAAAACCGGAAGGTCGGCGACGCGAACCTCCGCGCCGACTCCGCTCGCGGCACATAAGCGGGGAAGATCCGTGGAAAGGCCGTCACTCAGATCCATCATGCAGCGGACCAGGCCACTTTGCGCCAGCCACATTCCCGCTTTCCAGCGCGCTTCCGGACTCTGGTGCACTCGGATCGCTTCCTTTTGCGCCCGCGATTTCGGATGAATACACCCGCTCTCGAGCAGCCTGAGACCCGCGGCGGACTGGCCCAGAGTTCCGGTCACATACAGCAGATCGCCGGCGCGCCCACCCTTGCGATAAAGAACCTTCCGGTTGACGGACTCCCCCAGGGCTGTGATTGAGATGGCTATCCCGGCTTCTGCGCGCGAGAAGTCTCCGCCGATAAGACGAGCTCTTCCGGCGAAACGCGGATCCGTTAATCCGTCGTAGAAATCCAATATCCAGCGCTTTGAAATATCTGCAGGCACGGCAAGCGACACGGTAAAAAACAGCGGGCGTGCCCCCATGGCAGCCAGATCGCTAAGGTTCACAGCAATTGATTTGCAGCCGAGACAACGGGGCGTGATCCATTCCCGACGGAAATCGATCCCTTCCAAAAGCATGTCGGTCGTGATCAGCAGATACTCTTCCGCTTTTCCGGTACGGATGACTGCGGCATCATCCCCGATTCCTTCCTTAATCAATGGACCGTTGACTCCATAGCGGTCCCGCAGGAGTCGAATGATGCTGTTTTCGCTTATGAGTCCCGACATGGAAAGGCTGAAGCTTCTATGGTTGTTACTGCTTTTTCTCGAACAGTTCGTTGATTTCGGTCATGAACTCGCTGACGTCCTCAAATTCGAGGTATACAGAAGCAAATCGGAGGTAGGCAACTTTGTCGATCCGTCTCAGCTCGGAAAGGAGAATTTTCCCGATGGTGACCGAATCCAGCTCTCGTTCAGGGCTTTCCTGGACGGTCTGTTCCACTTTGTCGACGATCTTCTCAAGCTGCGTCAGGCTGACAGGCCTTTTTTCGCAAGCCTTTAAGAGCCCATTCAATATCTTGTTCCGGTCAAACCTTTCTCTGCCTCCATCCTTCTTCACCACCATGTAGGGTATTTCATCGCTGCGTTCGTAGCTGGTGAAACGACGGGCGCAATTCAGACACTGGCGCCTGCGTCGGATGGAATCTCCGTCCCGGCTTTCCCTCGAGTCAACGACTCGATCCTTTAAAAATCCGCAATAGGGACACTTCATAGGTAAACCCCGACGGCAGATCGATGAGCAACGATCGCCGTCCGAAGGTCGGAACAATTCTCAAAAACTGAGTTCTCGCAAGTATTAATAGGAAATTCCCCTAAACGTCAAGAGGAAATAGTCGGCAGTCGGCGGTAAGTGGGTGTCCACAATTCCATCCACAATTCCAATCATGGACACCCACTTGCTGTGCACTGCCGACTGCTGACTGTTTTTTGCTTGGGTTGGCATGCTTCTGTGTTAGTTTTTATAGATAAAGCACAATTTTATTTTTGAACTTTAAAACGTATCGCTTCGTTTTCATGGCTAGGTACAGGATGACTGCCAAGGAGTCAACGGTGCTCTCGGGCGATCAAAAACTTGTAGAGCGCTGTCTCCAGGGAGATGATTCTGCTTGGGAAATAGTGGTGAACTTATATGGGAAACGTATTTATAACCTGAGTTACCGCTACACCAACCGGAGAGAAGAAGCAGAAGACCTCACGCAGAACATCCTGATCCGGGTTTATCAGAACCTCCGGAGCTACCGTTTGGATGCCGGGAGTTTTCAAAACTGGATCCTGCGGGTGGCGCGGAATCTGATCATTGACCACTACAGGCAGGTCCGTCGGTTTCCGAAGACGGGAGGTAGCGAGGAGCTGGAAACCATGAGTATCCAGGACGAAAAAACCCCAAATCCTCAGCGGGCGGCGGAACAGGCAGAGGCATCCCGGTTCCTGCAGGACGGGCTTCAGGCATTATCACCAGAACTCAAAGAAGCAATTATACTTAGAGATATCGAAGGGATTACATATCAGGACATCGCCGAACTCCTCAGCGTTCCCGAAGGAACGGTGAAGAGTCGGATCAACCGCGGTCGGCTTGAGTTAGCCAAGCTTTTAACAAAGCGACGCGCCCTGCTCGGGATGCAAATGTAGAGGATCGCAATGGATTGTTCAAAAGTGGAGCTTTGGCTGAGTGAGTATATGGAAGCCAGCCTCCCAGCCGAGGCAGCGGACGCGGTGGCAAAGCATCTTGTAAGCTGCCGGAATTGCTCCGCCCTGCTCCAGGAAATGCGATCCATCGTCTCCCTCTGCCACGACTACCCTTCATTGGAAATGGGTCCGGAATTCGTCGAAAGGATCCTGCTTCGAACATCCGGCCGTCCCAGAACCCGATCTTTCAGGGAATTGTTGCATCAACACATCATCCGTCCTCTGCTTACGCCCAGGCTTGCCATTGGTGCAACACTGGCAACTCTTTTCCTTTTTTTGATGCTCGATCTGATGTTGCCGAGATTGTCGGTAACGTTTTCAAGCATCTCTCCTGCGGGAGTTGTTCGGCTCATGGATCGGGGGGCCCGGCAGCTATATGGCGAAGGATTGAGAGCTTACAATAAGAAGAACGAGTGGCAGGAACAGTATAATCGCTTTAAAAACAATACTTTAAATAATCTGCGTTCCATCATGGAGCAAATCGATGTCCCGGTCGAGGGACACCAAAAGACCGAAGAGCCGGAACCACCGAAAGATGATGCGCCCAAGGAAAAAAGCAGCGGTCTCTTCCTGTGGCCGGCTTAAGAAGCTTCTGCCTCGCACACATAACGGGGCAATCCCGGAGCTTCGGGTTTCAACGCATCTGGTGTGGTTTTGAGATGTGAGGTGACGGATATGAAATGTTCATACCATCCTGCAGTGGAATCTCAGGAATCCTGCAATGCATGCAACAAACCTCTCTGCGCGGATTGTTCGCATAAAATCAAAGGCAAGGCATACTGCCAGGACTGCCTGATCGAGGGGGCATCATGGGCCGCCACGATCAAAGGTCTCAAACTGCCTTCAGACTCTCCGCGGAGAGCAGCGCTCTGCGCCGTCATCCCAGGTCTGGGCGCTGTCTATAACGGCGAATATTTGAAAGCCATCACCTATTTTGCCGTCTGGGCGGCGCTGGCCATGCTGGGCGGCCGGGTGAGTGGAGTCTTCATTTTCGGGTCTATCGTCTTTGTGATTTTTACGATGTTCGACGCCTATCGCAGCGCTGAAGCCATGGTCCGCAAGCAGCTTAAATCGATTCCTGTCTCAGAAACGGCACGGGACGATAAAACGATCGTCGGCTGGGGCATCTTCCTGATTATCCTGGGCGTGTTTTTCCTCGTCGAGAGTATGATCCCGTTCGATTTCTTCCGCAAACTCTGGCCGCTGGTTTTCGTATTGTTGGGGGCTTACCTGATCTACCGGGCCTTGCAGAACGGCAAATCCACTCCTGCCGCAGTGGAAATCCCCAAAATAGAAGCGAAGGAGGATATCTGACATGTCCGAATATTCTCGCAGCGGGGCTTTGACCGCGGGCTTGATTTTGATCGCGCTCGGCGCGATCTTTCTGGCCGAAAACTTCTACGCTCCTTTTTCCGCCTGGCATTTGATCGTGCGTTATTGGCCCGTCATTCTGATTATCATCGGAGTAAAGAGGCTCTTTTGCTATTTCACGTGGCCGGCAATTCCGCCTGCAACAGATAAAATTCCTCCGAAGGGGTAAACCATGTCGCTCAGGGTTCGACCATCACTGCTGGGATCCCTGCTCTGGATTGGGTTCGGGATATTATTTCTTCTGAGAAATTTTGGAATCGGTCTGGATTTCTGGACACTTGCCGGGCGTTACTGGCCGGTTCTATTGATTCTCCTGGGTCTGGGAAAAATTATCGATTATTTCGTGCATAAGGATTCTGTCTCTATCCGATTCAGCGAAATTCTCGCCATTTTTCTTCTGCTCGTAATCGGGTCCGCTATTACCAGAATTTCCGAAAGCAATTTCATCCGCGTCATGCGGGAGATGCCGATCCACATCGGGGGGATGTCCGTAAATCCGGGACAGTGGATGGGGGAAACCCATGCCTTTACGGAAGAAAGGACCTGCTCCATCGATCGTCCGCTGCCGATACTGATAGAAAATTCCTATGGATCGGTCTCAATCTCCCCCGGGAGCGACCGAGAAATTCAGATCAAGCTGAAAAAAGTTGTCAGCGGGACGGAGCCCCGCGCCAAGAGCATTGCAGAAGAAATTCTCCTCGAGGCAAAACAGGAACAACGAGAGCCGCCCCCGCAGTCTTCCAAGCCGGAAGCCGGACAGGGGAAAAAATCCAATGGCGAATACTTTGTGATTCGCACAAACCGCGAGGATCTGAGCGGCAAAGATTACATGTTCAACACGAATTTCGAAATCCTCGTTCCCAAAAATTCGCAGGTGCAGGTGAAAAACACTTATGGGGAAATCATCGTTTCTGAATTGAACGGAGACCTGGATCTGAGCACGACCCACAGGGGACTCGAGGTCCGGAATTGCTCCGGTCAGTTTAAAATATCCACGCGCTATGCGGATTCCCGCCTGACCAATCTGATCGGAAATCTCACCCTGGACGCGCGGGGCAAGGTTTACATCGATTCCATCAAGGGAAATGTCACCGTCACCGACGAATACGCCCCTCTCGAGATCTTTAATGTGGATGGAGAATTAAATGCCTCGACTACCGAAGGCAATATTCGGATCGAGCGGGTCACGAAGCATGTGGGCATCGATTCGCGCGGCACCGAAGTGAGCGTGAGCGATCTGCTGGATGGACTGAAAATCAACGCGAGCCATAAAGATGTCGATATTTCTAATGTTGCTTCCAGTGTTGTTGTCGAAAGCCGCTTCGCAGGCCTTTCATTGAAGAAGGTCGGAGGAAACGTCGAGATCCAGTCAACTTCGGATCACGTGGACGCCGATGACGTTCACGGAAGCTTCAAGCTGAAGGGGCGAGCCAGCGAGGTCCAGGTGGCACGGATAACGGGCCCGCTGGACATTCAGACAACGCTCAAAGACGTTGTCGTGAACGACTTTGACAATTCCTGCACGGTCGCAACCGAGTTCGCCGGAATTAATGTCTCTTCAAAGAAACTCGGAAAGGGTGACGTAATTCTGAAGAACCGAAATGGGGACGTGGAACTGTTTTTGCCGGAAAACGCATCCTTCCTGATCGACGCTTCGGCACGGAACGGCAAGTTGGCATCGGATTACCCGGGAATATCGACTGCGGATAAAGAGGACGTCAGCTCTTTAAAATCCAAAGTCAAGACGGGCGGACCCAAAATATCGGTGGAGACGCAATACGGCTCGATCCGCATTCATTCCACTCAATCGAGCGACGCGAGCCAGTCCGACGTCGAGGAATATTCGGGTGAAGATTCGGTATTTCTTTCTGAAGAATGGCCTATGACGGGGCGGTTGTTTGTGATTCCCGGAGAGAAGTGCGCATAGGAGTGACTCCATGAAAAAACTGGCCTTGGCATTGTGCGTTCCGTTTCTGTTTGCCGGATGCAACTTCGGAGAACTCTTGCCCGTCGAAATGGTCTCAACCAGTCATTTCCAGCGTCTTCAAAAAGAGAAAACGCTCGATTCGACCGTTAGCTTTGACATAGGTTCGATGGAAATTACGGGCGAACGAGCCTCGGGCTTCCTGTATTCCTACGATCTGGAATACGACAAAGCCAGCTTCGAGCCGAACACGCGTTACAATGCCGCTCTCGACGGGACGGAGGGACGGTTTTCCTTCAGTCTCGAAAGCACGCACAGGTCAGGGATTCACGCACAGAGACTCAATAACAGGTTGCGGCTTGCTCTCAACAATGCCATTCCCCTCAAGCTGCAGGTCAACGCCGGCGTTGGCGACGCCCGTCTTTCTTTGTCCGGCTTAAAAATATCCAGTCTCGATTTCGTGGCCGGAGTTGGAGAGGCACGAATATCCGTCTTCGAACCGAACGCGATTCCCTGCGAGCACCTGGCGCTGAAAAACGGGGTAGGCAGACTCGAAGCCATCGGGCTTGGCAATCTGAATTTCCGGGAGCTCGAATTTGACGGAGGCGTGGGCGGCGCCACATTGGACTTTACGGGGGAATGGAAACGGAATGCGGATATCCGTATTGTGGTTGGCGTGGGCGGCGTGAACGTGCGCATGCCCCGGGAGATCGGCGTGAAAGTGGAATCCGCCAAGAATTTCCTGAGCGGGCTGCACCTGGAAAACTTCAACAAGAAGGACTCGTTTTATTACAGCGAAAACTACGATAAGGCAGCCATCCGCGTTTCGATCTACGTTACAACAGGCGTCGGAGGACTCAGGATAACCTGGTTATAGCGGTGCGGGGTCCTATCCTCCCTCTGTCAGCCATCGATCTTCAGCTGATCCGAAATCTGCATTCTGGATTCCGTAATCCGATATCTGTAAGCTGTAAGCTATAACAGAGGGAGTTCGGCCCATGCGTCCATGCCTGATGTTGATCGCCTGTCTTTTTGCTTCACCGCTCTTTTCCCAGGATTCCGCCCAGGGATCCGCAGCCCCTGCCCAATCCCCGTATGTCGACCGGGAGGAAAGGGAATTCAATTTCTTCCCTGGAGGCAGGGTCGAAATTTTCACGGGCGTCTCCGGCAGCATCAAGATCATGGGGTGGAAGAAAGGATCCGTTCGCGTAGAAGCGGAAAAAATCGTTTATTATGAAGATACCGAGAAAGCAAAGGCATTCCTGCAAAAGTCTCCCGTTCGAGTCCGCCATACCGAGACAATCACCACGATTCGCGTTGAAGGAATCCCGCAATCGCCGGCCATGCTGGAAGTAAACCTCACGGTGTATATCCCGGGAGAAAGGACGGACATCAACGCAAAGATGGACCGCGGAGAATTTTCCGTGAGTTCCATCAATGGTTGGGTCGAGGTTACGATCGGGGAAGGGAGCCTGGAAGCCAAATCTATGTCCGGATACTTCTCCGGCCGGCTCCGGAAAGGAGATATCTTCGTGGAAACGTCCGGCACCCGCTGGGCCGGATATGGACTCGATGCTTTGACGCAGCAGGGTTCGGTCAATCTCGTTCTTCCGACCGAATATTCCGCTGCACTCCAGCTTGAAACGCGCGACGGAAAGATCTCCGTCGATTATCCTCCCCGCATAGAAGAAGGAGAGGAGATCCCGCCTCAGATCGCAATCAATAAAAAGTCCCAATCCCTTAAAGCATCCGTGGGAAGCGGAGGCATGCCGATTCGACTGGTCACATATTCCGGTGACATCAAGCTTTCGAAGAAAGAATAACAAATATCTTTCCCTTCCGTTCTCTTTGAATCTTTGCGTCTTCGAGTCTTCGAGTTAAACTCTCCGGGTCTCTATCTTTTTTTCTAAGAAAATCTGCGGAAGATCGTTATACCGGTTGAACGGGCCGGGTTAACCCCATGAGTGAACAATGAGGGCTGCATGAAGACGCCGGATTCAAGCTGGGTGCCAACCGTACTAGCCGATTATGAACAGCCTCTGACCCGCTACGCAGCCCACATTACCGGGGACATCGAAAAGGCACGGGAAGTCGTTCAGGACACGTTCCTGAAGCTCTGCCGTCAGAAGCCGGCCGAAATCCGCAGTCACCTGGCGCAGTGGTTGTATACGGTCTGCCGCAACCGGGCGCTGGATGTGCTTAGAAAGGAGAGACGAATGACTGGAATCAGCGACGCCCAGCTCGAGATGCATGCTCGTTCCGGGCCGGCAGTCTCGGCAAACATGGAACAGGAGGAGCAGCTCGCAAATGTTCTGAATGTACTCAGCACTCTCCCCGCAAACCAACAGGAAGTCATACGGCTGAAATTCCAGAGCGATTTGAGCTATGCGGAGATCAGCCAGGTTACCAATCTTTCGGTAAGCAATGTCGGCTTTCTCATCCACACGGGGCTCAAAACCATCCGGGAAAGAGTCCGCACACAGCCGGCCATAAGGAGGGTGAAATGAAGATAGACGCCAATGATCCGAAATGGACCGCTTACGCTCTCGGCGAGATAACGGATGAGAAAGAGAGAGCGGAAATCGAGAGCATCCTCGAAGAATCCGAGGAGATGCGCCGGCTGGTCGAAGACATACGCCAGACCGCCGGAATATTAAAAGCGGAATTGCAGGCAGAAAAGCCCCTGGGCTTGACACAGGAGCAGCGGGAACGGATTGCGGAAAAAGCCGGTGCAGGCAAAAGCTGGCTCCGCTGGAAACCGGCTTATGCCCTGGCGACCGCCGCCGTGGCCGTGTTAGCGATATCGTTTGTTGTTATCCGGCATCTCAATACAGTAGAGCCGGGACGCCGGAACAATCAAATAGCGGCGCTGATGCCAAGGGAATCTCCTGCGACGTCCCAGCGGCAAACGGAGATTCTGGACGAACCCAGAACATATACGAATGCCGCCCCAGCTGCCGAGGGTAAGGCTAAGATGGAATCCAGTTACCCCGCACAATCACGCCAGGATACATACACGCTAAAATCCAAAGAAAGTGCAGCCGTCAACCCTCCGGCACCAGCAACCCTGGCGGAATCCGGTGTATCCGCCGGAAATATGCCGGCCGACAAGAAGGTAGCCGAATTGCCTGCTGTAAGCAGCGACGTGCAAGATGCCATCAAAGTTATGGGTGGAGTGGTTGGGGAAGCGTCTAGTGGAAGAGGTGTCGGAAGCGGAGTGGGGCATGGAGTAGGTACCGGAATGGCTGGCGGAGCAGCAGGTGGAGTATCGGCCACGCCCGCGCTATCGGTCATGCCCAACAGCTTTGCTCCTGTGGCACAAAAGGACGGCATCACTGCTGACGATGCGCGTTTTGGACGGCGAATTCCCATGCCGCCGCCACCGCCTCCTCATAAAGGCATGTTTCCTCCGTGGCAGAAGCCGAGCGGCGACTTCAATACCGAAGCGTACGCTAATATTCTGGACAATCCGTTTCTCGATGCCGCGCAGAACCCGCTTTCGACATTTTCGATTGATGTGGATACCGCGTCATACTCGAATGTGCGCCGTTTCCTCGACGGCGGTGCTCTTCCTCCCAAGGACGCCGTGCGCATCGAAGAGCTGATCAACTATTTCGACTATGACTACAAGGGTCCCAAAAACGAAAGGCCCTTTGCAGCGAATTTTGAAATTACGGAAGCTCCCTGGAAGCCGGACCACCGGCTGCTGCGCATCGGCCTTAAGGCGCGTGAGATACCGCAGGGAAAGCGCCCCGACAGCAACCTGGTTTTCCTGCTTGACGTATCCGGTTCGATGGCTGACGAAAACAAACTTCCGCTTGTTAAGGAATCGATGAAGCTTCTCGTGGACCAGCTCACCGAGGCCGACCGTGTCTCCATCGTCGTGTATGCAAGCGATACGAGCGTGTTCCTGCCGTCTACCAGCGGCGATCAGAAGGAAAAGCTGCGCCACGCGATCGAGCGGTTGCACGCCGGCGGCAGCACCAATGGAGCCTCCGGAATCCAGCTCGCTTATAAGACCGCGAAAGAAAATTTTATCCCGGGCGGCATCAACCGCGTCATCCTTGCCACCGACGGCGATTTCAATGTTGGAATGACAAACCAGGGAGATCTGACGCGCCTGATTGAAGATAAAGCCAAGAGCGGAATTTTCCTCAGCGCTCTCGGGTTCGGCATGGGCAACTATAAAGATTCCACGCTGGAGCTTTTGGCAAACAAGGGCCGCGGGAATTATGCCTATATCGATACTCTGAACGAGGCGAAAAAGGTTCTCGTGGAACAGATCAACTCCACGCTGGTTGCGGTCGCCAAGGATGTCAAGATCCAGGTGGAATTCAATCCGCAGCGCGTGAGTTCCTATCGCCTGATCGGTTATGAGGACCGCATCATGGCTAAAGAGGATTTCAACGACGACGCGAAGCAGGCCGGCGTCATCGGAGCCGGGCACGCGGTCACGGCGCTCTATGAGATCGTGCCCGTGGGTGTGTCCGAATCAAAGCCCGGCGTAGATCCGTTGAAATACCAGAAAGCCGCCCAGCCTTCGACTGCAGCTCACAGTGACGAACTGCTGACGATCAAAATCCGGAGCAAAGAACCCGAGAAAGACACGAGCGTTTTATCGGAATTCGCGGTCAAGGAGTCGAAGGAAAAATTCAGTGAGGCATCTCAGGATTTCAAGTTTGCGGCTTCAGTTGCCGCCTTCGGGATGGCGCTGCGCGATTCTCCGTACAAAGGGAGCGCGAGCCTGGAAAGCGCATTGGAGTGGGCGAAAGAGGGCAAGGGGGACGACAAACACGGCTACCGCCAGGAGTTCATCCGCCTGATCCACCGCGCAATCTCCATCTCCAACTAGCCTGATTTCATCGGGATCGGCGTCCGTATCGGGGTCGAAAAAGCTTCCGATACGAAAACCGACCCCGAAAGCCTTCTGAAGCGCCGGCATCCTCAGTCAATACTGCATGTTTTTTGGGCGAAGCTTTCGGAGTGCGCCATCTTTCTCGCCCTTTCATAGATAATCTGTGAGGACGGTTCTCCAGAGCCGTCCAATGCAGGAACACCACAGCCGGACGGCTCTGGAGAGCCTGTCTCAAAACCCGGCGCCATCCCAAAATCGGAATCATTGAGGCGCGAAGCGCCGGCAGAGAATCACTCCTGTCCAAATTAACTTTTAGGATTTTTGAGTTGAAGGCGGAAGCCTGATAGATTGGAATAGATTCGACCAAAACCAAAACCAACTATCGGAGGCCTCCGCCATGAATCGAGTATGCAGCATGT
>DATJPG010000016.1:0-24089 GCA_035506515.1 Acidobacteriota bacterium
GAATCCACAGCGATCCCGCCAGAACCTTCACCGCTAGTGCCGCCGAGGTAGGTGGAGTAAATCAACGCACTCCCAGAGGCATTCAGTTTTGCGACATAGGCATCGCCTCCTCCGCCATAACTCGCTTGAAACGCGTTTGCCGTGGGGAAGTCGCTGGAATCTGTGCCTCCGGTCACATAGGCATTGCCCGAAGAATCCACAGCGATTCCGGATCCACTGTCGTTGCCAGTTCCCCCGAGGTAGGTGGAGTAAACCAGCGCACCCCCTGACGCATTGAGTTTTGTGACAAAGGCATCGTATGTCCCCCCGCCATAGCTCGCCTGAAACGGATTTGCCGTCGGGAAGTCGCTGGAGGCTGTAGTGCCGGTCACATAGGAGTTGCCGGAAGAGTCCACAACGATCCCCCCACCAATTTCATCGCTAGTGCCCCCGAGGTAGGTGGAATAAACCAACGCACTCCCGGAGGCATTCAGTTTTGTGACAAATGCATCGTATGTCCCCCCGCCGTATATGGCCTGGAATGCACCTGCTGTGGGGAAGTGGTAGGACTGCGTTTTGCCGGTCACATAGGCGTTGCCGGAAGAGTCTACAGCAATTCCGTAACCGAAATCGTCGGTCGCGCCGCCCAAGTAAGTGGAATAAATCAGCGCACTCCCTGAGGCATTTAGTTTTGTGACGAAGGCATCGTAGTAAGGAGCGAGACTATTGCTCGCCTGAAATGGGTTTACCGTTGGGAAGTCGCCGGATGTTGTGGCTCCGGTCACATATGCGTTGCCGGAAGAGTCCACAGCGATTCCATAGCCAATATCAATCGTACTATTGTATCCGGGAAAAACATAACTGCCCCCGATATAGGTGGAGTAAACCAGCGCACTCCCAGAGGCATTCAGTTTTGTAACGAAAATGTTCGTGTACCCCGTTCTTTCCTGAATTGGATTTGCCGTGGGGAAATTAGTGGCGGTCG
This sequence comes from Acidobacteriota bacterium, assembly GCA_035506515.1. Lineage (GTDB taxonomy): Bacteria > Acidobacteriota > UBA6911 > UBA6911 > UBA6911 > UBA6911. Next base: position 965 of record DATJPG010000016.1, read on the forward strand.
TATAACCTGTCATATATGCATTGCCGGAAGAGTCTACAGCTATTGAAAACGCACCATTATTGCCATCACCACCGAGATAGGTGGAGTAGCTGAGAACTGGATCAATCACCAGCGGTAGCGAAGCATCATATTTTCCCAGCTGAAAACCCACTTCTTGCTTGCCCAAAAGAATGTATCTTCCCGCAATCTCGGTATGGGAGCCTCCGCATCGCTGGTAGATAAAGGGCTTGTTTAGCCGAAGACCGTCCTTCTCCTTCAAAATGAGGCCACCCTGTTCATCCATCGTTAGATTGGCTTTTCCCTCTACGGCGAACTTGATTACTCCGGGATTTGCTCCGGGATTCACGATCCAGTCATATTCCAGTTGCCGTTGATTGCCGTAGTAGATCAGATCAATCCCAGGATAAACATCCCCAAGCTTAACCTTCTCGAAATTGGAAACGCCTGTACGCCACTTCGCTGGATCATTGCCGATGAAATAGCTGCTTTTGCCCGGAAGTTCGTCAAGGCCGGTGATCTTCGGATTGGGATTGGCGCCAATAGCCTTCAGCCGGATCACGTCGTTAGTGACCAGTTTAGATCCATCCTTTTGGGGACCATGGATAAATATTTGCTCTTTTTCTTTGGATGAACCACGCCTGAGACTCAGTACAGCTTCAGTGGAAGTCAAGAACAGCGTAATTCCATTCCCTCTGGAAATAAACCTCACCGCATCATCCGCCTGCCCTTTGTTTACCTCGAAGCTTAGTGGCAGTTTGCCGTAGCTTTCCTCTATGAAGGCACGGGTTGTCGGATCAACGTCTTTCCCTTTGGCTTGTGAACCGCGTGAAGAGGTGATTGCCGGGCTCGCGAATGATTTACCCGCGGCAGCACCGTTGGATATTTCGGAACTGTAAAAAGATAACAGAATAAAAGCTGTCACTACTAATACAGTCTTCTGCAAAACGCCGTGAATTGACTGTCGCATGATAATCCTCTCTGGAAGCAGATCAAATCCCATTCAGGAAGCAGCATTGCCCATTCACAAGATGAATTTTTTCAGCGCCTTAATACAGCTTTCTGTCTTTTTACTTAGAAATATACTAGTCCGGAAATTTAACAATGAGAGTTAAATGAGGAAGGAATGAGCATGCATAATACTCACTGCGAAAGATGGGTGATTTATTAGCTAAAGGGTCCGTAGCAAAGAAACTTGATGGCTGCCTGAATTCAAACTCCCCTGATACAGCCTTCTGTTACATAATGCCCCCCGCACGTAGTCGTCTTTCTGGAGTAAAGAATGAGAAACGCGCCTCGGGGAAGCTACCGGCCTTGGGAAAACATGGGACGTCCCACCCGTTTACCAATTTCTTTGCCATTCCGGCGGCATTTGCTGTTTCCTATAAGGTGTTCGGGTGGGGCGTCCCTGATTTCCGGCTATGTCCGGCCAAGCTCGGCGCGAATGAACCGCATGAGGCTTTCGGCGAGATCGGAGGGCATGTTCTCCCCCAAACTCTCGGCCTTCTCCCGCGCCAGAGCAATGGTGCGTTCCAGCAGACGACAGAATCCATCATCCATGGCGGCAGGAGTGGAGAAGTCCCACGCGCTGAGAGGCATTAGCGCCTTGTCGTCCCGCATTGCGGCATCCAGTTCGACGTACTCCCACGTTGTGAGCTTTCTGCCCGGATCCGCCCAGTTTCTGGATCGTCCCCATAACATGCTCACCAGCCAGTCAACCTGAGCCGAAGCGAACCGCCAGCAGGTCCAATCCTGGCCCCGCTTGCGCGCTTTCACGTACCGGATGCCGCCGAGAAGCTGGCCGACGACAAAGTGTCCCGGCGAACCTGGTCTTGGCGCGCACACATTGTTCGAAATGCTCTGACTGGAATAGGCGGGTGTTTCTATGCGCCACAACCGGACTTGGGATTTCCGAACGCCGGGATCGCCATTGTGAACCTGTCCGAACGAACGCAGGCTGATGTCTAATTTGCAGTAGTACGCTTCACCCCGAAACAGAATCGTCCTGACGACCTCGTCCTCGGGCGTCGGTAGTTGCCAATCAACCTCAATCGGCGCCACGGTCGTCAGAACCTCGGCCAAGGCGGCAGCGCTCGCGGCAAGATCCCGCGTCGTAACTTCCACGTCGATGTCCGAATACGCGTCGGCTGTTCCGTTGGCGAGCGAGCCGAACACATACAGTTCACATGCGCCTGGCAAATCCCGGAGCGCCTCGCTGACCCGCTGCAGGAGATTTCGGGGACCGTCAATCTGGAATTCAGGCATGTCGGTTTTGTTGATTGGCATCAGGCTGAACGGAATCAGGGCTCTTCAATCTTAGCCTCGTCGATCAGCATTACCGGGATGTCGTCGCGGATCGGATAAACCCGGTGGCATTTCTGGCATTTAAGCCCCGCACCATCCGGGGTCAGGCGAACCTCTTCCTTACAAAGGGGACAAGCGAGAATTTCCAGGAGTTCTTTGCTGATTGCCATGTATTCCTCCAAGCCGTCTGCCTCAGGATTTTTTCTTCAGAACCAGCCTATTCTCCGTGCCGGCGAGAATCCTCCGAATATTCTGGTAATGCCTTGCAATGATCAGAACTGCGCCGAGCGCTGCTCCCAGGATTATCGGCACGGGCGCGCCGTATAAATGGGCCATCAGCGGAAAGATTGCGGCGGCCCCAATCGACGCCGCTGATACGTAGCGCGTGAGAACCACGATCAGCAGGAACAAGACCATGGTCGTCAGCAATGCCGGGGGAGAGAGTGCCAGATTGGCCCCGATCCACGTGGAGACGCCCTTGCCTCCCTTGAACCAAAGCCAGACCGTGAATATGTGGCCGACAATCGCGAAGACGGCCGCTGCGGCCTTCCATTCGGGGCTCGCGTGCATGGCTGCCGCGATCGCTACCGCCAGGTACCCCTTTGCGGCATCGAGCACAAAGGTGAGGATGCCGATCGTCCTGCTTTTGCGAAATGCATTCGTGGCGCCGATATTTCCGCTCCCGATCGAGCGGATATCCTGCCCCTCCTTGAACCTGATCAGAAGATACCCAAACGGGATGGAACCAAGAAGATAGGATAGGATCGGGATCAAATATTCAATGCGCATGACCGGCGGCATCCACCAAACAATATTTGTTCAATCAATTTTCGTTCAGGACGATTGTGTTCAAAACAGTATACACTGCTCCTTGAGGTTTCAGCGTGCTCTTATAAATATGGAATCGATCCGCCCGGAATCCGCACGCGAGATCGGAATCCGCCGCAATCCGATCTGCTAAAAGCGGCAGATTTTTTCTTCCCTGAACGCGGCCCAGGGTCAGGTGCGGACGGAAAGAGCGGTTCTCCGGGGCGAATCCCAGTTTCGTACTGGCGGATTCAACAGCTGCCTGAAGCCGCAACAGGCTGTCCGTAGCTCCTTCGATCCCACACCAGACCACTCGCGGATTTCTCGCATTCGGGAAACAGCCGAGGCCCTGAAGGCTGAGTTCAAAAGGGCGAAGGTTTTTGGATTCCTCCTGCAATTTTTCGCTCAACTTTGGAATAGCTTCCGGGTCCACTTCCCCCAGGAATTTGAGCGTCAGATGGATCGACGGTATCGCAACCCAGCGCACGTCCGCCTTACAGGTGCGCAGACTCTGTTGCATCTGATCCAGGATGACCTGGCTTTCATTCGGAAGCGGAATAGCTATGAAAGTACGCATAAATGCAGGATTCAGAAAACTGGAGCCAGAACAGTGTATTGCATTTATTGTTTGTCCAAGAGGCTGGGACGCATCAGGAAGCGGCGCAGCCACGATAGAGCAAGATACGTGGATCGTTCCCGGATGGACTCCCTGTCTCCGGGCATGATTCGGTGTCTGCTCAGGGTCTGATTCCCGTCGGATATTCCTATATACACGAGCCCTACGGGCTTTTCGGGTGTGCCGCCTCCCGGGCCGGCAATGCCCGTGATCGACAGCCCGATTGTGCTCTTCAAGGCGTTACGCACGCCTAAAGCCATGGCTTCTGCAACCTCGGCGCTGACTGCTCCGTGCTTTTCCAGCAGATCCGATGCAACGCCACAGAAGTCGGTTTTGACGTCATTGCTGTAGCAGAGAATCCCGCCCCTGAAGTAGTCGGAGCTTCCCGGCACGCGCGTGATGTGCATCCCGAGCATCCCTGCCGTACACGACTCTGCCACGGCGATCGTCTTCCCTGATTCTCTCAGCATGCGTCCGACAACTTCCTCCATCGACTCGCCGCTCGTTGTGAAGATGGAGTCGCCAAGCGTCTCCTGGATTTTTTCTGCGAGCTCTTTGAGATCGGGAGGATCTGCCGTCTCCCCGGTCCATCGATACAGGCGTATTGCAATATGACGGGTGCCCGCAAGAATCGTTGTGCGCACTTGGGGATACTTTGTGTAGATGGGAGCGATCTGCGAATCCAGTTCCGATTCCGTGATGCCCGTAACGTGAAAGGATCTGTATGCCAGCCGCCTTCCGCCGCACATCTGTCTGATTTTGGGCAGGGCTTTCTGTTCAAAAACGACTTGAAGTTCCCGGGGCGGGCCCGGCAGCAACACAATAAAACGCCCGTTTTCTTCTATCCACATCCCGGGAGCGGTTCCGAGAGGATTGTCGAGCGCCTCCGCTCCATGGATCACTTCAGCCTGTTTCTCGTTGATCTTGGCCATCCGGAATCCGCGCGCGATAAACCGCTGCCGCAGTATTTCGAGGATGCCTTCGTCTACGGACAGGGAGCGGTGGAGAACCGAAGCGACTGCAGGACGAGTGAGATCATCTTCCGTCGGACCCAGGCCGCCGCTGAATATAATAAAATCCGATCGTTGCAGAGCCTCCAGCAGCACGCCGGCGATTTCGTCGCGGTCGTCGCCGACCACGGTTTTCAGGTGAACCTCACATCCCGCTTCGTTCAACCGATGGGTGAGATAAAGCGAATTTGTGTCCGTGTTGTCGGGCGTCAACAGCTCGGATCCTACCGCGATGATCTCTGCTCTCATGGGGCTATCCCCGAAGACTCAGATAAACGAGATTAACAATCTGGAGAACCAGGTTGGCATAAACCCCGGCCAGCAAATCGTCGGCCATGATGCCGACTCCATTCCCCAGAGATTCCAGCTTGCGAATGGGAAAGGGTTTCCAGATATCGAACAAACGGAAGGCGACCGTCCCCGCAATCAGATTGAATGCACTGACCGGCAAAAATAAAAACGCCAGCAATTGCCCGGCGACTTCATCGATCACGACGAAGGAGGGATCCTCGATTCCCGAGCTCCTCCTGACGTCATCCGCCGTAATCACGCCGACGATGGAAATCAGACAGATCGCGCTCAGGTGAAGCGCCGGTAGGATATGGTGCGAGCGATGATGAATAAAGAAGAAGACCAGGGTTGTGGCGATGGACGCATAGGTCCCGGGAGCTCCCGGAATGAAGCCTATCCGAAACATGCTCGCAATCGTCATGGAAACGCGTTGTCTCATTCTTGAATGTCCTTCCGCGGTTCGTCCTCGAGTTCTTCCTGGGGCCGATCTTCGGGAATCCGGTACGTGCCCGAAGCCCAGTTTCCCAGATCGATGGCCTGGCAGCGGTCGCTGCAGAACGGCCGAAAGGGATTGTCCGTCATTTCCGTTTCTTTGCCGCAGCGAGGGCATTGCACTTTCATAATGCTCAGATGCCTGTCTGCTCTATCTCACGACCTTACCCAGGAGATCATGATCCAGAGCCCTTGTGATCCGGATGGTTCGGAATTCGCCGCTATGCAGCTCTCCTGCCTCCGAATCGTTGATGAGGCAGACACCGTCGATTTCGGGCGCCTGCGATTCGAGCCGTCCCTGCAGCAGGAGTTCGCTCTCTTCCGATGGACCCTCCACCAGCACGGTGAACTCCTTCCCGATCAGTTCCTGGTTCTTACGGCGGGCGATCGCGGCCTGCTGTTCCATGAGGGCGCGCCGCCGCTTTTCTGCCGTTCGAGCCGGAACTTTCGGCTGCAGCGCGAATGCCGCCGTGTCTTCCTCGTCCGAGTACGCGAATACTCCCAAGCGGTCGAATTCCATTTCTTTGCAGAACTTCTTCAACTCGAGAAAGTCTTCTCTGGTTTCTCCGGGGAAGCCCACGATCATCGTGGTTCTTAATGTGACGCCCGGAATCCCTTTTTTGATTCGACGGATTGTTTGGGCCAGGCTGGCTTTGGTGCCACCCCGCCGCATCGCCTTCAGGACGGAGGCGCTTACATGCTGCAGGGGCATGTCGATGTACTTGCAGATCTTCCCATTGGAGTTCACGACATCGATCAATTTTTTGCTGATCCCATTCGGATAGGCGTACAGGAAACGGATCCATCGCAACCCCTCGATGGAATTCAGCGCCTTCAGAAGCTTTGCCAGCCCGTCCTGAATGCCCAAGTCCTGCCCATAGCTGGTCGTATCTTGAGACACCAGCGTTATTTCTTTCACTCCCCTATCTGCGAGCTGCGTCGCTTCATGGACCAGCGATGAAATCGTACGGCTTCTGATGGGTCCGCGAATTTTTGGAATGATGCAGAAGGAACACGTGTGGTCGCAGCCTTCGGCAATTTTTATATACGCCGTGTAGCCGGGGCCAATAAGTGTCCTGGGCGTTTTGTCATCATAGAGATAGAGATCGGCGTCGCTTCGGCCGTAGGAATTCGGGGGAGGAACAGGTATCCCATCCACGGCACGTGCGATCTCCTCGATTTGGTTGGTTCCCAGGATCGCGTCCACTTCGACCAGATCCGATCGGATTTCGGATGCATACCGTTCAGCGAGACAGCCTGTAACGATCAGTTTCTTACAGGATCCCGAAGTCTTGAGTTGCGCAGCGGCAAGAATGGTCTCGATCGATTCTTTTCTGGAATCTTCGATAAAGCAGCACGTGTTTACTATGAGAATGTCGGCATCGGAAGGGTCTGCCGTCAGAATGTGCCCACGGGCTTGCAGCAACCCGATCATCACTTCGCTGTCTACGAGGTTTTTGGGACATCCCAAACTGATAAACCCAATTTTGGCCACCGTTCACTCCCAGGGAGGTGAAATAGTAACACAAAAACTGCAGCCGCTGCTGCCTCTTTGGCCGCATCCGGCCGGTGCCGTAGGGGAAGCTTTCGGAGTGGGCAAGCTTGCCTGTGCTTTTCGCAGATAATTTGTGAGGGAGGCTCTCCAGAGATTGTCTCAAAACTCCGAACCTGCTGTGTTATGCGCCAGGGCGCTTCGCGCCTCAATGATTCCAATTTTGGAATGACGCTGAGTTTGAGACAGGCTCTACCGAGGTATCCGACTCTGGAGAGTCGTTCTCACAGGCTGTTTCCAAAAACGACAGCAAGCTGTCACGCTCCCAAGGCGCCCTCCGGGCGCAAAAATTATGCGGCATTGACCGAGCTCAGTGGCGGGAATGTTGACTTGTATTTTGACATTGGATGAACTGATGATAATGTAACAAAAATCCGGATGTGGAGCGCGTGGCTTTGGGCGATCCACGATTCGTCAAAATTATCCTGACACCGGCCATGCCTGTCCGCTTTTCCCGGCGAGTATGGTCCACGTTGGCCAGAGGATTTTATGGTTCTTACATGTGCTTTTTCGCGAGTCCTCCGCGGATTCTTTGCTGCAGGCTTGTCTACTTTATTCGCGGGTGTCGTTTTCGGAGCCCTGAATCCGGCGGCACAAGACGACAGCAGCTGTGTCTCCTGTCATAGGACGCGGGGCCTGATCGCTCAATTTGCCAGTTCCGAAAAGCTGCCGCTCACGGTAAACGCTTCGCAGCTGAAGGCTTCGGTCCACGGCGGGCAGACCTGTTACGCATGCCACCCCGGCGTCTCAAAATTTCCGCATCCAAAGAACGCTGCCAGGGACTACCGCGAATTTCAGGTCGACAACAGCAAACAATGCGAGACCTGCCATGCGGACCAGGCGAAACAGGAGCTTGACAGCAATCACGCACGTGCCCTGGCGGCAGGAAACAGGAATGCGGCAATCTGCACCGACTGTCATGGGAGCCATTCTGTCAGCAAGGCGGCTTCTCCGCGATACAAGATCTCCACGCGGTGCGGGCGGTGTCACGGCGCGATTTATGCCCAGTACATCAGCAGCGCGCACGGCAGGGCGCTGCTGGAAGTGGATAATCCCGACGTGCCGGTTTGCACCGATTGTCACGAGGCGCACAAACAGGCGGACCCGACCACTCAATCGTTTCGCCTGAATTCTCCTAAGCTCTGCGCGAGGTGCCACGCGAACGCGAAACTGATGCGGAAATACAACATCACCGCCGATGTTTTTAACACGTATGTCGCCGACTTTCATGGACTGACGGTGACTTTGTTCGATAAAAAGCATCCGGGCCAGAAGATAAATACTGCCGTATGCACCGACTGTCACGGCATTCACGACATCCAGAAAGTCACCGATGCCAATTCATCCGTCATTAAGCAAAACCTTCTGAATACCTGCCGGAAGTGTCATCCGGAGGCTACGCTGAATTTTCCGGATAGCTGGGTCGGCCATTTCCCGCCGACGCGAGATCGCTACCCGCTGGTCTATTGGGTGAATGTGTTTTATCGATACCTCATTCCGATCACGATTGGCGGGATGATTGTGTTTGTCCTTATTGATGCGGGCGGTCGAATCATCCGCCGCTTCCGTAAGGGACGCGCGCAATTGGAAGGATGAAGGCATGAGCGAGGAAGGAACAGCAATGCGAGCGGTTATTCCAATCCCCCGAAGATTCACTGTGCCCCAGCGGATCGAGCATGGCATCCTGGCGATTTCTTTCACAGTGCTGGGCCTGACCGGATTGATTCAGAAGTATGGTTTGAATCCGTTTTCGGAGCGTTTGATCAGCCTGCTGGGCGGAATCCAAATGACGCGCGTCATCCATCGGACGGCCGCTATCGTGTTTACATTACTGACCGTGTACCACGTCATTGTTCTCTCCTACAAGTTCTTTGTGCGGCGGATTCAAATGACGATGATGCCCTGCCTGAAGGATGTAACGGATGGAATTCATTGCATCGGGCATAGCTTGTTTTTGTGCAAAGAACCGCCGCAGATGCCGCGATACAACTTTGCGGAAAAGCTGGAGTATTGGGCTTTGATCTGGGGCGGGCTCATCATGGTCGCGACAGGATTCATGCTCTGGAATCCTTTGATCGCCACTCAGTTCCTTCCCGGACAGTTCATCCCCGCTGCAAAAGCCGCGCATGGCGGCGAGGCGGTGCTGGCGGTTCTGGCAATCATCGTGTGGCACTTCTACAACGTCCACGTCAAGATGTTCAACACCAGCATGTTTACGGGGAAAATGACCCCTCACCAGATGGAAGAGGAGCATGGTGCGGAATGGAGCCTCGTGGCCGCAGGCGGTGTGAGTGCTGTGCCGGAGCGAGCAACGGTGCGTCGCCGGCAGATCATTTTTGTGCCTGCTGCAATCATATTTGCCGCGCTGGGCGCTGGAGGCATCTATTGGGGGGCAACGGCCGAAACAACGGCCATTTCTACACTGCCCTCGCCGGCTTCTCGACCTCAGATTTACAGCCCGGCTGTTTCTTTGCCGCAGGAGTCGGCAGAATCCGCAACTGTGGCTGCGCCGCTGATTCCGCATCTGATCGCTGGGCAGGAGCAGTGTCTTTCCTGCCATGGCAAATCCGGATTGAAGACTATTCCTTCCGATCACCAGGGAAGACCCGTGGAATCATGCCGTATTTGCCACAAGCCTGGTCCTATTCCGAAACCGGGGCCTTCGGCTACGCCAAAAGAAAAGGGGAAGAGCAGCGGCCCGAAGGCCGTCCCACATGCCACGACTGGACCCTATAAAAATTGCATCCTCTGCCATGGCCTCGGGAAATTGAAGCCCTTTCCGGAAAACCATGTCAATACCAATGTGGAACACTGCACCGTCTGCCATAAGTAACGTGCGGTTGTGCCAGTCTGAGTCCTATGTAATCTTAGGAAATATGAATTATGTTTTCCGAAGGGAATTGCGCAGCCGGCGCAGCTGTGCTTGCGCTTCGGACCGGTCAAAGGGCAGGTCCGGTGGGCCAAAACGGACGGAGTAATACATTTGAGTTAAAGCGAGAAAAGGATCGCCCGGCGGCCCGGCTCGAAGACTCCGGGCGAATTCCAGGGCCGTCTGCCCGCGGTTGAGCTGGATGCCCCGGTCGCGAAGCAAATCCAGGGCTTCGGCGAAGAAGCTGGCGGCTACAGTCCTTGCATCATCGTGATGCCACCTGCGCCGGATCGCGCCCAAAATGCGCCGGCGCAATCGACGAACCAGCAGCATCGCCACAAGCGGAATCAGCGCGGCCCAAAGGATCCATTCTTTGCCAAAAGAAACCGCGGCAGTGCGAAGGTGGGCGAAGGAGACCTGGGTGCGGCCCTTTTCATAAACGCGCGCCCAAAAAATCGCGGCGCTTTGCCGGCATTTTTCAAGCGTCGCCTGCAGAACGCTCAAGACGCGGAACTGTTTGGATGAATCGTAGTTCAGAATGCCTTCCCACCACCAGAGGTCGATCGCATCGGTCAGGTCTGAAATCAAGCGGAAAAATCCCGTCTTCGGCTGTCCCGGATCGGCAGGTGTGGGATCGAATTCGACCCACCCATATGGAGGGAAATAGGCCTCCACCCAGCTGTGCGCATGGTATTGCCGGACTGTCCAGTTGCCCCCGATACTGTTGTATTCGCCGGTACGGAACCCATTGACCAGGCGTGCCGGGATGCCCAGTTGGCGCAGCATGATCGTCATGGACGAGGCAAAGTATTCGCAGTGTCCGGATCGAGTGTCGAACAGGAAAGCGGCCAGAGGGTCCTTGCTGTTTGGAGTTCCGCGCAGGACGAGACTGTATCTGTAGTGCGACTGCAGATATTGTTCGAGCAACATCGCTTTGGAAAATTTATTGCCGGCTTTCACGGTCGCCTGCCTGGCGAGTTCCATGACCCGGGGATCCTCCTCCGGCAGTTGCAGATACTTTTCAAGAATGTCCTCCGGTATCGGTGCCAGATCGGAAATGTTGTCGGGGTTGGGACGTATTGTGTCCGAGACCGCCGAATATCTCACTTTCTTCAGGATGTGCGAATCCGTGAACAGATTCCCGGCGGAATCTCTCTGCAAGCGTCCCGCGTCAATCGAAACGGCCAGCGCCTTGCTCGCTGCGAAGACCACGTTTGTGGATAATGCCTCGACGAAAAAAGATTGATTCAACCAGGCCGTTCCCTGAGCGGAATTTTCGAGCTTATAGTAATGCCCCTGAGTCGGGACGGAAAAACGGCGCCGGTCGGTATTCTTCCAGGCCCGGCCATCGAAATAGTCGAATGCAAGCCCGCGCCATTTCAGGTTCGCCGGCATCTCGGAAGGAGGCACGGACGTTTGAATTCTCATCACGACGGCGCTGGACTGCTGGATGGTACCGATCTGGCCGAGTTCCACGCGATCAGAAAACCCCGAGATGAATTGCGTCCTGCCGGAGGGGCGCTGGTAGAACCCCATTGCGACGCGTGGCAAGAGCAGAAAGAGCGGGACTGCGGCCGCCAGGATCAGCAGGGTCATCCCGACTGTCGAAAGAAAGAAAAGGCGTGCAGGAAAAGATGAGAAAAGCTCCAGCTCCGATCCCTGGGTTTCTTTTCTGCGGACGAAGGGCTGCACTTTTGCCTCGCTCCACATTTTGGCGTTGCTGCGGCGCATTTCAAAAAGAACGATGCTGTTGGTGCCCGCGATGATGAAAGCGATCAGGCAGACCCCGAAAATGAGATTTACCGTGAGCGTCGATGCCGCCAGAATCTCGGCAAGACTGATGAGATATAGCTGCAGGTAATCGCGATCCTTCGAGAGCGTGATCAATTTGATGCAAGCAGCAAAAATCAGGAGATGAATGGCGGCGACCACAAACGAACGCGACAGCATTCGCGTGTCCCATAAAAAGATCGGGATGTATGCGAGCGCGATACAGTTCAGGAGCCACAATGGAATGCTCTGCCGCAGGCGAGCAGTGTTCATGCGCCAGCTTGCGACGAAAACGCCGGCAAACAGGATCGTCCACACCGGATGGATGCGTCCCGTTGCCGCAACGGACACAAAGCCGCTCCCGATCAGAAAATAGGACGAAATCCTGAAGTACCGGTCAAAGCTCATAGCTCGTCAAAAAAAACCACGTGGGAAGATCGCCATATCGCCGAGGGATAGCTTCCTCTGGGCTGAGAACTGACGATAATTTTGAATACCCGATCCGAAAAAATCTGCTGGAGCGTCTGCGCATCCTGAACGCAGGGGAATGCACTTCCAGCCCAGGGAGCCTGCAATTGCTGCGAGGATTCCTTGTCATATTCCACGACGGCAAGGGATCTCAAGATGCGGTACAGGTGGTCTACTCCGGTCCCGCGGGGGATGTGTTCCTGCGGCGTGAGAAACTCCATCCCTGTGCCTTCCTTCAGGAAATGGGCGGCGATACTCGCCGCGAGGGAAACTGCCTTTTCGAATACACTCCCGGAATTCCCGTGTGGTTGACCGTGCATTCGCGTGTCCAGGATCAGGCAGATCTTGTTTTCTTCTTCGCGCGCATACTCCCGGGCCATCAGCTCTCCCGTTTTAGCAGTAGCCTTCCAGTCGATGATCCGCGCGCTTTCCGATTCCTGATACTTCCGTATGGAGAACAGGTTTTCCCCATTTCCCACATGGGAACCTTCGAGATGGCCCGGCAGAAACGGGAGCAGGTGAAAGAAGGAAGAGATCTCCTGCGTTAACGGATAGACCAGGATTTCGCCTTTGGCCCCAATGAATTCCCCGCGCCGGAACAGGCCGAATGGAAACCTGGTCGAGATCCAAAATCCCCGGAGGCGATACACCCCGCGATGAGGAAACGACTGGAATGCGAGCTCCGATCGCGTTTCTCCGGCCCGCAGCATCGGGAAGTAGGCGGCCTGGCGAAACATGGTTTTATCCTGTGCCGCCGCCTCCTGGCCGCGTTTCCCGCGGCCGAGCCTCAACAGGCGTGCGGCGAATCCCGGTGTGCGTTTCAGGCCCAGATCCGGGTCTTCCACGCGAATAGAAAATGAGGGGAAAATCCGTTTGAGATTCCTGAGGGATATCTTGATGGAGACGCGTTCTCCGACGAAAACATTTTCCGGCAACTGAAGAACCAGGGATATCTGTCTCAGCGAGCTTCGGGAAATGATTCCCGAGACGACGATCGCGGATAGCAGGGACGCCACGATTATAAACAAAAGATTGTTGCCCGAATTGACGGCGGCCAGGGACAGCAGGAACACCCCAAAGAGATAATAGAAACCTTCGCGGGTGATTTTGAAAGAAAACGGCAGGAATCGACCGGTGGACTTTTGGTCTTGCGGGCGGTTGTCCCGGTTACAGCGGGACCTCAATGCTTTGAAGTATCTCAGCAAGAATAGCCTCGGCCTCCTCGCTGCGTTTATATGGCGAAGAGTATTTTGTACTGACAACCACCCTGTGGGCCAGGACCGGCAGCACCAGTTGCTTGATGTCGTCCGGAATGCAGTAATCGCGCCCTTCATAATAGGCGAGCGACTGCGCCGCCCGGCGCAGCGCGAGCGATCCGCGGGGACTGGCTCCGATCAGGAGGAATTCCGATCGGCGCGTCGCTTCGACGATGGCCATGATGTAGTCGAGAAGAGACTCATCGACTCGAACCGCTCCGACCAATGACTGGGCGTCCAGGATATCTTCGGCCCGCATCACCGGCTGGATGTGCTCCACGTCGGGCAGGCTGCTCTGCCGCCGCAGGATTTCTTTCTCCGCGCCGTTATCCGGGTATCCCATTTTGATGCGCAGGAGAAAGCGGTCCAGCTGGGATTCAGGCAGCGGATAGGTGCCGTGATGTTCGACGGGATTTTGTGTGGCGATTACCATGAAAGGGCGAGGCAACGGGTGGGTTTGATTGTCGACGCTCACCCGGCCTTCACTCATGGCTTCCAGCAGGGCACTCTGCGTTTTCGGGGTGGTACGGTTGAGCTCGTCGGCAAGAACCACATTGGCAAAAATGGGTCCCTTCCGAAACGTAAATGTCTGTCCTGCCTGATTGAAAAGGGAAACGCCGAGAATATCGGAGGGGAGCAGGTCGCTGGTGAACTGTATCCTGCGGAACGTGCAGTCGAATACGCGGGCCAGCGAGTGAGCCAGAGTTGTTTTACCGACTCCCGGCACATCCTCGATCAGCAGATGTCCTTCGGCGAGCAGGCAGACCAGCGCTAATCGAACAGCTTCACGTTTCCCGCGAACGATCGTTTCGATTCCATCCTGCAGCTGCAGTATTTTTTGTCCCGGCTCCTTCATCCCGCTATCCTTTTTCTCCTTGATGCTTCAGAACAGATTCTTCTGGTTTCCCGGCAGTGAAATCCGAAAATGCTCGAACGCTTTGCGCGTGGCCATCCGGCCGCGCGGAGTCCTGTCCAGGAATCCGATCTGAATCAAATACGGCTCATAGATGTCTTCGATGGCGTCTTCGTCCTCATTGATCGCGGCGGAGAGAGAACCCACGCCCACGGGGCCGCCGTTGTACTTTTCCAGGATTGTGAGCATCAACTTGCGGTCGATCTCGTCGAAGCCGTACGTGTCCACATCCATCATCTGCAGGGCGTCCATGGCAATCGCGCGATCGATGTGTCCGTCGCCTTTGACTTCCGCATAGTCGCGGACACGCCGCAACAGACGGTTCGCGATGCGCGGCGTTCCACGGCTCCTGGACGCGATTTCGAGAGCCCCCGGGTCGTCGACCGACACACCGAGCGTGCGTGCCGACTGAAGCACGATCGTGCGCAGATCCTCGCTCCCGTAAAATTCAAGCCGGTGAATGATCCCGAATCTTCCGCGCAGCGGTGCTGTCAGCAGCCCCGCCCGCGTTGTCGCACCTACCAGCGTGAAACGGGGCAATGGCATCTTGATGCTTCGAGCGCCGGGGCCTTCTCCGATGATGAGGTCGAGGTAAAAGTCCTCCATGGCCGGATAGAGGATTTCCTCGATCGAGGGATGCAACCGGTGAATCTCATCGATAAACAGGACGTCATTCGGTTTCAGATTGGTGAGGATCGCCGCAAGGTCTCCGCGCTTTTCGATCACCGGGCCGCTGGTCGTGCGGATGTCCACACTCATTTCATTGGCAATGATGGTTGCGAGCGTTGTTTTGCCCAACCCGGGGGGGCCATAGAGCAGCACGTGATCGAGGGATTCCTTCCGTTTGACGGCGGCCTGAATGCTGATGGTAATATTGTCTTTTACCTTCTGCTGACCGATGTATTGGCGCAAGGTTTGAGGCCGGAGCGTCTGCTCGTAAGATTTTTCTTCCGCATAAGTAGTCGGGTTCAACAGCGTGTGCGGCAACTCGTGTTCTGCCATAATCCTTTACTGTGTTAACCGGCTAACCGCCGCAAAGTGTTCCGCAAAACGTCCTCGAACGTTCGTTCGCATTCTGCCGAACGGAGTACCATGGAAAGCGCCTTTTCCGCCGATGCCCGCGGGTAACCGAGGTTCGTGAGAGCCGACAGAATGTCCTCCTCCAGCGCCGTGCTGACTCCGGTTCCCTTGGAGGGTTCCACCTGTTCTGCCAGAAGAAACGGGGTCATTTGACCTTTCAACTCGAGCACGACTCGTTCCGCCGTTTTTCGGCCGACGCCTGGTATCGCCGTCAGGCGCGCAAGGTTGCCGGAAACGATGGCCTGGGCGAGTTCTTCCACCTGTGCGCCGGACAGGATGGCGATCGCCAGTTTGGGCCCAATCCCACTGATGGAAAGCAGCTTGAGAAATAGGTCTTTTTCGCGCTGAGACAGGAATCCGAACAGCGTGAGCGCATCCTCGCGCACGTGCGTGTGGATCTTCAGCGTGACTTCGTTTCCCTCGCCGGGGAGTTCATAAAAGCTCGTCAAGGGAATGAACACCTCATATCCAACACCCTGAACATCCAGAAGAAGGGCGTTCGGCTTTTTATGTATGAGCTGCCCCCGGAGTTGTCCGATCATTCGTGCATCCCTCAGTTGTGGTCGTTAGCGGAAAAAACCTTCCACCCACGGTTGACGGCCGAAGCGCCGCGCGAGCGGGCGGCTGAGATCCATGAGCCAACGGCCTGTCTCCTGCTAGCGCGGTGTGGCATCGGGCAGGCCCCCGTCCACGGGAATCGTGGCTCCTGTGGTGGGCGTCTGCCGCGTGGCAAAAAAGAGAACTGCCTTGGCCACGTGACGGGCCGTCACCTTCGCCTTGAGCAGATTTCGATTCCGGTAATATTCCTCGAGACCTTCAGGGCTCAGTCCCCGGGCGCTCATGCGTTCCGGACCGATTTCCGTCCACAGGCCTGATTTCCGCGCGCCGTGAGAAAATACTGCGTCCGGTGCCACCATGTTGACGCGGACATCGTGCTCGGCAAATTCCTGGCTCGCGATGCGCGCCAGCTGATGTCCCGCGGCCTTCGTCGCGCTGTAGGCGCCGAAGCGGGCGCCGGGTGCAAACACGTTCTTGGTGGAAACCATGACGATGTCCCCGCCGGTGCCCTGAAGCTTGAAATGCCGAATCGATTCAGCGAGCATCAAGAGCGTTCCGTCGACATTGATTTTGGAGAGCTTTCGAAATGACTCGATGTTCATCTCCGAAATTGCGGAGACATGAGCGACGCCGGCATTCAGGATGACCAGGTCAATCCCACCCCAGGACCGTATCACGGCATTGAATCCATCTGCGACCGAAGCCGGATTTGTGACATCCAGTGCAACGCCCATGACCCGCTCCCCAAACGCACTCTTCAACTCGCTCACGAGCGTTTCCAGCGGAGCTCCCCCCAAATCCGTGACGGCAACGTGGCACCCCTGCTCCAGGAGCTCCTGTGCAATTCCCGATCCGATCGCTCCGGCGGCTCCCGTGATGAGCGCCACCTGGTTCGCGAGCGCAAGGGATTTGTCCCCTTTCAGCTTTGAATGCTGAAGGACCCGATATTCCATGTCGAATATGTCCTTCTCATTCATCCCGGAATAGGTTCCCATAGCGGCAATTTGGGCTTTGACCGCCAGCGTGTGCTCTGCGATATCCCGGATGATATGTGTCGCGGCGGCGTCTTTTCCTGCGCATATCGCGCCCATGCCGGGAACCAGGATCACTCGGGGCATCGGATCCATGCGCTGCACGCCTTGAGGCATGTCCGTGATATGCCGGTCCACGTAGGAGTCGTATTCCGAGGCATACATTTTGATCGCGTCGCTGAATTGTCCGCGCAGGTTTTGGCTGTTCGCAAAATCGGGAGTGTCGATCCAGAGGTAGTACGGTTTTGTCCGAATCAGGTGGTCGGACGTCAGGGGAGGCGTCAGTGCGATTTCCTTGCCGCCGTCCGAGTCCACGAAATCGAGGACAACCCTGTTGATCAAAGGCTGCAGAATTGTTCTCGTCCACGGCAGGTCCGCGTCTCCCGTCGGCCTTGCGAGCAAACCCCGGACGACCGGAGCGATCTCCGTGAAACGTTTTTGGGCTTCGTCGAGAGCCGTGCGGTTCCTCGGTGTGAGCGGGGTGCGCGCATGGCGATGCAGATACGCCTCCGCTTTGTTCACCAGCTCGATCGTTGTCCGGTACGATTCGCTCGCGGCTTCGCCCCATGTGATCATCCCGTGTTGCATCAACACGATGGCGTGAGCAGCCGGATTTTGCTCGAGTTTGTCGGCAACCGCCTTCGCCAGTTTGAACCCGGGAGGATAATACGGGAGTATGACGATCGCATCGCCCAGCGCTTCGCGCACCAGTCTCTCGCCGTCGCGCTGATTCGAAAGGGCAAGAATGGCATCCGGATGCGTGTGATGGACGAATTTATGAGCGATGAACGCGTGCACGAGAGTTTCCATGGATGGCGTGGCGGCGTGCGCATCCAGGAAATGAGTGCGGAACTCATTGACCATTTCTTCATCGGTGAGATCCGGAAAGGAAAGAAGTCTCCTCAACGGGTCCAGGTTCATCCCGGTATACCCGTTCGGCTCAATGAACGCCATATTGCATCCGGACGCCTTTACGTATATGGCGGGGATGGTTTCGCCGAAAAGATTTTTATAGCTGGTTTTGACCGAACAGTTGCCGCCGCCATGCAGCACCAGCCCGGGCTCGATGCCGATCAAGGATGCCGCAAAAAGGCCAACGGCTAAATCCTCGCCCCATTTGCCGCCATATTTTTCAATGAATCCTGCAGCTCCGTCGTCCGACCAGCGGTTTTCCATAATGCCTGCGCCTTGTATCGATCACGAAACGAGAAGGACTGCGTCCTGTCTCTCAAAAACTCATTTCTTATATTCGTTTTTCAGCGTTTGAAACAGCTCCAAGGCTTCCTTTGGTTTGCAGCCTTCGTGGACCACTTTTCGCACCGCTTGAATCATCGCCGCCGGGGCCTCCGATTGGAAGATGTTTCTTCCCATGTCCACGCCTGCCGCGCCTTCCTGAATCGCCCGGTAGGCCATGTCCAGCGCCTCGATCTCCGGAAGCTTTTTGCCTCCTGCCATCACCACCGGGACAGGGCAGGACGCGGTTACGGTTTCGAAGCCTTCGGCGATGTAATAGGTCTTGACGAAATGCGCGCCTAATTCGGCGCAGATCCTGCAGGCGAGGCGGAAATACCTCGCATCGCGGACCATATCTTTGCCTACCGCGGTTACGCCGAGCACGGGAATCCCGTATCGGTTTCCCAGATCCACAAGACGCGTCAGGTTGTGGATCGATTGGGTTTCAAATTCGCCGCCGACGAATACCTGAACCGCCATCGCCGCGACATTCAGACGGACGGCATCCTCGATGTCGACCGCAATCTGCTCGTTGGATAGTTCCTTTAATATGCTGGGCCCGCCGCTTGCCCGAAGAACGACTCCCTTTGTGAACGCGGACGGAATGTTTGTCCGGAGAATGCCGCGCGTGAGCATCAGGGCGTCGGCGAAAGGGATCAGGGGCACGATATTGACATCGACGCGCTCGAGCCCGGAGGTCGGGCCCTGGAAATAGCCGTGGTCGATGGCCAGCATTACGGTCCTACCCGAGGCGGGGTTGAAAATTCGCGCCAGACGATTCTGCATTCCCCAATCGAGTGCGTTGGAACCTTTCAGAAAAAAAGGCGTATTCTCCGCCGGGATATCCAGGCAGAATTCCTTGCTTTCTTTTGTGCTCTCCATGTCCGGCATTTTATAATTTCCTTTCCCGCATTGATAAAAACAATCGCCTTAAGGCGCCAATAAAATTCGAATCCACACAGGTCCCGACGGATACCTGCGGGCTACAGAACGACTCGACAGGGAATCCTTCGGCACCGATCGGGCGCGATGAAGAATCGCAGCCGCGTTCTATCCCTCCTTCTTCCCCCAAGAAGAAATGCAGGCATTCGTTTCGCGAATAACCCGACCAAACACTCTATCATAAGCTATATCGGGGATCCGTGCAGACGAAATTTAAGATAGAAGCTTCTTTGCATTCTTTCAATCGTTTTCGACCAGGCGGGAGGGGGTGTCGTGTATAATATTCTGTTAGCTGATGAGAGATTGCCCGCCCGGGAAATCCGACGATAATAACAGGCGTTTGGACGCAGAAATAAAGGGAGGAAGAATTGCCCTGGGACAAGTTGAAAGAAGAGTGCGGTATATTTGGCATCGTCCGTCACCCGGAGGCGGCTCGAATCGCCTATCTGGGGATCTATGCGCTCCAGCATCGGGGCCAGGAGTCCGCGGGGATTGTCAGCTCCGACGGGCAGAAGCTGTATGCCGAAAGAGGCATGGGGCATGTGGCGGACGTCTTTGACGGTTCCCGGCTGGAACGTCTTCGCGGTGATTCGGCGATCGGGCATGTGCGGTACTCCACGGCAGGGGAAAGTGCTTCCTGGAATGCCCAACCAATTCTGATCGATTGCTGGAGAGGGCCCGTTGCACTTGCACACAACGGGAACCTGACGAATGCGGTTCAGCTGCGGCATGAACTGGAGCGCGACGGCGCCATTTTTCATTCCACCAGCGACAGCGAAGTGATTCTGCATCTGCTCTCGCGCTCGAGGCGCCGGACACTGCCGGAAGCCTTCGTGGAAGCCCTTCGCATCGTCAAGGGCGCATATTCGTTGATGCTTCTGACTCCGGAGTATCTCCTGGTTGCCAGGGATCCTCACGGATTCCGTCCGCTGTGCATCGGCCGGGTGAACGATTCGTATGTGGTGGCCTCGGAGACCTGCGCCCTTGATTTGATCGATGCGGAATATATCCGGGATGTGGAGCCGGGCGAGGTCCTGAGGATCGAAGAAAACAGCCTGGAATCGCAGATGCCGCTTCCCAGGAAAAAGCCGGCATTCTGCATTTTCGAGCATATTTATTTCAGCCGCCCCGACAGCCTTGTTTTCGGCAGAACGGTCAACTCCAGCCGTCGAGAAATGGGAAAATACCTGGCGCGCGAGCATCCGGCGCGCGCGGATGTCGTTGTGCCGGTGCCCGATTCCGGCGTTTCTGCAGCCATAGGCTACGCGCAGGAGAGCGGGATCCCGCTGGAATTCGGCCTGATCCGGAATCACTACATCGGTCGGACGTTCATTGAGCCGAAACAGTCCATCCGCAACTTCGGAGTGAAGGTAAAGCTCAATCCGGTTCGGGAAATTCTCCGGGATAAGAGTATTGTTTTGATCGACGATTCGATCGTGCGCGGCACGACCAGCAAGAAGATCATGCATATCATCCGGTCTATGGGGGCGCGGGAGATCCATGTCCGGATCACATCGCCACCGCTGATCGCGCCCTGTTTTTACGGAATCGATATCCCGACGTATCGAGAGCTGATCGCCTCTGCAAAGTCGGTGGCTGAAATCTGCAGGTTTATAGAGGCGGATTCGCTGGGGTATTTAAGCCTCGAAGCGGTGCTGAAATCCGTCGAAGATAAAAAGCAGTATTGCACGGCGTGTTTTACCGACAAGTATCCAACCGAAGTCGTGGTGGATGATAAGCAAAAGAGCCTTTTCCCGGAGGAAATCCCGGTGCCTCCTGAGCCCGTGAAGTGTTGCGGAACGGCGGAATCGGGAGGCGATCGGAATGATTGAAGATGAGTGATGGAAAATCTGCGGTTTTTCGCGGGCCTTGGATCCACGTGCGGATTCAATGACATTCTCAACGGGTGAACCATGAACAATCGAAAACTGGCGATACTCCTTTCGGGCCGCGGCTCAAATTTTGTAGCCATCCAGGAAGCGATTCGTCGCGGCGACTTGAATGCCGAGATCTGCTGCGTGATCAGCAACATTCCGGACGCAGCGGGGCTGGCGCGGGCCACCGAGTTCGGATTGACGGCGATCTGCCTGCCGTCTCAGGGCGTGCCGCGCGAGGAGTACGATCGTTCGGTTGTGAAGGCGCTGCGCTCGTTTGATCCCGCGCTGATCTGCATGGCCGGATTCATGCGCATCCTCAGCCCGGAGCTGCTGAAAGCATACCCGTCCAGAATTCTCAACATCCACCCGGCGCTGCTCCCGTCCTTCCCTGGACTTCATGCGCAGCGGCAGGCGCTGCAATATGGCGTGAAAGTGAGCGGCTGCACGGTTCACCTTGCGGATGAGGGCGTGGACACAGGGCCGATCGTGTTGCAGCGCGCGGTCGAGGTGCTCGAAGGCGACACCGAGGATACACTATCCGCGCGGATTTTAGAGCAGGAACACGAGATTTACTGGCGCGCGATCGCCGTGGTCCTGGACAAAATGCAGAATTAAGCGAGAAAAACGGGCCTTTTCGAAAAATAAGGCAGTTTTTTTACATTTAGGCCTTTACAGCCCCGGGTCGGGTGGGTATTATGACGGCCTCTCAATCGATGAGATTGAGGAAGTGCGGTCTTTGGAACGGAAAAGACTCCGTTTTTGAGAAACAGGTTAATTTTTAAAAAAGAAGCAATTAACCTGCTTGACAAGTTGAGCTGGCAGATCTAATATGTGAGCTCGCTTCTCGATACTCGAATGGAGTTGAGAGGCTGATTTCTCAGTCTTCTGATTGGGTAAATCCTTCGTCGATCATAGGTCGGTTGAAATCTCAGCCATACTTGAAAAGCTGAATTCAAAGTCTTATGATTTATGACTGCCTAGATCTTTGATAACTAGATAGTGCGTGTCCAAGAACACCCATTCCTAAAAAGTAATACAGTAGCCTGAATTGAAAAATTCAGGACTCTTCGATCTAATTGGAGAGTTTGATCCTGGCTCAGAATCAACGCTGGCGGCGTGCCTAACACATGCAAGTCGAACGAGAAAGTGGGGGCAACTCCATGAGTACAGTGGCAGACGGGTGAGTAACACGTGAACAACCTACCCTCGAGTGTGGAATAACACCGCGAAAGCGGTGCTAATACCGCATAACATCTTCGGGTCGCATGACCTGAAGATCAAAAGCGCAAGTTGCTCGAGGAGGGGTTCGCGCCTGATTAGCTAGTTGGTGAGGTAACGGCCCACCAAGGCTGCGATCAGTAGCCGGCCTGAGAGGGCGAACGGCCACACTGGAACTGCGACACGGTCCAGACTCCTACGGGAGGCAGCAGTGGGGAATTTTGCGCAATGGGCGAAAGCCTGACGCAGCAACGCCGCGTGGAGGATGAAGGCCTTCGGGTCGTAAACTCCTGTCAGTAGGGACGAATGCCTCGCAAGAGGTTTGACTGTACCTGCTGAGGAAGCCACGGCTAACTCCGTGCCAGCAGCCGCGGTAATACGGAGGTGGCAAGCGTTGTTCGGAATTACTGGGCGTAAAGGGCGCGTAGGCGGCTTTGCAAGTCAGATGTGAAAGCCCCGAGCTTAACTCGGGAATTGCATCTGAAACTGCTTAGCTTGAGTCCTGGAGGGGGTAGTGGAATTCCCAGTGTAGCGGTGAAATGCGTAGATATTGGGAGGAACACCTGCGGCGAAGGCGGCTACCTGGACAGTGACTGACGCTGAGGCGCGAAAGCTAGGGGAGCGAACGGGATTAGATACCCCGGTAGTCCTAGCTGTAAACGATGGGCACTTGGTGTTGGGGGTATTGAGTCCCTCGGTGCCGGAGTTAACACGTTAAGTGCCCCGCCTGGGGAGTACGGTCGCAAGACTGAAACTCAAAGGAATTGACGGGGGCCCGCACAAGCGGTGGAGCATGTGGTTCAATTCGACGCAACGCGAAGAACCTTACCGGGGCTTGAAC